>JBIOXB010000001.1:0-26333 GCA_044869275.1 bacterium
AATGCCAGCGCCGGAATCCACTTTTTACATTTTCGAATCAGTCTGCGCCTCATGCCTGCGCCAAACAGCAATAAGATGACTCACCTGACCTGGCAATCTATCAAGAGATACAATAGCCGCCAATGCCTCGGGCTGCGGATTCTGTTAGCGGGTTAAGACAAACGGCGGGGACAGCGGGGCGAATTCAAGGCACGGGCGCAAGCAGGTTGACGACTTTGCGCAGGGTATCGCCTTTGGTGAGGATCAAACGCGAGCTCCGTATCCCGAGTTGCGGGTGGCGAATATCGAGTTCGTGCAAGCCGGGGGTAAGGGTCAAGGGTGCGGCAAGAGGCGTGGTATCCACCGGCTTGCCGTCCATCCATATTTCGCCCCAGGGATAAACTGCGATCTCCAAGTAGGCAAACTCTTTCCATAAATTGAGTGCCAGGGTGTCGGTTTCGAGAATGGCGGCCGCGATCAGTTTATTGACTTGGGGCAGGGTGGGCGAGACAAAACGCACTTCGTAAACTTGATCAGCGCGCGCGGGCGTCCACCGTACGGGGGTGAGGCCGAGGGAATCATTTTCCACGAATACCCGGGCGCGTGGCTCGCTGAGCAACAACACACTGGGCGTGTGGAGTTTTTCTTTCATGACCAAATCTGAAAGCGTCGCGGCGTGATTCACGTGAGGCTCCGGCGCTGATCGCATCCGGTTTTGCGAAGCTGGCGCGAGCGGGGCAATTTTTTCCGGTAAGATCTCTTTGGTGGGATGCGCTGCACGCAGCTTTGCCTTCAGCGCCAATGTTGCCACTGATTCCGATTCGATCCGGGCGCGTGGAAGCTGTATCCGGGCTGCGGGTGCGACCGGCGAATTCTTCGTTGCCTTGTTTTCAAAATTCATCAAAATAAATCCGCACACCAACAGGGCCGCGAACAACATGGGTACGAACCGGCGCTTTGCTGCGAGGGGAGCAAACCTCTCCGCGTTTAACCGCGGCGAGGATGAGGGCGGAGAGGCCGGCGCCGTGTGGGCGGAGAATTCCGTGCGCACATAGGTTTCGGGCTGATGGAGAAATTGCGCCAATTTTTGAGGCGCAAGCTTGAGTTGATATTTCTGCTCGAACCGCGTGAGCTCCGCGGTGATTTCATCGGCGTCGCGGCAACGCTGTTCCGGATTCTTGGACAGCAACTTCCGGCACAAGGTCGCGAGCTCGCCAGGAATCTCCGGCCGCAGTTTTTCCGGCGGCAGCGGCTCCAGGTTGGCGATGCGATGCAAAATGGCCGGCGTGGTGTGGTCGGCAAATGGCGGCGACGCGGTCAACATCTCATACAGCACCGCGCCCAGCGAGAACAGATCGCTGCGCGCGGAAGGGCTGTGCCCGAGGATCAATTCCGGAGAGAAATAAGCGGGAGTGCCGGCCAAATTCGCGCCGACCTCGCTGCAATCGACTGCCAGGCCAAAATCGCCAAGCTTGACTTCGCCATTTTGTGAAATGAAAATGTTTTGCGGCTTGACGTCGCGGTGCAACAGCCCGTAGCGATGAATGGCGGCCAGTGCTTTCGCCACTTCCTTTGCGATCCACGCGCACAGCTCGATCGGCAGATGCGGCGTGATCAATTCCGCGAGCGTGGGGCCTTCGACATATTCCAGCACCAAAAACGCACGGTCCGCTGCCCGGCCGGAATCATAAACCGCGCGCAAATTGGGGTGTGACAAGTACAGGCGCAAGTCGCTTTCCACGCCCAGCTGCGCTTGCACGGCAGCAGGCGCATCCGCGTGCAGCAGCATCTTCACCAGCACGGTGCGCTGCCGGCGGGCTTCGAAAGCTTTGTAAATCGCGACCCAAGGGCCGCGCTTGAGCTCGGCAAAGATCTCGTAACCTTCAAGGTTGACCATTTTGCCATTGCTTCAATTTATAGTGAATCCAGCGCCGCGAAACGCCGAGGCGCTCGGCGGCCTGCGAAATATTGAACTCCACTTCCTCCAAGGTCTTTTTCACCAGCCGGCGCTCCATCTCGCGCAGCGTCAAGTTTGCCGCAAGCGGCAATTCTTGCTGGGCCTCCATGAGCCGCAAATCCGCCGCGGCGATGTAACTATCTTTCGCCAGCACCACGGCTCGTTCGATGGTGTTTTCCAATTCTCGCACATTGCCGGGCCACGAGTTGCCGGTGATTTGATCCAGGGCTTCGGCGGTGAATCCGGCAATTTCTTTGCGGTTCTTGGCCGCATATTTTCCGAGAAAATGTTGCGCCAGCAGCGGTATGTCCTTCACGCGGTCGCGCAACGGCGGCAGGGAAATGTTGATCACGTTCAAGCGATAAAACAAATCTTCACGAAATTTTCCCTGTCTGATCCATTCCGGCAAATGGCGATGGGTGGCCGCAATCACGCGCACGTCGACGCGGCGCACGTGCGTTTCACCCACGCGCTTGACCTCGCCTTCTTGCAGCACGCGCAGCAACTGCGTTTGCAAATTCGGCGAAAGATCGCCGATTTCGTCGAGAAAAAAAGTGCCGCCATGCGCGGCCTCGAATAGGCCTTTCTTGTCGGCGATGGCGCCGGTGAATGCGCCCTTCTTATGGCCGAACAATTCGCTCTCCAGCAGCGTCTCCGGCAGCGCGCCGCAGAACAACGCGATGAACGGCCGCTCCCGGCGTGCGCCGTGGTAATGCAGTGCACGCGCAATCAATTCCTTGCCCGTGCCGCTTTCGCCCTGAATGAGAACCGTGGCGTCGGAATCCAGCACGCTGTTGACCGTGTCGAACACGGCTTTCATCTTCGGGCTCTGGCCGATGATCTCGCTGAATCCGCTGGCCGCGCGCGCTTGCTGGCGCAAGTGGCGGTTTTCCTCACGCAGCGCCTCGTACAATTGCGCGTTTTCGATGGCGATCGCGGCTTGATGCGCGAACGCGGTGAGAAAAGGAATGCTGGATTCGGTGAACCCGCTGCGCTGCACGATGCTATCGAGATAAATCGCGCCGATGGTTTTTTGCTTGATCGCCAGCGGCACGCACGCCACGGATTGAATGCGGTTCAGGATGATGCTTTCGGATTCGCGCAACTGCTCGTCGATTTGCGCATCGTAGGCGATGAGGGATTCGCCCTCGCGCAACACGCGCTGCACCACGCTGTTGGAGATTTGGGCGATATCGCGGATATTTTCCGCCGAAATATTGCGCGCAATGCGCGGCTGCCATTCGCCCTGTTCGTTGAGGAGCAGAATGAATCCGCGTTCCGCACCCAGGGTCTCCACGGCAATGTCCATGATCTTTTCCAAAAGCGGATCCAACTCGCGCGTGGTGTTGATGATCGCGCTGATGCGCGTGAGCGCGTGCAGCGCGGCGGCAACGCCTTGGTGCGTAAGGGCGGAAGCTTTCATGGTCATGGCACCACAAACGCCGCCGGCGTGGAAGTGCTGGTGTTGCCGAATTCATCCGTCACGCTGACGGTCCAGCGATATTCGCCTGGGGCCAAAACCTTGTCCACGCGCACGGCCGCGACCGTACTTTCGAGACCGCTCTTTTCCCAAGCCAGGGCCGGAATACCGGCGACGATTCTTTCCACCCGTATGCCGTGGGTGAATGGGAACACGGCGCTGAAGAGTTTCCATTTCAGCAACGGTTTCGTCGAATCGGCGGCCGCGCGATCTTTGGGCGAGAGGATTTCCGGCTCTTGATCGATAATGCGAAAAAGAATTAGTTTTTTCGGCTCAGGCTGCTTGCCCAAACGATCCACCGCCGTGAACAGGATCTCACGCCCCAAAATGCTGTGCAAGCGGCCGTTCGCCAGCTCCGTCCCGAACAGCTTGAAATCATAAACACCGGCTTGCGAAGTTTCGCGCAGAGAGTCGGTCCTGTCGATGCTGGGAATCTGCAGGAGGACGCGCGCAATGTCCGCCGGACCGTCGGGGTCATCGGCCTGCACTTCGAACAGCGCATAATCCACCTCGTCTTCCGGCCGCAAATTGCCGACATGAAAAGTCCGGCCGGTCACGCGCCGCACCTGCGGCAAAGCGTCCAGCAGGAAATTGACGCGCCCCGGACTCTCCTGCTGAATGATCACGCGTGTGGAATCGCCGGCATAATTCTTATGGCGGGCATAAAGCAGATATTCACCGACCGGCGCATTGCGAATAACGAAGAGGCCGGCGGTATCGGAGATGGTGGTGAGATTGCTGGGCCAAAGCTCCAACATCACCCCGCGCACCGGCCGATAAGGCTGATAAAAGGTCGTGACCTGCCCGCGCAAGGAACCCGTGCTCACGAATAATTCGGAGCCGGGGTCGAGCGGATTTTCGTGCGGCACATCGTTGAAACAAGACCACCAAAAAGTGGCAGCGCAGGCTGTCAATAATTTCACTTTGAGCATATTATCGCCGGGAGAATATTCACCTTAGTCCGATATCTACCGGCAGAGGCGCTGAACTGAAGAAGATTTGCGGGCACGGAGAAATTCTGAATCGTGCCCTCTGCGCTTTTCTTCCCGCCGTGCGAGCGTTCCCGAGTCCCGCAAAGCCTGCAGCTCAAGATACTGCGCGAGCGCCAGGATTTTTCCCTTGACTATTTAGGCCCTTTGTTTTATACTCACTGCGACTTGTCGCACGGTTAAAGGCATTTCATTCTCACCAATTCCAGTTTTGAAACGTTCAAACAATCGCGGGAGTAGCGCATAGCTTGGCGAAGACTTGAATCGAAGCTGCTTGCCCACGGGTTTCTGATGGTCCGAATTGCCGGCCTTCGAAGCGGGCGCATGCCACGAGCAAGCGAAGCCCCGAACCATGATCATGTCTCTCGTTCTCCCACCTCAATTTCCTTGATTAACGAATCCCATTTCCGCTGCGCATACCTATGGTGGCACGTTCGATAGTGGATCTGCTGGATGCTTCCACGGCAAGATTTGAAAATGCGGATGCTTTCGTTTATGGCGATACGCGGCTGACGTATGCGTATTTCTCAAACATCGTGAGCCGCCTGGCTGCCGGGTTGTCGCGCATCGGAGTGAAGCCCGGGCATCGCGTGGCGCTGATGATGCCCAATTTGCCGCAATTCCCGATCGCCTATTATGCCCTGCTTTCTTTGGGCGCGGTCGTGATTCCCGTCAATATCCTGTTGCGCGAAGCCGAGCTCGAATATGTCCTCCGCGATGCGCACATTCAAGGCGTGATCACATGGGAAGGCTTTGGCCGCCATCTTTTGCCGGTCGCCCGCAAAGTTGAATCGTGCCAGACCTTCATTCTGCTCGGCCATCTTACCGCCGCGTTGAGTGAATACGTGAAGCCGTATGTGCTGCTCGATCTGACCAAATTGATTGCCGAATCTTCGCCGCATCCGGCGCGCCCCGCCTTGGCGGGAGAAGAACCGGCCGCGATTTTTTATACCGCCGGTATCAACGCTCCCCCGCGCGGCGCGGTGTACACGCATGCGGGCCTGGCCGCCGCGGTGTTGTCCTGCTGGGAAGCTTTTGCGGTCCATCACGGACATCGTTTTGCCGCGGCCCTGCCTTTGTTTCACGGCTTGGGACAGATGTTGACCATGAACTTGTCGCTGGCGGCAGGAGCGTGTTGTGTGCTCATGCCGCGCCTCAATGCCACGGAGGTGATCGCGACGCTCGCACGCGAGCGCGTGACGCATTTCGCCGCCGTGCCCGCGATGCTGCGCTTGTTGCTCGAAGGCCTCGCCTACGACGGCACGCCGCACGTGCCGGAATCCTCCGCGCCGGCGCATGGCCAGGATCTGACCTCGTTGCAAGCTTTTTTCGTCAGCGGGGCACCCCTGGAACAAGCGCTGCGCGAACAAATGCGGAACTTCTTCAACAAGCCGGTCTATGAAGGTTATGGCATTGCCGAATGCAGCCCGTTGATTACCTGCAACCGGCCCGACATCACCATCAAACCCGTTTCCGTCGGCAAGCAATTGCCGGGGCTTGAAGTCACGATCATGGATCAGAACGGCAACGAGTTGCCGCCCGGCGAATGCGGTGAAATCGTGGTGCGCGGAAACGCCATCATGAGTCATTATCACGATCGCCCGCAAGACACGCAGGCGGCGCTGCGCGAAGGCTGGCTGTACACCGGGGATGTCGGCTGGCTGGATGCCAGCGGCTATCTCTATCTCGTCGATCGCAAAAACGACGTGATTATGAAGGGTGGCTTTCCGGTTTTCTCGCAAGAAGTGGAGCGCTGTCTGGCATTGCATCCGGCGATCAGTTCGTGTGCCGCGATTGGCATTGCCGATCGTGTGCTCGGGGAAGAAGTCAAAGTATTCATCGTGTTGCGGCCGCACTGCACCGTATCCAAAGAAGAACTGTATGGATTCTGCGCAGCGCGCTTGCCGAAATACAAATGCCCGCGCACTTTCGAATTTTGCCCGGAATTGCCGCACGGCCCAACCGGTAAAATCTTGAAGCGCGTGCTGCGGGAAAAGAGCGCAAGCTAAGCCAGCAATCGTTTTGCCCTCATTCGCCATGAGATCAAACCAGCTACCAAAAAACATTCGGGAGGTTTGAGGTGAAGGAATATAGCACGGATCATCTGCGCAATATCGGCCTGGCTTCGCACGCCACTTCCGGCAAAACCACGCTGGCGGAAGCCATGCTGTTTGTTTCCGGGGAAACGCAACGCATGGGCTCCGTTGACAACGGCAGCACCGTTTCCGATTATCACCACGATGAGATCGAGCGCAAAAACTCGATCTTCGCTTCGATCTTGCACTGCGGCTGGAAGGATCATAAAATCAATCTCGTCGACATGCCGGGCTATTCCGATTTCATCGGTGAGGTGCGCGGCGGCATGCGCGCCGTTGATATTGCACTCTTGGTGCTCAATGCGCAGCAGGGGGTCGAGCTCGGCGCGGAAACCGCCTGGCGACTCGCGGAAGAGTATGATTTACCCCGCCTCTTTTTTGTAAACCGGCTGGACAAAGAAAATGTCAACTTTGACCGCGTGCTCAACAGTGCGCGCGATACCTTCGGCAACCGCGTCGTGCCCGTGGTTTTGCCGCTGAATGCAACGGAATACGTCGATTTGCTGCAAATGAAATTGTTCAGCTATCAAGCCTCAGGCAAATTCGCCGTCAAAGAGATTCCCGCCTCTGCGCAAGAAAAAGTGGGAAAACTGCGCGAGCAAATTATGGAAGCCGCGGCCGAAGCCGACGACCAGTTGATGGAAAAATTCTTTGAAGCGGGCGAGCTTTCGGCGGAGGAGTTGAAACAAGGCTTGCGCGCCGGCATTGCCAAGCGCATGCTCTTTCCCATGCTGGCGGGGGTGGCCACCCAAGCCGCGGGCGTTTCGGGCTTGCTGGATTTCATTGTGGAATATTGTCCGGCGCCGAATTTCCGCGGCGAGATCGCGGGGCAAGCGGAAGGCGCAGCGCCGCCCCCCAAACGCAAAATCACGGACGACGCGCCTTTCACCGCGCTGGTGTTCAAAACTCTTTCCGAGGCGCATTTGGGCGAAATGTCCTTCTTTCGCGTGTTCGCCGGCAAAGCCGCGCCCAACACGGAGATTTTCAACGCGACACGCCAGGCTTCGGAAAAGATTGGGCAGATTTACAGCATGAACGGCAAGACGCGCGCGGAAATCGCACCGGTGCACGCCGGTGATATCGTTTCCGTGGTGAAATTGCGCGGCACGCATACCGGGGACACGCTGTGCGACAAAAAGGACCCCATGCTGCTGCCCCGCATCGTTTTCCCGGATCCGCTGATGACCATCGCCATCGAGCCGAAAACCAAGGGCGATGAAGACAAGATGTCCACGGGCTTGCATGCGCTGCACGAGGAAGATCCCGCATTCAGCGTGCGCATCGATCCGGAATTGCATCAAGTGCTGTTGCGCGGGCAAAGCGAATTGCATCTGGGCATGATCGTCAAGCGCTTGAAGGAAAAATATGGCGTCGAGGTGAATATGCTCGAAGCCAAAATTCCGTATCGTGAGACCATTCGCGCCCATGCCAAGGAATTTTACCGCCACAAAAAACAAACCGGCGGCGCCGGCCAGTTCGGCGAGGTGCACTTTTATATGGAAACCTATCGTGCGGGCGCGCCCTATCCCGATGAGTTTACCATCCGAGGATCGGAAATCACGGATTTGCCCTGGGGCGGCAAAATGGAATTCGTGAGCGCCATCGTGGGCGGTGCGGTGGACGCACGCTTCGTCCCCGCGGTGAAAAAAGGCATTATGGAAATCATGGCAAGCGGGGTGATTGCCGGCTACCCGGTAACCGATGTCAGAATTATTTTCCACGACGGTAAAATGCATCCGGTGGATTCCAACGAAAACGCCTTCAGAACCGCGGGCCGCATGTGCTTCCGCGAATGTTTTCGCGCGGCCAAGCCCGTGATTCTCGAGCCCTTCGTCGAAGTGGAAGTCATGGTGCCGGACGAATACATGGGCGACGTGATGGGCGATTTTTCCGGGCATCGCGGCAAGATTTTGGGCATGGAGGGCCGCGGCAAGAATCAAGTGATCCGCGCTCTGGTGCCGGAAAAGGAAATGGCGAAATATTCCACCAAGCTGCGCTCGATGACCCAAGGCCGCGGCGTGTATCGCATGAAGTTCGCGCACTACGAAGAAGTACCGCGCGACCAGGCCGACAAGCTGATCAAGGAATACGACGACGCGAAGGCACAGGGCAGTTGAGCCCAACGTGGATTGAGGGATTTCTGGTTAATTGGATTGCTGGATTATTGGATTGCTGGAAAAATCTTATGTCTCCAATCAACCATCGATCCAGGAATCCAACAATCCATCAATCCCATACTTCAATTTTATGGACGACCGGAAAACCGACATCTTGTGGGCGCCGTGGCGCATGGAGTACATCCTCGGCCCCAAGGAAAAAGGCTGTATCTTTTGCGACAAACCCAAGCAGGCGCAGGATCGCGAGAACTTGATCGTGCATCGTGGCAAGCTGGCGTTTGTGATCATGAATAAATATCCCTACAATAACGGGCATTTGCTGATCGTGCCTTATCGCCATGTCGCCGAGTTGGACGGTCTCCTGCCGGAGGAGAATCTGGAATTGATGGCGCTATTGCAAAAATCCGCGACCGCGCTGAAAGGCACGTGTGCGCCGCAAGGCTTCAATATCGGCATGAACGTCGGTGCGGTGGCCGGCGCAGGCATTGATTCGCATTTGCATTTTCATATTGTGCCGCGCTGGAACGCGGACACGAATTTCATGCCGGTGACCGCCCACATGAAAGTCATCTCAGAAGGCCTGTGGGAAACCTGGGCAAATTTGCGCGAAAAATTTCAGGCGCTGTAGTTGGCATCTTCGCTCTAAATTTTACACGTTACACTTTACACGTGTAAGGTGAAACGTGTAACGTGTAAAAACATGCATCAAGGAGAAACGATCATGTTACGAAAAATGCTTTCCGCGATGAGCCTGAGCTTCGCTTTTTTTGTTTTGCTGGGCTCCAATTGCAACCAGCCCGCACCAGTGACCAGGCCGGGGAGTCCTTACGACGGCTCGGCATTCTGGGCCCGCGATATTGCGCAGCCACTGATCACCAATTTCGCCAATGACGCGCAGTTGCACAATATCATGGGTGCACAAGTCATAGTCGATGGCCGCTTGCCGGCCAATTTGGGCAACTGGAGCATCGTGGCGTGGAGCCCTTCGCGCCAGGAAGAATTTCAAGTAATCGTGCGAAACGACGGCACGACTTCGACGAGTACACGGCAACAAACTTCAGCTCCCGGGGCGAACAATCAACCGATTCCTGCCGGCTGGGTCAACAGCACGGTTATTTTCAATGCCACCACCGGACACCGTGATCCCGGTGCGACCATGGCAACGTTGGCAGTATTCAATATTGCCACTTATACGCGCCCGGCGTGGGGTTTGAACTTCAACGCCGGGGTGAATCAATATGTAAATTGGGATGGCACGTATATCGGAACCAGCCCCTAATCCGCCCGTGCCTTGGCCGGTCTCGACATCTTTTTACTTTGGTGCTTGTTTTTCTCATACATTGTCTGTACGTTGTTCTTGCGTGCCAGACAGGACCGTTAAACCACGGCATTTCGAGGGCACGTGTGGCAGCCGCTTCGAAAGGAGCGATGCTGCCTGTACCACACAGCGGCTTTTGTCGAAGTTCTTCTCACTCTCACTTCCTTGCACGCTTTCCAAGGCTCTGTTTTGTGGAGCGGGAACATCACTTCTCTGCAGCCCTCCTGGTGAAACCTGTTTCTCACTGCAAACTATTTACCCATGCTTCTCACTCTCATTTCAGGATCGTTCGATGAAGATTTTCGTCGGTAATCTTTCACGCCGCGTCACTTCAGACGCGTTGCAGCAACTGTTTGAAACCTTTGGGCAGGTCGCTTCTATTGAAATTATCAAAGATAAGTTCAGTGGCGAATCAAAGGGCTTCGGCTTTGTGGAGATGCCCACCAAAAGCGAAGCGGATGCCGCGATGGCCGGGCTCAATGGCCGTGATCTGGATGGCAAATCGCTGACCGTCAATGAGGCGCGCCCGCGCACCAACGACAACAGGCGCGGCGGCGGTGGTGGCGGCGGTTTTGAACGCCGTGGCGGCGGCGGACGCTCCTGGTAGCCCGTTCATGGACCACCTTTGCAGGGCGAGCTGGAATGAGGGTGGCAAATAGTAGCGTTGCCCTCGATATTTCCATGCAGAGTGGCAACAAGAACGCCATTCTGGAAGAATCTTTTTAAGCCTTTGGCACGTGGTTGAATGAAAAATGCGCGGCCAGCGCTTAAAAAGATTCCCACGGAATGATCTCGAAGGGTCCAGTTATGCAAGAGCCCATTCGCCTATTCATCGTGGACGATAATCGCCTGCTGCGCGAAGGCTTGGTTTCCATGCTCGCGGAGCAGGAAGGAATCACCGTCATCGGCGCAGCGGCCAGCGGCCACAAGGCTCTGGAACAAATCAAGGATTCACGCCCGGAAGTGGCGTTGATTGATATTGGCATGCCGTCAAAGGATGGCATCGAGGTGACACAGGCACTGCGCCAGCAGGCGCCGGAGGTCAAGGTGATCATTCTCGGCATGTCCGATTTAGCGGCTGAAATCATGGCTTGCATCGAGGCCGGGGCCGCGGGATATGTTTTGAAAGAAGCCTCATTTGACACGCTGGTCGAAACCATCCGTGCGATCCGCCGTGGCGAATCGTTCAGCTCGCCCCGCATGACGGCTTCGCTTTTCTCGCGCATCGCGGAGCTGGCGGGCGAACGTGTGCTGAAAATACCGCTCAGCTCAGTCAAGCTGACGCTGCGCGAGGTGGAAATTATTAACCTGGTTGCCGAAGGGTTGTCCAACAAGGAAATTGCCCGGCGTCTCTCCATCGAAGCGCAGACCGTAAAAAATCACATTCACAATATTCTCGACAAGCTCCAACTGCACAACCGCCTCGAAGCGGTGGAATATGCCCGCGAAAGAAAATTGCTGCAAGAGAAGTAATCGTACCAGTACTTTCCTTCCCCCTAGGTACCAGTACTTTCCCCTCTAGGAATCTGACCAGGTTCATTCCTGAAGTAGTCCTGCCCTAGACCCTTTTTGAACCCTCGGGTCTATTGTATCCCCCTTCTGACTTGCCGATATTAGTCTATTGAATTCCATGTTCAGCAATAGCTGAATGTAAAATCCAAAACTGACCGGTCACTTGAAGTGACCGGTCAGTGACCACTCTCTTAAGATCTTAGGAGCACAAATCATGACAGCTTTCCTAGTTTACATCGTCGTTGGCGGCCTTATAGGTTGGGTTGCCAGCATCGTGATGCACACGAATGGGCAGCAGGGCATTCTGCTCAACGTCGTGGTGGGCATTATCGGCGCTTTCGTCGCCGGTATTGTGTTGTCGCCCTTGTTCGGCATTTCGACCATCGGTCAAGGCAACTATAGTTTGCCGGCGGTCCTGGTTACTCTCATGGGCGCCATCATCCTGCTCGCCGTCGTCAACCTGTTCCGGCGTGGCAGGGTGCGTTAACCAACCCAGGTAAAACCGGTCTCAGGGTCCGCCGCAATGTTTGAAGTCGCGCGGCAAGGAAAATCACAGGCGTTCAGGATGACGACGCAGTCCGAGAGTGGGATTCTTTTGAGAAAAAGATGAAGGCGCTCGGACTGTTTTTTTAGTACCAACGTCGTCCGTAAAGGGGCGCGGCGAACTCATTTTACTCCTGCGCGTACTCTTACTCGCTATTCAACAAAATTAAGAGCGAGTATGAGTAAGAGTTAGGAGTACATAAGAGTTTTTTTTCCGAGGTTGAACCGAACACTTTTCAAGGGAATTTATCATGTCAAGGTTGATGCGAAGTCTCGTGGCGGTATGCTGTATGCTTATGGCTTTGCCGGTGTTGGCGCAGAACGGCGCGGCCAAGGTGGAGAATAAACTGAAGGACTATTTCAGTGGCGTTGCTCTCCAGGTGAAGCTGCAAAATGATCCGGCCCAAAAGAGAGAAATCTTGAATCGGAGTTTTGAAAAAGTGTTCAAAGCGGCGGATGGAATTGAACGAATGCCGGCTTTCTCACCCAGCGACCTGCAACTGGTGGCAGAGCTGCGCAGCCGCACCCAGGACAAATTCGACGAGCTAAACGGATTGAACAACTACCAGCCGGTCAGTGATGCCCAGCTCGACCACTTCGCCGATTATGTCGTCCAGGACACGGAACAGGCCGCAAAGACCGTGGTCATCACGACGACGACTGTGATCATCATCATTCTCCTCGTTCTGCTTCTGGGCGCTTAATGGAAACAGAAGAACAATGGGCGACTGGCTGTGGACCTAAACGCTGCAAGAGCATAGTATGAAGTCGAAGATCGCTATGGCGCTGCTGTTGGCCGTGTCGCTCGTTCTCATTTCATGCCATCGAAATTATGGGGTCCTGCGGGGCCAGGCTGTCTCCGGACCCCGTGAATCCGAGATCAAGAGCACGCTCGTCTTTTTTATCCATGGCGACGGAAGCTATTCCTATCACGATCAAAAGGGAATGAGGTTCGAGGCCGACGCGGTCATCCTGCGGCAGGCCATTGCGATGGCGAAAAATTGCCCTCGTGTCGAGGTGTTCATCTTTCATCAAAAGCCGAAGAGAAAATGGCTGCTTCTCATTGACCGCCCGGACGGCTCATTTTACTATTTTCGCAACGGCGCGCAGTTGGCAAGCGGATCGTATCATCGCCGCTCGCACTTCTCAGAGCTGGACAGCGAAATTGAAATCTTCAAGATCTATCATGCTCCAAGCTCGGAGGAAAGAGTGTCCGGCTTTTTCTATTTCGGCCACGCTCTGTCAGAGCTTGACGAGAAGAGTTCACGCCCAAGCATGAACGTGTGCGGGCTCGCGCAGGGAATGTCGTGCCTGCTATCCGAAGTCGACCCGAATCAGATGAAATTCGATCTGGTGGTGCTCTCCGCCTGCTACAGCGGAACGCCGGGAATCATCGCGGAGCTTGCACGCTACAGCCGATATATCCTGGCCTCTCCCGAGGATCTGCACTTGGCTTATTTGGATATTCAACCACTGCGCCGCTTTAGCGAGGTCGGATTTTCTGAAGTACAAACCTTTGCCCAGGAAATGGCCTCGCACTCTTTTGCGCGGCTTAAGGAGTGGACGCAAACTTCTATCGCCCTTGCGGTCTATGATATTGAGAGCATTGCGCCCTTTCTGCCAGAGTTACAAGGTCGCCAACCCGTTCGATTCCAAAATTCTCATCAGCCAGTGACGGTAAAGTATTGCGATTGTTTGGATAGCCCGTCCGCGGCCGCGGAAATCCCTTCAGTTGGTGTGGAGGTTTATTATCAGCCGCCGCGCTTTGGCCGTTTGAAAAACAAAACGAAACACTCCGGTTGGACTTGTTGGGAAGTCACGTCGCAATAAGCCGTGGATCCTGATAAAATTCAGGTAGGCCAGAATCTGGTTATCCTTCTTTTGAACGTCAAGTTTCATTAGGCACCGATTCTGTCGAGGCAATTATGAAAGAGCTGTTTTATTTTTCCTTCACGGATTTGATGGCGCGCATCGAGTATCATCAAGAAGCCAACTCGCTGGGCTATGCGACGCATCAAAAAATAACCCTCCCTGAAATCATTCCCTCCGAGTTGAAATCTAAGTTTTTGGCTTGACTAAATAATAAGCTTTATTTAAAATATCCCATTTATATTCACCCTTGCTTTTGTACGCACATACGAGAATGAGAAAAAATGAAAACAAAAGCTCTCGATCGTTTATTAACGGGTGTTGCAGGTCTTGATGAGATCTTGGAAGGCGGGCTTGTCCCTGGACGTGCTTACATGGTGAGAGGTGGTCCCGGCACTGGCAAAACCACGCTTGGGCTGCATTTTCTCACCGCTGGTGCAGCCAACGGCGAAAAAGGCTTGTTCCTCACGCTCGCCGAACCGGAAGCGCAAATCCGTAAGAACGCCGAATCCATCGGCTTGAATCTTAATGGCATCGCCTTTCTCGACCTCAGCCCGACCCAGGAGTTCTTTGCCAAAGAGGAGGCCTACGATATCTTTTCACCCGCGGAAGTTGAACTACAGCCGATGACTCAAAAAATAATTGCCCAAATTGAGACGATTAAACCACGGCGCGTCTTCCTGGACGCCTTGACGCATTTTCGCTATTTAGCTCTGGAAGCCTCCCAGTTTCGCAAGCAAGCGCTCTCCTTCCTGCGCTTTCTGATCGACCGGCAGGCTACGGTGGTTTTCACTTCGGAAGGAAGCGTATCGGCTCCTGACGACGACCTGCAATTCATCAGCGATGGGATCATCGAGCTTTTCTTTTCTCCTGAGGAGCGCATGCTCAAAGTAAGCAAAATCCGCGGCTCTGGCTTTCAAAGTGGTCACCACTCCATGCAACTGAACGCAAAAGGCATGGAAGTCTTCCCCCGGTTGTTGCCGGAAGCCGTGGGATGGAAGCAGGGGGTCGAGATGATCCCCTCCGGCGTGCCAGAACTGGATCAACTGCTGAGTGGCGGACTGGAGCAGGGAACGATCACGGTCATCAGCGGCCCGAGCGGAGTCGGCAAAACCACCCTGGGGATGCAGATTATGAACGCAGCGGCGGCAAGAGGTGATTATCCGCTGGTCTACACCTTCGACGAGGATGTGGAGATCATCTTGCGTCGCTGTGACGCCATCAACATTTCCGCTCGCGCCATGAAGGAGCGTAACGCGCTGAGGTTGGAGAAAGTAGAGCCTCTACAATTCACCCCCGATCAATTCGCCCATTTAGTCCGCCGAGATGTGAAAAAGCATAAGTCACGCCTGGTGATGATTGACAGCATCTCAGGTTACCAGCTTTCACTTCGGGGCAGAGACTTGGTCAGCCACCTCCATGGCCTATGCAAGTATTTACAGAGCATGGGCCTGACCGTCATTTTACTTGCTGAAGTTGAATCGATTACCGGCCAATTCCGCGCGACCGATTTCAGCATCAGCTACCTGGCTGACAACATTATATTTATGCGCTACCTGGAGCTCAAGGGAGAGATGCGCAAGGCAATCGGCGTGTTGAAGAAACGGCTGAGCGACTTTGAGAAAACGCTGCGCTGGTTCGAAATCACGCGCAATGGCATCAAGATCGGCGAATCCTTGATCGAGCTACGCGGGATCCTGAGCGGCCTACCGGAATGGGTTGAATCGTCACCAAAACCATAGGAAATAGACGATGAAGGACCAGACCTCGATTATTCTCACCATAAATAAAAACCATTCCAACCTCAAGCTGCTGACGGAATTCTTGAGCAAGAATGGATTTCAAGCTCTCGGTGTGTCGAGCCTCGAAGAGTTTGATCAAGCCTTGGCAGAGGCAAGAGAAATTGGCCTGGCGCTGGTGGACATCACCGGTTTTGACCGAAGTATCTGGGAACGCTGCGAGTTGTTGCGCGAACAAAGCATCCCGTTGATCGTCATCTCACCAAAGCAGAGCGCCGATATTCGGCAAGAGAGTTTGGACCATGGCGCTCAGAGTATGCTCATCAAGCCCTTGGTCACGAAAGAGTTGCTGGGAGTTATTCGTCATCTGTTGCAACAATGATGAGCAGAATTTTGCTTTTCCTGGAGCACCAGGAAAATCGCCGCCTTTTGGCCACGATGCTTTCGCAGTATTACGAGGTATTGCTGCCGAAGTCAGATAAGGCCCTAAATGGAGTTTTCGATCTCTGTATTTTGGATGGTCCGGCCTTGCACCGGCTCCAGAAACAGGTGAAAGGCAGAAGAGAATCGGAGTCCACTTTTCTGCCTTTTCTCCTGGTAACGCCGCGCCAGAACCTGGGCATAATTCACCAGTACCTCGGGAAGACGGTTGACGAGTTGCTCATCAGCCCGATCGAGAAAGTGGAATTATGGGCACGGGTGGAGATTGGTTTGCGCACGCGCCGGCTCTCGTTGGATTTGCAGAAGCAAGGCGAAGATAAGTATCGCCATATTTTCGAAAATGCGATTGAAGGCATTTTTCAAACCACGCCGGACGGGCACTTGATCACGGCAAATCCCGCGCTGGCCCGCATGTTGGGCTACGACTCACCTGAAGAGCTGATCAGGATTCGGCGACAACTTTTTGTCGATCCGGCAAATCGTTTTGAATTCAAGCGACTGCTCGAGACCTCCGGCATCGTACAAGGATTTGAGCTCCAGCTCGTTCGCAAAGACGGCAGCAGGCGGTGGAATTCGGTGAATACCAGCGCCGTTCGTGGCGCCCGTGGCGCTGTGCTTTATTACGAAGGCACTGTAGAGGATATTTCGGAGCGCAAAAGGGCGGAAGCAGCGCTCAGAAAGATGCGTCAAAGTATCCTCGCCGCTCAAGAAGCCGAACGCAACAGAATCGCCCGCGAGCTCCACGATGAGGTTTGCCAGCGGCTGAGCGCCATGAAGCTACATTTGGGCGCCCTGGCAAATTCCTTCGGCCAAAGCAACAAAGCCGTGCTGCCCAAACTCCGGATCATCAAGCAACAGGTTGACAAGAATATAACCGAAGTGCGAAGAATATCTTTGCACCTGCGCCCCACTGCTCTGGATGACCTCGGTTTGGTTAAGGCGTTGCGGCAGTTGTGCAACGAATTTCACCAAGACCATCATGTTGCCATTTCACTGCGGGCGATGAATTCTCTCTCTGCGCTTTGTGATGCAGCGAGGGGAATCGCGCTCTATCGGATTGTGCAAGAAGGACTCTCCAATATTTCCAAGCATGCGCAAGCAACCAGAGTCTTGGTAAAACTAGCGTATCGCCAAAACGGGCTTACGCTTGACATCGAAGACAACGGCAAAGGCTTTATCCTGGAAAAGATGAAAGCGCCACATGCGGCGGGACAACAATTGGGCATATTGAATATGAAGGAGCGTGCCGAGCTTTTGGGAGGAACTTTTCGAGTGGAATCCGCCCGGCGGAAAGGCACCAGAATTCATGTGGAAATACCATTGGAATCTCATGAAACCTACGAAGAAAATTAAGATTCTTTTCGCCGACGATCACAGCGTCGTGCGGGATGGTTTACGCGCTTTGTTCAACAGCTCTCCACACTTTGACATCGTTGGCGAAGCCGCGGATGGCGAGCAAGCGCTACGTCTGGCCGCAAAAAAACATCCCGATATTCTGCTGCTCGATATCACCATGCCGAAAGTAAACGGCATCGAGGCGACGCGCCTGCTCAAGAAAAGCCACCCCAACACCAAGGTGTTGATTCTCACCGTTCATGAAGAGGCCGAGTATATCCACGAAATAGCCAGGGCCGGGGCCAACGGCTACGTGCTGAAAACGGCTGATAGCAAAGAAATATTTGCGGCCGTCCAAGCCGTGGCTGCCGGCGAGCAATTCTTCAGCCCGAGCGTTTCAAAATTGATCGTAGATGAATTTCTCAAGAATGCCCGAACGAACGAAGCGAACCCGCCGCCTCGACCTTCAGAAGCCCGGCTTACCAAACGGGAACAGGAGCTGGTGGCGCTGATTGGGGCAGGTCTCAGCAATAACGAAATTTCCCAAAGACTCCACATTTCCATCCACACCGTCAAGAGCCATGTGCGTAACATTTTGGAGAAGCTCGCATTGCACACGCGCCTTCAAATCTCCAACTATGCCCACACCGCAGGTATTTTCAAAGCCCAATCCCGATAATCTCCCACGAGCTGACGATTGGCCTCATCCCAAAGAATGAGGGCCTTTTTCATTCTTTCGAGCTATTTTTTTCAAAAATAATTTCACTATATTGGTACGATCTTGCCAAGCAGATTGCAAGATAGAGCCATTGCACGACATGCCGGAATGGGAAATGCTGTTGTGGGCATATCCCAATGATCCGGTTGATTCGCATACACTCGTCTGACATGACGATTCTCTCAAGTAAAAAAACATTGCCGCAACCACGCCAATTGTTATGGCGTATCGCCTGGCAGTTTGGGCAGACGTCGCGATGGATGGAAGGCATGAAAAAAACCGAACACGTCTCCGGACCAGCTGCCAATATTGGCGGGGTATGGCGAATGCACTTGCTCTGGGGCGGCTCGGAACAGGCTATCGAGTTTGAGATCACCGAGTGGCTCGAAGGCGAACGCTTCGCGTTGCGGCCTGTCAATGTGTCTATCTTGGAAGGCGACGCCAAGCTTTATCAAATCGTTTTCAATTTAAAAGAACTGACGGATCGCCAGACGCAGGTTACCGTTCAATGTGAATACGAGCCGCGCCATCGGTTGGCGAAAATCAAAAACCTCATGTTTCTGCGCCACCGCTATTTGGAGCGTTTGGAAGCGAGCATGATTGCGCTTGAACGCGTTGCGATTGAACAAACGATGTCATAAAGCCCGATCAAATAGCGGAGGTGACTTTGTATGAATGAACCCATTCGCATATTCATTGCGGACGATAATCGCTTGCTCCGCGAAGGCCTGGTTGCCATGCTGGCGGAGCATGAAGGCTTCGTCGTCATCGGCGCGGCGGCAAGCGGCCGCAAAGCCATCGAACAAATCAAAGACCTGCGCCCGGAAGTCGCGTTGATTGACATCGGCATGCCGGCCAAAGACGGCATCGAGGTAACGCAAACGCTGCACCGCGACGCGCCAGAAGTCAAGGTGATTATACTCGGCATGTGTGATTTGGCGGTTGAAATCATGACGAGTATCGAGGCCGGGGCCGCCGCCTATGTTTTGAAAGAAGCCTCATTTGACACGCTGGTCGAAACCATACACGCGGTCCACCGCGGTGAATCGTTCAGCTCGCCGCAGGTGACGGCTTCGCTCTTCTCGCGCATCGCGGAGTTGACCGGCGAACGCGTGCTGAGAATACCGCTCAGCTCCGTCAAACTGACGCCGCGCGAAGTGGAAATCATTAACCAGGTTGCCGAAGGATTGTCCAACAAGGCAATCGCCCAACAGCTCTCTATCCAAACGCAGACGGTAAAAAATCACGTCCATAATATTCTCGACAAGCTTCACTTGCACAACCGGCTCCAAGCGGTGGAATATGCCCGCGAAAGAAAACTGCTGCAAGAGAAGTAATCGTACCAGTACTTTCCTTCGCCTAGGTACCAGTACTTTCCTTTCTAGAAATCTGGCCAGGTTCATTCTTGAACTAGTCCTGCCCTAGACCCTTTTTGAACCCTTGGGTCTATTGTATTCCCCTTCCGACTTACCGATATTACTCACGTTGATTTGACATAAATCATTACTATCAACTCATCGAGGGACGCTTGTTGCTTGTGTTGATCCCACAACGGCGGGGCTTGCGCAAACTAGCGTCCGGACGGTTGTTCGGGAAGAAAACAATGAATGCAAAAATCAAAGTGCTATTGGCGAGTCGGCCCAAGCTGCTATCAGAAGTGATCCGATACATGGTTGCGGGCCAGGCGGATATGGAAGTCATGGGCGAAGTACTCGATCCCATCGAGCTTTTGCTTGCCGTCAAGGCAACGGGCGCGGGGGTGGTCATCGTCACGCCGCTTGAAGCAAACGGGGACCCGCATATATGCCTGCAATTGCTGGCGAAGTATCCGTATTTGAAAATCGTGACCCAGTCGGCAAAAGGTGAAGCCGCTTATTTGTATCAAACCGGCGCGCACAAGCAGCGCATCGACGAGCCCTCCGAGCAATCGATTCTGGGCGCGATCCGGGAGGCCATGTGTGCGATCGCGGGATAATCAAATTGGATGTCTGTCTCACTCAAAAAGGAACAAACGATGGATTCTTTATTATGGTTTGTCGCGATTGGGCTGGCTGCCGGCTTGCTGGCAGGGCGGCTCGTAAAAGTCAACAACGGATTTGGCGTTGTCGGAGATGTTGTGGCCGGCGTGATTGGCGCGCTGTTTGGCGGCTTTCTGTTAATCACGTTAGACGCGCCAGCCGTGGCTGGGTTGCTCGGCAGCTCGATCGTTGCGACCATTGGCGCGGTTATTTTCTTGATGGGGTTGCGCCAGTTTAAGAGAGCCTAGCGAAGCTTGCGCACCGGTTGCTGGTGGATATGAACAATCAAGAACACAACCCGTTTTTCAGACAGGAGCAAAAATTGGCTCGCGTTCTAATTGTCGAAGATGAGACTCCTCTACGCATGCAGTGTCGGAATATGCTGGGAGGGAATGGCTATGAGATTATGGAGGTCGGGTCAGGAGCCAAAGCTTTGGAGGTGCTGTCACATGAAAAAATAGACGCCGTGGTGTTGGATCTCAGCCTGCCGGACATTGGGGGATTGCCATTGATGAACGAAATACTCGCACGGCAGCCCGGTGTGCCAATCATCATCACCACGGACTCCGATGAGATCCATAAAGATTCTCTGATGAGCTGGGGGGCAATAGCTGCTGTGGTCAAGTCCTCGGGTTTTTCGGAATTGAAAGAAACTTTAGCGCGCGTCATTCCAGCCGCGGCTGAAATGCAGAACAGAAGTGCGGCGCTGTAGGTGGTGACAAGACGGTAAGGGAAGGCGTAAACATTGCAAAGAATGCATCTATTTCGCAGTCCCTGAGTTCAGCGTTAGCTGGCGCGCCTCTCCGTATGTACTCAAGCCCCGGGCGTATGCCCATAACCAAGGAGTCTCTATGAACGGACGCTTTCTGATATCCAAGTCCAAGGATGATCAGTTCTACTTCAACTTGCTGGCTGGCAACGGCGAACGCATTTTGACCAGCGAACTCTACACCGCCAAGCAATCAGCTCATACGGCCATTGCCTCAGTCAAAGTGAATGCTTCCTTCGAGCAGCAGTATGATCGGCGTATAGATGTCCAGGGCAAGACCTACTTTGTCTTGCAGGGAAAGAACGGCGAAATCATTGGCAAAAGCGAATCATACTCTTCGACGACTGCGGTGGAAACGGGTATTCAATCAGTCAAGATGAATGCTCCCACGGCGCTGACCGAAGATGATAGCCAGCCGGAATACATGGGCGGGCCGGAATGAAAAAGAGAATAGCTGCACGCAAACGCTAAGTCAAAAATACTTTTGGCCAAAGTAGAAGAATCATGTCTGTTGCCCGAGTAACCGAAATCACCGCGACCTCTCCCAAGAGTTTTGATCGCATGAATGGTTCGAAGAAAGGCTCTGAAGAGGCATTCGTCACCGACGCCGCCGGCCTAATTTTGCTCAATCCGAAATTTTCACCTCAAAAAATATCTTACTTTTGCAGGAGTATCCATAACATGAAAAAAACAGCCTTTCTTTTGTTGAGCGCGGCCTTGCTCTGCACCGGCATGGGTTGCGGCTGGAGTAATAAAGCCAAGGGCGGCGCGATCGGCGCAGGAGCGGGAGGAGCCGCCGGTGCTGCTATCGGCCACGCGGCCGGGAACACCGCCCTCGGCGCGATCATCGGGGCCGCGGTGGGCGGCACGGCCGGGGTCATCATCGGCAATCAAATGGATAAGCAAGCCGAGGAGATGAGACGAGATCTCGAGAACGCAAAAATCGAACGCGTCGGTGAGGGCATCAAGATCACGTTCGACTCCGGTATTCTCTTCGAGACCAATTCCTCCAACTTGCAGTCGGTGGCAAGAGGGAACATCGAGAGTCTGGTGAAGATCCTGAATAAGTATCCGGACACCAACATTTTCATCGAGGGCGATACCGATAACGAAGGCACGGACGCCTATAACCAAAAGTTATCAGAACGCCGCGCGCAAGCTGTTGCCGACTATCAAAAAGGCCTCGGTATCCCCGGCGCAAGGATTTCCACGGTCGGCTTGGGTGAGTCGAACCCTGTCGCTTCAAACGATACGGTTGACGGTCGCCAGCAAAACCGGCGCGTTGAAGTCGCCATTTTCGCGAACGACAAGCTGAAAAAGGCGGCGCAAGCGCAAGCCGGTACAGATTAAATGCTCGCAGGGCTTGAGCTTCCCGAGGAATGAAGTTTCGACTGCTGCTGCCTCATGAAAATACGAAACGCTGAATCGGAAGCTCAACCCCTTTCTTAACAGCAGCCAAGATGAAAACAATTCGAATACTCACGACCGCACCGGTCCTTCTGGTCATGACCTGGTGCATGTTCAGCGGTTGCGGTGATCGAACGCAGAAAGAGGTCGTAGTCTCGCTGAAAGTTTCAGAAGCGGATCTGCGCCGGGAAAAATACGCATTCGAAAGTGCGATGGCAGCGAAGATCGTTGTCTTCCGCCGGTCATTATATCATATGAATGTGCAGGCCGAAAATGCCTCCTCCCAGTTCAAGGCTGCAACAAACCGGCAAAGGACAGAACTGGAAAAGCAGCTCGCAGCGGCAGAGAAAATTCTCACGGCCTTGGACGCCTCGAACAAACAGGATTGGAAGGGCATAAAATCCGGAGTGGAACATACCTTCGCTGATTTGGGGAGATCCTTTGATCAGGCCACCGCACGTTTCAACTAGTACCGCATTTGCAAACAAGGCTTGGAGGAAAATATGATGGAAGAAAAACAAGAGATCATGAAAGAAAATCATGGAGTGCTACAAGTGCAGAATGGCATACCCGTGATGGACGAACCGCAAAAAGGCCCACAGCACGAACGGTTGCGCGCGGCTCCGCTTGAGCGCTTTTCCGGCGCAAGCCACAATTTCGATTTGGGCGCAGTGTTAAACGACTTGCGCGCGGAAGCGCATTCCGGGCAAAACGGCCATCGCCAGGTGACGATTTTTAGTCGCCGGCCCGTTACCCAGGTGCTTATCGACTTCGAGCCGGGTGGCGGGCTGGCCAATCATGCGGCCCATGGGCTGGTTATGATTCACGTATTGGAGGGGTGTTTGATGGTACAGGCGGACGGACGCGATCACGAGTTAAGCACGGGGCACGTTCTGATTTTGAACCCGGAGGTGCGCCATGATGTTCGTGCTCTCGAAGCCAGCGCTATGCTGCTCACGGTGCATATGGAGTGATATGGGTATGCGCCTTCTCATCATTAAGGAGAAAATTTTATGAAAGCAAGGAAATGGCTTTTCGTGAATGCGGTGAGTTTGGTGTTGGTCTCCTTTTTCTTCCTCGCCTGTACCAAACGGGCTTCCGAAGAGAACAGCAAAGCCGCGAATGGCGCCTACGCCGAGCTGCAAAAGGAAAAACAGGAATTCGAAAGCACGATGGAAACGAAAGTGGCGGACCTGAACCTGGAGCTGGCCGTCCTGAAAGGCAAGGCCGAGAATGCCACCGGCACAGCCAAAGAAGAATGGCAAGCTCAAGTGGCCGAGCTTGAAAAACACCTGACTGCGGCACAGGATCAGTTGAAGGAAGTGAAAAATGCCACCGCGGAAAACTGGAAAGAGGTGAAGTCCGGCGTAGAAGTGGCTTTCGATGATTTGGGAAAGTCTTTCGCGCTGGCCACCGAACGTTTCAAATAACCTCTCATCCGCAATAATGACAAGGCCAGGCAAGCGGAAGTATTCCATTGCGGAACAGGTGTTTTTCAATCCGGAACTGGCAAAAGCGTCAAAGAACCGATCGCACATTTATTTAACCAGAGAGACAATTTTATGTGGAAGAAAGTTTTGTGGAGCACGGGTTTCATCATGTTGATGGTTACCCAAGTGAATGCCCAGAGCATCGGCCTCGGCCCACAGCTTGGCTATCAAAAAGTCCGGGATGCCGACCAGGGGAATCTCATGGGTGGAGCAGCCCTGCGGTTCAAGTTGAACCCAGCTATTGGCATCGAAGGCGCCATCAACTATCGTCAGGAAACATATGAGAATGAGGCCTTGACGGTACAGACCTGGCCGGTAATGGTGACCGGTTTATTTTATCCGATCCCTGTCGTTTATGGAGTCATTGGCTTCGGCTGGTATAACTCGACTTTCGACTACGACCAGAGCAAGGCTCCGTTCCAGGCTGTGGAGGACGAGACCAAGCGGGAAGTAGGCTGGCATTTCGGCGGCGGCGTGGAATTACCCGTCGGTGCAACCTCCAAATTCACGGCCGACATTCGCTACGTCTTCCTGGATTACGCTTTTGAGGAAATACCAGGCAGCGAGGGCGTAGACAGCAATTCCTATATCATCACCGCCGGATTCTTGTTCGGTCTATGATCACTCTCAAACCTGAGTAGTCTGGGAGTGTGCTCAGGATTGTTTTCATATATGGCCGGGTCGCTGGGAACCTAAGTGAGTCCGCTCGCCAAGCGCTCATGGGCTTTCGGAGAGATCATAGTCTGCAGTGGTCGAAGAAGAAAAAAACAATTAGTGACAAATAAGGAGAGTCTTCTGAAGATTCATACTACAGATCCAACAAGTGTTTTGGGCCAATGTGCGTGCATCCTCGGTGTCTCGCTAAGAGTGGGACTGATGGCTGCTTTGATGGCGCCTGCCGCTGCCTTGTCGCAATCGCCAGCGCCAGTAAACCTTGGAGCGGCTGCCAATTTCGCAGTTCTGGCCGGCTCCACGGTCTCCAGCACCGGTCTTACCACGGTTACGGGGGATCTTGGGGTGAGTCCAGGTACCGCGGTGACTGGATTTCCGCCCGGAACAGTGAGCGGAACGATACACGCGGGCAATACTGTCGCTGCCAATGCCCAAAACGACTTGACCATTGCGTATAATGACGCGGCTGGACGATCAGTAGCTCCTGTCCTCATATCTGGGAATCTAGGCGGGCTAACCCTCATTCCTGGCCTTTATAATTCCACCTCCTCGCTTGCAATATCGTCAGGGGATCTCACGCTCGACGCGCAGGGCGACGCGAATGCTGTCTTCATATTCCAGATCGCGTCCACACTCACTACAACGTCCGGTCGCCAGGTGATCCTGAGCGGGGGTGCTCAGGCCTCGAACATCTTTTGGCAGGTCGGCAGTTCGGCGACTCTTGGAACGAATTCTGTTTTCAAAGGAAACATACTGGCTCTGGCATCGATCACGCTGACTACCGGTGCAACGCTGGAGGGCAGAGCGTTGGCACGGACTGCCGCGGTCACATTAGATGACAATACCGTCACCGCTGCCGTGCCTGCATCGTCAACGCCAATAACCCTTGGATCGGTTGCCAATTTCGCGGTTCTGGCCGGCTCCACGGTCACCAACACCGGTCTTACTACGGTTACTGGGGATCTTGGGGTGAGTCCAGGTACTGCGGTGACTGGATTTCCGCCCGGAACATTGAACGGGACGATACACGCGGGCAATACTGTCGCTGCCAATGCCCAAAGTGACTTGACCATTGCGTATAATAACGCCGCCGGAAGAACCGGAGGTGCCTCGGTGTCTGGAAATCTAGGCGGGCTAACCCTCATTCCTGGCCTCTATAAATCCACGTCCTCGCTTGAAATATCGTCAGGGAATCTCACGCTCGACGCTCAGGGCAACCCGAATGCTGTCTTTATATTCCAGATCGCGTCCACACTCACCACGACTTCCGGTCGTAAGATTATCCTGAGTGGCGGCGCCAAGTTTTCCAACATCTTTTGGCAGGTCGGCAGTTCAGCGACTCTTGGAATGAACTCTGTCTTCAAAGGAAACATACTGGCTCTGCAATCAATCACGCTGGCTACCGGCGCAACGCTGGACGGCAGAGCGTTGGCACAGACGGGCGCGGTCACATTAGATGCCAATACCATTGCCGTGTCTCGATCGCCAGCGCCAGTACCCCTTGGATCAGTTGCCAATTTCGCGGTTCTGGCCGCCTCCACGGTCACCAACACCGGTTTTACCACGATTACTGGGGATATTGGGTTGAGTCCAGGTACCGCGGTGACTGGATTTCCGCCCGGAACAGTGAATGGGACGATACACGCGGGCAATACTGTCGCTGCCAATGCTCAAAACGACTTGACCATTGCGTTTAACGACGTGGCTGGACGATCAGGAGATTCTATCCTCATATCTGGGAATCTAGGCGGGCTAACCCTCGTTCCTGGCCTCTATAAATCCACGTCTTCGCTTGCAATATCGTCAGGGGATCTCACGCTCGACGCTCAAGGCAACTCGAATGCTGTCTTTATATTCCAGATCGCGTCCACACTCACCACGACC
>JBIOXB010000002.1:0-4752 GCA_044869275.1 bacterium
CGCAGATAAAGAATCTGCGTAAATCTGCGACATCTGCGGACAATGATTTTTTGGTTGCGGCTCAGCCGCGCTGCGTCCCTCGTGGTTTTGTGGTCCCTCACTTCTACGGAGCTAGGGAATCATGCGCTCACTCGTTGCGGTCATGCTCTGCCTTCACCTCGGGCTGCCTCGTGCTTCCGCGCAAGTGCGCGTGCTGCCCTTGCTGCCCGATACCGTGATCGCGCATCTGAGCCAAGAGTTGTCCGGCGAAATTGCCCAGCGCAACCTGGCCTATCTGGCGCGCCATCATCGCATGCGCGGCTCGCGCGGTTTTCACGCCGCCGCCACGTTCATTGCCGAGCAACTGCGCCTCTATGGTCTGTCAGAGGTTACGATAGAACAATTTCCCGCCGACGGCAAAACTTTCTACGGACCGCAAAAAGCCCGCTTGGCGTGGGATGCGGATTTCGCCGAGCTTTGGGAAATGAAGAAAGGCGAAAAAGGCTGGATTCCCAACTCCCGCCTGGCGAGCTGGGAAGAGATGCCCGTCTCGCTGGCACAAGACAGTGAAAGCGGCGAAGCGCTGGCAGGGTTGGTTGATGTTGGCAATGGCACGAGTGAAGAAGACTACTCCGGGAAACATGTGCAAGGCAAGCTGGTGCTGGTGGCGGCGCAGCCCGGACCGGTGGCAAAACTTGCCGTGGCAAAATACGGCGCTGCCGGCATTCTCAGTTATGCGCAGAATCAACGCACCGCCTGGTGGCGCGAAAATGAAAACCTGGTGCGCTGGGGGCATTTGGACAGTTTCAGCGATGCTCCCGCCTTCGCGTTCATGCTTGCGCTCAAGCAAGCCCGTGCCTTGCAAGCGAGAATGTCAGCGGGGGAGACCATTATGCTGCAGGCAACAGTGCGCGCGGGAAAGCACGAGGGCTTTTATGAGGTCGTCACGGCGGCGATTCCCGGTGCCGATGCCAGATTGAAAGAGGAAGAAATCGCCTTCAGTTGCCATCTCGATCACCAACTGCCGGGAGCCAACGATAATGCCAGCGGCAGCATGGCGATACTCGAAATTGCCCGTACCTTTGCAAAGTTGATTGAATCTGGAAAACTGCCACGACCCGCACGCACGCTGCGCTTCATTTGGCCGCCGGAAATCGAAGGCACCCATGCACTGCTCAATTCTCGCGCTGCGTTCATTGGCGCGGCGAGTGCGTGGGCGTTGGCCAATCTCAAAACAGAAGACGCTTCTGCGTTGTGGCAAATCCAACAAATGCATGCCTTGCAGCGGACGGCGCAGATGCTGCAGCGCCGTGCTCAGTTGGCGGCAGAAGAAGCGCAAAATCTGTCGCGCTTTCATCTCTGGTACGAACGCCAAATCTTCGAATCCATGTCGCGTTTCTTGGTGATTCCGGCAGGCCTACGGCGTGAAATGGCGGCATTCTTTGACTCACTGGAAAAGTTGATTGGCCCGACTTCGCCCACCGTGAAGGTACAAGGTGAGGGCGGGGCGGTGTTTCGCAGAACCGCAAAGTTCAATGGGCCGCTTTCAACTTTTGGCTATGACTATTTCACCGACCATTATGGCGAGGACGCAGCCCGTGGCATTCGCCTGTTGCAATTCCGTGGTTTGCACGGCAGCGGCGGGGAGTATGCTTACGAGGTGTTAAATTTCGTCGATGGCCGCCGCAACACCCAGCAAATTCGCGACATGGTTGCGGCGGTTTACGGGCCGCTTCCCGTTGCCTTGATCGCAGAATATTTGGAAGCATTAGCCAAAATTAACCTGGTCATTGAAGTGAATTGATCACGGTTTGCCTCCCAGCGATTCGCCATCGCGGGCGAACCACCATCACCAAAAGCCAGACAGAGCAGTGGAAGCTTTTGTCCACCATTACCCGCGGTGGTATCGGCCGTTGGAAGGTTTCGCACGCCATTATACGGTCGTGTAATGCCCTATGAAAGCTTCAAACCGCCATTACATGGCTGGGGGGAGCTGATCTTAAGAGCCAGAATGGGTCAGCCCCGGCTTGACATTCCTCCCTCGTTTCGGTACCTTGACACGCCTCTTTCGATTCGATTTCAACTCATTTCCCAATAAATACTCAGAGCGTTCTCATGGCCGACTCCGAAATCGCCTCGCGCTTGCAGGCCTTGCAGGCGGAAAACCAGCGCCTCAAACGCGCCGTCGAAGAGCTTGCACTTCTGAACGATCTCGCCCGCGAGATCGGTGCCTCGCTCAATGCGGAAGAAATCATGCAAAGCATCATCCGGCGCTCACTGCGTGCGGTCAACGCCGAGCAGGGCGTGATCACCCTGATGGACCGGGATGCGCTTGCCCCGATGAAAACGTTGGTGCGCACGCGCGTGAGCTCGGGCTGGCAGCAAGCCTTTCATCTCGAACAAAGCCTACAAGGCTGGATGCTGCTCAACAAAAAACCGCTGGCGATCAACGATCCTGCCCGCGACGAGCGTTTCCGCGGCGTCACTTGGCAGGAGTCGATCACGTCGCTGGCATGCGCTCCGTTGCTGGTCAAATCGGAGCTGACCGGCATCCTCACTCTTTACAACAAAAAAGAGGGGCATGGATTCACGCTCGAAGATCAACGCTTGCTGGGAATTATCGCGGCGCAATCGGCGCAGGTGGTGGAAAACGCGCGGCTGTATGAAGAAGAACAGGCGTTGTTGCGCATGCAGGAGCAAGTGCGGCTGGCAGCGAAGATTCAGCTCGAGCTGCTGCCGAAAGCCGTTCCCCCAATCGCCGGCTACGAAATCGCCGGCAAAAGCCTGCCCGCGCAAAGTGTCGGCGGCGATTATTTTGATTTCATCCCGATTGACGAGCAGCGCTGGGCGTTGTGTTTGGGCGACGTCACCGGCAAGGGTTTGCCCGCTTCGTTGCTGATGGCCAATCTGCAAGCGACCATCAGAGGGCAGACGTTATCGAGTTCCTCCGTGAGCGAGTGCATGCGGCGCGCCAACCGGCTGTTGCATCAAAGCACGGATGATGAAAAATTTGCCTCCGTTTTTTACGCCATGCTCGACTGGCAACAACATCTCCTGTGCTATGCCAATGCCGGACACAACGACCCGTTTTTATTTTCCCTCGCGCAGCCGGGACCGCAGCCTTTGAAAACCGGTGGTATCATGCTCGGGCTTTTTCCGAACTTTCCATTTCAAGAGGATACGATTCCGCTTCAGCCGGGTGATCTGCTGTTGATATATTCCGACGGCATCACCGAGGCCAAGAACGTTCTCGAAAAGGACTTTGGCGAAGAAAGACTGATCGATCTGGTGCAAAAGAATTTGGAACAGCCTGCCGGCGATCTGATTGAAAGAATCATCGCGGAAGTCAAAGCCTTTGCCGGAGCAGCACCGCAGCATGATGACATTACCTTGATGGTAATTCGAAGGATAGCGGAGTGATGGTGGGGAAGTGAGCCATTTTTTGCCAACCACGAACGAGGAGATGGTATCCATGGAACGCCGGCAATTCATCAAATTGGGCGGTCTGGCCGCCACCGCAGGGCTGGTGCATCCGTCATTCATGCCGGAGGGAAAAGACAAGAGCGTGGGCAAGCTCGCGGAGACGGTCAATTTCACCACGGATGGACTTGGCCTCAATCCGCAGGAGTATTCATCACTGTTGCGCCAGCTGGCTGCGGAGACAAAGATCAACGCGGACTACTATTCTCGGGGTGGAGCAGTCGAAGAGCTGGAACAACAGTTTGCACGGCTGTTGGGAAAGGAGAGTGCCGTTTTCATGCCAACCGGAACGCTCGCCAACCACATCGCCGTGCGCAAGCTGGCTGGTGATAAACGGCGCATACTCGTGCAGGCCGAAAGCCATCTCTACAATGATTCCGGCGATTGCGCCGAAACCTTGAGCGGGTTGAATCTCATTCCGCTGGCGCCGGACCAGGCAACATTGACCCTGGATGAGGTCAAGCGTTGGGTCGAGCGCTCCTCGAGCGGCCGGGTCGAAACCAGAATAGGCGTCATCTCCATCGAAAACCCGGTGCGCAGGAAACGCCACGAGCTGTTCGACTTCGAGGAGACGAGTAAGATCAGTGCCTACGCCCGCGAGCACGACATCAAACTACATCTTGATGGCGCTCGGCTCTTCAATGTTCCCCAGCACTCGGGAAGGAGGATAGAAGAATATGCGGCATTGTTTGATACGATATATGTGTCACTATGGAAATGCTTCAACGCGGCCTCCGGCGCCATGCTGGCAGGCAGCAAACAGTTCACAGAAGGATTGTTCCACGTGCGTCGCATGTTTGGCGGAAGCCTGCCGCAGGCATGGCCGCTCATCGCCGTGGCGGCCCAGTATGCCGAAAGCTACCTCACAGACTACTCCAGGGCGTGGAAAACTGCGGACGAGTTTCTTGCCATCTTACAGAAGGACGAGCGCTTCAAAGCGGAGAAAATGAGCAACGGCTCCAGCATTTTCAAAATGGCCGTTGCCGGGATTGATTCCGAGAAATTTTTGCAGAGGCTCCGGACCGGAAACGTCATTATTCCTCCCCCGGACAAGAACGCGGGAATATTCTGGATGACCGTGAACACGTCACTCCTTCGCAGCAGCCCGGAAGGGCTGGCGCACAGCTTCATTCGTTCCGCCGAGGCCTGACCGCCCGGTCGCCCGGAGTGATTGGAGGAGCGCCAAAATCATCCTCCATTCTATTAGCAGGATGCTGAAAAACACTTTTTGATGTCATGCCCGTCCCGCCGTTGCGGGAGGCATCCAGAAAATGCAAGGAAATCATGGATTCC
>JBIOXB010000003.1:0-9761 GCA_044869275.1 bacterium
AAGATTTGCGCTTGCCAAGACCGTAGAATTATCCCGTGAAAAAATTTTTGACAGGCGTTTGCGAGAATTGTATGCCGGTCAGCCGGTGAGCACGAAATACGACTACGCCATTATCAACCGAGGCAAGTCTGCACAACACACGGCGATCATGATCAGCCGGCCAAGGGAAAGGGATTACGATTCGAGGAAGGAGGCCACACGAGACACGGTGCAAGCAACCTGGCAGAACGACTTGGCATCGCTGCCGTTTCTCAGCGAAGAAATCTCCGCAAGGTTCAAACAACATGGTTTGCGGGCTGATAACCTTGTCTCTCTGCGCGTGGTGGATTTGTGGAAAGTCCGTGAAGCTCCCTTGACCGTGGTGCTGAATTTATGGTTGGAAACCGAATTGCACGAGGCCGAAAAGTCTCTTTATGATCCCGACTTTTATTGCAGGCAGACCTATCTTTCTGTAATTGCCGTGGAGAGACAAAGCACGTGGCAGTTGCAGGTGCTGAGCGAGGCATATGATGAAGTGACCTGCGACGATAATGGCAGCGACAACGATGAAATCTGGGATGTTGCGGATTTGGATGACGATGGGAACAATGAAATTATATTGCTAGCCTCCACTTGCAGTGAATGCATTGAGTTGAGGGTTTACGCAATAGGAAGCGATGGCAATTACAGTTTGGCCTATGCCGGCGGCGGCTACGGTCTTTGAATTCCAACGTCACACCTTCATTACAGGCGATAGAAAACTGCGAGTGTAATCGTAAAAGCGCGTAAGAGTATTGACGAGGCTTTCGCTGAGCTGCGAGACTTTATCGATCACGTGATTGGCGCAGAATTCTCCCAATCTATTCAACCCCACAACCATAGTCAGTTTTCAGTTGCCCGTGGCCAGCGACGGGAGTTTGGCAATTTTCAGTACCAGCGGCCAACTGGTGAAGCAATTGGTTGTAGGAGAAATGAACGCCGGCCAGCACAGCTTCGTGCGGGATTCCAGTGACTGGAATTGACCGCCAGCCTTACGCCAGCGGACGGCGCGCGCGGAGCCGGAAAAGCCCGTTCCGCCACCTGTGCGATCACCCACGTAGCCACTTAGGCGCACTTCCAAGGAGCAATAGCAACGGGCGTTGCCTCAAGGTCAGGCAACGACTGTTGCAGACGTGCTCTCGCGCCTTATCTGGACGGCAACCGTCACAGATCCCGATAGAACGGCTCTGCGGAAATACACACTCCAACCGGGGAAAGGACGGTGAAAGCTTCCAGTCTCATTTCCCGGCGGGGAAGAATGCGCAGCCAGCATTCCGGCTCGATTCTCCGGCGATGCAAACGGCGGTGCGAGCTTGTTTAAGTCATTACCCAGCGGGCGAATGCGCGCCGGCGAGCCTGCACGGCCATTCCACGGCAGTGGAATCTGCTTTGCACGTGATGATAGGCAATTCCCGGGCGTGGGAAAACGCCAGGTTAGCTTGTATCTACCATTTCCGGCGGTCGCATCCGCCGTGGTCAGGCTGCGCCGGCCATTCCCCGGAAGTGTAACCTCTCATGCATACCGTCATCGGCCATTTCACCGAAGCCGCTGCCACTTTTTGTGCTGTCGCTCAGGTTCAATCACAGACTTATGGAGTTTGAGCGATTCATGCCCACATTTCCGAGCGTCCTTCGTCTCCTCACATTTGACACCCGGCCGACAATTCCACCTGTAAGCACCAACGGCTTGCAATTCTGCAAAAATTTTCCCAATTATACCATGGGCGAGCGGCATTTTTACTGAACAGCTGCGAATCTGGGCTGCAAAATTCTTGGCTCATGAGAAGGAGAAAGAACTTTATGCGTACGGCCATTTTACCTCAGGCAGCGGAAAGCACAGGCAAGGCGAGAGGAAACCTCCGTCTGATAGGCGCCGTAGCGGCCATGTTTTGCGGGCTATTGCTCGCCGTGCCTTTGGTGGCGCAGGTCCCAGCTCAACAGGGAACGTATCCGGCCTTGCCGAGCGAAACACCGGCGCAGTTCGAAGAGAGGACGGAAGAATTCAACTATGTCAGGCGCGAAGTGAAAATTCCCATGCGCGACGGCGTCAAGCTGCATACCGTCATCATCGTGCCCAAGGGCGCCCAAGGTAGCCGTGCCGATGAATCCCATGGTTGACGGCTGGCGCGGCGACGATTGGTTTCACCACGGCGCTTTTCGTCAATAGATGATGCCTTTCATCTACCGGCAGCAAGCGACGCGCGCCTCCAAGGCCAATTGGTGGACCAGCCACTTCGATGATTACGATACCTACATGTCGGCGGGCTCGGCAGGCGAGCTCGGGCGGCGCCGTGGATTGGAGCAGGTTGGCTTCTGGAAGAAGATTCTCGTGCATCCGGGATATGATGCCTTCTGGCAAGACCAAGCGGTGGACAAGCTGCTCGCTGCGCGGCCGCTGCAGGTGCCGGTGATGCTGGTGCACAGCCTGTGGGATCAGGAAGACATCTACGGTGCCATCGCCGTCTATCAGGCCATCGAGCCTAAAGATGCGAACAACGACAAGGTGTTTCTGGTGATGGGTCCATGGTATCCCGGCCAGGCCATTGAGGACGGCAGCGCCCTGGGTGCGCTCAAATTCAACAGCAATACCGCGCTCTACTTCCGGCAGGAAATTCTGCGGCCGTTTCTGGCGCAATATCTCAAAGAGGGCGCGCCCAAAGCCGAAGTCGCGCCCATCGGTTATTACGACGCCGGACTGACTTGGCCGGAATGGCTGGTGGATGATCAGCGCGAGGCCTCCGGCCGCCCCGATGTGGTGGTGTTTGTCTCGGAGGCGTTGACCGCACCGGTGAAAATCAGCGGCCAGCCTGTCGTGAACCTGGTGGCCTCGACCAGCGGCACCGACGCCGACTGGGTGGTCAAGTTGATCGACGTGTATCCTGATGAAGTGGCGGCGCAGCCGGAAATGGGTGGATATCAATTGATGGTCTCGGGCGATATCTTTCGCGGCCGGTATCGTGAGAGCCTGGAGACGGCCAGGGCGATTGCGCCCAACAAGCCGTTGCCGTATCGTTTCGCATTGCCCACCGCGAACCACGTGTTTCTGCCCGGTCATCGCCTGATGGTGCAGGTGCAATCGAGCTGGTTTCCACTCTACGACCGCAATCCGCAAAAATTTGTCCCCAATATCTTTTGGGCCAAGCCCGAAGACTACCAAAAGGCCGTGCATCGAATTTACCACGCGTCCAACCTGGCGAGCTTTGTTGAGCTGCCGCTGGTCACGACGCCTTGAAGTGAGGAGCGCGAATTCAGCGTGAGAATCAAATTTCACGAGCCGCTTACTTCTGAGCGCGAGGCATGTTAGACATGCCTCGCGCTTTGTGTTTATTGGCAAGCGTCACGCCGTGGTGTACGGCAGTTTGTCCACTGCTATCTTCCGATTTTTAACAAACAATACGTGGAAATTCCCATTTGTAAGAATCAGCGTATGCGCTATTCATGGCTAATTTTCTTATTATCAACACGTGATGTGGCATTCTTTTTTGGCACACTCGTTGATAGTTGCATATGTTGTCGTTAAAGGATAATCGCAGGATAAGGTTGAAGTAAGAACTCGTAGGTGTCGTAGCGGATAGTTCGTTGTCAGAGTGATGCTCTTACCTCCTCTTTCTCACCTCGGCCAGTCCATTGCATGCCTGGCCACTCTGCTCCCCGGGATGGAAGCATAACACAAGCGCGAAAAACTTGTGCCACGGTGTGGCGTCGTGTGTCTAAGTCTCACGCACACAACGCCAGCGTTTTGCCGTCGTGGCATGATGGGCTTGCTTTTTACAACTTGGAGGCCGAGGGTCCTTCGGCAGGCTCAGGACAAGCCTTTGCGCAGACGAGGAGATTGCTGTTGATGAAGTAGGCTCAAATATTACTGACCGGTCACTGCAGCAATTTCATGATGCGATTGATCGATTCAGAAGTGACCGGTCAGTTGACCCTTGGGCGTAGCCTGATTGGAGGTAGGTTTTGCGGCTTGGTCGAGTGTAGCGATTCACCGGTCAGGCCGATGCGATTCTTATGAATTGAAAATAGTAAATGCATGTGTATTCTCAAAATTCAAATATTGAATGGAGTAAGCTATGAAACCTCGATGGATTTTTGCAATAAGCGCACTCGCGCTATTTGTTGGCGTGATACCCTCGCACGCCCAGTGGTCAACCGACCCCACGGTCAACAACGCCATCTCTACGGCGACAAATGATCAATATTATCCTACTATCGTCAGCGACGGCGCAGGCGGGGCCATTATTACGTGGTTTGACTACCGCAGCGGCAATTACGACATCTACGCGCAACGGATAAACGCCTCGGGCGTTGTGCAGTGGACTACCGACGGTGTTGCCATCTCTACGGCGACGAGTTATCAAAATTATCCCACCATAGTCAGCGACGGCGCAGGCGGGGCCATTATTACGTGGTCTGACGTCCGCAGCGGCACTTACGACATCTACGCGCAACGGATAAACGCCTCGGGCGTTGTGGAGTGGACTGCCGACGGTGTTGCCATCTCTACGGCGACGAGTTATCAACAGTATCCCACCATCGTCAGCGACGGCGCGGGCGGGGCCATTATTACGTGGTTCGACTACCGCAGCGGCAGCTATTTCGACATCTACGCGCAGCGCGTTCGCAGCGACGGCACGCTTGGCGGTAACTCTGCACCCTTAGCCGACGCCGGCTCAGCTCAAACCGTCATCGTCAATGAGACGGTGCAACTCGATGGCAGCGGCTCCAGCGATCCGGATGGTGATCCGCTGACGTACGCCTGGGAAATCACCTCAAAACCCGAACTGAGTAACGCCACGCTGTCCAATCTTTCCATCGTCAACCCAACATTTGTTGCCGATGTGGCAGGCGAGTACAGCGTGTCACTGGTCGTCAACGACGGCACAGTGAACAGTGCACCGGATGAAGTGATCATCACCGTCGTCACAGCGCAAGACGCAACGCAAAGCCTGATCGACCAAGTACAAGCGCTTATCGATGCCAGCATCCTGAATCAAGGTCAAGGCAATGGCCTAATCGCCAAGCTGGAGGCGGCGATTCAACAATTGGACAAAGGCAATACCAATACTGCAATCAACCAGCTTCAAGCCTTCATCAATCAGGTGTACGATTTCATGAGCTCGACCCCACCAATCCTTACGGCAGCAGAAGGACAACCTTTGATCGATGCCGCCAATGCGATCATTGCGGCCCTGAGTAATCCCGCGCAAGCGGCTGCGGCAAGTCTCAAAAAAGACGCCAGTGAGGGCCTCGCCACCGGCGGACTGCCAACGGAGTTTCAGTTGGCGCAGAATTCTCCCAATCCGTTCAACCCCACAACCACGATCCAATTTTCCGTGCCGCGCGGGAGTTATGTCCGGCTGAAGGTGTATAACTCGTTCGGGGCAGAAGTGGCTACCCTCGTCGATCAACAGGTCGCGGCGGGCAGCTACAAAATCACGTGGAATGCCAGCCATCTCGCCTCTGGAATTTATATGTGCCGTTTGGAGACGGAGGGCTTTGGGCAGACGAGGAGATTGCTGTTGATGAAATAGTCCTGTTAGCGCATGGCGCGCCATGTTCTGACGCGCCATGCGATATGACCGAAACGCCACTTGTTCGCCGGCCTGAAAACAAGTGGCGTTTTTATTTTGATCGGTGCGCCGAGTGCTCACAGCTCGGCATCATCTTGCTCGTACGCTTGCGCCAGATTTTCAGATTTTTGGGAAATCCGTAAAGTAATTCTTATTTGTGGGAATTGGGTTTTAGTGCCAATTAGCTTCTCCTGTGATAATTGTCTTATTATCAATTCACCGTCAGGCAAAAACTGGTTTTTGTTCTTGGCATGTATCTTGAAGGGGGTGTTAGTGGGATAGCGGAAGAATGCCTTTGAAAAATACCCACGGGTGGATCCTATACTCGAGGGTAAAATTTCATTTTTGGCATTTTTGTTGTGCGGCGCTTTGCTTGTAGGTGTGAAGAGTGTCCCGCGCGATGGAGACCGTGGTTCCTGTTATGCCCACCTCATGGCCAACAGATTGATCTGATGGCCGTCATGCTCTCCAGGGATCAACAAAATCCAAAAGTGTCATAGAAATTTGGCGATGAAACAGCACCCGCTGGCATAGCAAATTGCGGTGTTGATCCGGTGATTCTTTTAATTTCTCAACATTTGAGGAGACGCGGAATGAAAAAGCAATGGATTTTGACGCTGTGCTTGAGATTGCTCTTGGCTTTTGCCGTGGGCAATGGCGTGCTGGCGCAAGACAAGCAAGAGTTAACCCGACCCAAAGCGCCGCTGGAGCAGTTGCTCAACCGCGACGGCACACTCAATCTCGCGAATGAATTTCGCGGCAGTCTTGACCCGTCGGGCTGGCAAATAACGACCGGCCCGAAAGGCGAGCCGCGCTTTGTGTCTGCCGGCGCTGCGCAACAAACGGCGAGTGCCGCCCAACTCATGACTATGCCCGGCGATGAGAACTGGGATGCTCGATTCTTTTTGAATGGCATCGATGGCAGTGTTTATGCTTTAGCGGTGGATGGCAGCGGCAATATCTATGTCGGGGGGCAATTCATCATCATTGGCGGGATCATTGCCAACAATATCGCCAAGTGGGATGGCAGCAGTTGGTCGGCATTGGACAGCGGTGTAAATGGTTATGTCTTGGCCTTGGCGGTGGATGTCAGCGGAAATGTTTATGCCGGAGGATACTTCACCACCGCCGGGAGCGTCAGCGCCAACTATATCGCCAAGTGGGATGGTAGCAGTTGGTCGGCTTTGGGCAATGGTATGAATGGCAGTGTCAGTGCCCTGGCAGTGGATGGTAGCGGAAATGTTTATGCCGGTGGTTCCTTCACGATTGCCGGTGCCGTCAGCGCCAATCGCATCGCCCAGTGGGATGGCAGCAATTGGCTCGCTTTGGATAGCGGCGTGAATGGCATTGTATCTGCCCTGGCGGTGGATGCCAACGGAAATGTCTACGCCGGAGGTGGCTTCACTACCGCTGATGGCGTCAGCGCCAATCACGTCGCCAAATGGAATGGCGGCAGTTGGTCGGTATTGGGTAGTGGCACGAATAATGGTATTTTTGTTTTGGCAGTGGATGGCAACGGTAATCTCTATGCCGGAGGATACTTCACTACGGCTGGTGCCGTCAGCGCTAATTATGTCGCTAAGTGGGATGGTAGCAATTGGTCAGCTTTGGGCAGCGGCATAGATGGTTCTTATGCCGTCGAAGCCTTGGCGGTGGATGGCAGCGGAAATGTCTATGTCGGGGGATATTTCACCACCGCTGATGGCGTCAGTGCCAATAATATCGCCAAGTGGGATGGCAGCACTTGGTCGCCTTTGGGCAGCGGCGTGAATAGCAGTGTCGTGGCCCTGGCAGTGGATGGCAGCGGTAATGTTTATGCGGGAGGACAGTTCACCGCCGCGGGTGGCGTCAGCGCCAATCGCATCGCGAAGTGGGATGGCAGCAATTGGTTTAAATTGGGCGCAGACGGTGCCGGCCTTAATCGGTCTGTCAATGCCCTGGCGGTGGATGGCAGTGGTAATGTTTATGCCGGAGGACAGTTCACGGCCGCTGGTGGCGTTAGCGTCGATCACATCGCGAAGTGGGATGGCAGCAGTTGGTCGGCATTGGGCTTTGGTGTGAGTGATAGTATCTATGCCCTGGCGGTGGATGGCAGCGGTAATATCTATGCGGGAGGGTTCTTCACCACTGCTGGTGGTGTCAGCGCCAACAATATCGCCCAGTGGGATGGCAGCAGTTGGTCTGCATTAGGCAGCGGCATGAATGGTGGTGTCAGAGCCCTAGCAGTGGATGGCAGCGGTAATCTCTATGCGGGAGGGGACTTCACCACTGCTGATGGTGTCAGCGCCAACCATATCGCCAAGTGGAATGGCAGCAATTGGTCGCCTTTGGGCAGCGGTATGAGTGGCAATTATTACGCTATTGTCAATGCGCTGGCAGTGGATGCCAGCGGAAATGTCTATGCCGGGGGATATTTCACCACCGCTGATGGCGTCAGTGCCAATAATATCGCCAAGTGGGATGGCAACAGTTGGTCGCCTTTGGGCAGCGGCATGAATGGCGGTGTCTCTGCCTTGACGGTGGATGGCAGCGGTAATGTCTATGCCGGGGGATATTTCACCACCGCTGATGGCGTCAGTGCCAATAATATCGCCAAGTGGGAGGGCAGCAGTTGGTCGCCATTGGGCAGCGGCGTGAATAGCAGTGTCGTGGCCCTGGCAGTGGATGGCAGCGGTAATGTTTATACCGGGGGATATTTCACCACCGCTGATGGCGTCAGTGCCAATACTATCGCTAAGTGGGATGGCAGCAGTTGGTCAGCGCTGGGAAGCGGTACGAATAGCCAGGTTTTAGCCCTTGCGGTGGATGGCAGCGGCAGCGGAAGTCTCTATGCCGGAGGATACTTCACCACGGCCGGCGATAAAGTTTCCTTACGATTTGGACGCTATTCCCTCAACATGGGCGGCACACCGGAAGGCACGAATGTCGTGGTAAATCCGGCAGACGAAACGACGGGAACCAATCCCGTTACTCTCACCTTCGACAACGTCACTGAGAGCGGCAGCAGTAGTCTGGCGACGAGCAGCGGCGGACCGTTGCCGCCCGACGGCTTCGTGATGGGCATTCCGACGGTCTATTATGACATCAGCACCACCGCGACGTTCACCGGCACGATCGAAATTTGTATTGATTACAGCAATGACACGTTCATCAATGAATCCACGCTGCAGTTATTCCATTTTGAGAATGACCAATGGGTCGATGTTACCAGCTCGCACGACATGGTCAATGACATCATCTGCGGCAATGTTACCTCGCTCTCGCCGTTTGCTATTTTCCAGGCGGGACTCCAAGTCGTTGTGGACATCATGCCTGGCATTGATCCCAACACCATCAACCCCAACAGCAATGGCACCATCCCAGTGGCCATTCTCACGACCGCGACTTTTGATGCGAAGACGGTGGATCCCCTGTCGATCAAATTTGGCCCGAATGGGGCAATGGAAGCGCACGGCAAAGGCCACATTCAGGATATTGATGGTGACGGCGATTTGGACATGGTTCTGCATTTCAAAACGCAAGACGCTGGGATTCAGTGCGGTGACCTACGGGCCAGCCTCACCGGACAAACTTTCAGCGGACAAACCATCGCTGGCACGGAGGCAATCCAAACGATTGGATGCAGCGCCGCCAAAATCATGGCAGCAGAGGCTTCCATTCCTGAAGAATATGCGCTTTTCCAGAATTCTCCCAATCCCTTCAACCCCACAACCACGATCCAATTTTCCGTGCCGCGCGCGAGTTATGTCCGGCTGAAAGTGTATAACGCCTTCGGGGCGGAAGTAGCCACGCTCGTCGATCAACAGGTCGCGGCGGGCAGCTACAAAATCAATTGGAATGCCGGCCGTCTCGCCTCAGGAATTTACATGTACCGTTTGGAGGCTCAGGGCTTTACGCAGACGAAGAGATTGCTGTTGATGAAATAGATGAGGGCGTCCGGCTTGCGCGGGAAAGTTCGCAGAGATTGCCGAATTCTATCTCGCGCAAGCCGGACTGCTTTGCATTCTTGAGTGCAACCGGTGCCGGCCCAACGTGGTTTTCTGCTAAGAGCCTATCCCAAAACCTCATTATGTCATCCCGCCCTTGCGGGATGACATATTGGGGTTTTGGGATAGGCTCTAAGCTGGACTTTATCCATTTTGAATATGTTCAGACGCAGAGTAAATTATAGTC
>JBIOXB010000004.1:0-53727 GCA_044869275.1 bacterium
CGTCCGTTAAAGTCAATTTGGCTCTCTTGGTTTTTCGTGGCATAATTACCTCGCGAATAGGTTCGAGAGGTAATATACAAAATTAAAACTTATTTGTAAATGTTTTTATGAATCTATGTACTAGTTACAGCTATCTGCACAAGCTAAGGGGGTGAGGGTGACACCAAAGACGACTTCTTTAAACCTAAATGGAGATTTATCATGCCTATACCCACTGAGCCGATTGGCAGCATTCCAAGACCGCAAGCGCTGATCGAAGGCATGCAGGCCTTCCAAGCCGGTCGCCTCTTGCAGAAAGAACTGGACGCGCTGTACCATGCCGCCGTCGTCGACACCATAAAACTGTTCGAGGCAACCGGCTCGCCGGTCATCACCGATGGAGAACAAGGCAAGCCGAGCTTCGCAACCTATCCCATTCATGGGCTCCAGAACCTAGCGCCTGACGGCGTAACAATTCCTTTCGCGGACGGCCACGCGCGACAGTTGCCGAGGCTGACTGCCGGCCCCTTCTACTACAAAACCTACGCTGAGGCTTACTTAGTCGTGGCACAGAGGCATGCTCGTGTTCCCGTCAAGCAAGCCGTCATCTCGGCATCGGCATTGAGCCTGCTGTACCCGCAAAGCGGCCTCGCGGATTATTCTCAAGAAGCGTTTCTCGCAGACTTGCTCCGTGAGCATGAAGCCGATATTCGCCGCTGCTTGCAGAAAGGCGCATACAATGTTCAAATCGATTTCACGGAAGGACGACTCGCGGTTAAGCTCGATCCGACCAAGCAACTGCTGCACAGCTTTATTGCCCTCAACAATCGTGTGCTGGATCGTTTTTCGGCAGTGGAGAGAAAGAGAATCGGAGTTCACACCTGTCCAGGCGGCGATCAAGACTCGACCCATAGCGCGGATGTCGATTATGCCGAACTTTTGCCGAGCTTGTTCGAGCTCAAGGCCGGGAATTTTTATATTCAATTGGCCAGCGAGAGCGACCGCGCTCAGGTGCTCAAAACCATCAAGCAACACCGCAAAGCCGATCAAAGAGTTTTCATCGGCGTCATTGATCCGATTAATCCCAGAGTGGAAACGCCGGAGGAAGTGCGAGACCGGGTTCTTGAAGCCGCCGATTACATTCCGCCTGGCCAACTGGGAACGACTGACGACTGCGGTTTCTCACCCTTCGGTGATGACACTTCAACGTCAAGAGAAATCGCTTTCGAAAAGATCCGCGCCCGTGTCGCTGGCACGGCACTGGCTGCGAAAGCGCTTCGGGTATGAAAGACAAATCACCCGAAGAACAACTCTCCGGTTTCATCGCCGAGAGCACGCTCGAAATCGGCAACTTGACTCAAGGGTATTCATCCGTAGTATAACGCTGATTTTTCATCAAACCCTTCGCATACCGGCTCATTCGCGAGCGGCAACATGCAGAAATTTCTTATTGCTCTCCGAGCTCTCATCTATGCAACCGGCTTCATATTCTTGTTTGGCTGGATTGCCCTCGGCGTGCGTGTCTATGATCAAAGCATTGGCATCGTTCTGCCCGCGTGGACAAAAGTTGTTGGCATCATCTTTATGATTGCCGGTAGTGTGCTCATACTCATCTGTATCGCGGTATTTGTCGCCCGTGGCCGGGGAACGCCGGCAATATTTGACCCACCCCCGGAATTTGTGGCGATTGGCCCTTATAGGTATGTTCGCAATCCCATGTATGAGGGAGGATTCCTCTTGCTCATCGGTTTTGGTTTGTATCATCTCTCCGTATCCATTTTGGCCCTAACCTTGTTGCTTGCTTTTCTTTTTCACCTGTTTGTTCTCTGCGTGGAAGAACCCGGCCTGGAACAGCGGTTTGGTTCCAGCTACCGTGAATATAAGAATTCCGTGAACCGCTGGCTGCCAAAAATGTAACGTAACATTCATGTTGCACAGAAAGAGCCGCTTGGGATGGCCACAAAATCAAGAGAGACTCCCATCAGTGCTGAAGCCCGCTCCGGATTGGAGCCGTGGGTACGCGCGGAGATGCCAGCACCGCCGATACCAAAAGGGCTCGGTTGGATCGCGGTCGTTGGTCCGGGTGTCATCATGCTCGGCGCCTCCATCGGCAGCGGCGAGTTTCTCCTGGGCCCTGCCGTTTTTGTTCGCCATGGGTTATCGCTGCTGTGGGTCACGGCCGTTGCAGTCTTTCTTCAAACCATTTTCAACACGGAATTGATGCGCTATACGATCGCAACCGGAGAGCCGGCGTTCACGGGCTTCATGCGCACGTGGCCATCTTCCACGGCATGGGCGTAGTTTTATTCGGCGCTTTACTTTCTGCAGGTCGGCTGGCCCGCCTGGGCAGGCAACGCCGCGGGCGCGATCTTTTTTCTGTTTGCGCGCCGCCTCGCCGGGCCCGCAGACGCAACCTCAGTTTATCTGATCGGAGTTGGGACTTTTCTTATTTGCGTCGCAATTCTATTGGTAGGCCGGCGCATCGAGCACACGCTGGAGTTGTTCAATTGGGTGCTCATCGTGTGCATTCTTGGCGGCTTCATCGTTCTCGCCGCCATGTTTGTGCCAGCTCCAACATGGCTCGCCGGCGCGTTGGGATACACCGGCTTCGATACGGCGACACGGACTTTCGTATTTCTTCCTGAGGGCGCGGATTTCTTCCTGCTCGCCGCACTGGTGGCGTATCGTGCGCGCCGACCAGTGGGGAGTGTTCTTCACCGGTGCGATTCTGGGCATGGTGCTGCCGGCATTGCTCTACGTGACGTTCATTCCGCATGGCAGCGATATCCGTGGCTTGAGCATTGCGGCCGCGCTCGCCGCCAGCGCCGGAGCGCAGGCCGGACCCATGATCGCAGGGTTCATCGCCTTTCTCGGCGCTTGGATTCTGTTCAAGACTCAGTTGGACAACATGGAAGGATTGGTGCGGGCCGTTGCGGACATGCTCTGGAGCGGCAGCCGGCGAGTGCGGAGTTGGCGCGGGGGCGACGTGCGCGCCGTGTACTATGCTGTGCTCGGCGCCGTGGTCATCTGGGGCATGATGGCGCTGCGCCTCGCCCAGCCCATTGTGCTCTTGCAGCTCGGCGCAAACGTCGCAGGAGTGGTCTTCATCGTCGCCTCGTTGCATCTGCTCTACCTCAACACGCGGCTGTTGCCTCGGGAACTGCGGCCACCCTGGTGGCGCCGGGCACTTTTGGTGGGGATGGCGGCGTTTTATGGATTCTTCTTTGTGATGTCGGTACGAGGGTTGGTTTAGCGTGGCATACTCCGCTGGCATGATACTCCAATGATACGGAGCACCAAGCGGTCAAAGCAGTTGAGCACACCGCGGATTTGGTCGCGATATTTTTCGGTTAAAAGAATGAGTGGAATAGTCATGAGCCTCCCCCTCTTTCGTGTATTTCGTGTCTTCCGTGGTGAAGGGAGAGAAAGATAATCAAATCTCATCCCGAGCACAAAGGTCACCGCGAAACATCTGCGTTCAGCTTTTCCTTTTGGTTGCGGCTCGTCAGCGTTGTGTACTTGATCATGGAAACTGAAAAAAACTCGTTTAACTTTGGTCAATCCCTATGAAAACCCAAAACCTTAATTTTTGGAAAATTTTCTCAACTGTGCTTTTATTATTGTCATCTCCGGTCGCTCCCGCTTTTTCTCAGCAAAAGACCATCGGCATTTTTGAAGGTCAAACCGATGTCGGCCAAGCCCTCAACCGCGGCTCGGCAATCTACGATGATGACAGGCAGGAATACACCCTCACCGGCTCCGGCACAAATATGTGGTTCGATCGCGATGAATTCTATTTCGTGTGGAAACGCATGAAAGGAGATTTCATCCTGCGGACGAGAGCGGAGTTCCTCGGTCAAGGCGTAGACCCGCATCGCAAAATCGGCTGGATCGTGCGCGCCAGTCTTGATGCTGATTCGCCGCATGTCAATGCTGCCGTGCACGGTGACGGCTTGACCTCACTGCAATTCCGGCGCACGAAGGGAGACTCGACGAAGGAATTAAGATCCTCCGTCAACGGCGCGGAGGTCATTCAATTGGAGAGAAAAGGCAATGTCTACATCATGTCGGTCGCGCGCTTTGGTGACAGCTTTGCCAGCGAGCAGATCTCAGACTTAGCCCTGGGCGACGAGGTGTATGTCGGGCTCGTGGTTTGTTCGCATAATAAAGACGCGGTTGAAAAGGCGGTTTTTCGTGACGTCCGCATCGTCGTTCCCCCCAAGGACGGCTATGTCCCTTATCGCGATTACATTGGCAGCAATCTGGAAATTTTGGAGGTTGAGAGCGGCAAGCGCAAAATCATCCATCGCTCACCCGAGTCTTTGCAAGCGCCCAACTGGACACCGGATGGTAAAGCGCTGATCTACAACCACAATGGCCGGCTGTACCGTTTCGATCTCGCGCAAAAATCGCCCATGCTTCTGAATACTGACTTTGCCACGAGCAACAACAATGACCACGTCCTGACTTTCGATGGAAAGACGCTCGGCATCAGCCATCACAGCAAAGACGATAGCAATCAATCGATCATTTATACGCTGCCGGTGCAAGGCGGCAAACCCAAGAGAATTACTGCACATGGCCCCTCCTATCTGCATGGCTGGTCGCCCGATGGCAAGTTCTTGGTTTATGTTGGAGAAAGAAACGGTGAATACGACATTTTCAAAATATCCGCCAAGGGCGGTGAAGAAGTCCGACTTACCACGGCGCCGGGATTGGATGACGGTCCGGAATATACTCCAGACGGTAAGTATATCTACTTCAACTCCGTACGCAGCGGCACGATGCAAATTTGGCGCATGCAACCAGATGGCAGCGCGCATGAACAAATGACCAATGATGAATACAATAATTGGTTTCCCCATATTTCTCCAGATGGCAAATGGATTATCCTCTTATCTTTTTCCAAAGAAGTTGACCCAAGTGATCATCCCTTTTACAAACAGGTCTATCTCCGGCTTATGCCTTTCGCAGGAGGAAAGCCAAGGGTCATTGCGTATGTCTACGGCGGCCAAGGTACGATCAACGTGCCTTCGTGGTCACCGGATAGCAAGAAAGTGGCGTTTGTCAGCAATACCGACCTGAAATGACCATCGACGATGAACCTTCGCAACTCACCCTGCTGAAAGCATTTAATGAACAGTACCTCACTGCGAGAGACTGCAGTCGCTCCTGAAGCGCGCTCCGGATTGGAGCCATGGGCGCGTGCGGAGCTGCCCGCTCCGCCGATGCCCAGAGGGTTGGGATGGTTAGGGGTTGTAGGCCCGGGCGTTATCGTGCTCGGCGCGGCCATCGGCAGCGGCGAGTTTCTGCTGGGCCCGGCCGTCTTCGTACGTTATGGGCTGTCGCTGCTTTGGATAACAACCGTGGCGGTGTTTCTACAAACCATCTTCAACACCGAATTGATGCGCTATACCGTCGCGACCGGAGAGCCGGTGTTTAGTGGCTTCATGCGCACACCGCCTTCCTCCACGGTCTGGGCTTGGTTCTACGCTGGCATCTACTTTTTGCAGGTGGGCTGGCCCGCCTGGGCCGGCAACGCTGCCGGAGCGATCTTTTTTCTGTTCCTGCGTCGCCTCGCTGGACCCGCGGATGCCAATGCGGTGTACTTCATCGGAGTGGGCACCTTCCTGGTCTGCGTTGCCGTGCTGCTGGTGGGGCGGCGCATCGAGCGCACCCTGGAGTTGTTCAATTGGGTGCTGATCGTGTGCATTTTCGGCAGCTTCATAATCCTGGGTGCGATGTTTGTGCCGGCCACAACCTGGCTCGCAGGTGCAGCAGGGTTTGCGGGCTTTGACGCGGCCAAGCAATCGTTCGAGTTTCTTCCTGAAGGAGTTGACTATTTCTTGCTTGCGGCGCTCGTGGCGTACTCCGGGCAGGGGGGCGCCGGCAATATTACTCTCAGCAACTGGGCGCGCGACAAGGGCTACGGCATGTCGCAGCATGCGGGCTACATCCCGGCCGTGGTTGGCGGCCAAAAGGTGCACCTCGCCCATAGCGGCTTCACGTTCACTCCCGACGCCGGTGCGATGCAGCGCTGGCGCGGATGGTGGCGTATTGTCCGTGCAGATCAATGGGGCGTGTTCTTCACCGGCGCGTTGCTGGGCATGGTGTTGCCGGCATTGCTATACGTAACGTTCATTCCGCAGGGCAATGATATCCGCGGCCTGGGAATCGCGGCAGCGCTTGCGTCCAGCGCCGGCGCGCAAGCCGGGCCCATGGTCGCGGGTCTCATCGCATTTCTCGGCGCGTGGATTTTGTTCAAGACCCAGTTGGATAACGTAGAAGGTTTGGTGCGGGCAGTTACGGACATTCTTTGGACCGGCAGTCGTCGAGTGCGAGCCTGGCGCGGGGGTGACGTGCGCGCTGTGTATTACGGCGTACTCGGGGTCGTTGTTATCTGGGGCATCATCGCACTGCGCCTTGCCCAGCCCATTATGCTCTTGTTGATTGGAGCGAATATCGCGGCAGTGGTTTTCATCATTGCCTCACTACATCTGCTCTACCTCAACACTCGGCTGTTGCCTCAGGAGCTACGGCCACCGATGTGGCGCCGCGTGGTTTTGGTGCTGATGACCTTGTTTTACGGATTCTTTTTCGTGCAGTCAATGCGCGGGCTTATTTAGGATTGCGAATTAAATAACCTACCCATAATGATTCCTCAGTGTGCAAGAATCGCTTGATCTTTCGCGAGGGTATTTGATCAGCTCAATATGGAAGATTGTGACAACTGATGTCGATTTTGATGAACACTGGCAGATCCACCCCGGAAGCGCCGGCGCGGACGAGTCTTCGCCGCCAACTCGGGCTCGCTTCAACCACGGCGCTGGTCGTTGGTGAAGTGATCGCGGTCGGGATCTTTCTCACCCCTGCCGAGATGGCGAAGTCCCTGGGTTCTCCTTTTTGGCTGCTGGTGATCTGGGTCGTCATGGGAATAATGGCGCTCAGCGGCGCGCTGTGTTATGGCGAGCTGGCCGCACGCTTTCCCGAAGCCGGGGGCGGATACGTTTATTTGCGCGAAGCGTACGGACCGGCGCCGGCGTTCTTATATGGCTGGAAATGTTTTTTTGTTATGGATCCGGGCCTTACCGCGGCCCTTGCAGTGGGACTCGCCAGTTATGCCGCTTACATCATCCCCCTGCCTCCGCTCGCGCAAAAGCTCGCCGCCATTGCCGCGATTTTTGTGCTGGCGGCCGCAAACATTTTGGGAGTGCAACTCGGCGCGCGACTCATGCGCTGGCTGACCGCGCTCAAGCTCGGCTTGTTAGCCTTCATGGTGGCATGGGGTTTCCTACTGCAACTCGGCGATTGGTCGAATTTCACGCCCTTCATCGCCCAACGCGTAGGATCGGCTCCACTCATGAGCGCGCTCGCCGGCGGAATGGTCGCAGCGTTTTTTTCGTTCGGTGGATGGTGGGACGTCAGCAAACTTGCGGGTGAAGTGTGTGAGCCCGGCCGAATCTTGCCTCGTGCTCTCGCGGCGGGTGTGACGCTGGTGACTTTGGTCTATATCTTGACCAGCGCCGTCTTTTTCTACCTGGTGCCGCTCGCGCGGGTCACTTCAGGCGAGACTTTTGCGGCGCAGGCAGGTGAAGCTCTCTTTGGCCGCGCTGGCGGTGAGATCTTCGCCGGCATCGTCGTGATTTCCGTGTTGGCTAGCCTCGCCGGATTTATCATGGCTGCTCCACGCGTATACTATGCGATGGCGCGCGATGGTTTGTTCCCCCGTGCGGCAGCAACACTTCACCCTCGCTTTGGCACCCCCAGCCGCGCCATCATGCTTCAGGCCGCGCTGGCGAGTTTGCTGGTCGCGCTCGGCACCTTCAATCAAATTATTGCGTATTTTATCTTCGTGGCGGTATTATTTGTTGCGTTTACCGTGGCCGCGGTATTCGTGTTAAGAAGAAAGAGAGTGGATGAAATCGCTTACCAAACGCCAGGCTACCCGGTGACGCCGCTGATATTTTTGACGCTGGTGGCGTTGTTGCTGTTTCTGCTGGCAGCACACCATCCCAAGCAAGCATTGCTCGGCGCCGGGGTGGTTGCGCTCGGTTGGCCGGCCTATTATTTTGCATTTCGTGAAAGGAGTTGACGATGACCTGGATTCGAACCGTTCCGCTGTCCGAAGCAGATGAGAAATTGCGTCGTGCACTCGAAGCGCAACGCGCGTTGTATCCTATGGAGTATGCCCAGCCCGTGCATCCGACTGATGACGGGACCTCTGGCATCGTGGCCTCACACAGCCTGCTCCCCGACGCTTTGTACCACGCCTTTGCCACTTTCGGCGTGTTGATGTCGCCTGAGCTTCCGCTCACCCGGCGGCAGCACGAGATGATCACCACGGTGGTATCGGTCGCTAATCGCTGCCACTACTGAATAGAATCCCACGCAGAGTTTCTGCGTCGCGTCACTTTGGATGAGGATTTGGTGCGGACACTGCAAGAAGATTACAGATCCGCACCCATTAGCGCGCAAGAGCGCGTCATGCTGGATTACGTCGTGCAATTGACCAAAGCCGCGTATAAAATCTCCAAACAGGATCACGAGAAATTGCGCGCTGCCGGTTTTGACGACAAAGCGATTCTGCAAATCACGCTGATCGCCTCCTGGTTTAATTACATCAATCGGGTTGCAGATGCCCTGGGAGTCGGGCGCGAAACGGTGATCAATATGCCCGCAGACTAGTACTCTGTCACCTTAATTGCTATACCCTCGGCAGTGTCATCCCGCCGTTGCGGGATCTTGGTTGAATCAAGCACCGTGCATATGCTGCACAAGATTCCTCCTGAATGACACATAATGAAGAAGTTATAAAAATCAAGGTAACAGTGCACTAGCCGGCTGGAGAGATTTATGATACGTTCAGATAAACACGCTCTCGTTATTATGCAAATGCTCGAATAGGTCGTGCCGTTAGCCGGAAAAGCCACTAGGAATTCCAAACGAGGTCATGAGGAATTGCCCAACGCATGAATGTACTGGAATTGCAACAATATCTACACGAGCATATTCCACTATCGCAGGCGATGAGCGTCGAAGTCCTGGAAGCGACAGCGGAAGGCGTGAAGCTGTTTGCTCCTCTCCTTCCGAATATCAACCATCGCGACACCGTTTTTGGTGGTAGTGCGTCGGCCCTCGCCATTCTGTCCTCGTGGGCGCTGCTCTATATTCGGCTGAAGCATGAAAGTCTCAACAGTCGCATCGTGATCCAGAGAAATACCATGGATTACGATCAGCCCATCACCAAGGGATTCGTGGCCTCGTCGGCAATTCAAGATTCGACAGCGTGGCTGGAATTTGTCAACACCTTGAAGCGTAAGAGGCGCGCCAGGATCTCAGTTACCGCGGTTCTCCATTGCAATGGAGAGCAAGTCAGCCGGTTCGCGGGCGCTTTCGTGGCTATGTTGATGCAATGACCGCCGGAGTGTTCCAGCGCTCTGGCCGCTGCAGTTACTTCTCGTATGCAAAGCAAAGAAAATGGACTTTGTCCTCGAAGTTTCCAATTTGAAAAAACGTTACGGTGACCTGGCGGCTGTCGACGGCGTGAGCTTTGGCGTCGCCCGCGGTGAAATCTTCGGTATTCTCGGGCCTAACGGCGCCGGCAAAACCACCACGCTCGAAATGATTGAGACGCTGCGCCCGATTGATTCCGGCCAAGTTCTTCTGGACGGACTCGATGTGCAGAAGGCGCCGCAAAACGTGAAAAGGCTGATCGGCGTACAACTGCAAGCGTCCGCGTTTTTCGACAAGCTTACGCTTAGGGAATTGTTACTCCTCTTCGGTGAAATGTACGGCCGTCAGGTTGAGGCACTGGCGCTGCTGGATGAAGTAGAGCTGCGGGATAAAGCCAAATCGTATGTGGCGCAGCTCTCGGGTGGACAGAAGCAGCGTTTCTCCATCGCCGCGGCGCTCGTCAACGATCCGGTCATTCTCTTCCTAGACGAGCCCACAACTGGTTTGGACCCACAGGCACGCCGCCATCTCTGGGGCGTCATCCGGCGCATTCGCTCGGAGGGCAAGACCATCGTCATCACGACGCATTACATGGAAGAAGCGGAAGAGCTGTGCGATCGCGTGGCGATTATGGATTCCGGCAAGATCATCGCTGACGCGCCGCCGCAAGAATTGATCCGGCAATTGCTCGCCAAAGGTTTCAAGAAAGAGCGCGTCGAACGCCTGGCCAATTTGGAAGATGTGTTTTTGGATTTGACAGGACACTCATTGCGAGAAGAGTAAATGCGACTCAAGCTAAAATTGATGGCGGCGGCATTCAAGATGTTCATGCGACAGCGCGAGGCCATCATCTGGACCATGATCCTGCCGCTGTTCATGATTTTCTTATTTAGCTTCGTCAAGTTCGATGGGCTGGGGCACGTTGCCATCGGAATCGTCAACCATTCGCAGGATACAACGCTAGTCAATTTACTGCGCCCGATTCAAGCCTTGCGAATTTCGGAAGGAGGCGAAGACGACGAACTCGCGCTGCTGAAAAAGGGGGATCGCGCCATGGTACTCGTTATTCCGGCTTCGTTTCAACCGCTCGGGCATGATGCGCTGGCTCTCTATCTTAACGCCGAGCGACCACAGGAAACCCAAGCAGGAGAATTGATTTTGCAACGTGCGCTGGATGAGCTGGTCTTCCGTCAAAATCGCCTCCCGCGCCATACCCTCCACACCGAGCTGGTCAACAGCCGCGGCCTCACGTACATCGATTTCTTGCTCCCCGGCATTTTGGCCATGTCCATCATGCAAAGCGGCGTTTTTGGCGTGGCCTTCGGTTTTGTGATGCTGAAAAAACGCGGCATCCTCCGCCGGCTGCTCGCGACGCCGATGAATACCAGCGATTTCATTTTTGCGCAAGTGAGCACGCGCCTGCTCATTTTGATGACGCAGGTGCTGATCATGGTTGGCGCTGGCGTCTTGTTCTTCCATCTGCACTTTATCGGCAGCATCTTCAACATGATCATCGTGGGCCTGCTCGGCGGCACCGTCTTTCTTTCGATCGGATTCGCGCTTTCGGGGATCTCGAAATCGGAGGATCAAGTTGCGCCGCTCGCCAACATTATTACCTTGCCGATGCTGATGCTCTCCGGCGTATTCTTCAGCCGCTCAAATCTCCCCGGTTTTGCACACGTCATCACAGATTTCTTTCCGCTTACTTATCTTGCCGATGGCCTGCGCAACATTGCCATCGAAGGTGCGACCTTGACCGAAGTGTTCCCTCAACTTCTCGGCCTTGCTGCTTGGTCTATCATCACTTTGTTCATCGCGATCAAAGCGTTTCGGTGGGAGTGATGAATTCGTGATGAAAAAACTATTGAAAGTTTTGGGATATACCACGTTAACGTTGATCGCACTACTCCTCATCGGTATCGTCTGGTTCTATTTCGCCCGTACCGGCGCTGAAAAAAAAGCAATGGCCAAAGCAATACCGCCGCCGCCGGTTTTGAATGTGGGTGATCATGCTTTCCGCGATTTAAACCGAACCGGCGCTTTGGATATTTACGAGGATTCTCGCCAACTGGTGCAGGCGCGCGTGGAAGATTTGCTGCGGCAAATTACCCTTCCGGAGAAAGCCGGGTTGATGATGCATACCTTTATTGCTTTCAATATCAATGAGCAAGGCGATTTGCCTGATCCGCTCAATCCCATGACTTCGCTTTCACCCGCCGCGGCTCTTTATGAGAAGCACATGAATTTCTTTAATCTCTTTATGGTGGCCAATCCCACCGCCAGCGCGCGTTTTACCAACAAAATGCAGCGCTTGGCGGAGCGCACGCGCTTGGGCATTCCGATCACGTTCAGCACCGATCCCCGGCACGGCGCCATGCAACTAAATAGCGTCACCCTCACCTACATGCCGGGTGTGTCGCATTGGTGCGAGCCGGTCGGATTTTGGCGCGATGGGCGATTCGGCCTCGGTTGAGAATTTCGGGCGCATCGTTGCCAAAGAATATCGCGCCATGGGCATTCACACGGCTTTGCATCCCATGGCGGATTTGGCAAAGATCAGATTTATCCCGGCAACAACTTGAATTATCATCTCATTCCTTTCCGGGCCGCGCTGAAAGCCGGCACGGCGCAGATCATGCCTTATTATGGTGTGCCGATTGGCCTAAAAGGCGTAGAAGAAGTCGGCTTCGGATTCAACAAACACCTCATCGGAGATTTGCTGCAGGACCGCCTCGGCTATCAAGGCATTGTGTGCAGTGATTGGGGCTTGATTACCACGGTTAAAATGTTCGGGCAAACCATTATCGAAGCCAAAGACTACGGCGTGGAAAACCTTGCGCCGGCGCAAAAAATCAAAAAAGCTTTGGAGGCAGGCCTCGATCAGTTTGGCGGCGAAAGTGTGCCGGAGCTGGTCGTGCAATTGGTTGAAAGCGGTGAAATTCCGGAAGCGAGAATTGACCGATCGGTGCGCAAATTGCTGAAGCTGAAATTTCAACTCGGGCTTTTCGAAAATCCCTTCGTGGATGAACAAAAAGCAGCCGGGATTTGCGGCGATATTGCTCATGCGGATTCAGGATATCAATCGCAATTGCGATCGCAGGTGTTATTGAAAAATGCGGCATTGCAGGGCAACCCTTTGTTGCCCCTGGTTCGCGGAACCAAAATTTTCGTCCACGGTTTTGACGCCAATGTCGCTGGGAAGTTCGGACAAATTGTCGATAGCCTGCATAAAGCCGAGGTTGCCGTCGTGCGCGTCCACGCGCCTTTCGAGCCGAAAGAAGGATTTCTTGAAAAATTTTTCCACCAAGGCCGGATCAATTTCACTGCGCAAGAATTGCAGCCCCTGCTCGCGATGATGCAGGCGAAACCCACAGTCGTGAGCATTTTTCTCGAACGAGGTGTAGTGCTGACTGAAATCAATGAAGCAGCCGCCGCGATTGTGGCAAATTTCGGGGCAAGCGATCAAGCTATTTTCGATGTGATCTTCGGAGAATTCAATCCCGTTGGAAAATTGCCCATCGAGCTGCCGCACTCGCCGGACGCCGTGGAACGCCAGCTCGAAGACGTGCCGCACGATTCGGAGAAGCCGTTGTTTCCGTATGGATTCGGGCTGAGTTACACGCGCCAGTCAAGATGAAAATAAGAACAGGCTAGGATTTCGGGCTATCTGAAATTTAAAGCAATTTGATGCTTGCGGAGATGCGCGTATGAAAAACCAGCTTCCGATCATTCATGGCGTCATGCTCATTTCAATATTCTCATCACATGCTATGGCGCCCATGGCACAGAACGTTCCATCCCTCAAGCTCGAAAACCTCCGCGTCGAAAACCAAGCCAATCCTGTCGGTATCGATGAGCGGCAGCCGCGCTTGAGTTGGCAAATCGTTTCCTCCCAGCGTGGTGTGAGGCAAAAGGCCTATCAGATTCGTGCGGCCGAAACGAGCGCAGCTCTTGGACAAGATCGCCGTCTCATTTGGGATACGGGCAAGATCGCCTCGGAGCAGTCGGTTCATGTTGTCTATCATGGGCCAGCGCTGCAATCTCGACAACGCCTCTATTGGCAAGTGCGCGTGTGGGATCTCAATGATAACCCCTCGGCGTGGAGCGCAGCCGCTTATTGGGAAATGGGATTGCTGCAACCCTCGGATTGGCAGGCCGCGTGGATTCGAGCCGACATGACGGAAGACCTCACGAAATCACAACCCTGTCCGCTGCTCAGAAAGGAATTCACCATTCAAGGCGCAGTCAAATCCGCACGGGCCTATGTGACGTGCCTGGGCTTGTACGAGATGGAATTGAATGGTCACCGTGTTGGCGATCAAGTTTTCACGCCAGGCTGGACCAGCTATGGCAAACGGCTGCAATATCAAACTTATGAGGTCACGCAGCAACTGCGGCCCGGAAGAAACGCCATTGGCGTGATTCTGGGAGACGGCTGGTATCGCGGCCACTTAACCTGGGACATGCGCAGAAATTTCTATGGCGACAAACTGGCATTGCTGCTTCAGCTTCACGTGGATTATGAAAATGGCAGCACACAAATCATCACCACCGACGAAACCTGGAAAGCGGCCACCGGCCCGATTCTGAGCTCGGATATCTACAATGGTGAAATTTATGATGCGCGCCTGGAAAAGCAAGGATGGAGCGCGCCGAATTTCAATGACACCGAATGGTCGGGCGTGAAGGTCATCGAGCACAGCAAAACCATTCTCATTGCGCCTGCCGGTCCGCCAGTGAAAAAAATCCAGGAGATCAAGCCCGTCGCTATCATTAAAACGCCTGCAGGTGAAACCGTCTTTGACATGGGCCAGAATATGGTCGGCTGGGTGCGCCTCAAAGTTCAGGGCAAAGCCGGCGCGACAGCGACCATGCGCCACACCGAAGTTTTAAACAAAGAGGGAAATTTCTACCGCGATAATCTCAGAAAGGCCGAACAAAAAATCCAATATACTTTGAAAGGAAACGGCCCCGAGGTCTATGAGCCGCACTTCACGTTTCAGGGCTTCCGTTACGTGAGCGTTGAGGGTTTTCCCGGGGAGCCGGCATTGGAAAATCTGACCGGCATCGTGATTCACTCGGATATGACGCCGACCGGCAGCTTTGAGTGTTCACATCCGCTGATCAATCAATTGCAACACAACATTCAATGGGGGCAAAAGGGCAACTTTCTCGACGTGCCCACCGACTGCCCGCAACGCGATGAACGCATGGGCTGGACTGGCGATGCGCAAGTATTTTCACGCACGGCTGCTTTCAACATGAATGTCAATAACTTCTTTGCCAAATGGTTGCGGGATGTGGCAGCGGATCAACAACCCGATGGCAGTGTGCCATTTGTTGTTCCTAATGTCCTGGCACCGACGGCAGGAGGAGCAACCGGCTGGGCAGATGTGGCCACCATTATTCCCTGGAACCTGTATTTGGCTTATGGCGACAAACGAATTTTAGAGCACCAATATGCCAGCATGAAAGCTTGGGTCGGTTACATGCAGCAAAACAGCACGGATTATCTATGGAACAAAGGGTTTCATTTCGGTGACTGGCTTTTTTATCGCCCGGATGACGACAACGACGGCAGAGGCGCAGTTACCAACAAGTATTTAATTGCCCAATGCTTTTTTGCTCATTCTACGCAATTGGTCATGGATGCCGCGAAGGTATTGGGTAAAGAAGATGATACTGCCAAATACGCCGCGCTTTTGCAAAATATCAAAGAGGCCTTTTTAAAAGAATATGTCACGCCCAATGGACAGCTTGTTTCAGGCACCCAAACGGCTTATGTGTTGGCTTTGAATTTTGACATGCTTCCGGATGCGCTCCGGCAACAAGCGGCGGAGCGGTTAGTGCAAAACATCAAAGGCTACAACAATCATCTCACGACCGGCTTTCTCGGCACGCCGTATTTATGCCACGTGCTGATGCGTTTCGGTTATGCCGACGTAGCTTATGCTTTACTCCTGCAGGAAACTTATCCCTCCTGGCTCTATCCGGTAAAGATGGGCGCGACGACGATTTGGGAACGTTGGGATGGCATCAAACCGGACAGCACTTTTCAAACGCCCGGGATGAATTCTTTCAACCACTATGCTTATGGCGCTATCGGCGATTGGATGTACCGCGCCATCGCCGGCATCGACACCGATGAATCCGGCCCGGGATACAAGCAGATCAAGATCAAACCACATATTGGCGGGAATCTGACCTTTGCCCGCGCCGATTTGCAGACGTATTATGGCAAAGTTAGCTCGCATTGGAAATCACAGAATGGCAAGCTGCAGTTAGCTATTGAAATACCGCCCAACACGAGCGCCACTGTTTACCTTCCTGCTCCTGATGTTGCATCAGTCCAAGAAAGCGGCCGGGCTCTTTCCTCGGCAAACGATCTTGAAGCAAAAGGCAAAGAAGGCGACTACGTGGTCGTGGAGGTGGGTTCCGGAAGCTATCATTTCACTTGGGAAAAACCGTGACGCAACATTCATGTTGCGCTGTAGCCAATAAAGGCAAAACGATTATGGGCAAAACTATTAGAAAAGCCTTTCATGGCAAGATAATCGTTTTAAAAATATTGAATTATTTTGTCTCTAAATTGTTTTGCCTGATGCTTTTGCTTCTCATCCGTTGCGTTGTTTCTATCTGTTGGGCTTAATGCTTAAATCTTATATGGCAGCTATCCCAAAATCAGCATTAACGAAAAAACTCGATACAGTCAACGAATTCGAGCGAACGCCGATTCCCGAGAATAAGTTGAAAGGCGCGGCCAGCTTTTGGGGCATGTACGCCGGAGAGCATATTGCCGGAACCGAGTTTGTTATCGGGCCGTTATTCGTTGCTCATGGTGTCAGTGCCGGAGATCTGGTTTCCGGTCTGTTGGTGGGGAATCTTTTGGCAGTGCTAAGCTGGGCCTTCATCTGCGCGCCCATCGCGACCAAAAGTCGCATCACCCTCTATTACCAATTGGAAAAAATTTGCGGCACGCGGCTGACTTTGATTTACAACCTGGTGAATGCCCTGATGTTCTGCTTCTTAGCGGGCTCGATGATCGCCGTTTCCGCCACGGCCGTAGGCATCCCATTCAAAATGGCCATGCCGTCATTAAACGATTTTTATCCCAACAGCATCGGTTGGATTGTCGCCGTGCTGGGCATCGGCGCTGCGACCACGATCGTCGCCATGTTCGGCTACGCGCAAGTGGCGCGTTTTGCCAACTATGCGGTGCCCTGGATGATTCTCATGTTTATTGCGGCGCCAATTGCCGTGCTGCCGAGTTTGGGTATCCATTCTTTCTCGGAATTCTGGCCGGTAGCGAATCAGAAAATTTGGACCGGTATTCCGCTGGCAGGTCAGAGCAAATTCACCTTCTGGCATGTGATGTTCTTTGCCTGGTTTTGCAATCTCGCCATGCACATCGGCATGTCGGATTTGTCCATCCTGCGCTATGCGCGAAAATGGCATTACGGTTTCTCAACTGCAATTGGCATGTTTGTTGGGCATTACCTCGCTTGGCTTGCCTCTGGTATACTTTACGCGCTCTTCTTGATGGAATCCAATCAGAGCATGGAATTTGCGCCCGGGCCTGTGGCTTACCGTGCCGCCGGGTTTGCGGGAGTGGTCTGCGTGATCGCTGCCGGATGGACCACTGCCAACCCGACGATTTACCGCGCCGGTCTGGCGTTGCAAGCCTTCATGCCTCGTTCCAAAACCTGGAAAGCGACCATGATCATCGGCATGATGACCACGCTGGCGGCATGCTTCCCGGCGCTGGTGATGAAGCTGTTGGATTTTGTAGCGCTGTATGGATTGCTTTTGATGCCCATGGGTGCAATCATATTTGCCGATTTCTGGCTCCTGCCAAAATTTGGCTTGAAACAAAACTATGCAGAATGGCAACAAATCGTTTTCAGTTGGCCAGCGGCTTTCACCTGGGGAGTTACTTTATTGATTTGTTTTCTGCTGCCGGTAGAACTATTCTTTAAGGCCCTTCCCGGTTGGTTTATTGCCATTGGTTTATATACTTCACTAAGCTATGCTCAGCAAAGAGTGCAATCCCAAGAATTAGCTGGAGCAAAAATATGACTCATTGACCGGTCGCTGCGACGACACAGATTTATGGCGAACAAACGATCTAAGCGACCGGTCAATTACAAAAAATTAGCTGGAGCACAGATATGAGTGCGTTATTAAAACTGCTTTCGCTTATCGCTCTGGGATTAACCGTTATTCCGGCGTTCCTAATTTTTGCCCAAAGCATAACCTGGAATACTTATCTGACGACGATGACAGTTGGAACACTGCTGTGGTTTGTAACTGCGCCGCTTTGGATGAAGAAGGATTCGTAACACGATTTTCAAGTCGAAACCTAAGCGAGTTGATCGGCAAGCACAAGAACGGGAAGTCTTCTATATATCAAAACCTTATTCAAGATAAGAGCATGGAGTGCACTCATGTTTAATAATCGTAAGGCATTTCAATTTGCGATCATCTTACTGTTGCTTGTGGCTGGCTCAGCCTCGTTTGGCCAAACCCTGCAGCCCGGCCCTCAGGTGCTGACCTTCTTCTCTGACGTCGACGACACGGAGCAACCGTATGGGTTGTATTTGCCCCAGAACTTCAACCCGGCCAAAAAGTATCCGCTCGTCATCATGCTGCACGGCGCCGGATCGAACCACCGTCTAGCTCTGCGGCGCGTCTTCGGCAAGAGCAATCTGCCCGGAGAAACGGACGTGGAAGCAACGAGGTATTTTCCCAAATGGCGCGAGGTGAATTTCATCGTCGCTTCGCCATATGCGCGCGGCACCATGGGTTACCAGGGTATTGCTGAAAAAGACGTGTATGATGTGCTCGCCGACGTCAAACGGCGTTTCTTGATTGATGAGGATCGCGTCTATCTCACCGGTTTGTCGATGGGCGGCGGCGGCACGTTGTGGCTCGGTCTGAGTAGGCCAGACGTTTGGGCTGCGCTGGCTCCGGTGTGCCCGGCCCCACCCGACGGCACCTCGGAATTGGCTCCGAATGCGCTTAACTGTCCGGTGCATTTCTTTCATGGCGATGCGGACCCGGTCGTTCCCCCCGCCGGTGTGCGTGAGTGGGTCAAGCGTTTTGAGGATTTGGGGACCAAAGTCGGCTACACCGAATATCCGGGAGTCGGGCATAACAGTTGGGAGAATGCGTACAAGGACGAAGCGATCTTTGACTGGTTCAGTCAGTTCCGGCGCAACCGCTATCCCGATCAGGTGCGTTTTTCGACCAGCTGGTACAAGTACAGCACTGCCTACTGGGTTCGTATCGATGCGCTGACGCCCGGAACGCTGGTCAGCATCGAGGCAAAGTTCGCTGCGGCCAATCGCATCGAGATTACCACCTCCAGGCTCGGCGCATTCACGCTAAATCTGGCGGGACATCCTAAATTCGCCGCGAAGCGTCCGGTTGAACTTAGCATTGACGGCAAGACGATCACGGCGCAGACGACAAATTCGCTCTCGCTTTCCAAGCGTGATGGTGTTTGGGTGGCGGCAAAATATGAGGCTGCTGCGCATGCGAAGCGGCTGGCGGCGGAAGGCCCCATCAGCGAAGTCATCGCCGGCCGGCACGTTTATGTTTACGGCACCGCCGACAATCCCTCCTTTGAAGAATTGCAGTCCCGGCGTGAACAAGCCGACCAAGCGGCAAACTGGTCCGTGGATCGTGGCCCTTTCCTCCGCCGCGTGATGGTGTTCCCGCGTGTGTTAGCCGACAAAGACATAAGGCCGAGCGATCTCGAAACTTCGAACTTAATCCTGTTTGGCACGCAACAGACCAACAGCCTCATCGCAAAGTTCAGCGCACAGCTGCCCATGCACTTCAACGCCGCCGCTGCCGGTTACGGGTTGGTCTACGTATTCCCCGTGGGAGAGCATTATGTTCTAATCAGCTCGGGACTGCCCTGGTGGTCGGTTGGTGAGTCCGGGCGCAGTTCCAATGCTCCCACTCGTCGCGGTTTTCGTCCTGTGTACGGCCCGCCCGGCTTGCTCATGGATTTTCAAGATTATCATCTCTTCAAGGGATCGGCGGACAGTATGATCGTTGCAGGCCGCTTCGATGACAACTGGCGCGTGCCCGAATCCGACGCCGAAAAAATGCGCCCTACAGGCGCCGTAACCATTACACCTGTAGCAATGAAACCGGCAAATTGAAGCACGAAGTAACGCATCATTCATGATGCGCACCTCATCCATGGTGCGAATGCGAATTGCCAGTTGACAAACCAGGAGAGCTAAAACAATAAGAAGCAACCAGGAGAATCACACTATGAAGTATGCAAAGCTGATATGGCATGTGGCTCTGGCAATGGCGGTCATGTTGGCATGCGGAAAACGAGAAGACGCCGGCAAAATGCCCTCGGACAAGCCCGTGATCGGAGTTTCTTTATTGACGATGGCGAACCCCTTCTTTATAGAGATGGGCAATATGATCAGGGAGGAGGCCAATAAGCAGGGCTACGAGGTGATCATAACCGCGGGTGAGTTTGACCCCGCCCGGCAGCAAAATCAAATTTCCGATTTCATTGTCAAAAAGGTCGCCGCGATTTTGCTCTGTCCGGCGGATTCCAAAGCCATAGGCACTTCCATCGCCAAAGCGAATGAAGCTGGCATTCCGGTATTCACCGCTGATATTGCGTGCTTGGCGGAAGGCGCAAAAGTCGTGTCGCACATTGCCACGGATAATTATCAGGCCGGACGGCTGGCCGCGCAAGCCATGATCGAGGCCTTGCAACGAAACGGTAAAGTCGGTATTATCGGCCACCCTGAAGTCGAATCCGCCTTCATTCGTGTCAAGGGATTTGAAGAGGAAGTGAATGAGCAGAAAGAAAAAAGCGGCATTCACCTCGAGATCGTCGCCAAGCTGGCTGGAAGTGGCGTGAAGGACAAATCCTTTAAAGCGGCTGAGGACATGCTCCAGGCGCATCAGGATTTGGATGGTATCTTTGCCGTCAACGATCCCACCGCGTTGGGAGCCGTTGCGGCTATCGAGAAAGCCGGCAGGGCCGGCAAAATCAAAGTCGTCGGTATCGACGGCCAGCCGGAAGGTCTGCAAGCGATCAAAGAGGGCAAGATTTACGCCGATGTGATTCAACATCCAGATGAAATCGGCAGAAAGGCGGTTGAAACCATAGTGAAATACATGGCCGGCGAGCCGGTGGCGCCGGCGATTCTGATTGCGGCCAATATTTATCGCCTGCAAGATGCCATGACCCCGTAACGCAACATTCATGTTGCGCAAATGTTTCGATCAACACAAGTGGCGCAATATTCATGTTGCGTGAGTATTTCGATCCACATAAGCGGCGCAACATTCATGTTGCGTCACGCACTTTTTGGGGGAAAAAATGTCTCAGAACGATCAAATCATTTACAAGCGCAATTTGCCTCATATCCACCCGAAGGACGCCATATTATTCATCACATTCCGGCTGGCAGAATCTCTGCCTGCCAACGTTTTGCGAAAACTGCAACAAGAAAGAGAAAATGAAATCGATCGACTCAGGAAGAGATATGGCGACAAGGAATTTGAAAGGGAAAAGTATAAGCTTGAAAAGCGTCACTTTGGCCGCCTCGATGAATGGCTTGACCGCGCTGCCACCGGGCCGCAATGGCTGAAAGAAGAACGCCTCGCTCGTATCGTCGCCGACAAAATGCATGCACTCGATGGCAAGAACTACAAATTGATTGCCTACTGCATAATGTCGAATCACGTCCATTTATTGTTTGATACGAGCGGCTATGACCAAGTCTCCACGACGAACGTTGCCGGTAAGACTAAAAACTACCCTGTCGGTGATACCATGAGATTATTGAAAGGAAGCACATCGCGATTTTGCAGCCTGGAACTCAAACGCACCGGTGCATTCTGGCACAAGGAGAGCTATGATCATTTTGTGCGGGATGATGAAGAGTTGCATAGGATCATTGAGTATATCTTAAACAATCCCGTCAAAGCCGGGCTGGTAGAGAATTGCCAAGAATGGCAATTCAGTTATGTCAATGGAGACTTAGTCGGCTAAAAGCTGTGACATGACACATCATACTAAATGATGTATTATGTCACAGCGCAAATCATCACTCAACATGAATGTTGAGTGACGTGCGTGGCGCATCATTTATGATGTGCGCTGCAGGCGGAGGCCCACCATAAGGTTTGAACTTGGCCTTCACTCAACATAAATGTTGAGTGACATTAAAAACCATGATGAAGCCCTTGAGCGCTAGACTGCTACTCGCGCGGTTGTCTTCCGAATACAGCATGCTGGGCGCGCTGCTCTTGCTGTGCTCGTACTTTTCCTGGGCGACGCTGCAAGAACAACATCCCGAGGGTGAAGCTGCGGGCGAGATCGTTGCACAAAATATTTCAAGCGCTTTGGCACAAAAATCCGGGGTCTTGGTGATTACCAAAACCACCGCAACAGATCTGGAATTTGTTACAAGCGTCCAATCTCGACTGCGTGCAAAAGGCTTCAACATTATCGGCGTGGTGCAAGGCGATCCCGCGGCCGTACGCCAATCATTTCAAGCTCTTGCCATTTCCCATGTGCGAGTTGACGCGATTGCCACGACTAAGGATTACCGGCACACGATTAATCAGATCAAAGCGGATTTTGTGGAATTTTTCACTGCAAAAGTGATGATCGCCGATGGTTACATGTGGCCGACTTTTTTGTTGCAGGAAAACTTGCTCAACGTTGTCAATCAAATCGCGGTGATTGCGATCGTTGCCATCGGGATGACGATGGTGATTATCACGGGCGGGATTGACCTTTCCGTCGGCAGTGTGATCGCCCTGTCGGCGGTGGTGGCGACCAGCCTCATTGCGCAAATGGGCGGCGCGAATGCCGGGGCGGCGGTGCTGCTCGGGGCTTCGGCCATTGCCGTCATGGTCTGTGGTTTGATGGGTGTGATGTCCGGCTTCATGATCACAAGATTTAATATCCCGCCTTTTATTGCAACGCTTGGCTGGATGCTCGTCGCCAGCGGCCTGGCTTACTTCATTGCGGCCGGCGAATCGATTTACGATATTCCCAATTCCTTCGTCTGGCTGGGCCGAGGCGCGGACTTTTTTTCCATTCCGAACGCGGTGGTGTTGATGTTGCTTCTTTATCTGGCGGCCTCCTTCCTCATGTCACGAACCGTTTTAGGGCGATACATCTACGCCGTCGGTGGCAACGCGGAAGCCGCGCGTCTTTCAGGAATTCGCACCCAACGAATTGTGCTGTTGGTCTATACAGTTTCCGGCTTGATGGCGGGCTTGGGAGGAATCATCCTGGCCTCGCAGCTTAAAAGTGGCGCGCCGACCTATGGACTTCTCTATGAATTGTATGTCATCGCCGCGGTCGTGGTCGGCGGCGCCAGCCTCGCCGGCGGCGAAGGCAAGATGATGGGAACATTGCTTGGCGCTCTGATGATCGGCGTGATCCAAAACGGCATGAACCTGACCGGCGTGGAAAGTTACGCACAGAAAGTGATTTTGGGTTTGGTCATTCTCGGCGCGGTCTTGCTGGACAAGAGGCGAAGCAAATGATCAAGCCGGCAGAGCACAAAACCTCATGGCAAATTCAGCCAACAACTAACCGGAGATGGTTATGATACATTCATGCAAACTGGCAATTCTCGGTATTACAGTCCTGCAACTGAATTGCACCTCGCACAACCGGATTTCCCTGTTTGACGGCAAGACCTTGAATGGTTGGGAGCCTTCGGAAAATAAGGGCTCATGGCAAGTCGAAGACGGCGCGCTGGTCAGCAGGGGGCCACGGTCGCATCTCTTTTATGTCGGCAGCGTCCGCGAGCATAACTTCAAAAACTTTGAGCTGAGCGCAGAGGTTAAAACCACGCCCGGCTCGAATTCCGGCATCTATTTTCACACCCAGTATCAGGAAAGCGGGTGGCCGGCGCAAGGTTACGAATGCCAGGTCATCAACTCTACTGCCGCTACCGCGCCTGGCGACTATATCGAGAAGAAGATGACCGGAAGTTTGTACGCCATTCGCAACGTGTGGAAGGCGCCAGTGCGGGATAACGAATGGTTCACTTATCGCATCGTGGTGCAGGGGAAAACGATTCGAACGTACCTCAACGACGAGTTAATGATCGATTATACCGAGCCTGAGAACCCGTATCGACCGGAAGACAAGAAAGGCCGTCTGCTTGCTTCCGGCACTTTTGCGCTGCAATGCCATGATCCCAGTAGCATCGTGTATTACAAGAATATCAAGGTCAAACCTTTGCCAGACGACCTGCCCACACCCGGCGCGCCCATCGCTGACACGGATCTCGATCGCAAGCTGACGCAACTTGCCAATGACAATTTCCCGCTCATGGATTTACACGTGCATTTGAAGAACGGATTGACCATGGCGCCGGCTTTGGCCAATGCGCGGAAATACGGCTTTACCTACGGCCTCGCGGTTAATTGCGGCTTACAAATGGGATTTGAAACGAATGCCGCGCTGGAGGAATATATCGCCAACTACAAAAAACCACCACAGACATTTTTCGCCATGCAGGCCGAAGGGCGCGAGTGGCTGGGCTTGTTTTCGAAGGAGAACATCGCGAAGTTTGATTACGTGTTCACGGATGCCATGACTTGGACCAACGATAACGGCAAACGCATGCGGCTGTGGATTAAGGAAGAAACTGAAATCGGTGACCCGCAGAATTTCATGGATCAGCTCGTTGACCGCACGGTAAGAATTATCAGCGACGAGCCGATCGATATCTATGTCAATGCAAGCTACATTCCGGACGAGCTCAACGACAAGTACGATGAACTGTGGACGCCGGAGCGCATGGATCGCGTGATCAGAGCTTTGGTAGACCATAAGGTCGCGATGGAAATTAACGACCGCCGCAAAATTCCCAGCGCGGCCTTCATCAAACGCGCCAAAGCCGGCGGCGTCAAATTCACCTTCGGCACCAACAACGCCGGCGCGGATGATTTGGGCAATTTGTCCTATTGTATTGCGATGGCGGAGGAATGCGGCATGACGGACGCTGACATGTGGAGCCCGGAGGGGAAGAAATAGGATGCAATCGGAATTCTCTCAGCTTCTGTGAACCAACCGCCTCAATGGCCCGGAGGAAGGAAGATGACGCCTTTTATCGGCGAGTTGATTGGCACGGCCTTGCTCATTCTGCTGGGCAATGGCGTGGTTGCCAATGTGGTTTTGAAGGATACCAAAGGAAACAACAGCGGCTGGATCGTGATCACTTTAGGATGGGCGATGGCGGTTTTTGTCGGTGTCTTTGCCGTTGCCGGCGTGAGTGGCGCCCACCTCAACCCGGCTGTGACTTTGGCGCTGGCCATCACCGGAAAATTTGCCTGGGAGAACGTGTCTGACTACGTCCTCGCACAAATGCTGGGCGGCGCGCTCGGGGCGTTTCTGGTGTGGCTGCAATACAAACCCCACTTTGACCTCAGCGACAATCGCGACTTAAAGCTCGCGGTGTTTTGCACCCGGCCGCAAATTCGCACGACCTTGTTCAATCTTGTTTCCGAAGTGATTGGCACGTTCGTGTTGGTATTCGGAGTTTTGCTGATGGCTTCGCCTGATTCCGGTTTGGGCGCCATCAGCGCGCTGCCGGTCGCTCTGCTGGTCCTCGCCATCGGCTTGTCACTTGGCGGCACCACAGGTTATGCCATTAATCCGGCGCGCGACCTCGCCCCTCGCTTCATGCATTTTCTTCTACCCATCCCCAACAAACGTGACAGCGATTGGAGCTATGCCTGGATCGCGGTAGTTGGGCCGCTCATGGGTGGAGTCGTCGCTGCCCTGGTCTATATCATTCTAAAATAGAAGCCCAGACATGATTACGTCATTGGTATCGTGTTTCTGCTTGCTGCGGCGCATATTTCCGCAGACTCTTGAGCACGGCGTTGAAATCTTTGGGAAGGGGCGCGTGAAGGGTCAATTGCTCCCGGCGCAGGGGATGGGTAAAGTGCAAAGAGCAGGCGTGCAAAGCCAAACGCCGCAGCAAAGGCTGCTCGCTAGCTTCCTGCCCAACGCGGTAGTTTGCTTTGATCGCCGAAAGAAAAAACGCTTCCGTCCTCGCATATAACGGATCAACCACGAGCGGATGCCCGAGGGCTTGCAAATGCACGCGAATTTGATGTTGCCTGCCCGTGTGCGGGCGGGCTTCCAGCAGGGTGAAATGGTGAAAGCGTTCGACGACGCGTATCATCGTGGAAGCGGTCTTGCCACGTTCCTGCACAATCGTCATTCCCGGTTTTTTGGGATGTGGGGCCAGCGGAATTTGTATCATTTGCTCCTCCGCGGCAACCTCGCCCTGCACGATGGCCAGATAAATTTTTTCCACCCGGCGCTGCGTGAACTGCTCGCACAAGTCGCGATGTGCTTCCGCCGTTTTGGCGAACAACACCGCGCCGCTGGTGCCGGCATCCAGGCGGTGCACCACCCAAATTCTCGCGCCCTGCTGCTCCGCCGCAACGCTTTTCAGGCACGGCCAGTCCGCATGCCAGCGCTCGGGAATCACCGGCAAGCCCGCCGGCTTGTTCAGTCCGAGCAGGGCATCATCTTCGTACAAAATGGGAATGTGCCACTTTTTCTGGCGGCCGTGATCATACACCCGCCATTCCGGTGAAGGTTGCTTGTCGTCTGCTTGAGGCAAGGCCATGAAAGGGGATTACAGCGGCCGGTCATACATACGGTAGCGCTTGTAAATTTTCGCGCCGAGCAAACTCATGCCGCGATTGATCAAGTTATTGTTTTCCAGGGTCCACGAAAATTCGCCAGAGTCGAAGCCGGCGGCCACGGGGCGGCGGAAGGTCTCCATGTACAACGCTGCCCCAATGCCACTGATGGTTTGCAGTCGGCGCACGACGCCAAGCGTGAGCACACGCACGCTATGAATTTTTCGCGCATGATACATGACTTTGAAAATACCGAAAGGCAGCAAGCGGCCATTGATCTTTTTGAGCGCGCGGTTCAAATCCGGCAAAGAGAGTGAAAATCCCACCGGCTCTCCCTCCTTTTCAACGATCATCACCAGGCGCGGATCGACCACCGGCTTCAAATCCTTCGCCAGAAAGTGGAATTCTTCATCGGTCATGGGCACAAACCCCCAATTGTTGCTCCAGGCATCGTTGTAAATGCGCTTCACCAGCTCGACTTCTCCCCAAAAGTTATTCAAATCAATATTGCGAAGCACGATGCCATGTTCTTGCAATACTCTTTCGCCCACGCGCTTGATCTTGGGGTTTATGCCCACGTCACTGTGCATCCACCAGGCATACAGATCCATGGCCTTGGTGAAGCCTTCGCCTGCGATCAAATCCAGGTAATAGCGCGGGTTGTATGTCATCATGATCGCCGGGCTGGCGTCGAAGCCTTCCACCAGCATGCCGCAGGTATCATTGGTGGAATAATTCGCCGGGCCGCGCAGGAGGCTCATGCCCCGCGCGCGCGCCCAGTTTGCGGCGGTCTCAAATAATTCATGTGCCACCGCGGCATCATTCACACATTCAAAGAAACCGAAGAATGCGGTTTTTTCGCGGTGAAACTTATTGTGGTTGTTGTTGAGAATGGCGGCGATGCGTCCCACGTATTCCCCGTTGCGCCGGGCGAGAAAAAAATCAGCGGTGGAATGCAGAAAAAAGGGGTGTTTATTCTTGTCCAGCAGCTTTTTCTGATCCAGGATCAGAGGCGGAACCCAGTACGGGTCGCCGCGATAAATTTTCCATGGCAGCCGAATGAACTCGCGCAGTGTCTTGGCACCGTTGACCGGAATGATTTCCACGAGCGGCAAAGAACACTCCCTCACACTCAATCACAAATCAGATATTTTCGAACTAACCCGTAAAGCGCGTAATTTGCCAACTTCCCTTTTCAAATCAATCCCAATTGCCTGCCGATGCGCGCAAACGCGTCGACGACTTGATCCAGAATCTCATCGGTGTGCGTCGCCATGTAGCTGGTGCGGATCAAACCATGCCCGTGCGGCACCGCCGGAGAGATCACGGGATTGGTGAAAACGCCGTTCTCGAAGAGCATGCGCCAGAATTCGAAAGTTTGCATGTCTTCACCGATGTGGATCGGGATGATGGGCGATTGCGTGCCGCCGGTGTTGAAGCCGAGATCGTCGAACGCCTTTTTCATTTTGCGCACATTGCGCCAGAGCATTTCGATGCGCTCCGGCTCCTTTTCGAGAATGTCAACCGCGGCAATCACGGCTGCCGTGGCGGCAGGCGGCATGCTGGCGGAGAAAATCAAGGAGCGCGCGTGGTGCTTGATGTAATCGATGACGTAGTGGTCTCCCACCACGAAGCCGCCGATGGAGGCAAAAGACTTGCTAAAAGTGCCGACCACCAAATCGACTTTGTCCTCCATGCCGAAATGCTCGCCCGTGCCGCGGCCGTGCCGGCCCAACACGCCGATGGAATGTGCGTCGTCGATGATGATGCGGGCGCCGTATTTCGCCGCCAGCTCGGCCATTTCCGGCAGTTTGGCAATGTCGCCTTCCATGCTGAACACGCCGTCCGCAATGATCACTTTTCCGGGGGCATCTTGATGCTTGGCCAGCAGGCGATCGAGATGTCTCATGTCATTGTGGCGATAACGCACGGTATCGCCGTAAGCGAGGCGGCAGCCATCCACAATGCTGGCGTGATTGGCGCGATCGGTGAAAATGATTTCGTCTTTGCCGACCAGTGTCGCGATCACCCCGAGATTGGTTTGAAAACCGGTGGAGAAAACCAGGGCGGCCTCGCGCTTCATGAAACTCGCCAGGCGATGCTCCAGTTCTTCGTGCAATTCGAGTGTGCCGTTGAGAAAGCGCGAGCCCGTACAACCTGAGCCGAATTTTTCAATGGCTCGAATGGCCGCTTCTTTGACGCGCGCATCTTGTGTCAGGCCCAGATAATTGTTCGAGCCGGCCATGATCATCTTTTGGCCCTTGATCATGACCTCAATATCGGCTCCGGATTCTATGGCTTTGAAATAAGGATACCAGCCCTCTTCGATTGCTTGCTGTGCGCGGGTAAAACTACGGCACTTTTGGAAGAGATCCAAATTGACCTCCCTCACGTGAGCATCTGTTCAACGCGTTGTTTTTGGCTCCTTGAAAATGTGCGTTCCTGGAATTAAAACTCAATATAATGTTCCACCATACGCAAATCAAGCTGAAAAATGGCACGGTTCGACGACCTGGACAAAGTGGTTGTTTTAAAAGGAATTCACATTATTTTTCAAAAAAACCTTTCAACCTTTTCACGCCAAGGCGGTATTCTAGAGTAGAAACCCATCAGCGATGAGGAAGGAAGTTCGTGCACGATCCTGCGGATAATGAGATCATGATGCGCGTGCGGGACGGTGAGGTGGCGCAGCTCGGCCTTTTGTTCGAGCGGCATCAAGTGATGCTGTATAATTATTTCCTGCGGCAATGCGGCAACCGCGAAGCCAGCCAGGATATGGTGCAGGAAGTGTTCTTACGCATCTTGCGCTACCGCCATACGTTCCGCGGTGAAAGTAAATTCACGGTGTGGATGTACAGCATCGCGCGCAACGCCTGCGCCGATCATTTTCGCAAATCGAAAAGAGAAATGCCGGTGGCGAGCGAGGCTTTCGATGCTTCCAGCGACGACCCGCTGCCGCAAGAGGTCATGGAACAGGACCAACAAGCCATGCTGTTGCGGCGCGCGCTGGGCCAATTGTCGTCCGAAAAACGCGAAGTGTTGCTGTTGAGCCGCTTCCAAAATCTAAAGTATGAAGAAATCGCCGAAATTCTGCATTGTCCCGTGGGCACGATTAAAGCCCGCGTGCATTGGGCGATCAAAGACTTGAGAAAGAACTTCGAGCAATTATCTGGTGACACGGAACCATGACTTGCGAACAAACCAGCCAGTATTTTCCGGATTATCTCAGCGGTGATCTGGAAGAGAATGCCCAGCACGTTTTGCAGTCGCATCTCGGGCAATGTGCGTCTTGCCGCGCCGAGCTCGCCACTCTCGAAGCGATGTGGCTGCGCCTGGGCCGCCTTCCGGTGGCGCAGCCCCCCGCAGAATTGCGGGCGCGCTTTTACGCCATGTTGACGGCATATGAACATGGCCTGCAGCAGGCCCGGCCCCGCCTGGCCTTCGGTCAAATGATCAACAACTGGCTGGAGCGCTGGTGGCCAAAACAGCCGGCTTGGCAGTTCGCCGTTGCGGTGTTGTGTCTGGGGCTCGGCCTGCTCGCCGGCCAGCGCTGGCGGCCATCCGCCCCGCGCCCCGAGGACTTGCATATGGCACAACTGCGCTCGGAAGTGCAGGCCATGCAGCATATGGTTGCGCTTTCCTTGCTGCAACAACCTTCGCCCAGCGAGCGTTTGCGCGGCGTGAGTTGGAGTTATCAAATGGAACAGCCGGATCGGCAGGTGCTTGACGCGCTGCTGCAAACGCTGAATTACGATGCCAACGTCAACGTGCGGTTGGCGGCCTTGGAGGCTTTGCGAACTTTTGCCGATCAAGACACGGTACGCCAAGCTTTAGTCACCTCATTGCCGCGCCAAACCTCGCCGCTGGTGCAAATTCGGTTGATCAATCTGCTGGTCGAATTGCGCAGCAAGCAAGCCAACGCCACTTTCCGGCAGATCTTGAAAGATGAAGAAATCAATCAAGAGGTGCGCCAGCGCGCGGCATGGGGATTACAACAGTTGTTGTGACAATTGCCACATGTACGGGCAAGTCGAAACGATGTGCTTTTTTGAGCACCCCCATATCTGTCATTCTTTCAGAATGACATGAGGAAGTTTTTGTTAAGAATTCCTACTCCAGAACTTAATGAGCTTGATCATGATCGTCTCAATTCTCAACGTCGTCACAGCATTCTCCTTCTTGTTTGCCCCCTCCGATTGGCGCGTGCAGGAAAAGGAAGAGCTCCAACAAACCTTGCGATTTTCCGATCCGGCGAAAGCGCGGGAAGTGATCGTTGACAACATCAATGGCCCGATTACAGTTACAGGTTACAACGGCAGCGAGGTGCAACTCGTGGCGGTCAAGACCCTGCGGGCGCGTTCAGAGGCGAAATTGGCGGAGGCCAAGGAAAAAATTCGCCTGGAAATTTCCGAGCGTGACAATGTCATCGAGCTGTACGTTGACGGCCCGTTTCGCCGGCGCGACCGTGACACAGATTATGGCGGCTCGGATTACTACGGCTTCGAAGCGCATTTTGACTTCACGCTCAAAGTGCCGTGGCAAACCGAACTCAAGCTCAAGACGATCAATGACGGCGACATCGAGGTTGCCAATGTCACCGGAGCGTTCGATATTGACAACATCAACGGCTCCGTCGAAATGCTCGAGGTTGGAGGCGGGGGGCGGGCTTATGCCCTCAACGGCAATCTCACGGTACGTTTCAAACAAAATCCCGAACAGGATTCCTATTTCGGCTCGCTCAACGGCGAAGTCAAAGTCGAGTTTCCTGAGAATCTTTCGGCAAACGTCCGGATCAAAACTTTCAATGGCGAAGTCTATACCGACTTTCCTGTTGCTTCCTTGCCGGTGCGAGCGCCGGAGCAGGAGAAAAGCGGAGGCAGATTCGTCTATCGCAGTGATCGCGCTTTGGGTGTGCGCATCGGCAACGGCGGTGCGGAATTGGAATTCGATGCTTTCAATGGCGATATTCATATCGTCAAACGGCAAAACTAATGCAGAATGATTGAGAAAGTAATTTTGGAATGAACCTCAAGTTACAAGCGACAAAGGTTGAAGCGATGATGAACAAATATGAAAAGCTGTCCTTCCTCTATGTGCTGGTTTTCAGCAGCCTGGTTTCTGCACAAACTGCCGGCATGGATCGGTTGACGATCCCGCTCAGCGATCCCGCCCGCCCGGTGACATTAAAAGCGGGTTTGATGAACGGCGGCATCACCGTCACAGGGTATGCCGGCAAAGAAGTGATCGTGGAAGCGCGGGCGCGCACGGAGGAAGAAGAGCGCGAAAATCACAAAAACAAAGAGAACGAAAAAAACAAAGCCCAGGGCATGCGCCGTCTGGAAATCACGGCCACGGGCTTGACCGTGGAAGAGGAAAATAATGTGGTCGAGATCTCCACTTCCTCCATGAATCGCACCGTCGATTTGAACATTCAGGTGCCGCAGCGCGCTTCGCTGGAATTGAGTTGTTTGAACAATGGCGATATCAAGGTCGAAAACCTGACCGGCGAGTTTGAAATCAACAATACCAACGGTGGCGTCACCATGAACAACATCAGCGGAGCAGTGGTGGCGCACGCGCTCAATGAAAATGTCGTGGTAACGTTCGCGAAAGTTGAGGCGGACAAATCCATGTCCTTTAGCTCGCTCAATGGCGACATCGACGTGACCTTTCCACCCGACGTGCGCGCCAAGGTGAAAATGAAATCCGACAACGGCGAGATTTACAGCGACTTCGACATCCGGCTCGAGCCTTCCACGGTGAAAACCGAGGAAGACGCGCGCAAAAAAGGCGGGAAGTATCGCATTCAGTTGGAAAAAACCATGATGGGCATGATCAATGGCGGCGGGCCGGAGATGCAGTTTGCGACGTTCAACGGGGATATCTATATTCGGAAGAGGAAACCGTAGGTTGTGGGGAGTGGATTGTGGGTCGTGGATAGTAGATCGTGGATAGTAGATCGTGGATTGTGGATCGTAGCAAATTGTAAGGCGTAATTCGCAAAACGGGCGCCGGAAAACGACTCATGTTTCACGTTTCACGTCTCACTTCTCCAAGAATATCTGTTTAGAACGTCATCGACAGGCTCAACCGGTTTAAGCTGCCGACTTCGCCAAAAGAGGAAATGCCATAATCGAATTTGTACTGGCGATACTCCAACCCCAAACCGAGAGACAAGCCCGCGAAGCGATCGCTTGAGGTGCCCACTTTTTGATCGCTGCCGATGGAATCGTAACCCAGACGCAAGAACAGGCCGGTGGATAAATTAAACTCACCGCCGGCGCGGAAGCGCAAATCTTCTTCAGAGTATCCGACCAGCGCCAGGCTGTAGCGCAACGGCAAATGCTCGAGGCGCTTGGCGACTCCGATTTGATAATTGAACGGCAGGCGTTCTTTGGTTTGATCGAAGGCGGAGATCACACCGCCGAGGTTAAACAACCCGCCGCCGAAATCCATATTGCCCAAAAACGTCGAGTGATAAATCACGCCGAGATCAAAGGCATAGGCATCCGAGGAAAAATTATCCAACTCGGAGCGGATATATTTCAGGTTCACGCCTAACTGCACGCGCTTGTTGGCGCGCATTTGCGCATAGCTCAAATAGATCACAGCGCTGCTCGAGCCAAAGGTGCCCAGTTCCTGCCCGAATTCATTCATGCGAGCGAATTCGCCGTAGCTCGTGTATTGCACGCCCACGCCCACGGTCCCCGCGCGCAGCGGCATGACATAAACGCCGGCAAAATTCTGAATGTCGAGAATGTGATTCAAGTAGCCGAAGGAGGCCGTGCGTTTCGGTATGTCGCCAAGCCCCGCGGGATTATAGAAAATGCAATGCGGATCATTCGACATGGCGACGAAGCTCGAGGCCATGGCCGAAGGCCGCGCGCCGACAGAGGTGCGCAAAAAGGCGTAACCGATGGGGGCGGACTGGGCAAATAAGCTGGCAGGAAGGACAAAGGCAGCGAGCAGGAAAATTCTCTTCATGGAATAACTGCAAAAGGAGTGAAATAACTTCGATCGGATTTGAAAAGTTGCCGTTCACGTCGGGCCCGCTTTCGTGGGCGCGACTTTTCCTTATCACTTTTCAGATATGCTTTCAGATCAAACCCAATCATCCTGATCAAAATTTGGAGCTGGTGAGCGGGGTTGAACCGCTGACCTGCGCATTACGAGTGCGCCGCTCTACCAACTGAGCTACACCAGCTTGGGAAAAGCAAAAAGCAAAAGTCAAAAAAGAAAAAAGCAAAACCGAACGGCTTTGCTATGAGGTCGTGGCCAGGCGCAGAATCGAACTGCGGACACACGGATTTTCAGTCCGTTGCTCTACCGACTGAGCTACCTGGCCGCACTTAAAAAAAGCAAAGCAAAATAAATCTCTGGGCGCTAAAAGTCAAGTTCAAATTTGGCGAACTTCAGGGAAATTCCAGGGTTGCGGCGGTTTTATTCTTGTGCAGCAACAAACTTTTGCGCATGCCTCCGGTTTTGACATGCACGATATTCGCCTGCTCGTCGTGGCGCTCGAGCAACAGCCGGTTGCTCACGGCGATTTTCTTGACCGCGGCAACGTTCCTGGCTTCCACATAACACCAGGTCACCTCCATTTCCACTTCCTTGCCGACATAATCAAAGGCAGCCGTATCGCCGTCGACGACGAAAGTCAATTTGTTCTTCAAATACTCAAAAATATAGCGGCCGGCCTGCTTGGACTCTTGCGGCGTGCCGAGATGCAGCTTTTCCACTCCCTGCGCTTCGAGGGCCTCTTCCAAATCGTCGGTGAAAATCTTGACTGCAATTTCCAGCGCTTTGGTATGAAGGTTATGATCGATTTCGCAAATGCTGAGGTAATAAGCGTGGCGCCAGGTCAGCGCAATGAGCCCCAAAGCGATCACAGAACCAGAGGATACGAACCGGCGGCTCATATCAGGCGGCGAGCTTCTCATCTTTTGTTGCAGAGCTAATGATGATCATATAGCCGTAATCCATCAATATTTCCGTTGAAATCTCACTGGCCATCTTCCGAGCTTCGATTTCTCGATCTTCATTTGCCGGCATGGCGATTCTTACCCAAACATGGTTGGGATTTTCCGGGCTCTCGACAATTTCAATCAAATCTATTTCCGGGAACCGTTGCTTGAGTTCATCAAAAAGCATATGGCTTAATTCGCTTTGTTTGAGATTAATCATTTTTGCATCTCCCGTTTTATGCTTTCGACAGATTCTCTGGCAGCTTTAATTTGTTCTGCTGCGACTCTTTTCGAGACGGATTTGGCTTCATAGTCAGCCATATTTCTCACCACAAGCAAGTCTAAAAGATGAGACTTGAAATGTCCAGAGTGGATTTTTCTCCTATGAATCAGCTCGCGGTTGAAAGTTGCCTGAGCGGCCTCATGGCTCATCCGCTCCACCTGCATACCGATAGCCGACAACGCCGCCAAAGCTGCTTGAAAGGCGCCATAGTAAGCGCGGCTGGCGGATTCGTTATACCTCTGAAAGTCGAACAGCAATTGCGCCGATTCAATGTTGCTCTGGGCTTTGTCTAAAAATACGGAACTTATCATCACACCCCCCGAAACCTTGAAAACTTGAATCCCGTCAAATCCGGCTTGACTTCCATTTTTGACACCATTAATATACACCTGCGCCAAGCAATAGCACAATAGCAATTTTTCAAATACTGTCTGAGAAGGCGATAAAGCCAAAAACGAAAGGCCAGGGCAAAATGAAACGAAGAGTTTATGCGATCATGGTCGTGACTGCTTCGTCGCTCATGAGCTTGTTCTGCTCGAAAATCATCGCGCAGGAATATTCGGCCCATAACAAATTCGAACAGCTTTATCAGGAACTGCAAACACCGGGCGCGTATCGCACCGCTTCCGGCGCACCGGGACACCTATACTGGCAGCAGCGCGCCGATTACGACATGCAGATCGAGCTGGAGGACGACACGCAAAGGCTTTCCGGCGTGGAAACCATCACCTATCATAATCATTCCCCGGATGCCCTCACTTATCTCTGGGTGCAGCTCGATCAAAATCTCTTTGCGAAGGACTCGGACTATTACACCACGCGCACCAACAGCATCTCCGAGCAAATGAGTTTTAGCGATTTCAAGAAATGGCACAACGACTTCGACGGCGGTTTCAAAATCGATTACGTCAAAGATCGCGCCGGCCGCGATTTGCCGCACACCATCAACAAGACCATGATGCGCGTTGATCTGCCCCAACCGCTATTGCCCACAGGGTCATTCGTATTCAAAATCAAATGGTGGCACAACATCAACGACCGCATGAAGGTCGGCGGCCGGTCGGGCTACGAATACTTTCCCGAAGACGGCAATTATCTTTATGCGATCGCGCAGTTCTTTCCGTGCATGGCCGTCTATAGCGAAAATCAAGGCTGGCAAAACAAGCAGTTCCTGGGCAGCGGCGAATTCACCTTGCCTTTTGGCAACTATACCGTGAGCCTGACCGTGCCCGCCGACCATGTTTTGGGTGCCACCGGCGTTTTGCAAAACCCGAATCAAGTGTTGACGGCAAAGCAGCAGGCGCGTTTGCAGGAAGCGCGCACCGCGAGCGCGCCGGTGATGATCGTCGCCGCAGCCGAGGCGCGCGAGGCGGAAAAACTCCGCAGCAAGAATAAAAAGACCTGGATTTTCAAAGCGGAAAACGTGCGCGATTTCGCGTTCGCTACTTCGCGCAAATTCATTTGGGATGCCATGGGCGTGAACTTCGGCGACCGCACGGTGATGGCGATGTCGTATTATCCCAAAGAAGGCAATCCGTTGTGGGAGCAATATTCCACCAAAGTGGTGGCGCATACCCTGAGATCTTATTCGAAATACACCTTTGACTACCCCTACCCCACTGCCATTTCGGTGCACACCGATCGCATCGGCATGGAGTATCCCATGATCTGCTTCAACGGCGGGCGGCCGGAAAAAGACGGCACCTATTCCGAGCGCACCAAGCACGGCATGATCAGCGTCATCATTCACGAAGTGGGTCACAATTATTTTCCAATGATCGTGAACTCCGACGAGCGCCAATGGACGTGGATGGACGAGGGCTTGAACTCCTTTCTGCAATATTTGGCTGAGCAGGAATGGGATCGCAACTATCCTTCGCGGCGCGGACCGGCCTACAAAATCGTCGATTACATGAAAGGTGACCCCAGCGCGCTCTCGCCGATCATGACCAATTCCGAATCCATCATTCAATTCGGCAACAATGCCTACGGCAAGCCCGCGACCGCGCTCAACGTTCTGCGCGAAACCGTCATGGGCCGCGAATTATTCGATTTTGCGTTCAAGCAATATGCGCAGCGCTGGAAGTTCAAGCATCCCACGCCGGAAGAGTTGTTCCGCACCATGGAAGATGCTTCCGCCGTGGATTTGGATTGGTTTTGGCGCGGCTGGTTTTACGGCGTCGAACACGTGGATGTCGCGCTCGACGAAGTAAAATGGTTCAAGGTCGACACCCGGGACCCCGAAGTGGAAAAGCCGCTGACGCGCGCCGCGGAAAAGGATGGGCCCCAGTTCATCGGTGAAATTCGCAACCGCACGGCCATTGCTCAGGCATTGATCGAAAAGGATCCCGCTCTGCAGGATTTTTACAACAAGTATGATTCTTTAAGCGTGTCCGCTCTCGACAAGCGGGATTTCGAATACTATTTCGCGGCGTTGGACGAAAGCGAAAAAGCATTGCTGCAGCAAGGCGCGCACTATTATGAAATCAAGTTCTCCAATCTCGGAGGCTTGGTGACGCCGCTGATTCTGGAATTCGAATTAGAAGACGGCGCCAAAGTCGAGAAACGCATACCGGCGGAAATTTGGCGCTACAATGACAAACGTGTCAGCAAAGTGTTCATCACGCCCAAGCCGGTCAAGAGCATCACGCTCGATCCCTACCTGGAGTTGGCGGACGTCGACATGAGCAACAATTACTGGCCGCCGCGCGCCGTGCCCACGCGCTTCCAGCTTTTCAAGCAGCGCGAGAGGGAGCGGGAAAATCCCATGCAACGCGAGCGCCGCGCGAAAGAGCTGGAAAAGCGAGAGAAAACGGAGTGATCTCGGAGTTGAGATGAACTCTGAAATCCGAATTCGTTCAGCAAAGGAGCAGGATCTCCCACTCATTCTGCAATTCATTCGTGATTTGGCGGAGTACGAGCGTCTGGCCCACGAAGTTGTCGCCACGGAAGATCGCTTGCGTGCCTCTCTCTTTGGACCGCGGCCCGGCGCGGAAGTCGTCTTTGCTGAAGTTGGCGATAAACCCGCCGGTTTCGCGTTATTCTTTCACAACTATTCCACATTTCTCGCGCAGCGAGGGTTGTATCTCGAAGATCTTTTTGTGCGGCCGGAATTTCGGGGACTCGGCATCGGCCGCCGGCTGCTGCTTTACCTTGGCCATCTCGCCGTGGCGCGCGGCTGCGGCCGATTGGAATGGTGGGTGTTGGATTGGAACGAGCCGGCCATTCGCTTCTATAAAAAAATGGGCGCCGCGCCTATGTCCGACTTTACCGTGTTTCGGGTGACGGGAGAAGCTTTAACCCGGCTGGCAGCGGAATATGAAACTCCCAGCGCGGGCGGGCTGCAAACAAAATGATCGTCTGCGCAATCCGCTTAATCCGTTTACGTTTCTTTTTTGTGCTGAAAACATTGAACACTTGAGAACCCTTACAAACAGAGCAGGTTTTTCGCCCACGAAAATGGAACTCCCACGGAAACGAACTCAAGAAATACTTCCAAGGAAATTCTAGCCTGGCTAATTCAAAAAATACGACCGCCGAGACGCCGAGTTCACAGAGAACATCAAGTTGGCGCATAGCTTCGGTTAAAAGCAGCCGCTTCCACGCTCCTTAACAAGATTAGCGTAATCTAAGCATCTTCAATCTCTGCGTGCTCGGCGACTCTGCGGTTATGAATTATTCAGGCTAATTCCGTGCGCGATTTTTCTCGTCGGTTTGAGTCCAGACTCATTCGGGATGCGCTGGATAGTTACGCCAGAACTTGCCTTTCGCGAGAAATTAACCTCAGCTTCTCGGCATCGCTGCGAGCTTTTGCTCCGCCTTTTTCCTCATGAAAGCATAATTTATATTGTTGAGCGCGTTGAATTGCGCGGCTTTCCGGTATGACTCCTTCGCGTTCTTCAGCTCGCCCTTGCCCTCGTAAGCCAGCGCCAGCCTGTAAAAAGTATAGGGATTTTGCTGGTTGCCCTGCTGGAAATGGGCGAGAGCCTGCTCGTAGTTCTTTTCCGCCAGCGCGATCGTTCCTGCCAATTCATGCGCCAGCCAGATTTGAAAGGTATTTCTCGCCGCTTCGGCTTGCGCGCGAAACGCTTCGGATTTGGCTTTGGCGCTCGCCAGATCTTTCTTCATCAACGCGACGCGGCCGGCATTGTAGAGCTGGCCCCGTTTGGCATTCTCCTTGATCCCGGGAGAAAGACTGGAAGCCTCGATCACCTGCAGCGATTTCTCAAACTTCATCAGCGCTTCGTCGTATTTGCCCGACTCATAAAGAATATTGCCCGCCACCCCCAGATCGCCGGCCATAGCCGCGGCATCGTTGATTTTTTCTGCCAAAGCATACTGCGTCTCCATCTCCGCCAATGCCTTGGGGACGTTGCCTTCGTCAACATATGCCACGGTCTTGGCGAAAAGAGCGGCGCGGCGCTCGCCATCGTCGCGGGCCTGGTCAAATGATTTCTGCAACTGCGCTCTGGCCTGCTCGTGTTTGCCTTCCAGGCACAGGCCGGTGGCGATGCCGAGATAGGAGGCGACGAAATGGGGATTGTAGGTAAGCGCTTTTTGGTATTGCGCGATCGACTCCTCGAATCGCCCCATTTTCAGCAGCAATTCGGCATACGAATCGTAAGGGTTGGGATCATTCGGAATCAGCTCGATGTATTTGCGAAAAGCCTTCTCCGCTTCAGTGTAGTTTTCCAAGCTGCGGTAGGCGTAACCCAACTGATTGTAGGGCGGTGAAAAATTCGGGGCGAGGGAAGTGGTCTTTTTGTATTCCTCGATGGCGCGGGAAAATTCCTGCTGGCCGAAATAGTAATTGCCCAGGAGATTGTGGGCGCGCTCGTCTTCGGGATAGACGGTCACCAATTTTTGGTAACACTCCTTTTGTTTCGCGGGGTCGCCATTGGCGCCGGCTTGGACGCCCAATATCCACAACCGCTCTCCTTCTGAGGTTTTATCCGCTCTCGCCACGGCTTTGTTCAATTGCTCAAAGAATCCTTTGGCGGTGGGCTGGCTATTCGCAAAATTCAAATAGGCGATGGCGAAGCCGGGGTCTTTGGCGATAGCCTTTTCAAAGTATTGCAGCGACTCCTGGCCTTGCAGCCGCTCTTGCAGATCGCGGCCCTTCAGATAGGCTTCCTTTGCCTCCGGAGATTTGGTGGTGATGGGAATTTTTTTGCTGTCGGACGCTGAGAAACCCAACAGCGCAAATGGCAGCGTACCGATCGTTAGCAGCCGGGCAAGCATGATGAAACAGCGTTTTTTCATGGCATTCTCCTCATTCAGGATGGACAATTACTTGAGTCGGTCACACTTAAAACCACTGCAGAGCTCGCTGAGCGTGTTTGTTTTTGAATTCTCGGCGATCTCCGCACACTTAGCAGTTCCTTTGACTTGGCCAAGCCCAAAAAATTCAGGCAACACCGCTACGATTGCCGAAGATGGGCAAGTTGATAACAGGCTCGGCAAATCGCGCCAGTGAGATATTTCCCATGGGATGAAATATCAAAAAAGGCTCTCCACCAAGCCCCACCCCAGTGCTCTCACCGGCCGGCAAGAATCTAGATGACGCTTCTATGACTTGTGAATTTTCTCAAACGTTCAAGACTTTCGTCCGAATGGTTGCTACCCGCGACCTTCTTTCCCTCTGCATTCTCATTTCGCGGATACGTATTCCCGCCACTTTTTCGGGATCGCGCCATTTTCGATTGGGTCGGTCATTTGTTACAAGAATTTCACTTGCCTATGATGAATACATTTGCTAAGCACTTCACGTTTATCAAACCCGACTCTTCGACGACATTAAGGTAAATCGTCTTGCCCGCACTGCATGCGCTGCTCGAATTCTATTCCATCTCTCATACCATGCACGCCCGAATCGAATCTTATCGTTTAGCAAAGCAGAGGGTTAAAGGAAGCGCGAAATGGCATCGCTTCCGCCCTCCATAGTTCGATTGCTGCACATTTCCATGAAATGGTTGGCATCAGGATAATCATGCTTTTCACAATGGTCATAAGGAGAATCGATTTATGAAAAAGATCATTGTTCTGCTCAGCGTCATGACGGTCCTCATACTGTCACCTGCCCATGCGAGCATCACCCAGGATGCCGCCCAAACCAAGTCGCTAAAAAAGCTGGAAGCGGCTTCTAAAGAAGTCGTTAAAATCGAGTTTGATCAGCGCGCCAACATTCCCCGGTTTGTGAATTTGCGCGTACCTATTTCCGGACCATTAACACCCGAAGCGTCGTCCTATCAATTTTTTGAAGAGTATAAGGCACTCTTCAAAATGTCCGATCCGGCTAAAGAGCTCGCGGTGAAAAACGTCCTGACGGATCATCTTGGCATGACGCACGTCAGGATGCGCCAAATTGTTGACGGCATTCCCGTTTTCGGTCGCGAGGTGATTGTTCATATCAATAGAAATCACGAAATTCAGGCCATTAACGGTGAATTTTTCCCAGGAGTAAAGGTTGAAAGCACTGCCCCATCCATTAGTTCAGGCATTGCCATCTCCGCAGCGCAATCGGATATCGGCCCCGCAGTTTACCGCTGGGACACGGTGCTTGAGCAGATGTTGCCGGAAGGAAAAAGCTGGCGTCCGGCAGCTGAATTGCTGATCTATGAGCACGAAAAACAGTTTCGGCTGGTCTATGGGATCATGATCGCGATTGAGGAACCAGAACCGGCAAATTGGGTTTATTTCGTCGATGCAAAAACTGGTGAAGTCTTGCATCGCTATAATGATTTGAAGACCGCAATTGGCAATAGCCTCTATCGGGGAGAAGTTTCGATCAACACCAACCCAGCCGGTTCGACTTTTGAGCTGAAAGACAATGCACGAAATCTCTGGACCTATGATGGCCAGAACAGGCCAACCCTTCCTGGAACTATTTTTACGGATGCGGATGACATTTGGGGAGATGGCACAAAATCCAACAGCCAGAGTGCTGCGGTGGATGCCCATTGGGGAGCAGCGGTGACTTATGATTATTATCTGAACACCCACGGTAGAAATAGTCTCGATGGCAATGGTCTGAGAATTACCTCGACGGTTCATCACAGAAGAGACTATGTCAATGCGTTTTGGAATGGCCAACAAGTGGTCTACGGCGATGGCGATGGCGTGGAAGCCGATCCTCTCGTTGATTTGGACGTCGTCACTCACGAGCTCACCCATGGCGTGACTCAATATTCCGCGGATTTAATTTATCAAAACCAATCCGGCGCACTCAATGAATCGGTGTCTGACGTCTTCGCCATGATTGTTGATACCGATGATTACACGATTGGCGAAGATAGTTGGACGCCTGGAACAGCAGGCGATGCATTGCGTTTCATGTACGATCCGAATCTTGGCGGCGATCCCAAGCACATGGATGAATATGTCAATACCACTGCTGACAATGGTGGTGTACACACCAATAGCGGTATTCCGAACTTTGCAGCCTACTTGGCCACGGCCGGTGGAACGGGAAAACACGGTGACGAGGTAGACGGTATTGGTCGTGCCAAGGTAGGAGATATTTGGTATCGCGCCTTAACTGTTTATATGACGCCTTCCACGGATTTCGCCGGGGCACGTACAGCGACGGTCAATGCGGCGAGGGATCTTTACCATCCACCTGAAGTTAGGACGATCGAAGATGCTTGGACGGCCGTTGGTGTAGTCGAACCGGCGCCACCACCACCTGATTTTACCGGCACCTTCGTGGATTTCAGCTATTCAACACCTCATCCCTATATGAATCGCAAGACCTACAGCACCACGATTACTCATCCAGGCGCAATAGGGATGAAGGTCAGTTTCCAAAATTTCGCGACGGAAGCTGACTTTGATTTCGTGTACATCAAAGACGGTTCCGGCACAACCGTTTGGACGTACCACGGGAGTTTGGGCAATTTTGTCTCTGGTCCTGTGAATGGCGAGACGATTACTGTCGAACTGGTCACGGACCAATTCGTGACCGACTATGGGTTTGACATAGACGGATATTATTGGAATGATCCGGCGAATCCCGGCATCACAGGTCTGACAGGCGTAGTACCTGAAAAGTATCTGTTGGAACAAAATTATCCGAATCCGTTCAATCCCTCGACGTCAATTTCCTACCAGCTTCCGGAGGCAGCAAAAGTTACCTTGAATATCTATGATATTTCGGGCCAGCTTGTCAAGACGCTGGTGGATGAAGAACAGCCGGCGAATTCTTATACCATCGCCTGGGATGGAACCAATGCGGCAGGCGGAAAAATTGCCAGCGGCATATACATTTATGCGCTGCGCGCCGGCGACTTCGTGCAAAAGCGCCGCATGGTCTTATTGAAATAGCCCAGACGGCCCCCGGCTGGAGGGTTTGAAAACAAACGGCTTGATAACGTGTGACGCCAAGATGGCAAAAGCCGCCAGTGTAAAACTGGCGGCTTTTTATTTCTTGTCTGATGGATATCTCCGCAAGCAGAAACGACGGTAGCTGGTGTAGTGTCTCAATCTGTTTTGATCTTATCGAGTACGGCCGATGTCCAAATCATATTGACCAACGCAGAGCCAGGCATGCCATGCGCGCTGAATTCAGCTGGATTATTTTGACAGAAATTTCACTTGCCTTTGATACAGGCATTTGTTAAAACACCCCCTACTTTACCAATTGCTAAACTTCGACCTCTTGATGACATCTCTGATCCTGCTTCAACTTTTCATATTGCTTCTGCATGGGTTGGCATAGCTTTCGCAAAGATATCGATGGCTTCTTTTTATGATGCTATTGCTTACCTGAACCGTTGGCGGTGCTGCTAATTCTTATTTTGTTTGGTATCATGCACAACCGCAGCAGACCCTGTTTTTCGCAAAAGCGCAAGGTAAGACGCCGCCAGGAATGGCGTCATCTCCACCCTTTGTAGCACTGCCGGCATGTGACCGCAATTTGCATTTGCTTTGACGCTCACAACACTACTCACCCTGTTCACGAGAAGGACAGTTTATGAAAAAACTTATTACTTTTCTGAGCGTTTTGACGGGTTTTACGTTGTCTTCCCTCTTTGCGAGCAACACCCAGAATAGCGCCCAAAGCAAGGCGCTAAAGAAGTTAGAAGCAGTGTCCAAAGAAGCCGTCAAAATCGAACTTGATCAACGCACCAATATTCCTCGTTTCGTCAATTTGCGCGTTCCTGTTTCCGGGCCTTTGACCGCCGAAGCCGCGTCTTTCAGATTTTTTGAGGACTATAAAGAACTCTTCAAAATGTCTAACCCGGTTGAAGAACTCTCGGTGAGAAATGTCCAGACGGATAATCTTGGCATGACATTCGTGAAGATGCGTCAAAGTGTTAACGGTATTTCGGTTTTTGGTCGCGAAATGGTCGTCCACCTCAACAACAATCATGAAATTTACGCCGTGAACGGCGAATTTTTCCCTGAAGTAAAAGTTGAAAGTACGGTTCCCTCCGTTAGCCCAGATCTGGCCATCGCAGCAGCCAAATCGAATATAGGCTCCGCGGTTTACCGTTGGGATACCGTCTTTGAAAAAATGTTGCCAACAGGAAAAAGCTGGACACCAACGGCTGAATTGACGATTTACGAACATGAAAAGCAGTTTCGACTGGTTTATCAGACCATGATCGCTATTGAAGAACCAGAACCAGCCAACTGGGTGTATTTTGTCGATGCCAAGACTGGTACAGTACTGCACCGTTATAATGATCTGAAGTCCACAGATGCGCTTGGCACCGGCAATAGCCTGTATCGGGGATCGGTTTCAATCAACACCAACCAAACGAGTCCAACCAACTTCGAAATGAAGGATAATCCGCGGAATCTGTGGACCTATGATAACAACAATCGAGGGGACCAGTCGCTTCCCGGTACCCTTTTCATCGATTCTGACAACAACTGGGGAAATGGAACAAGTTCTAACCGCCAGAGCGCTGGCGTCGATGCCCATTGGGGTGCCGCGGTTACCTATGACTATTACTCAAGTAATCACAATAGGCAGAGCGTCGACGGTAACGATTTGAGAATTACCTCATCTGTCCATTATAAGAGAAACTTGGTCAATGCTTATTGGAATGGTGCGCAAATGCTTTACGGCGATGGGGATGGTGTGACCGCCACTCCTCTCGTTGATTTGGATGTTGTCGCACACGAGCTGACCCACGGCGTGACGCAGTATTCCGCCAATCTGATCTACCAAAACCAATCCGGCGCGCTCAACGAATCGGTTTCCGATATTTTTGCGATGTTGATTGATCAGAATGATTATACCATTGGTGAGGATAGCTGGCTGGCGTCACCCGGCTATTTGAGGTCGATGTCTGACCCAACACTTGCAGGCCAACCGAAGCATATGGAAGATTACGTCAATACCACCTCAGACAACGGTGGCGTGCACACCAACAGCGGCATCCCGAACTTTGCCGCTTATTTGATGACCGCAGGTGGATCAGGCAAATACCCAACTCCGGTCGTAGTTAGCCTTGGCCGGACAAAGGTTGGAGATATTTGGTATCTTGCCTTGACCGGGGGATACATGACCGCTTCCACAAATTTTGCCGGGGCACGCACGGCCACAGTCACTGCCGCCACAGTTCTTTATGGCGCAAGTTCCACCGAAGTTCAAGCCGTGAAAAACGCCTGGACGGCAGTTGGTGTAAACGAACCGCCACCGCCGCCGAGTGATTTTACGGGTATCTTTGTTTCCCACAGCTATTCAACGCCTCACAGTTACAGAAACAACCGCACCTATACCCACACCATCACGCATACGGGGGCGTTCGGGATGAAAGTGCATTTCTCGGCCTTCGCAACTGAATCTGGCTATGATTTCGTTTATATCAAAGATGGCACCGGCGCCACTGTGTATACCTACAGCGGAAGTCTGGGCGCCTTTACCTCTGGACCGGTGAATGGTGCAACAATTACCGTCCAACTCGTGACTGACCAGCTCGTAACCGATTACGGTTTTGACATTGATGGGTATTATTACAATCCTACGGCGCCGGGTTTTGGCGGCACAGGTCTGGCCGAGGCCGTACCCGTCGAGTATGCGTTGGAGCAGAACTATCCGAATCCATTCAATCCAACGACGTCGATCTCCTATCAACTTCCGGAAGCCGCGAAGGTGAGCCTGAAGATTTATGACATTACAGGTGGGCTAGTGAGAACGCTTGTCGATGAAGAACAGGCGGCGGATTCTTACACCATCTCCTGGAATGCCACGGATCAAGCAGGCGGAAAAGTCACCAGCGGCATCTATTTTTGCGAGCTTCGTGCCGGTGGTTTTACCCAAACCCGTCGCATGGTTTTGCTGAAATAGGCCAGACGGGGCCTGTCTGGAGAGTTTGAAAACAAACGGCTTGATAACTTGTGGGGCCAAGATGGAAAAAGCCGCCAGTGTAAAAAACTGGCGGCTTTTTATTTCTTGTTTGATGAATGTTTCCGCAAGCAAAAGCAACGGTAGCAAGATCCGTGATATCGGCAACTACCAGGGTATCTTGTCTCGCCAACCTTGCATAAGGACGAAGGTTTGCGCGCTTCCGACAGGACGAATTTTCTCTTGACATTGTCCCGGCAATCACACATATTGCCGCGATTTTTCTTATCGAAGGTCATTTACGTAAGGATAGAGAGGCGAGTCGGCATAACCCACCCTTCATTCCCTTCCCTCTAACTCACGAGGAGGCTTTATGCAACATTCTTTGCGTCGTACCGCTGGGTTGGTATTTTCAATGCTGGCAGTCACTGTTCTGCTGTTATGGAGCGGCTGCGGCAAAGAATACGACAGCCCGGTTCAGCCGGAGGCCAGCCAGCAGGAGGTTGTTCTCGGCAAGGACAACCCCCAAGTTCAAGCGGTCATGGCCGTGCAGGAACGCCATACCGCAAGCCTGATGGCGAATCCCAACGTTGTTGGTACGGCTACCAGCATGACTGAAGACGGTAAACCTGCTGTTTTGGTTATGCTGAAGTCGGAAATCAAACCCGATGCACTGTCAAAGGGCTCGGCCATTCCCGCAGCGCTCGACGGTGTTCCAGTGGTCACGTTGGTGACGGGCGAGATCAAAGCTTTGAAAGGCGGCGGTGGTTTCGATCCTACGGCCAGGCACCGGCCCGCACCGAATGGCGTTTCTTTAGGACATCCTGCCATCACGGCCGGCACGCTCGGCTGTCTGGTTACCAAGGGCAACACCATTTACATTTTGAGCAACAACCACGTGATGGCTAATCAAAACCAGGCCAACATTGGCGACAACATATTGCAGCCAGGACCATATGATGGAGGGGTAAATCCTGATGATAGAATCGCCGATCTCTCTGAGTTTGAGTTCATCGACATTTCTCCTAGTGCCAGCAATGTCATTGATGCGGCGATCGCAGATGTCGTTAATGACGCTGAGGTGACGGGAGAGACTGACCCCAATGCCGGAAGTTATGGCAAACCGAGGTCGGCCACGGTCAGTGCTGCAGTCGGTATGAGGGTGCAGAAATACGGCCGCACAACACAGCATACCCAGGGCAGGGTGCAGGCCATCAATGCTACGGTCAACATCGGCTACAGCAGCGGCACGGCACGCTTTATCGGCCAGGTCATTATTAATCCCGGTGGTTTCAGTGCCGGCGGTGATTCCGGATCGCTGATTGTGGTACGAGGAGGCAGCGATGATCGCAAACCCGTGGGATTGTTGTTTGCTGGCAGCAGTAGCATCACCATTGCCAACCCGATTGGTAACGTATTGAGCAATTTTGGTGTTACGGTTGTCGGCGATTAAGTTACGATCTTGCTGTCGGGCCAAACCAAGCATGGATTAATGGAAAGAGCGGCTTAATCGACCTCGCGATGAAGCTGCTCTTTCATTTTAGATGCTTGGGTGCAAGATGGCGTTTCATTGTTGTTTCAAATTGCCTCGAGCAATTTCTTATGTCTGCCTACCGCAAAACATTTTTTTGTTTCATCAGCGCACTTTTGGTTGTGTTGTTTGGAATATATTGCTCAAGAAAGGCAGGTAATCATCATCAGGGAGAGGACGTCATGTCTGAAAGGTCGATCGAAATCGTCTTGCGAGAACATACTGACGAATTGATGGCTATGTCTGGTGTGGTGGGAACCGCTCAAAGCCTTTGTGATGACAAACCCTGCATCAAAGTCTATGTAATCGCTTTGACGCCTGAGTTGGAGCAGAAGATTCCGAAAAACATCGAAGGCTATCCGGTGGATATTGAGGTCACTGGGGAGCTCCACGCGTTGCCTAAAAAATAAAGTGGGTGCAAGGAAAACAAGGAGACTTCCTCCTGCCTTCCATCGGTTCGGGCGGTTGAGTTTACCAGCTCTGGCCGCTCTCTTCAAAATACCAATGCAAATCCCGGCGGGCAACGAGATTGATGGCCTCGGCCCACAAATCAACGGGATTCAAATCGTCGGTTAAAACCGGCACCTCGCGAGTATCGGACACAAAGCGATTATTCCAGGCATGGGTTTGATGGTAAACCGGGGTCAACTGCTGATTTGAATCTGTGAAATCGCCTGCGATGGGCCGGTTCAACTCGATCTCACGGTTCGAAGCCAGCATGACGAGGTTGCCGATTCTTTCAGGCGGCTCATAAGTCGGCAAAGTTAACACTTGCGAGAAACTCGTTTTGAGCGTGGCTGCCAGTGATCGCGTGAGAATATGATGCCAGCCCAGCGCTTCGACATTGATCGCGAGAACTCCCTCCCGTGTCAATCGCGATGCAATCAAAGCAAAAGTTTCTGCGGTCACCAAATGAAAAGGAATCGCACTGCTGCCAAACGCATCCAGCGCAACAATATCATAAGCTCGCTCATGCGTCATCAGATACTGGCGGCCATCCATCTGAAAGATGTTGCCTTCGGAAGAGTCCAGTCCGAAATGCTGGTGCGCCGTTGCAATCACCACTGGATCAATTTCGACGGCATCCACCTCCCAGCCTTCTCGGGCAAAGTTTTTGACTACCGACCCGCCGCCCAATCCCACGAGCAGCATTTTGCCAGGCTTTTCAAAGAACGACTTGGCCAAATCCATCACAGCGACATAAGGGAAAAGAGATTTCCAGGTTGCCGGATCGACGATGGTATGCGTACCGCCATCGATGAGTAGATGTCGCCGCTGGTTCGATTCGAGCACACGAATCTCAGCGTACGGACTTTGTGCGATTGCTAAAAGTCCGCCCCCGAGATGGGATTGATCGCGGGAAAACAACGCATCGATCAAGAGGCCAAGCGACGATAGCAGCACCGCTCCGATTACCGCCTGCTTTGACTTTTTGTCGAGGACAAATCCCACAGCAGCCGTGATCAACAGCACCATGCCAATGGCGAGTATCAAGCGGTTGACGCCGATATTGGGAATGAGCAGAAAACCCGTGAGTAGTGCCGAGAGCACACTGCCAATCGTCGAGAAGGCGTAGAGATTGCCAGCGGTGCGGCCCACTTCGTCGAGACGCAGGGCACAGAGGCGAATCGCGTAGGGACTGACCATCCCCAGCAGAGTCAAGGGCGGGGCGAAGAGTATGAGAGCGGCGATCAAAACAGCCGGCCGCAATCCCAAGGGCTCGGTGAGCGTTAAAATCGGGTATTTCAGCCACGGCAAGAGCAGCAACCAGGCACCCGCGAGGCCGAGCAAGCCGCACAAGCGCGAGGGCGAAGCGCCTTTATCCGCCGCGCGGCCGCCGAGCCAGTAGCCGGCGCTCAAGGCGGCCAATGTCACGGTGATCAATGCCGACCAAAGGAACAAGCTCACGCCATAAAAAGGCCCGAGGAGGCGTGTGCCCAAAATCTCAATGGCGAGCACCGCCGCTCCGGAAATGAAAACAATTGCGTAAAGATAAAAACCTGCCATCATCTTTCTCGCTTCCCTTGGAAGCACCGCTGCACTGTTACCTTAAAAACTATACCATCTGCCCTGTCATTCAGTTTTTTTCTTGAGGAAGTGCAGCGGCCCATGCTGGGCGGTTTTATCCGGGCCACAGTGGGCGCAATGTTCTTCCTTCGTCTTTTTGCCGGCGCCGAATTGTTGCAGAAAAACGCGGCCCGCATAAAAGGCCGCGGCCAACGCCAGCGCAAAAACGGCCAGCTCTTGCCAATCCATGATGTTACTCACGATCCGTATGAACTCATCACTTCTGCAGCCTGCAAAGCCGCAGCGGTTTGCGGGCGTTCGACGCGTCGTTCCGTTTCCTGGCCCGCATTGACGCCGACCACCACCAGGGTAAGATCATCATGCGCGCGATTGGCTCCCACGTGCGCGTGCAGGCTTTTCAAAATCTCCTCTTTCACCATCTCGGCCTTGCACCCTCTTTGCCGCCGGACGACCTGCAACAGAGCTTTCTCTTCGAATTCGTGATTGCGGCTGTCGCGCGCTTCAATCACTCCGTCGGTATAAAACACAAAATTATCGCCAGGCGAGATGCCCAGGCTGATTTCTTCCAAGGTCAGATCGAAAAGCGGGCCCTGATCCATGCCGATGCCCATGCCGCGCGGCTGCAAAAATGTGGGCTCGCCGGCATGCGGATGCCAAAGCAAGGGCGTGTGCCCGGCGCGGCTGAGCGACATGGAGTGCATTTGCGGGTCGAAAACCGCGTAAATCAAACTGATGAAGGAATTCTTCTCCAAGCTGCGGCACAATATCTGATTGGCATGCACCAGCACTTCGCGCGGCGATTCGTAAATTTTTCCCAACGCCTCGATCACGCCTTTGACTTCAGCCATGTAAAACGCCGCGGCTGTGCCCTTCCCGGAGACGTCGCCCACCACCACCGCCAGCTTGTCGCCACGCTTGAAAACGTCGAAATAGTCCCCACCCACTTCATAAGCCGCCACGCTGATGCCGGAAACTTCGATGCCAGGCACCACCGGCATGTTTTTCGGGATGAGCTTTTTCTGCGCTTCCTGCGCCACACGCAGCTCCTGCGCGAGCCGTTCTTTCTCCAGCGATTCATTCAACAAGCGCGCATTTTCAAACGCGATGGCCGCCTGATCGGCAAATGCCTGCAACATGTCTTGGTCGAATTGGTCATAGCTGAAATAATCGCGTTTGGCGGAATACAGCACGCCGAAAACGTGCTCGCGCGAAATCAGCGGCACGGCCAGCAGCGCCCCGATGTTCTTTTTCCACTCCGTCAAATGCTGCGCCCGGCCGTCGTCTTTGACATCATTGATCAACAGCCCCTTCTGGTGCTGCACCACCCAGCCGCTCAGCCCGCCGTGCAAGATCAGCGGAAGCTGCTCCCTCTCCTTTTCGCTCAACTGCACCGCCGAGCCCAGGTGCAGCGCATTTTTCTGCTCGTTCAACAATTCCAGCCAGGCAAAATCGGACTTCGTGACTTGCACGGCGCGCTGCGTGATGGAATCCATGAGCCGGTCTTTTTCCATAAAATGGCTGATGGACTGCGTCACTTCCTGCAAAGATTTGATGGCGTGAATTTTCTCGTCGAACAAGCCGGCCGTGGGCAGGCTCAGCAGCAGTAAAAAAGCAGATATGCCGGCATACACCGCGACAAAAAGCGAGATGGCGCCCAGGATGGCGGCATACGCGATGCTATAATCCGCCACGAAGCTCCACCGCGCATTGGCGGTCATAAAAACTCCAAAGCCGCCAGCGATCATCGTGGCCAACAACACGATCCATTTTTGCGGCCGGTTCAGAAAAGTGATCCACGAGGCGCGGAAAGCATTCAATACGATGAGAATGACGACCAGCACAAAGGCCACCGCGCCCATGGGCCCGGTCTCGAAAGGGCTGGCCGCGCGAAACTTTTCCATGCCCAGGGCAGAAGACACGGCGGCAAAAATCAGGATGGCCAGAGCAAGCAAGCGAAAGTTGCGCAGGGTTGCCGCCCGGCTCTTGTACAGCACCAGCACGCGAAGCAGGGCGAAGAGGGCCAGGTGCAACAGCGTGGCCAGCCATGCGGCCAGCGTGCTCAATAAGAAAAAATCCGTGCCCGCGTAGAGCCGGGAATTCCTGGAGGCGGCCTGGGGAAACGAGGCAAAATACCTGTCGGCCAGTGCAAAGATTAAGAAGGCGCTGAAGAGTACGATAAAAATCTTGCGGAGAGCGGAAAAAATGCGGCGCTCATGCAGCCAGGTCGTTTTCGCGTAGAAGGGAACGAGCATCAACAGTACCGCGAGCAAGACGCCGTCACGCAGCAAGCGCACCATTTCCGGCACCCGCCCGAGCAAGAGCCATACCGTATCGAGCACGGTGAGGCCGAACAGTGTCAGGAAAGGCAAAGAGAGGAGAATTTTCTTGAGGAGATTTTTCATGCCCTCGGGGCGCGAGCGCCATTCCGTCTTTTTCTGCAACTTAAATAACCTCGCCAGCAAAGTCAAGGCGCGATTTCCCGCCGCACGCCGACCGCACTTACGTTAAATTGTGCTTGACTTTTTAATGAGGATCTTATATTTAACCAAATGGTTAAGCATTCCGATCTTGTCTTAAACCGGGTTTACGGCGCGCTCGCAGATGCCACGCGCCGCCTGATCCTGGAACAGCTTGCCGCCCAGGAAATGTCGGTGTCGGAAGTGGCCGGGCCATTCCGGATTTCCTTGCCGGCTATTTCCCGGCATTTGCGCGTGCTCGAAAGCGCCAATCTGCTGGCGCGCGAAAAACAAGGCCGGAGCATTACCTGCCGTTTGGCGGCTCCCGCCTTGCTCTCTGCCGGGGAATGGCTTACCGGTTACCGCGGCTTCTGGGAGCAGCGTTTCGAGGCATTGGATAAATATCTTCGTGAAGAACGCGCAGGCGGCGAGCTGGCGGCGACAAGAACGCGACGGAACAAGAGCTCTTCACGGTTGCGCAGCGGCACGCCGGCACGAATGCGGACGCAAGCCCGCCACCCTTCGCTCGACGCAACTTTCGCGGCATTGGCGGATGCGACCCGCCGAAGAATTCTGCACCGGCTGCGTTCCGGCGCGGTCACCGTGACGGAATTGGCCGAGCCGTTCGCCATCTCGCTACCGGCGATTTCAAAACACCTGCGCGTACTGGAAAGCTCCGGTTTGCTGGGGCGCGAAAAATCGGGCAGAAAACACTCCTGTCATCTGCTGGCCAGCCCGCTGCAACTCGCTGCAGCTTGGATCGGACGTTATGCGCGGATGGACGGAGCCGAATGCCATGCAAAAATGGTTCGCACCCTCGGATGAGTTTGTCATTCCCATGGTCGAAGTTGATTTGCGCGTTGGTGGCTTCTCATCCGTAATATAGCGAAGAAATTTTCTGAATTTTATTCTGTGTTTATTTCGCTAAGCGCATACATATGACTCGAAACGCGCAAGCATTACGAATCAAAAATTTCACACGGAGGCAGAGTATGAACAACACCAACAAAGTCGTGGTCAAGAATTTGATTCTCGTCCCGGCGTTGATCACCTTGGCGATCACGATGCTGCGTTTGACCGGCGAGCTGATGAATTGGTCGCCTCTGCTCTTCAACAAAAAAGCCGGCGGCGGAGGCGCCCTCATCGGAATTGCGTGGCTGGTTCCGGTCTTCGGTTTCTATTTCGCGCGCCAATTGATGAAATCGAACGATTATCCTGCCGGAGCGGGCCGCGTCTTTGCCTTTTCCTCGCTGGGGCTCGCCGTTTTCGCGGCCTTGTTCGCGCTCAGCTTTCGATTGCCGCGGGCAAGCATCTGGCAACTCCTGCTGATTGTCGTCGCAACCGTCGCGGGCCTCTTCATCACTCGTAAAGGCTGGCCCTCGCTTTTTTCAACTCTGTTCGCCTATGGCTTGGCAGCACGCATTCCGGTCGCGCTTGTGATGTTGATTGCTATCATGAATAACTGGGGCACGCATTACGACGTTTCGCCGCCCAATTTTGCGGAGATGCCGCCTCTCGCCAAATGGGTGGCCATCGGCCTCATTCCTCAACTTACGTTCTGGATGGCCTTCACGGTGAATATCGGAGCGGTCTTCGGGGGGGTTGCGGTGGCCGTCGCCAAGCGCAGTCCCGCTTTGGCAAAGGCAATGTCCTGAAAGCATCGCATGCCCGACGCGAGCCAGCCACGGCAAAACGAACTCTCTATTACGTTTTACGAATGACGCATTAGATATCACGTGATCCGTAAAACGTAAGGCGTAAGAAAAAAGGTGGTATTGAATTTTGAGCATTGGATTTTGGATTTCTTTGCTCAAGCAGCTCAGATTTCACTTGTAATGGACTACGCCAGTTGTCGGCTGCGCCGCCAACTGAAGCCGCTTCGCGGCGGCTTTGGTTTAAGCCAACGGATAGAAAAACCCAACGGATGCCAGGAGCATTTTCATGCGCCATGCTGAAACGAGCATGCTTAATACAAACACGATTGGCAAAATAATTGATGGCAAAATGATTCGTTGCGTTCATTTGCCAATTGCTTGTTTGCATTTTTCTTGACATGC
>JBIOXB010000005.1:0-44968 GCA_044869275.1 bacterium
GCGCTGCGCGCGTGGTCGTCGCCGGCCGGCCATGACCATGCGCGCAACCGCGGGCTCAACACCTACCTGGATCCTTCATCCGAATGCTTCAACGACTTTTGATTCGTCGAGTGACACGAGATTCTCAAGTACGATACCTTTGCCGGTGTTTGCATTTCAAGAGCCATCCGGAACCGATGCCAACCAGCTACTATCTTCCCGAGAGGCGCTATGGTTCATGGTTTTGTGCATATCGAAATCCCCAGCGCGAATTTGCAGCGCGCCGGCCGTTTTTATCGCGAGGTCTTCGGCTGGAAGATGAATTACGTCGAGGAAGCGGATTATATGCAGTTCGAGACCGGAAGCGAAATCAACGGCGCCTTTTATCATTCGCCGGATCACACCGGCCGCCAGGGCGTCGTGGTCTATGTTCACGTCGAGAACATTGAAGCCACGCTGGATTTGATCAACGCAAATGGCGGAAAGACTTTCGTGGCCAGAACGCCGGTGGAAAACATGGGCAGCTTCGCACTGTTTCACGATCCCGACGGCAACGTGCTAGGTATTTGGGAGAATGAGCCTGAGGCGGCGAGTTGAGGCGTTAACGCGCTGGCTTCCAGCAGGCCTTGAGCCGGCCGGGGGCGTTGTTGCAAAAAAGCGAGGAAGCGCTGAAATTCATCATCCAATTGCGGCTGCCGCATTACGACCAGCTCGGATAGTTTTTGGATGACATAGGGGGCGGGCACGTAGCCATAGATGTTGCGCTCGAGGTTGCGAAAAGCCAGAAGCTTCAGCAGGAGATTGCGGCTGGCAACAGCGAGGATCGGAGGGCGGAGGCCGGGCAGAGCGGCGCTGGACTCGTGCAATAAGCGGCTGTGCCAATTTACCTGAGGGCCTAGCTTGCCGTTGACTTCCCGATCGATCAGAATCAGAATGTGCTCGCACACGGCGTAATACTTCAGCAAACAAATTGCTGCCTGCTCACCCCCGGCAGAGTCTTCTCCGTCTGCCAGCAACTGGCCGAGCGTCTGCGCCAAATCCCTCAGCTTCCCGGATTCGTTCTGAATCGGCGAGACCTGGGGAGGTAAATCGCGCTGATCCTTCGCGTGCATGGCGAGGCTCTTTTTTTGTCAGGTTGATCGCACACTTCCTTGGCTACGAATCTAACCACCTCGATATCCAGCCTTGCCCTGTTCTAACAACAAATCGTTCCAGTTGCGGAAAGTGTTAGAGAAAATGAGTAACTATTTTTCTGTCTTGGCTCTTGCACAAGCCGGCTTAACCTCTCACTCGCACTATGTCGCTGGCCAATATTCTCCTCGTCGATGACGAGCCCAACATCCGCCGCTCGCTGCAAATGATTTTGAACAGCGCGGGCTATGCCCTCAGCGCAGCAGCTTCTGCCGCGGAAGCCGAAAAACGCCTGGCAGAACAGAATTACGATCTCATGCTGCTCGACCTCGTCATGCCCGGCGTCGACGGCTTGGAGTTTTTGAAACGCCTGCGTGACCTCCCCTCCCGCCCCGCCGTCATTATCATTTCCGGCAACGCCACCATCGAAAATGCCGTGCATGCTACCAAGGAAGGCGCATACGACTTCATCGAAAAGCCGGTCTCCAAAGACAAGCTTTTGCTCACCATCAAGAACGCTCTGGCGCAAAAACAACTGGCCGAAGAAAACGTGCGGTTGCAGCGCGAAGTCAAAGGCCGGTTTGAAATGATCGGCAACAGTCCGGCGCTGCAAAAAGTCCACGAGCAAATCGCGCGCGTCGCCCCCACGAGCACGCGCGTGTTGATTCTCGGCGAAAGCGGCACCGGCAAAGAAATGGTGGCGCGCGCCCTGCATGAGGCCAGCGAGCGCGCCGCCAAGCCCTTCGTCAAAGTCAACTGCGCCGCCATTCCGGAAGAGCTGATTGAAAGTGAATTGTTCGGCCACGAAAAGGGCGCCTTCACCGGCGCGACCGCCAGCCGTGAAGGCAAATTTCAGCAAGCGCATCAAGGCAGCTTGTTTCTCGATGAAGTCGGCGACATGAGCCTGAAAGCGCAGGCCAAAGTGCTGCGCGTTTTGCAGGAGGGGGAATTCGAAAGAGTCGGCGGCAGCCAAACCCATCGCGTCGAGGTGCGCGTCATTGCCGCCACAAACAAAAATCTCGAGGAAGAAGTGAAGCGCGGCGCTTTTCGCGAGGATTTGTGGTTTCGTTTGAACGTCGTGCCGATTCATGTGCCGCCCCTGCGCCAACGCCCTGAAGATATCCCGGTGCTCGTGCAACATTTCACCGCGATCTATTGCGGAGAAAACGGTTTTCGTCAAAAAGTTTTGGCTCCCGGCGTGCTCGAAAAATTATCCCAATATGCCTGGCCGGGCAACATTCGCGAGCTGCGCAACCTGGTCGAACGTTTGGTGATCATGACGCCGGGCGAGCAAATTACGGCCGCGGATTTACCCTTATCCTTGCAAGCGCCCGCAGCGAAGAGCATGGGATCATTTCAAGCCGGTGTCACGTTGCGGGAAATTCGCGACCGCATGGAGCGGGAGTATATTCTGTCCTGCCTCGCAGCCACGAGCGGCAATATGTCGCAAGCCGCCGAGCTGCTCGGTCTGGAACGCAGCAACCTTTACAAAAAGATGCGCGCGCTGGGAATCGAGAGCAGCTAAACCGGAATTCGGGAGGCCCTGCAGCAACCGGCCACGTTATGCCGCCGTCCCAATGCCAAGGAATCCATGCTAAAGCCAACTCTAAGAACAATTTCTATCATCCTTTTGATTCTTACCCAAAAGGCCGGTGCCCAACCGGACCTTGCGGTATCTGCACATCAGATAAAAGATTTGCAGCCTACGGTCATCCTCATCGGCTTTGACGGTTTTCGCAACGATTACATGGACAAAACCGATACTCCTTATTTGCATCGCTTGACCGCGGAGGGCGTGCGCGCGCAAGGGATGATCCCGGCTTTTCCTTCCAAGACCTTTCCCAATTTTTACTGCCTCGCCACCGGGCTTTATCCGGAGAACAATGGCATCGTCGGCAACACCATGTTCGATCCCGAATTCAATGCCCGTTTTAGAATGAGTGATCGCGGGGCGGTGGAAGACGGGCGCTGGTGGGGCGGCGAGCCGATTTGGGTGACCGCGGAGCGGCAAGGACAAAAATGCGGCATCTTCTTCTGGGTGGGCTCCGAGGCCGAGATCGCAGGCGTGCGCCCCACCTATTGGAAGCGATACGACAGCATGATTCCAAATGCCGAACGCGTGGCCCAGGCGCTGGCGTGGCTGGATTTACCCGCCGCTCAACGCCCTCGTTTTGTTGCGCTGTATTTCAGCGACGCGGACCATTTTGGCCATCGCCACGGCCCGGATTCGCCCGAGGTTATCAAAGCCATTCAAGAACTGGACGGGACTCTCGGCTCGCTGTTGCAGGGACTGGAAACGCGCGGCATTTTCGAGCGCGTGAATATCATCGTCGTCGCGGATCACGGCATGTCGGCGACGAGCAAGGAACGCGTGATTTATTTGCGCGATTACGTCGACCTGAGCGCGGTAGAAGTCATCGATGGCTCGCCCGCAGTGACACTGCGGCCTCTGCAGAACAACGAGGAAGAAATCTATCGCGCGCTGGCACACGCGCATCCGCACATGCAGGTTTATCGCAAAGACACCATGCCGGCGCGCTTTCATTACACACGCCATCGCCGCATTCCACCTCTTCTATGCCTGGCCGACGACGGCTGGACGATCAATACACGCGCAGCTTCGGACACCAGCCGATCATTCTGGGATAACGGCGCGCACGGTTATGACAATTTGCTGCCTTCCATGCGCGCGACCTTTATCGCGCACGGCCCGGCTTTTCGCAAAGGATTGGCGGCGCAGCCGTTTCAAAATATTCACGTGTATGATCTGATCGCCCATATACTGCGCTTGCAACCGGCGCCCAATGACGGCAGCCTCGATTCCGTGCGGGTGTTGATGAAATAAGAACGGGGGTTGCAGAGATTTTCAGGCGAGGTCGCCAGGCATACCAAGAGAGCCCAGCAGCCTTGTGTATGGCGGATTCAAGCTCAAAAGGTGCAAATGTCTTTGGAATTTGGACATCGCGCGTTTTCAGAGGCCCTGATGTCGCCGGCAGATCACTTCATCGATCTCGCTCTGGCTGAAGACTTGGCGGAGCGGGGCGATATTACCACGCAAGCAGTGGCTGCGAATCTCAGCGAAGCCTCTGACCACGAGGCCGAAGCCGTCATCATCGCCAAATCCGCGGGCGTCGTGGCCGGCATCGAGATCGTCCGGCGTGTTTTCCAAAGAGCGCGGCCACCGATTCGGGTTGAAGTTTTGGTGCCCGATGGTAAAAGCGTCGTGCCCCAGACGATCGTCACACGTTTGCACGGAGCCTCAACCGCAATTCTCACCCATGAACGCACGGCGCTCAATTTCTTGCAGCCACTCTCCGGGATTGCCACGCTCACACGCCGGTTCGTCCAAGCCGTGGCCGGCACGCCAGCAACCATTCTGGACACGCGCAAAACCACGCCCGGCTGGCGGTTGCTGGAAAAATATGCGGTGCGCTGTGGCGGCGGCGCGAACCATCGCATGGGGCTGCACGACATGTTTTTGCTCAAAGAAAACCACATTGCCGCCGCCGGAAACCTCGGCCGCGCCGTACAGTGTTGCCGTGATTACAACGCCACGCACCACGCCAACTGGCGCATCGAAGTCGAAACAAAAAATCTGGCTGAAGTCGAGGAATGCCTGGCGCTGGAGGTCGATCGCATCATGCTGGACAACATGGCGTTGGAAGAAATGCGAAAAGCCGTCGCGCTGGTGGCCGGACGCATTTCATTGGAGGCCTCCGGCAACGTAAATGTGGAAACCGTGCGTGCCATCGCCGCAACCGGCGTCGATTTCATCTCCATTGGCGCGCTGACGCATTCTGCCCCGGCCATGGATTTTTCACTTTTGCTTCAGAAAACGCAGCAGAGCGATTCACGGCTTACACTTCATGGCAAAACGTGAGACGTGAGACGTGAGATGTGAGATGTGAACCGTAGAGCATGAACGTCTTCCAAAGGAGGAACATGCCTCCACTCTTCGTTGCGGTCTTGGATAATATTCGCAGCCTGCACAACGTCGGCTCGATTTTTCGTACGGCGGATGGCGCCGGCGTGGGCAAGCTATACCTTTGCGGCATGACCGGAACGCCGCCGCGGGCTGAAATCCGTAAAGCGGCACTGGGTGCCGAAGAAACCATGCCGTGGGAATATTTCGCAAGCACCGGCATGGCATTGCAAAGCTTGCGCGAGCAAGGCTATCATCTCGTTGCGCTCGAAAATGCCTCCACCAGCCAGGATTATCGCGCCGCTCTCCTCCCCTTCCCTCTCGCCCTGGTCATCGGCCACGAATTTGAAGGCATTGCGCTGGAGGTTTTGACGCAATGCGAGCTGGCCCTTTCGCTGCCGATGCATGGTCACAAAACCTCGCTCAATGTCGCCGTCGCCTTCGGCATCGCTGCTTATGAAATCTCCCGCCAGTTGCAAGCTTCTCCGCGGTGAACTGACCCCCCAAAAAACTCGAGTGTTTTTACATTTTCGCTGTGTCTATAAGATGAAGCCAGTTGCTGCGCGTGACAGCGACCTGGTTGATGCAAATCTGTGCTTAACAGTGCATGGATTTTTATTATCAATAGTCGTGCAACCAGGGAGAGCATATGCGCCCAGACGAAAATGTGGGTAGAGGCCAAGTCGCTACAGAGCGCCGGCCCAATTTAAGAAAATTGCAATCACTCAGACCGGCTCTGACCGCCGAGCAGCGCAAGCTCAAGCTCGTGCTGCAAGTTTTGGGCTACGTCTTCTTCGCGGCGGTGCTTTTGTATGGAGTGGGGCCGTTCTTGCAACCCACGCAAGGCGTTTTTCGGCAACTGCCCTTCGTTTCCAATTCGGTGGTAAAAGTTTATGGGTTGATGTTGATCTGCCTGTATGCCTCTGGAGATCTGAAGAAAAGACACAACCTCGTGCCAATTTTCATCGCGGCGCATGCGCTTTCGCTGCTGGCGATGCTCGTCTTTTTCATAGCCCTTGATACCAGTTATCTCGTCGAGGTCGGCCCCGCACAGATGCCGATCGGCGCTGTGCTCTTGCTGGCTGGCGTCCTGGACTTGGTGATCGGCGGTATGGTGGCTTTCTTCTATGTGCAGGCGCGTTTTAGTTTAATGAGAATCTTGCTCACGGGCGTGAAGGAGAATTTGCAGCGCTTTTGGCAAAATACCCGGCAGATATTCAGCGTGCTCGGCTGGATGCGCCCCGCGGTGCCGGTGGAATTGACCGGCGCAGAAAAATGGATGCGCCTCGCGCTCGTGGGGTTCGGCAGTTTGTTCGCGCTGGCGGCGGTGGGCTATGAAGTGGGCCCGCTGCTGTCGTCCTACCGCGGCTTTTTCGTGGAGCTGCCGTTTGTGTCGAACTCTGCCGTCAAGGCCGGTATTCTCGCCCTCCTCGGTTTCTACGCCGCAAAAGACATTCGCAACAATCTACCTATCGCCGGCATCGTCATCGCCGGCCACCTCGTTTCGGCCTTGACGCAATCAGTTTTCCTGCTCTTCAAGAATACCTCCTTCCTCGTCGAGTTTGGCACGCACACGCACATGATGAAGCACCTCTTGCTGGGATCGATTGTGCTCGACGGCGTGATCGCCCTGGTGTTGCTCGTGCTTTACCATCGCGCCTGGCAGGAGCGGCACGGGCTGAGGTTTTTGGGCGGGATCGAATATCGCACTTTGGTTGCGCTCGCCGAGGTGCTGGTACGCGGAGATAAGGAACGCGTGCCGCCCGAGCAGATCGCAGCGCGCGTCGATCACTACCTCAGCCAGATTCGCGCGCGGCGGTTATGGGTCTATCGCGCGGTGTTATTCGGCATCTTCCTTCATCCGCAGCTCTATTTCAAGGCGCCCTTTCCAGAACTGGATGAGGAGGCGCGCTTGCAACATCTCAAAAAACATTTTTATCGCGAGGTGCTCATCAAATTTCTGCCCAATTTCATCCGTTTATTCGTGCAACAAATGATTCGCGTGGCCAAACAGCTCACCTATGTGGGCTACTACAGCGATCCCAAAACTTTCGAAGACGTGGGCTATGAGCTCTTCTCCAAACGGAAAGGCCGCGGCGCCGCGGCGATTCGGCCATCTGCGCCGCATCCCTTGAAAGTGCAACGCTTGCCCGAGCTGCGCGTGGAAAATCTGGACACCGACGTGTGCATCATCGGCAGCGGTGCGGGCGGCGCCATACTCGCCTACTTCCTCGCCAAAGCCGGACGCGAAGTGACGCTGGTGGAGCGCGGCCAATACGTCGAGCCACGCGACTTCAGCGAGGATGAAGTGGACATGGTAGGCAAGCTGTATGCCGACGGCGCGCTCCAGCAGACGCAGGATTTCAGTTTCACCATCTTGCAGGGAAGCTGCGTCGGTGGCACCACGGTGGTAAACAATGCCGTGTGCTTTTCGCCTCCCGAGGAAGTGCTGCACAAATGGAACGCCCCTCACCTTCACGATGCCGGTGTGAATGTCAAAGAATTCTATGAAAGTGATGCTGCCGTGCGCAAGTTTCTCGACATCCAAAAGCAGAATCAGGCGCGGCTCAATCCCTCCGGTGAAATCTTTCTGAAGGGCATCAAGAAATTCAACAGCGCCGGCGGGCATATGGCGGCCGACGTGGTCAGTGCGAATATCAAAGACTGTCATGGCTGCGGCTACTGCAATATGGGTTGCGCCTACGGCAAAAAGCTTTCCATGCTGGATACCGCGCTGCCCTGGGCGCAGCGTGATTTTCCCGGCCGTGTGCAAATCGTGGCGGAATGCGAAGTGCGGCGCCTGCAGGCGAACGGCAGAGGGATTCATCACCTTGAAGCGAAACGGCCCGATGGCAGCAAGGTGCGCGTGCGCGCGAAAGCTTTTGTGCTGTCCGCGGGCGCCATTGCCTCGAGCTATTTGTTGCTGCGCAGCAAAGTGGCCAGGCATCTGCCGGTGGGCCGGCATCTCGCCTTCAACATGGGCTCATATCTCACTGCGGATTTTGACGATGCGATCAACGCGCACGAGGGTTTGCAAATTTCACATTACGGCATTCCCCAGCCCTGGCGCGGCTTCGTGTTCGAAACATGGTGGAATCCGCCCGTGGTGCAGGCGCTCAACATGCCTGGATGGTTTGAGGAGCACTTCAGCAACATGCTGCGTTACAATCACATGATGGCCGTGGGGGTGCTGGTGGGCACTAATGGCAATGCCCGAGTGAAACGCGCGCTCACGGGAGGGCCGGACGTGGCCTATAAACCCGAGGCGGAAGACCTGAGCAAATTAGCGGAAGGCTTGAAGACACTCGGGGACATTCTCTTCAAAGCCGGGGCTGAGCGCGTGATGGTCAATACCGCGGGCTACGAAGTTTTCGAGAAACCCGAAGAATTGTCGCGCCTGGATAAAATCGCGATGGACCCGAGCTATATCACGCTCGGCACCGGCCACCCGCAAGGCGGCAACGGCATGAGCCAGGATCCCCGGCGCGGCGTGGTCGATCCCAATTTTCGCGTGCACGGTTACGATAATCTCTACGTCTGCGATGCCAGCGTGTTTCCGAGCAGCTTGACGGTGAATCCGCAGTTGACCATCATGACGCTGGCGCATTATGCGGCCTCGCGTATGTCATCGGCTGGTCTTTGATGGATGGCTTGTATCCCATCCTCACCAAATACGGTTTGGAGCTTTTGGCGTGGATGAAATTGCGCTGGCAACTGTTCAAATGGCTGCGCTGGCTCACGATGGTTTGACCGCTTGCTTTTGCACGCCTCGCTGATTACTTTATCCACCAGCCAACAAAATCGGGCCTGCGTCATGTGCGGTCCGGCTCTTTTTCAGCTTAACGGAAATTGAGGAAAGGAAGGCATGAAGATTCGCGTTGCGCAATTCGGGCTCGGCCCGATCGGGCAAGCTTGTGTAAAAGCCTTGCAACAAAAGCCCGCGGTGGAACTGGTGGGAGGAATCGATATCGATCCGGCGAAAAGCGGCCGCGACCTTGGCGAAATTTGCGGCTTGAAAAAACCGCTGGGCGTGAGCGTGCGGCAGGATACTGAAGCCGCGCTGGCAGAATGGCGGCCGCACGTGGTGCTGCATACCACCAGCTCGTTTTTGGATCGCATTGAGGATCAGTTGGCGAGCATCATTCGCGCCGGTGCCAGCATCGTTTCTTCAAGCGAAGAATTGTTCTTCCCGTTCGAGCGCCATCCGGGTTTTTGCCAACGCCTCGACCAACTGGCGCAACAACACCGCGTCGCCGTCGTCGCGACCGGCGTGAATCCGGGTTTTACCATGGATATCCTGCCGCTGTGTTTGACCGGCGTCTGCACGAAGGTAGAGTCGATCAGAATTTTTCGCTATGCCGATGCCAGCAATCGCCGTCTGCCTTTTCAGCAAAAAATCGGCGCGGGCCTCGCGGCCGCAGAATTCCAGGAGAAAGTCGCCTCCGGCACCTTCGGCCACATCGGCTTGCGCGAATCGGCCTTTACCGTGGCGCGAGCGTTGCAGTGGGAAATTTCTGCCTTCCAAGAAACGATCGATCCGGTGATTGCCACGCAAAGGGTTAAAACGCCTTTTCTCACCGTGGAAAAAGGGCAAGTGGCGGGGATTCATCAAACGTTGAATTGCCGCATTGGCACGAAAGAGGCTTTGGTGTTCGATTGGAGGATGTACGTAGGCGCGGAGGAGACGGTGGATGGTGTGGACCTCACCGGCGATCCGCCCATTGCAATGCGCATCCCCGGCGGGGTGTTCGGCGACACCGGCACCATTGGCGCGCTGGTGAATGCGATTCCAAAAATCATGCAGGCCCGGCCCGGCCTGCGCACAATGGTTGATTTACCCGTGCCGTATGCCTTTTTAGGGCAATTCGAATAGCATGTGCTCAAGCGCTGGATTGATGGATAGTTGGATTTCCAGAATTCGATTCATTCAACGATCCAGCAATCCAATAATCCAACGCTCCATTCATTCAACGATCCAGTAATCCATCAATCCAATAATCCAATGCTCCATTCCTCCAACAAGCCGTTGCCCTTTTTAGAAGGTCCACGCCAGGCCGATGCGCGGCAAATGCAGAAATTCATACACGTCGCTCCACGGCGTGTATAAAATGTCATAATCGCACACGATGGCGAGCGCGCTTCTTTGGATGAAGTATTCGCCTTGAAATCCGCCGATGAGACTGAATTTTGTCTCGTCGTGCTTTTGATCGATCGTATTCTTCACCTGCAAATTATAACCGCCAAAGCCCGCATGCCCGTTGACAAATGCTTTGCCGAGATGTATGAGGTTGTATTGAAATTCCAAATTCACGTTGTACATGTCGGAAGTGACGAGATCTTCGCCCAAATCGAACTCATCGGAAATATAATACAGCGACAGCTTGAATTGGCGGGACCGGCTCAACTGATTGGCATAAGTCAACTTGACCGTCCGGCCATACTGCACCGCTAGCGAACTGGAGTGAATGGTGTGATAGTACCAGTTTTGCTGCGCCGGGCTCGTTGCCGGCAGAGATGCCATGATCGTGACCATCAATAGGATTAGCCCTCGAAGATTGAGGATCGAGGATCGAGGATCGAATAATGGGCCCCTCACGATCTTCAATCTTCTAACTTCGATCTTCGACATCAACTTCTCTTCAAACATAACCACCTCTTCTGCCCTGCCGATCAATTGCATGGTATTTTCACTGGCTTCACGACATCCGCCGTCACCTGTCCGTTACTGACTCTCAAACGCACTGGATATTCGCCGCTGCGGGAATAGGAATAGCGCACCGTGGAAAGGTTCGCCCCGCTCTGCCTGTTGCCGTCGCCAAAATCCCACTCATAGCCGTCGATCTGGTCGATGCTGGTGGAGATGAAGGTCACGTTGCCGAGATCACAATCCTGCCAAATGAAGTTGGCCTCCAGGGTGACCACAACAACCGGTATGGTCTGTGTGTTCGTGGCGCCGACGTTGTCGCGCACGGTGAGCTGCACGGCGTAGGGATTGTTGTCCGGGCTGTCGCGCGTGAAGGTATGCGAGCCGCTATCCGCCTGGGAACTCATGCCATCGCCGAAGGTGACGTCGTACGAGACGATCGCGCCGTCGCGGTCGCGGCTGCCGCGCGCGTTGTACGTGATTGTCAACGGCGTTTTGCCGGCTGTCGGTGTCACGTTTAAAGCCGCTACCGGCGGCTGATTGAACGTCGTCACCACTTGATCCAGGCTGTCCAGCGCACCTTCGTCGTCTTTCAGAATCAGGCGCACGATAAAAGATCCTGACTGCAGATAATCGTGACTGGTGCTGTTGGCACCCGCCCCCAGCGTTACGCGATTGGAGTTATCCCCGAACGACCACGTGTAGCTTTCAATCTCGCCATCGCGATCGAAACTGTTGACCGCGTTGTAACTGACGCGATACGGGGGATTTTGCTCGCTCCCGGGAACGGCTTGAAATCGCACCACCGGCTTCAGATTCTCAAAAAAGGTGGTCGAGGCGGTTTTCACCTCGGAGTATTTGACGCCGTCGCTCAGCTCCAATTGCAAATCGGTCACCCCGGCGTGATCCGGCAGCACGAAAATCTCATCATCGAATTGCGCCGGCACCTCAAAGGTCAATCCGTCGCCGCTGGGGTTAGTGAATTTGTTGCTCGAAACGCGGCCGCTGCCCACGGCAAATCTGAACTTGGCGCGCAAGGTGCGGTCCTGCCTCTGTGATTCGGAATCGATATAACTCAGCGCCACGGCGTAGGCCTGCCCTTGCTTGTATTTCAAGGAATCGCCGTCCGCGCGTAGCGACGCATCCGGCAGTTCTAAATCCGGTTTGAATTCGAAACTCAAAATCCCCGGAGAAGAATTGTTCGCCGAGAAAGGATCCTTATACTTCTCGCAAGACCAGAGCGTGATCAGTGCGAACAGCGCCGCGGCGGCGTACATCAATAACAGGCGCTTGCTTTCCTTAAAAAACACTGTTAAGCTGGACATAGAACTCAAATCCCTCATCAAAACGGGCTACATCTTCGGTTAATGAATTGGTGTTGGTTTGATTGGCATAGCGACCGACGACTGGAATGCCCGAGGCTGCGCTTTTCAGCTCATCGACCACGGCTTTGCTGGCGGAAGCCTGCGCCGCTTGCACCGCCGGATATGGCAGGCCAAGCTGCCGTTTCATGTCATACGCGCGGCCGTTGCAACTGCGGGCAACGCCCTCGATCCGAATCTCGCGAAAATCGATAAACACCCGGCTCCCCTGCAAGCTGGCAACGCCGGAGAGTTTCGCGCGCCGCGGAATCACGGTGGTCCCGAGGCTGGCTTCGTTCAGGACGCGCGCTTCCACCAGGCTGTTGTTGCTCACGGAGATCTTGTCCGTCAACGTGACTTTGAGCAACACCGTCTGCACCCCCAGCGTGCCGCCGCCGGCGACTTGATTGGCCGCGCCCATGCTGCTGTATACGATCATATTGAGATTGCGATCGCCGGCCGGATCTCCCGCGCTTGTCAAACGCGGCGAGGCGGGATATTCTGCCGGGCTTTCCGAGGCACGGCGCGTGCCCTTACCGGGCTGGCTGCTGGGCGCTATTACCGCAGGGCTTTCGGCCACAGGCGGCGCCATCACCTCCTCCTGCCGTTTGAGATGATCCCCCAAGCTGATGGTGTCCAAGTGCACGATATTGTAATCCAGCTTTTGCCGCGATAAAGAAGGGTGATGAGCAAAAGGGCTATCCATTTGTTTGGGTTTGGCATTCTGGCGTGCTACCAGCATGACGGTGAACGCGAACAACGCAAACAGTGCGGCGCTCAATCCGATCACCACGCGCGGTTTTACGCGGCGCTGGCCGTTTTTGGTTTCAAACAATATTTTTTCAAACTGCATCAGAGCCTCCATCGCTCCTGCAAGACTGCCGGCGTCGGCAAATGGGACAACTGCTTTCTATCCAGTGTTTCTCGGAGTGAAAATCTCCGTGATCTCTCACTCTACAAAGGAGGACGGCACCGCGAGCGCCAGCGTGCGGCGGCCACTTTCTTCGCTGCAAGAAATCTCGATCTCGCTGCGGTCGGTCAAGCCCACTTTATCGAACACGAACAGCAAGCGCGTCGAGCCCTGAGGCGGCACGTGTGCATTGAAGAAATCACGCGCGGGCTCGATTTCCGCTTCTTTCAAGCGCTTGGAAAAGACCAGCATGGATTTGGCTTTTTCGACCACTTTGAAGCGCACGAAGCCGACGTCGTAAGCAATCGCGGAATTGTTGATCAGCGTGCACAAAACATGCAGACGGTTTTCAATCATGGCCATGTGGTCCACGCCGAAAATCACGCCGGAATTGACCGTGCTATAGGCGTACGGCCGCGGCGTTTTCATGTAGCCGGAGAGCACCGCGCGCACTTTGGGGCTCAGCGTTTCGAGGTCTTTGGTTTTCATCGCTCCGTGTGCAGCGGCGGCAGAGCTGGTGCCATTGCTCGCCACGCCGGGCTTCTCCGTGGGCAGCCCGCCGTTCGCCGGCGGCGGGGCGCTCGGTTGCAGGCGCACCTCCAAATCCGGCGCGTCGGAAATCAGCAAGACCAAATTATAGGTATCCACGCCAGATTTGATAAACATGTTGGTCGAGCCCGTGCCGACCAGCGGCTTGATCAACACAAAGCTGCCCGTGCTTTGTACGGAAAATTTCTCCGGGCTGCCGACCGTCACCAGCTCGGGCTGCTCCGGGCATGCAATGACCGTGGCAAAACCGGGCTTCACGCGGACCGTGCGCGGCTTCTGCTCCTGCGCCATGGCAACGGTGAAAAGGATTGAAGCGACGAAAAATGGGTGCACGCGTTTCATGTTTTTTCTTGTGAATAATTGATGATGCGCAAACCGAACGGATTCGTTGCGGTGCGATTCACCACATTAATGGTTAAAACGAATTTTAGCGGAATCGGCGGCTGGCCGGGAAAAACCTGCTGGCCGGCCACGCGTGCAAGGCAAGGGTCACCTTCCTGCACCGTGATCTCTTCGATGTCGTACCGGATGGTGCCGGGCGTGCCCTGCACCACCCGCGGGATCTCAGAGGTTTTAATCGTATTGTACATTAAAAGTTCCAATTCCGGCGAGCACATTTGCAGCGCGGTCTTGACGCGCTCGTTGAAATTCTCCCGGTTGAATTCGAGAAGATTCTTGGCGAATACCTGGGCGAATTGCCGCACTTCATGGCGCGAGCGCTGATATTCGTACGGCGCCGCAGCGTAGGCCTGGCCTTCCTTGATCACGAAGGTCGCCGCCGGCCGCGTAAAAGCCAGATAGGCGAAGAGGGCGAGCACGGCATTCGCCGCGATCAAACCGATCACCAAGCGCTTCAGAAAAATATTGCTCTTGATGATCTCGCCGTAAAACTCGTAGTATTCGGGATTTTTGGACATGGCATTGCTCCCAGCTCTCGGGTCTTCAATTTCTCAAGCGCATTAATACTTGTGGATCGTGGATGGTCGATCGTGGATGGTCGATCGTTGATCGTTGATCGTGGATTGTGGATCGTGGATTATTCCGTGCTACATGCTTGCGATCTACGATCTACCATCTACCATCTACCATCTACCATCTACGATTTACGATTTACCATCCATAACCTTCGATCATCTATCTTCAATTCCAGAACTCAAACCTCACGCACCCCCGCCTAGCGCGGCAGCCGCGCGCCGCCGAAGGGCCAGCTCGCCACCGCGGGATCGCTGCGCGTCAGGGCTTCTACGGTTTTGCGGGAGGCGTCTGCCGCCGGGCTGGAGGTGAGCGCGCGCGCCCCGCTGATCAAGGTGTCACCGGTGCGATGCGTCATGGTGTTTGAAAATGACTTCACGTTCTTCCACACGGTGGAAACCACGAGGCCGGCAGTCGCAGCGGTGGCGTACGTCCCCAAGTCGGCGCTGCTCGAAGCCAGCTTGAAAATGCCGGCAGCGATTTTGGGAATGAGCACGATACACACTGAAATCAGCACGCCGAGAATGAAAGTGTCCCACAGCACCCCTTTGTCGCCGTTCGCCACGGCTTGCCGAAACGCCCCCGCGGTCGTGATCGTCTTTACCAGCCGGAACAGGATTGCCACCAGCACGGACCAAAAATTCACCGCGCAAAAATTCGCCAGCCATATTTTGAAGACGTCGTGGAACTGCGGGAAAAGGGAAATCACGATCGCCACCGGACCGAGCAGATAGAAGAAAATCTGCACGATGACTTGCACGATCACAAAAACTTCGTAAACGATCATCACCAGCATGTACGAGAGCGAGGACAGCGACTCCAGGCTCATGAAATTGAACATCGACATTTTCAAGCCGCCGTTCCCATCGGAAAAGAAGGCGCCGAGATATTCGGTCATCATGTTGCCCGACTGCAGATCGAAAATGGCGGCCGACAAGAACACGAATACTTTTCCCAGCCATACCGCCCAGATCTTGTAAGTCGCCAGCCCGATGGCGGCGAAGGCGATAAACAGCAAATGATAAAAAGGATCGCTGTTTTCGCGGCCCGTGGTCAGCCGCATCACCATGGCCAGAATATAAAGCACCATGCCGAGCGTGAACATGTAGGTGGCGATGCTGATGAGATGGTCCACCAACTGGTGCACGGAATTGAAAAAGACGGGGCTGAAGAAGACTTCCAGCATAAATGGCCCTCGGTTTATGATTGGTGGATAAACGTCGATCGTAGATAGTTGATCGTGGGTCGTAGATCGCATTTCGTAGTTAGACACGATCCACCATCTACCATCTACTATCTTCACTCCGTTTTCGCCGCACTGATGTCGAAAAACCCGTACCGCACTTTCGAGGTGCGATTGGCCTGGGTTTTCAGCGTTTGCCAATCGAACTTCTTGCTGAGAAAATTCAACTTTCTTTCGGACATGTTCAGCTCGTTGGTGTGCGCGTCCTGCGAAAGCTTCAAGTACTTTTCATAATAGGCGTTCGAGTTTTCCCGCAGCTTGACGGCCTCCAGCAAGAGCTGGGTACGCTCGGCTTCGGTGTATTTGTTCTTGTTGTTCATGATCTCCCGTTGCAGCTCTACCGCCATCGAGTCGTAGCTTTTCGCCATCTGCTGGCTTTTGATCGCATATCCCAACATCGCCTGCGAAAATGCCTCCTGGCCGAGCAAAGCGTTCTCCTCGCGCGCGGCGAGATCGTCCGGAATCTCGCCGTTTTTCGTGGACACGGCAAAACTTTCATACGTTCTTTGCAGCGCCTCGGTATCGTTCGCCAGCGCGTTCAAATTCTCCCCCGACCGCGCGAGATCGGAGGTCGTTGCCGGCAGCCAGTAATCCAGACGATCGGCGTTCGTGACGAAATTGGACAGCGTAAAATTATTCGCGAAGTCGAGGTTTTTAACCGCCTGCATATCGTTGTACAAGCTCTGCGTAAACTCGAGGTCCTGGCGCACCAGCGAGTAATTGTCGTAAAACACTTTGAGCTGCTGCACCATTTGCGACGTTTGCCGGCGCTGCTCTTCCAGGCCGAGCTGATGCTTCAAAGAGATATCGCGCAGGGTGTTGAGCATCATGCCGCTGGTCGGATCGAGGAAGAATTGCGCGTGTGCGGGCGGCGCCCATGCACCACCAAGCCCCACCGCCAGCATGGCGCCGACGGACCATTTGAATGCGAGGTTTAGGCTTTGTTTCATAACTCAAAGCAAGTATGGTGAAAGTTCGTCATCCTTTTCCACGGCGATTTCTTTGATGGCTTTGATGAGATCGCCGGACGTCTTGGTCAATTTTTCTTCGAGCAGATTGTTCTCCTGCCGGTCGGTCGTGAACAGATAATGATCGTAGGTGCTCATGTCCGCGCGCAGCACGGTCATTTTGCCGTCGCGGTCGAGGAAAAACTCGCCGCGCTGCAGGCTGGAGATGATCGCCAGCTCGCGCTCGGAATAGCCGAAGGCGCGCGCCAGGCCCTCCAATTGCTTGGGCTTGTGGCCGAGAACGAAATGATTCAGGGCATTGTCCTTGATGGGCGTGGAATAGCTCACCTTGTCGATATCTTCGATGGACTGCGAGATCGCAAAAATACCCGCGCCCATTTTGCGCGCGGTGCGGAACAATTCCACCACGAGATGGCCGATCGTCGAGTTGTCGTCCAGCACCTTCCACAGCTCGTCCGCGAAAATCACCTTGTTATAGGCGAGATTGCGCTCCATCAAATCCCACAACAAGCCGGTGATGATGATGGCGATGATGCCCTGTAGATCCGGATGCGTTTCCAGGCCTTTTAAATCGAAGCACACCAGGTCTTCGCGAATGTCGATCATCTCATCGGCGCAGAGAAAGCGGCTGTATTCGCCGTGGGTGTACATGTACATCTTGCGCGCCATGAGCTTGACATCGACGTAGCCGTCGGGGTCGGTCTGTTTCGCGAAAAAATCGACGAACGTTTTCAGATTGCGCGGGCCGCGATGATGCTCGAGATAGCTTTGCAGCGTTTTGCTGATGAAGCCTTGCTCGACTTTCGAGATCGACTTCTGTTCGCGTTCCAGCAGCAATTTTTCAATGAAGGCGCGCAGGAACAACGTCTTCTTCGTATCCAGCTCGCTGCTTTCCGAAGTCCTTACCAGCGCGAAGGGATTCAATGGAATCGGGCGATCGATGTTCAATTCGATGTAACGGCCCTTGAGCAGTTTGATCATTTTTTTGTAACTCCCGCCCATCTCGCCCACGCCGCCGACGTCCAGGCCGAAAACCTTGACGTTCTGTTCCAAAAGCTGCAGGAGCATGGCCTGCATCAAATAGCTTTTACCCGTGCCCGTGGGGCCGACGATAATGCTGTTCCACGAATTCAGATTCTGGTCGAAATAGTCGAACAGTACCGGCTCGCCGTTGCGGTTCTTCAGCAGTATGCCGCGATGATACCCGCGGTTGAAATTGGTGAGATTGATGAAAGCTGCCGCATTCGTCGTTTTCACCACCAAACGATGGTAATTTTCGCTGCCATTGCCGGGCAGAGAAGCAATGAATATCGGCAGCACGTCCAGCGTCTCCAGCACGCATTGCGCTTTGTCCAAGCCGGCAAAGGCCAGTTGTGCTTGATTGATTTTTTGATTGAGGCGCTCGCGTTCCGTGTCGTAAATGATCACGTTCAGGCTGATGGTCGCCAGTTTTCTGTGCTGCCCATAAATCTCGTCGAGCAGTTCGCTGAGCTCGCGGAATTTCACCTCGCTTTTGCGGCCTTCGCGCTGGCGGGAGAAATTCATGATGAAGCGCGAAAAATTGAGCGCGCGGGAGAGTCGGGCGGTTTCCTTCTCCATATCGAGATTTTGCGTGGAAAAGACCACGCGGTGCGGAAACGGCAAATTGTGCAGCAGCGGAAAAAGGTAAGGCAGTGGAATGCCGTTGAACGCCATGTGATCGCGCGTCATTTCCGGCAGCAGGCTGAGCGACAGGCACGCGAGATATTGGTTGCCGATTTTCAAGGCGCCTTTTTCGACTTCGTAATCCTGCGCGATGAGCTCGTTGTTCGTGGCCTTGCCGCGCAGCGTGCCCGGAAAAGGGTCCGCCGTGAGATTGAGCGCACGATACAGAACGTCGGCAAGGTCGGCATTGCGCAAGCGCTGCAATTTGACGCCGGTGCTTTCCAATCCCGCTTGCAGCGTCTTGAGCGCGTGATTCTTTTCCAGCACCAGTTTCTCGTGCTCGGCCTGCAAGCGCGTTTTGACGCTGGCGGAGGACATGAGAATATTGAACGGCGTGCGCAAAATCTGGCCGGCGTCAAAATCCACGAACACGTACAACCGGCAGGTGAGATACTTGAAGAAACCGTAGTATTTGTGCCGCTGCAATTTGAAAAAATCCAGCACGGGGTCGTCGGAATAAACGAAATCCGCGGTATAAGGAAAATAATCGAAGTTCGAAGAAAATTGCAGATTGAGGTTTGGATCGACTGTGTTGAGCACGTTTTCCAGCGTGGCCGCGAGGCGTGCATAGTCACCGGCAGCCAGGCTCATGTTGTCACGCGCGGCGATCTCGAAGCCGGCGACGAAATTGCCATTCTTCTTAATGACGAAATCGTCGAGAATCTCGAGATACGGCAGGTGCCGGCTGAGCGCGGGCCGCTGCGCATAGGCTGCGCGCTGGGAAAACTTTGTGGGAAAGGAAGTCATTCTGCCTTTAAAATTTGTTCTGCCCGCTCACGGTTTTTTTTCCGGCCTGTTCGGCTCGGCGCAAATAGTCGTTTTCCTCCAGCCCAAACGCGGAAAGCTGCCGCGGCCAGAAGAAATGAAAGCTGATTAAAGAAATCACACCATGATCGAAGCCGGAAATGCGATTGCCCATACGCAAGACGGCATACAAAGCCACGTCGAGCGCGAAGACGAACAGCAGATTGAGCTCGAGCCAGACAAATAGCGGCGCCAAGGCGATGGGGAACGCCAGCAATGCCAGCAATTCAATCAGGCTGACGCCGCCCAACTGCCCGTGTGCCGAGATTTCGCGATAGCATTTGTCGTTCATATTAAAACGACGCGTTGGCGCCCGGCACGAACGAGACCAGAGCCTGCACGATTATTTTCGAGCCGAAAATGGCAATGGCGGCGATGGCGATGCCGATGAGCTGGCGCTTGGCCTTTTCATGCCGCCCGCCGTCGGCACTGGCCATGTTCAAACCCGCGATGATCAGCGCGATGATCAGCACCGGCGAGGCGAGAATCAACAACGCGTTGGTCAGGTTATTGACGGACTGAATGATGGTTTGCATAGATTTCTCCTTGAAAATTGAACACTGGATTGTTGGAGTCATGGATCATTGGATTGCTGGATCATTGGATGGTTGGAAGCATCAATCCATTAATCCATCAATCCATTCATCCAATTTGCCTCACGCCGCCGTTGCGGCCGGCCGGCTGCTTTCCCCTTTGGTGAAGGGCAGCAGCGGCTGATCGAATTTGAAGTAACCGGTTTTCAAAATCGTCTGTGTGCGTGGCTGGCGCATGAACAGCACGCAGCGCCCGACTTCCAGTTTTTTGAGAAACTCGGCATCAAAGGTGCCGCTTTCCTTTCCCGCTTCGGGCTTGCTTTTGGGAGCCGCGCTCAAGCCCAGGCGCTGTAATACCATGCGCACGCTTTCCTCGCTGCCCAGTTGAAAACAAAACAGGGCGTTGGTGTGATTGGCCAGCTCATCCACAAAGGAGGCGTGCAGTTTCAACGCGGGATTGGCGAGCTCGGCAAATGACTGGCTCGTGTAGAGCACGCTCACCCCGGCATTGCCGCACACGCGCAAAAGCTCGATGAAAGAAGGTGAAGCAAACTTGGCCAGCTCATCGACGATCAACAGCCCCTCGCCGCCCTCCTCGCTGCCGGTTTGCATGGCGGCTTGCGCGAAGCTGGTCATCATATCTTGCAGAATGAGCTGTCCCATAAAACGCATGGCCGGCGAGTTTCCTTGCAGCGGCAGCGTGAAGTAGCAATCCTTGCGTCCATGATAATCTCCAATGATTTCGATTTCCGGCTCATCTGTATCCAGCAGCCAGGCATAATCCGCGAGACAGATTTCACGCAACATGGTGGAGAGCAGCTCGGTCTCGCTTTGGAATTTGGAGAAATTTTCCAGCGCCGCGAACAAGCCTTCGTACAGTTCCCGCTGGCGCAGCTGGCGCAGGCGGTCGTGCAAATGCGTCTTCGAGTTCAAATACTGGAAGATTTCGTCCAGGCTGACGAAACGGCCGCTTTCCTGCACCGCGCGAATGATCAAATCCAGGTAATAAGAGGTGCGCTCTTTTTCGCCGGGCGGTGTCTCCGACCAATCCAGGCTGGCAATGATCTTCTGGCGAATCTGTGCTGCATTGCCGCGCATCACGGGATTGTAGGTCGCGGAATTTTCCACATCCGCCGGGTTGAAATACTTGACTTCGTGCCCTTGCGCCAGCGAGGTGGCAATGGTATAGATTTTTTCGAGGTTGCGGCGCGAGCCCTTGCCATCCAAAGCGAACGTCGCGACGTTACGCCGGATTTCCTGAAACCAGATGGGGTGAATGATGCTTTCGGTTTTGCCCGTGCCCGAAGACCCGATGACTTGCGCGTGGCCCTTGAGCCACTGGCGTTGCGCGTAGAACGGCGTGCCGCCGCGTACGAGATCGAGACCGAGAAAAATCTGATCGGGCTTGGCTCGCTCCGCAAAATGCACAAGGTCAACATCACGCACGGCGCGATTGCGCAGCGCCACTGCCTTCGACAAGGTACGAGAGATGTGCAGAGCCCGTAAAGTCCAATGCACGACAAACAGCAGCGGCAAGAAACAGAGATACAGCGCTAATAATAAAGGAACGGGCGCGACTTGCCCGCCTTGCATGAAATACAGGATCATGTTTGCCGGCCACAATACCCTTTGCGTGGCGCGGATTAAGTCATTCAAAATGAGAACGAAATAAGCCTTGATATTGAACAAAGCTTCACGACCGGAGGGAAACAAATCCAAAAAGAATATGCCCTTGTAAACGAGGTACGCCAGCAGCGCCAGGCCGGCGGCGATGAAGGCAATTCTAAGCGCATTCCGGAGGCGCGGATCTATGGCCAGTTTGAAGCGGCGATAGATCAGAGGCTGTATGGCAAACTCAAAAATCCTTTCCGACACCTGCCAGGCCAGAAGAAACGGCAATGCCAAAAGGCTCAATAATACTTCACTCAGTTTTTTCACTGTGGCGTCCGCTTAGTGAAAATGCTGCCTTTTCGATTTCGGCTGCAGAAAAAAACATCCAGTCAATCGAGCCATGAACCGAGCTGTACGGCGACGAGGCTAAAGAGTCAGTGGAGAATCAACCCAGCAGAGCAACCCGCTTTCGGCGTTCGTCTCCTGCGGCGTTCTGAATCGGTGTGGGCGTTCCGTTTGTTCAACCATGCTGAACTCCCGTCCTGAAATAGTGCAAGACGATCGAACAACACCAGACCACCAAAAAAGGTAGGAGATTCGGTAGTCTCCTAGCTCTTTCGCGCAGAGCTACCCAAGATCCGGAGACTACCCCAAAGAAGTGGCGGAAATATAAGGCAGGGAAGGAAAAGAGTCAATTAAAATTTGGGGAATTTTGATGCGAAAAAGCGACAGTTTATGGCAGCAAAATAACGGAATCGGGATAGACGATGGCGTAACTCAAAACGAGCGTGGAGTCATCGAGGCTGGTGCCGGTGAGGCGGAAACTCTCTTGCAGTTGCTCTGAGATCTTAAAGTTGGCGAGCGGCGTGGTGGGATCCATGCCGAGTTTTTTCCAATCGACGGTGGCGAAGGAACGGCCGCCACCCCCCATCCTGATCGGACGGAAATACCACGTTTGAGCGCGTCCGGCAATAACCAACAGCCTGTTGCGAATTTCTTCCTGATTATTAATGCTGTTTTCTTGGCGATACAATTCCATGCCGCGCACGATCGCGATGCCGACGATGATCGTGGCCAGCACGAGATGCAATAATTGGGAATTCGCCATTGTTAAGCTGTCCCCATTTTGCGGTGTGACTGTTCCGAGATAACGGCAACGGCTTCAGAATGCGGAAAGGGAGATAGAATTATTATGAGGAAGGCTTGTTCTGCAGCGCCCTCTGCCAAAACTCCTGTCCGTCAGCCGGGATTGCTGGTCGAACCGTGAGGTGGGGAAATTCCCCCAGCCCTCGTGTGTTTCTTCAAGATCGTCGGCGCGTGAGGCCGTGACGTTCAACTCGAAAAAAGGCGGCGCAGGTGTTTCTGATTTAAAGCAATCGATGCCAAGGTGACCATCTTCTGTATCTCACCCTCGCCTGGTGGCCTTTTCACAGCACACCCACCTGCGCGTGCCCGTTACAAAACTTGTCCTGAAAGGAGCGGTGACCTACTTGCGCTCATTTCCTTCTGCGTTATTTCACTGCGGTTTTCACTGTGGTGTCGCCGGTGATTTGACAGGTGATGCCCATCAGTGCAATCGTCTTGGCCGTGGCATCGATTTTTTCGGCCTTGCCCACCAGCTTGGTGATTACCTCGGCGCCGGAGGCCGCCTTTAACTGCATTTCCCTGCCTTTGAAGGTGCCTGCTTTCAAATACGTGCCTTCGATCACCACGCGCATGCCCGGTTGGAGGCCGTCGAAGCTGCTGGCCGATTTGTCTTCACTTTCATAAGTGGCGTCATTTTGCATGTTGACCTGAATGCCACAAACTTCCAACTGTTTCTGGGATTTGTCCCCGATGCGAGCGATGGGCGCTTCGATTTCACAATCGTCCTCCTGCTTGGCGCCGGTGAGGACTTTGACCTCTTTGGCGATCAGGGTGCGTCCAGTGGAATCTTCCTGCATGACGCCTTTGATTTTCACCCAATGCCCGGGCTTGAGGGCGGCAAAAGGATCCGCAACCTCTGGTTGCTCGGTTTGTGAGAAGCTCGTGCTTCCCGCCAGCATGATCAGGGCGCCGGCGCACGCCGCCGCCAAGTTGATACGTGTCTTCATCTTTGCTCCTAATTTAAATACTGTTGAACCAATCAATCCGCACCAGTTTTTCTGGAGAGATTTACCATGCGACGCTGCCCCTTGTGCCAACGACATTTGAAATCATGATGCACCGATCGTGAACGGGGGACCAGTCTCTAACCCTGCTCAAACAAATACCCCGCCCCGCGCACCGTCTTGATAAAGCGCGGATTTTCTGGATCCGGCTCGATGTGTTTGCGCAAACGCGAAATATGGTTATCGACCGTGCGCGTGGAAGGATACACCTCGTAGCCCCAAATCTCGCGTAGCAAGCGCTCGCGGGACAGCAACTCACCGGGATGCCGCACAAAATATTCCAGCAAACGGAATTCACGATTGGTCAATTCCTGTAAGCTTCCAGCTTTAAGCACTTCGTGGCGCATGCAATCGATCAGGACATTGCCGAAGCGGTACTTGTCGCTATTGTCGCTGGGCTCGGGCGGTGTACCGGTTTCTGCACGGCGCAAATGTGTGCGCTCCCGGGCCAGCAATTCGCTCTGGCTGATAAGGATTCTTTTCATCTGGCCACTTGGTCTCTGACAAGTTCAATGCAGCAGTGCCCAACCATGAACGCCAAGAAGATTACCGCATTGAAGAATTCTCCGCGGAACTCCCGCCGAAAAAATTTCCGCGCGTGGGCCATGACCACCAACGCTGGGAGCGTGTAGCCACGCCGGACACTTGTGGCGCAGTCGCACCGTCTTTTTTTCATAGAGTGAAGAAAGGAAATGGGCGAGATCGTGGGTCGGCGGTCCGATGCGCATGCTGTCCATGTACAGCCAGGCAAGTTCGTTGCCTGGCATAAGAACATGATTCACACGAAATGCGCCTGCCTCGGCACCGGCGGCCGCCGGTCTTCCCACGACGATACTCTCAAAGGCAGATTGCAGTGATTCTGATACCTGAACACTGAAAACTGCACGCTGGCCTCACGCCTCTTGGCGCAGGCCTTTGATCAGGACTTCAGCGACTTCCGCGCGCGTGAATTCCGCGGGCAGGGCCTCGCCGCGTGCCAGCATGCCGCGCACTTGTGTGCCCGAGAGAATCATGTGATGCGCGCTGTCATGCGGACAGGTTTTGCTGGTCACGATCGCGCCGCATTTTTTGCAATAGAAGGAGTTTTCAAATTTCAACGGCGTGATGCCCAAGTCTTCCAAAGAGAAGCTGGAAATCAGCTTTTGCGCGTCGTAGGTGCCGTAATAATTGCCCACACCGGCGTGATCGCGGCCCACGATGAAATGTGTGCAGCCATAGTTCTTGCGACACATGGCGTGGAAAATCGCTTCGCGCGGGCCGGCATAGCGCATCGCCGCCGGAAACACGCTCAACAAGACGCGCTGCGCGGGATAATAATCGCGAATCAACACTTCGTAGCTCGCCATGCGAATATCCGCAGGAATGTCGTCCTTCTTGGTTTCGCCCACGAGCGGATGCAGCAGCAGGCCATCGACGATTTCCAGCGCGCACTTTTGGATGTATTCGTGTGCACGATGCACGGGATTGCGCGTTTGAAAACCCACGACGGAATTCCAGCCACGTTCCTGAAAAATTCGGCGCGTCGTCGCCGGATCGCGGCGGTAATCGGCAAACGTGACGCTGGAGGGAGGATTCAGCATCCACACTTCGCCGGCAAGATACACTTCGCCCTGGCCCAGCACCCGCGCCACGCCCGGATGCGCCACTTCCGCCGTGCGATACACTTCCTGCGCCTCATGCGTTTTGTCGTATTCGAATTTGTCCGAGATCGTCATCACGCCGAGAATGCGGCCGCGGCCGTTCTCGCCGCTTTCCACCAGCGCCACTTCCTCGCCGTGGTGCAAGCCTGCGGCAGTTTCTTTCGAAACCGGCAGCGTGATCGGAATCGACCACACCGCGCCGCTGGCGAGGCGCATGTTCTTGACCACACTGTCATAGTCGGCCTTGGACATGAAACCGGTAAGCGGGCTCATGGCCCCATTGGCGATCATCTCGAGGTCGGAGACCCCCACTTCGGACAAGGGAATTTTTTTCAAATCACCGGCACGGCGCAGCGCGGCTTCGCGCTCCTCGCCACGCAGCACGCGATCAATTAATTTTCCACCGTGCGGAATGCTGAGGGACATGATGGGTAAATCCTCCTCTATGATTCGGGGTTGTTGGGCAGAATTTCAGTGCTTTTGAGTTTCCGCTTTTTGAGGAAAAAATCAAAATTGTCAGAAATATATACCTGCGTCAAGCGGTTTTCGCGGGAGCGCAACAACAAGTTTTGTAGAAGAGCGGAGGCGAAAAAGCGTGCCCCTGGAGACATTGAAATTCCGCTTTTGTAAGAAAGCCAAAACAAGAAAAATCACTCGATCGCTGCCTCATGATTCATTCGAGAATATTCCGTCTGTGTGAAACCTTCTGAAGGCCGCACCCTGAGCTTGTCGAAGGGTGTTAAGTTCAAGAATCGCAGGCTTCTAGGGGCCGTAATGGAGGGCTCACAGATTGAAAAGGGAGAAAAGGGTGGAAGTATGTGAATGGCAAAATATCGCCCACGGAATTAGAACGGAGATAGTTCTTGAGTTCGATTCCGTGGGAATTCGCTTTCCGTGGGCGAAAAACTTCTACTTCACGGTTCCGACCTCGGCCCCTTTTTCACATACACCCGGAATGTCACTTCAGAATACGAGGCCAGTACCCCAAACCCGCCTTGAATATTCCCGCGCGGCGTTTCATTGATTTGGCCCTCGCCGAATTGGCCTTGCTGATAGCGTGCGTAAACCGGATCAGTGGCGAGCAGGCGCATGGTATGCCAGCCGTAATAATAAAAATAAAGCCAGATGATGCGCGCTTTCATCGGCTGCAATTGTGGGTCGTAAGCCACATTGAATCCAAAAGGTTCTTCGCGATCTTTCAAATCTTCTTTGAAAATATTCGCGGCCGTCGTGGTATCACGAATGAGGTTGGCAAACTCGCCGTTGTCGGCGTCGGCGATCACGCGATAGATCGTGACGCCGGGCAGATGCGGCCAAAATACCGTAAAGAAAGGCGGATCCGCGAAGCTCGCGCCTGAAACGTATTCAACCGTATCACCGCTGAAGAACAGCGGCCGCTCGCCGAAATTCGCGCCGCGATTCATCTCCAAAATACCGATTTGATTCGGTATCGTTGTCTCTGCCGTCACGGTTTGCCCCAGCGCTGACACACTCAACTCATAGGTCATGCCCGCTGTGAGGAGCAGTGAATCGCTGGGCAAGTAGTACACCCCGCCGATCTGGGCGACGACGTTGCCTTGATCGTCCTTCACCGGCGCCGGCGGATATTGCAGCAGTTGCAGCCAGCGTCCGCCCGCGGCACGAATGCGAACCACGGCGTCGGTGACGCGCGAGATCGACAAATCGAATTTTTGCGTGATTGGAATCGTGCGGCTGACGGTGATGCTGTCGACGCCCGCGCCCAACTTGAGAAAGCCGTTGACCACGAGCTTGGTTTCAAAGCTCGGCGTCGTGGGCTGCTCGCTGCAAGAAAAAAAAGAAAAAGCCATCGCAATAAAAAGGAGCACTCGCGATGGGCTGAAGGCGACACTTCGAATTTTGTTCAACATCCGTGTTTCACCAGTTGCTTAGCCGGATAAACAGAACTACTGCACCATCACGTTAAAGACTGTGCGCTTATCATGTCATGCCGCCGTTGCGGGGTCTTGGTAGAATTGCGCACTGTGTTTATGCCTTGCCGTTGTGCGCGAGATAATCCAGCAGATCGATGCGCGTCATGATGCTCAACGGCTTGCGCTGGGCATCGACAACCACAGCCGCGTTGCTTTGCCGCAGCATCTCCTGCAACGTCGAAATCGGCGTTTGCAGGCCCACCACCGCGACCTGGCGATTCATACACTTTGACACCAGGGCATGCCCATATCCGGCGCCCGAACCGATGAATTCCATCAAGTCCCCCTCGGAAACGATGCCCACGAGCACGCCGCCGGAGGTGACCGGCAATTGCGAAATCCCTTTGGCGCGCATGGTCTCCACCACTTGCGCCACGGTTTGCATGTCATCCGCGCACACCAGCGTCGGCCGCTTCGCGTCCTTGCTCAAAATATCTTGCACGCGGCCCGGCATGGGTTTGCTTTCGAAAAAGCCATTGTCGCGCATCCATTTGTCGTCGACGAATTTGGTCATGTAGTTGCGCACGCCGTCGGGCAAAACGACGACACAGTTCTGTCCGGCGTTCAGCTTCGGCGCTTTTTGCAGCGCCGCATACAAAACGGAGCCGCTCGAGCCGCCCACCAGCAAGCCTTCTTCGCGAATCAATCTGCGCGCGAGCAAAAACGAAGCCTGGTCCGTGGTTTTCACCCATTCGTCCACGACGCCGCGATCCAAAACTTCGGGAATGAAATCGTAGCCAATGCCTTCCACTTTGTAAGTGCCGACTTCATTTCCTCCACCGAGAATCGAGCCAACCGGGTCGGCGCCGACGATCACGCAATTGGGGCAGGCCTTTTTGATGCGCCTGGCCACGCCCGTGATCGATCCGCCCGTGCCCGCGCCCATCACCACCATATCGACTTTGCCCTCGAGGTCGTCCAAAATTTCCTGCGCGGTTTCATCATGATGAACTTTGGGATTATTCGGATTGGAATACTGATCGAGAATATGCGCATTCGGCAATTCGGATTGCAACCGCCGCGCGACGCTGAGGTGGCTTTCCGGCGAATCAAACGCCGCTTCGGTGGGCGTGCGAATGATTTCTGCGCCCAGAGCCTCGAGCACGACCTGTTTCTCGCGGCTCATTTTTTCTGGCATGGTGATGATCACGCGATAGCCGCGCACGGCGCCCGCCAGCGCAATCCCAATTCCGGTGTTGCCGCTGGTCGGCTCGATCAGAGTATCGCCCGGCCGGATACGGCCCTCGCGCTCCGCTGCCTCGACCATCGACTTTCCGATGCGATCTTTCAAAGAACCACCGGGGTTGAGATACTCGCATTTGCCAAAAAGATTGCAAGGCAGAGCCGTACCGACGCGATGCAATCTCACCATCGGCGTTCTGCCGATGGCTTGGAGGATGGATTCTAAAACCATGATGTGACCTCGCAGATGACGTCCAAAATTTCAAATAAATTCAAACAACAGACCGGTCAAGCAGTTTTGTTTGAAGCAGTTTTGCAAATCTCTTCGATACAATCATAAAGCTGTTTAAAGTGCTTGCAGCGCAGTAGTTCGGAAACACGGAGCGAAGGAAGCAGATTCAACAGATGATCCGGCGTATAAATCATGCCGCATTGCTCAAAGAGATTCTTGAGCAATAGCTTTGGATTTTCAAGTTTCTCGGGTTCATTTTCACGTTTCGCTTTGTTCATAGCACCGAGATATTCGTTCAGTTTTTGATCATCTGCCAAAATCCAAGCTTCGATGGCCTGAACCGCGAACATGATATGAACACGAGAAAACTCCTGCTCTCCGATTTTTTTGAGGATTTTGTTCTCAATTTGACGCCTAAGGCCTCTGATTTTATTGCTGTCGCTGGTGTCCGCGTCTCGCATCGTGATGAAGTAAACTTCGAACTCATCGCGGCGATGTCGAAATGACTCAAAGGTGTTTTTGACGAGTGGAGCGAGCTTTTTCATAAACTCGTCTTTGCCGTTAAAACCACGTGGCTCAACCTCCACCAGCCCATTTTTGATCGCTTCAATGTTATTACGCAAAAGTTCCATGAGGGCTCGCGCATCGACACTGTATTGCCTGGCTGACTTCGCTGGCTTGGTGGCCGCCCACCGCAGGCTTTCGGAACATAAAATTATTCTTTGCTTCACCATCGCGATTCCAATTCCCCCATAAGCCAAAGCTCACGTGTGTCAAAATCTTCCAACCACAATCCCAAAGCACCTTTCGTCGAAAAACGCCTCATTTCCGTCGCGCCGCGATATTGCTGCAAAATCACGATTTCATCGGGATCGAATAGCGATACAAAATCAGGGTTGTGCGTGGTGGCAATAATCTGAGTTCTTTGCGCGGCCTCTTTGATCATATCTGACAAGAATCCTATCATCATTGGATTTAATTTCGCATCGGGCTCGTCGATTCCAATCAATGCCGGCGGATTCGGATTCTTCAAAATGGCAACGAGGCACAAAAATTTCAAGGTCCCGTCTGAAAGCTGGGTAACACTTGAAACCCTTCCGTTCTTATCCTCCCAACGAATCAAAAGCTCTCCTTGATTATTGCTCGGAAACGAAATCTGAGCAAAATCGTCAAATACAACTCTCAATAATGAATTGAGCCGTTCCAAAAATTGTGGTTGGGTTTGCGAAAGCTGATGCAACACGCCCACCATATTGCCGCCATCCTCATCCAAAATCGTTTCGCCCTTTGGAACTCTGGGCGTTCGAACCGGTGACCAGATTTCGGTGTGAATGCGGTCGTAGATTTTGATTTCTGACACCTTCCTGGCAAAATCATAAACTCGATCATCGTAGTCCCGATTGGGATCATCCAATAAACTGCTTAAACCAGTATAACCATTGTTCGGAGAGTAAGAGGTATTGCGCCATTGACCATTCTTATAAAAGGACACTCCATTTTTTTCAAGATCAAGTTCAAAGATAATTTGATTGAATTCGTCGAAGAGAAGTTTCTCTTGCCGGATACGACCCGGTTTCGAATTTGTAGCCTCAATTTCGATAGAATAATGAAGTGCTTGAATTATCAAATCGATCTTGAATTGTTGCGCTCCATAATGAGCGACACTCTCAGCACCTCCTCTTTTTATTACCGCAGCCTGCCAGCCTCTCCATTCGTTGCCAGAGTCGTCTTTCAGGATATGTTTGGGGAAGGTGTCCCGCAAAAACGCGAACACATCCAAAAAATTACTCTTGCCGGAATTGTTCGCGCCGATCAAGATATTGACGGGCTTGAGCTCAAAATCAGAAAGCGTTTTGATGCTCTTGTAGTTTTCGATGCTGATCTTTTGGATCATGGCAATATCCAACACGGTCTTATAGAATGAAAAGCTTCCCCATTTTCGGCACTTTTCCAGGTATTCAAAAAGAATCTTCCAGCATGACATGCGGGGGTGACGACGCTATGTACACCCAAGAACAACGCCTTAAGAAAAGAAAATTGCAGGTAATTTGAAAGAAATTTATGTATCTTGTTTATGCGTTCAGGCGCATGAAAATGAAAGCCTTTCTCACAGCCTATTGGCGACACCTCATCAATCTGACGTATCAAGTCGAGCCGGCATGTCTCGCCGCGCATGTCCCTTCCGGATTGGAATTGGACTTGTGGCAAGGGCGAGCGCATGTCAGCCTGGTCGCTTTTGAGTTTTTGCAGACCAAAGTGAAGGGCGTCAAAATTCCGTTGCATGCCGATTTTCCCGAAATCAATCTGCGTTACTACGTGCGCTGGCGGGAAAAAAGAGGCGTGATGTTTCTGCGCGAATTTGTGCCGAAGCAATGCCTCGCGCTGGTGGCAAACAAATTCTACCACGAACCCTATCAAGCCCTGGCGATGTCGTGCCAGACGCGAGACCTCTGCGAGCGCATGCACATTCAATATCGTGTGCGCCAGCGCGAGGAGAACTTCACCATCTCCCTGGTGGCCGAAACCGCTTCATTTGTGCCGGCAATCACCAGCGTGGAACATCATTTCAAGGAGCATGAGCTCGGCTTTGGCAAAGACAAAGCTGGGAACACGCTTTACTATCGTGTCGAACATCCGATTTGGGAAATTCATCCCATTCAAGAATGCCGGTTGCATCTGGATTTTGGCAAGCTGTACGGCGAGCATTGGGCATTCTTGAATGCACAACAACCGGTGTGCGCTCTGGTCGCTAAAGGTTCCTGGGTCAACGTCTTTCCTCCACAAAAACTATGACCACTCTCCATCTCATCGACGCCAGCCCGTACATTTTCCGGGCCTACTTTTCAATCCCCAGTTCAATAAAATCGCCGCAAGGCGATCCCACCAATGCCATTTACGGTTACACGGCTTTTCTGCTCGACCTTCTGAAAAGGGAGAAGCCCACGCATCTCGCCGTGGCTTTTGACGGCAGCTTGACGACTTCCTTCCGCAACGAGCTCTATCCGGCCTACAAGGCGCAGCGCGAATCGCCGCCGGAAGAGCTCGAGGCCCAAATCGACGGCTGCTTCGCCGTCACGCAAGCCCTGGGCATGAAGGCGTTCATCGATGATCGCTACGAGGCCGATGACATCGTCGGCACGATCATCGCGCAATTTCGCAAGAAAGACTGCCGCTTCGTGGTTGTTTCCGGTGATAAGGATTTGGCTCAGCTCGTCGATGCACGCACGCGCCTGTGGGATTTTGCCAAAGACCGGCGCTTCGATGCCAGGGCCGTGCGCGAACATTTCGGCGTAAAGCCGGAACAGATCGTCGATTTGCTCGCGCTGCAGGGTGATGCGGTCGATAATATACCCGGCGTCAAAGGCATCGGCGCGAAAACCGCGGTGGCATTGCTGGAAAAATTCTCCGATCTGCAAGCGCTCTACAAAAGACTGGATCATGTCGAAAAGATGAATTTGCGGGGCGCCGCGGCCATCTGCGCCAAGCTGCAAGCAGGACGGGAAATGGCATTTCTTTCCCGGCAGTTGGCGACGATCTCCCACCAGGCCCCGGTGAAAGCCACGCTGCGCGAATTGCAATATGCGGGCGCCGATCGTGCCAAAATCGAGAAGTTATTCGGGCAGTTTGGGTTTGGAAGAATTCGCGACCGCATTTCGAAATGGAGAAATGGAGGCAAAATATGAAGAATTTGACCATCATTGAACATCCCCTCATCCAGCACAAACTGACGCATCTGCGCGACAAGCGCACAGATCACGTGCGTTTTCGCGCGCTCACCAAAGAACTGACTTCTTTCATGCTTTACGAAGTCATGGAGGACTATCCTCTGCAAGAAATCGATATCGAGACGCCGTTGATGACCGCCCGCGCCAAAGTCCTGGCGCGGGAAATTTCTTTGGTTCTCATTCTGCGCGCGGGCCTGGGTATGCTCGAAGGCTTGTTGGAATTGGTGCCCGACGCGCGCGTGGGACATATCGGCTTGTATCGCGACGAGAAAACTCTGCAACCGGTGCAATATTATGCGAAGCTGCCGGGCAATATCGCCGAGACCGAAGTGATTCTCGTTGATCCCATGCTGGCGACCGGCGGCTCCGCCGTCAAGGCGGTGAATTTGATCAAGAAGACCGGAGCAAAAGCGATCAAATTCGTTTGCATCGTCGCCGCGCCGGAGGGACTTTCCAAGCTGACGCAAGCCCACCCGGAGGTGGCGATTTATGCCGCGGCGCTGGATGAGCGTCTCAATGATCATGGTTATATTCTGCCGGGATTGGGTGATGCCGGGGACCGGCTGTTTGGCACGAAGTAATTGAATCGGCTCTTTAAACCCTGAGATGAAGTCTACCCCTCTCGTTTCCGCCATCATCCCCACCTACAACCGCGCCGCTTTTTTGCGCGAAGCCATCGATTCCGTGCTCGCGCAGACCGAACGTGACTTCGAATTGATCGTCGTTGATGATGGCTCCAGCGATGAGACGAGGTCTTTGTGCGGGAGCTACGGCGATAAACTGCGCTATTTTTTTCAAAGCCCTCGCGGCGTATCCGCGGCAAGGAATTCGGGCCTGCGGCAGGCGCGCGGGCGGTGGGTTGCCTTTTTGGATTCCGATGATCTGTGGGCGCCAAATAAACTGGCGCGGCAAGTGGAATGGATGGCGGCGCATCCCGAGATCCTGTTGTGCTACACCGATGAAATCTGGATTCGCCGCGGCCGGCGCGTGAACCAGAAAAAAATTCATCACAAAGCCGGCGGCTGGATTTATCCTTTGTGCTTGCCGCTCTGCTTGATCAGCCCCTCCTCCGTGCTCATGCGCCGCGAGCTGTTTGAGCAGGCCGGCGTGTTTGATGAAGCTTTGCCGATTTGTGAAGACTATGATCTCTGGCTGCGCCTCACCGCGCGCTTCGAAGCCGGTTTTATCGCTGCGCCGCTGATCACGAAACGCGGCGGGCACCAGGATCAGCTTTCACAGCGCGAATGGGGCATTGATGGCTATCGTGTTTATGCGCTCTTGAAAATCTTGCTCGATCCGCATTTGACCGGAGACTGGCGCAAACAAACCGTTGCAACATTGAAAAGAAAATGCCACATTCTGGCCAACGGTTATCAAAAACGCGGGAACATCATGGAAGCGAACCTCTTTTCCGAGATCAGCCATGATTCAGATCAAGGACATTTTGATCCCCACCGACTTCTCGGACACTTCGAGCGCGGCGTTGGGGCACGCCAGCATGATCGCCGAGCGCTTTGACGCGCAATTGACGATTCTGCACGTCGATACCCTCGCCGAGGCCACGCGCGAAGAAGCTTTCCCCGTGCTCGAGCCCGAGATGAATGACACGGAAAAGGCGACCGAGCACGAAGTCTTGCATCTGACCGGCATAAAAACGCCGCGAAATTTGCGCCTGCAGCGCCTGGTACGCCGCAACCAAAATCCCGCCGAAGAAATCGTCCTCTACACCCGCGTCCATCCCGTGGAGCTCGTGGTGGTGGGCACGCACGGCCGCAGCGGCCTGAACCATCTCATCATGGGCAGCGTCGCGGAGAAGGTCATTCGCCAGGCGCATTGCCCGGTGATCACTGTGCGCGCGAGCGCGACCGCCGCCAAAGTTACCCCCTATCTCAACATTCTGGCGCCGGTGGATTTCTCGCCGCATTCGGAAAAAGCGCTGCTGTACGCCTGGTCACTCGCCAAGCTCTTTCACGCCCAATTACACATCCTGCACATTGTCGATATTCCGGTCCATCCAGAGCATTATGCCGTGAATCTGAACCTCTCGGGAGAATTCGGCCACGAACTGATGGTGCGCTCGCATGAAGAGCTCGAGCGCATGATTGCACCCTTCCCGCCCTCCAATGTCAAGCATCGCATCGTGGTCGAATTCGGCCGCGCCTACAACGAAATTGTCGAATTTGCCGCACAGCATGAAAGCGATTTGATCGTCATGGGCACACAAGGTTTGAGCGGCTTGCAGAAATTCTTCCTCGGCAGCACCACGGCGAAAGTCGTGCGCCATGCGCCCTGCCCGGTGCTGACCGTGAAGCCGGAAGAGCGGGATTTTGTGACGGCTTCGGACCAGCCGGAAGCGTGAGGGAACAACCAGCGGTAGAACGAGCGTAAATTTTTTAGTCCAAGTCCGGCTTCGCACGCCATTCACCAGGAGGCAAGCATGCAATACGGCACGGTCAAAAAATGGGACGCGGCCAAGGGCTTCGGCTTCATCAGCAGCGATGACGACGAGGAATTATTCGTGCACGCGCATGATTTGGAGGCGACCATCAAGGACAAACGCTTGAAGCCCGGCCAGCGGGTGGGGTTCGACGTGGTGAGGGAAATGAAGGGAGACAAAGCGGTGCGGGTGAGAATTATGAAGTGATGCAACAAATCCCAAACCTGTCATCCAGAAGGAATCAGATTGTGTGAAAACATGGGAATGCCGCACCCTGAGCTTGTCGACGGGTGCTAAGTTCAAAAAATCCGGCTTCGACAAGCTCAGCCGGCGTTGAAACCAAGCGTTTTCACACAGCCTGAATCTTGTGACGCACTGGCGCGATACTCAGCTCTACCAAGATCTCGCAACGGCGGGATGACAAGATAGGAGTTGTTTGAAAAGGGATGGGCTTAGCGGGTCGCTCTCCTCGTTCAGCGCAAAAAGCTAGATAATCCTCCACTGACTCTGCAAAGGCATTTTTCAGCTCATCCTCAGATTTTCCCTGAAAAGTAATGACATCGCGCGTATTGATCACTTCGCCATGAAAGAGATTGGCGTCTGCGTCAAACTCCACACGCGCGAGATAGCTTTTGTATTCCATAAGAGATAACATTTGCGGTCCTGCTTTAGCTTGACCATTTCACATTCAGGATCATAATCTCACCAAGGGAGAAAAATGCAGGACACGAAGAACATTGCGCAGGTGCACCGCGAGCCCAAATTCTCTATCCGCAGATTTCACGGATTACGCAGACAAAGCCTCTGTGTGAATCAGCGGATAGTGTGACATTGTCAAGTCAAAACCCAGGTCGATGAAAATCCCGAAAGTCGCGTTTATCCCTCCCCCCCCGGTTCCAATACCCTCGCCAGCCATTTCCGAAAGCTCCGCCACACGCTTGGGCGCGGCGGGCGCGCGGCAGGCCGGCGCTTGGCATAACTTGAACCCGGGGACGGGCGGCGATAGTCGGGCGCGCGGTTGACCGTGACTTCGGGCGTGTACTCCATGCTCATGCGCGTTTCCACCACGCGGTGGGGGCAGCGATTGCTGTTGCCGCCGCGGAAAAATCCCATGGTGCCGCGAATGGGATCCACCACCATGGCGATCTGCCACTCCTGATTATAATAGCGCTTCTGGTTCAAGCGGTCGGTGTTGGACATGAAGATGCCGAAATTCGGGTGGGAATGATACCAGCCGATCTTGCGGATGCGGCCGTTGCTGCGGTCGCGAATGCGATCGACTTCATCGTTGATGCGCTGGAATTCTTCGCGCGAGACTTCCACCGAGGCAAAATCCGAATGCGCGTATTCCGCCGACACGGAATCCTGCAAATAAATCCAGGTGAGATCGAAGTCTTCATCGAGATAAGCGTTGCCCAGCAGTATGCCAAAGCATTCGTAGCGCGGGTCCATGCGCGCGTGGCTCACGATGCGTTCGACGGCCTGGCTGTCGGCGTAAACGATGTAGCGATTCGGACCGTGGCTGCGCGACCAGTCCGGCGGGATGCGCCGAGGGTGCGCTTGATGCACACGAACTTCTTTGATGCGAAACCGCTCCTGCGGCTGCACCATGCGATGGGGAGGTTTGCTCACGTCTCTCGCGCTCACTACGATTGGATGTTGCGGTTAATATTCCAGCACCAAGTCCGGCAACGGCGTGTTGTCGATGGGCAGCTGTTTGCTGTTGCCTTTGTACCAATCCAATGCCACGGTATTGGCCGGGCTTTTCACGTTGATGAGATAAGGTTGAAATTGAATGTATTTCGCGATGCGCAAACAAAATGCCGCGAGGCCTTCGTCGGGTGAATAGCCGCCGACGCACACCACGCCGTTGACGAAAACGTGCGGGTGAAACAAAATCGGCCGCGAGGTGAATTTCGCCAGGGGGGCGCGGTCGGGATATTCCGGCAATAGCTTGATCACGACGGTGTGCGAATCGCGCAGGGTTTCCGGGCCAATCAGGCCGCGCAGATTGAAATCCACGACGTAAATCTCCGGCGGCGTGCGGCGATCCGCCGCTTCCCACTCGATCAAATCGCTTTGCAGCGCCTGCATGGCTTGATAATCATGCTCCAAACGTACGGTTCGGGACGTTCTCATATTTATTGGGCGAATGAATGGTATTCCTGAACGCACTCGAAACGATTCAGCCCGCCAAGCAAGAGGAAGAAACAATTTGCCAGCAGCGGGCCAGAAATCAATTTACCACGAGAAAGTTCTAGGCGGCAACAGCAGGAACACTCAAAGGCCGCCGCGTTGCACCACGGCGACACGGACCTGGTCCCCATCTTGCGAGTTGATTTGGGAAAGGGTCTGGTTTTCGCCCAGCTCCCCGCGTCCCTTCACCGTCAAGCCGTACTCTTCGTTGTTGTTGAGCAGGGGCGGAATGAAGCCGGCCAGCACCAAATTATCGATGATCTGTTCCCGCGTCATATCGCGTGACATATCAACATCCATCTCCGAGTCGTCACTGACGTTGATGAATGTCAGATTGATGATGTCTGCCATTCCGTTATTCCTTCCAAGTTGTGAGGTAGTCATGTTGATCCTCGAGCTGCGGTTGCGTGTGTGCGGCCAGTTTGGTCCTGCGGTCGCCACTTTTCATGTTATTCCCGCGCTGGTACAAATCTCTCCCTCTGGCTCCAGGGATTCCAGCCTGCGCCCAGGCGACATTTTCGAAAAACGGCCGTGCGGCAGCCATCATCCGTTCGCTGTCATCGTCTCGTCCGCGCACACTTCAACTTCGGCTTATGGTGAAACCCTGTCCGCGGCCGGCAGGCGCTTCCGTGCTCGGCTCAAGCCCGGCAAGGTTATTTCTTCATCTCGTGAAAATTCGTAATCCAACGCCCGGCCCTGCTGGTCATGTGCTTGCAACACTACCAGGCGCGGGAAGCCCAAATCGTGCAAGGTCAAATTCAAAATGGCCTCGCGATAGTCGCCCATGTCCGGGCTCATCACGTCCCAGCTATCCCCCACCATCATCAGCTGCAAGCTCGCACGGTCGGCGATGATCTTACAATTTTGGCATTGCACTTGCTCGTGCGATAAACGAAAGATCGGCTGCATGAGCGCCGTTTCCTGGTTGCAATTGCCGCAAAAAAGATGCGACACAAAGCTGCTGGGAAACTTGACCACGGGTTCTGCCACGCCCGCTTGCTCCAAAGCGGCAAGACAGGCACGCAGCGTCGTGGTGGTGACGGCGCCTTCGAGCACCGCAACCTCCGGAAGCGGGCGCATGTCTTCGCATTCACAGCCTTGCCGGCGCAAAATCGGGGCCACTTCAAAATAAGGCTTGGCGCCGCCGCCGTCATATTGCAGGCGCACCCCGGTGTCCGGCAGGCGGCCGTGCAACAATTTGACGGCCTGCTCCACTTGCAGCGCAGCGATGATCGCCGAGGTCACTTGCACGGTGGCCATGCGGCCTTCGGAATAGTGCTTCCGCATGATTTGAAAGCAGGAGTCGTATCTGCCGCCGCTCGCCGCGCGCTCGCGCTTGGTCGTGGTGCAATTGAAACAGCAATCGAACGGCGGCGCGAACACATAGACGCTGCCCGCCAGGCCGCGAATGCCGCCGTCGATAAAGGGCTTGCCCGTCAGCAGGCAGGCACGATTGACCGCGAGCCGCGCTTCGAGATTATCGAGACAGCCGAGCACCAAATCCATGCGGCGATAGAGGCCCAGCCCCGCTTCCCACACGACGTCGCCGTCGAGCGCTTCCACCACGGCAGAAGGCTCAACGCATAATTCTTGCGCGCGCTGCGCGGCAATAACCGCCTTGCGTTTTCCCAAATCACTTTGCCGGAACAGCGCGGTGCGGCTCAAATTCGAGATTTCGATATGATCGAAATCGACGATCAACATATAACCCAGGCCCAACAACGCCAGGTTCTTCGCCACTTCATTACCCAAAGCTCCGGCACCCACCACCATTATCCTGGCGTGACGCAGGCGCTCCTGGCTCCACCAATCGAGGCGTTCCTGCCGGTCGGTGGCCTTGGGCGTGTGCCGGCGCGAGCTTTTGATTTGAAAGGTCATAGCCGCAGCCTCTCGCAGAAGTTCTAACTCACCCTTCGGGCTTTGCGCGACCGGCAGCGCAGGCAGCCACGCAACCGTTTGACTTGGTACCAGCACGTGGCGTGATACAACTCATCACAATCCGGCATGCTGCAACGCACCCAGCCCGGCAGCATGATGCGATCTTTCAAACTCAACAAACGCGATTGCACGATCGGAATAAATTGAAAAAGCACGGCCGCGAGCGCGAAGGTCACTTCCAAAAAAATGTAACGCAGCCAGTAACTTTTGTTTTGCAGCACGCGCAGCCAGTAGCCTCTGCGCCGGAAATAGGGATCCTCGTCGATGGCATGCTTGCAGTACGGGCAAATTTTTTGGTCGCGCGCGCGCCGGACGTATCGCGGCAGCCGGGGATGCGCCCCAAAAATCTCCCAGGGCAAATGTCCTGAGCGCTCGGGTTCGTGCGCGCCTGCGGCCGAAGCAGCGGCAGGTGACAGTCTCGTTGCGGTTGTTGACCCCATGCGGCCTACTTCAACCCTATCTACAAAACTCATGAAGAGCTGTCGGTTCATTTTTCGTCAGGCTTACCCGACAAACGCTTGATTCGTCTCAGTATATAGCTGCATTCCGGCCCGGTTGCGGGTGGTGCCGCGTTTTCTGGTGATTTTATCACTGCGTCGAGCAATGGCAAGGTCGTGTAATCGCCATATTGAGTCATAATTACCGACTATGGAGCGATTACGCAGGGCAATATGAAGGAATTTTTGCGGGGAGATAAGCGCAAGTTTACAAAATCTTCATAATCAAAAATAGTGCTCTTTGCACAATTTGATGCCACACATTTTCGCCCACAAGCCCAAGGGCTCTCCGCAAACCAAGCATGTTCCCTTGGGATGCTGCTTGCGGCGGCTGGAAGTCGAGCGGCTCTCGGTGGAAAAAGTGCGCGCCGTGGTGGTCGTGCGCCCGGTCTTGCGCGTACGCGTGGTGCCGTTGGCAGTGCGTGGCTCGGTCTCGGTCTCGGGCAGGGAAAGCGGCGCGGTTTCACGCAAACGCGTGGAGCGGCGCGTGGCCGCGTGTAATTCACGCGCGGATTCGGCCGGCGGAGGCGTTTGAAACCTCTGTTGCGGTGGCGATGCGCCTTCAAGAGTTTGATCTGCGGCAGCCGCCAGAGGCGAAGCAAAATCGGCGGATCGAGTTTCCGGCGCTGGTTTTGGTGCAGGTGCGGGACCGTGTGCTGCCGTTGCCGTAAAATGTTCCGCACGCGTGCCCTTCGCAGCTGCAACGCGGGTTGAGGCGCGCGGGCCAAAGCCCTTTTCGGGAGCTGGCGGCTCGGCTTCCACTCTGGTTTGAGTGCGCGATGAAGGCACGCCAGTGGCTTCGGTGACCCATCCCGCTTTGCGCTGCGGCTTCGCGGTTGCGGGTGGCTGGCTTTTCTGCTGCAGCTGTTCATAAGCCTCACGCGTCATCACCATGCGCCCCCAAAACCGCAAGCTGCCGGTTTCATCGCCGGTCACCAAGGCCGTGCCGTCGGGATTGAAAGCGCTGCAGGTGAGATTGCCGGCGATGACGTGCATCAACTTGCCGTCCTGCACGTTCCACAATTTCACGCTGCGATCTTGAAAATCATTGGCTGCCAGCACCGTGCCGTCCGGGCTGAAGCGCAGGGAAGTGACGCCGCTGGAAAATGGTTTCAACTCATGCACCATTTTCCCTTGCGCGATGTCCCACAATTGCACGGCAATGCCGTGATTGATCGTGGCCAGAGCTTTTTGATCCGGGCTGAGCGTCAACCAGCTCACGCTGCCCGAACGTTCCGGCAAGGCATGAGCCAGACGGCCGCTGAGGGTTTCATAGAAGCGCACGCTGCCGTCATTCGCGCCGGTGATGAGCAGGCGATCGTCCGCGCTGAAAGCCACGCAATTGGCCAGGCCCGAGCAGCCAAAAAACGTGTGCAGGATCGCTCCTCGGGTCAAGTCCCACAAAATCGCGGAATTGTCGGGGCTGCCCGTGGCGAGCAGCCGCCCGTCGTGGCTGAAGACGACGGTATCCACGCTGCTTTTGTGCGCGGTGAAAGTTTGAATCAGCGTACCGTCGTGAGTGTCCCACAAAGTGGTTTGCCGGTTGTAGCCGCCAATGGCGAGAATGGTGTCGTCGGGGCTGAAGCACAAACATTGCACGGTGTTGCCCGGATCCATCAAGGTGGTGTAGCAGCGGCCGTGTTTCACGTCCCACAGCTTGACGCCGCCGCGCTTATCGACGCTCGCCAAAATCTGGCTGTCGTGGCTGAACGCCAGCTCGACGATGGTGTCTTCGTGCTCTTTGAGCGTGAACAGCAATTGATTGGTGCTCAAATTCCACAAACGCACGGTGTGATCCGCGCCGCCGCTGGCCAGGATGGCTTCGTCCGGGCTGAAGGCCAGAGCGCTCACACGGCCCAGATGCGCGGACAAGGCGTGCAGCGCAAATTTGTGCACCAGCAACGAATGAAAAATCTGCTCGGCCTGATGCAGCAACTGCATGGCGTCGCGATTGTCGAAATAGGTGTTGCGCTCGAGGCATTGCTTCGCCTCCACCAGCAATTGGTTGATCTGCGAAGCGGAGACTTTGGCGTCGTTGGTCGAGTAGATCCACTCCGAGAGCAATCGTTCAACGTGACGCACTCTCTGCTGCACATCCCCGCCGCTTTCGGTGCGCATGCGCACGAAGAGGTCGTTGATCTCATGGCGCACAAAGCGGAAATCACGGTCGCCGTCGGCCTTGATGCAATAATTCTCATCCAGCGCCACGGCCTGCTCCAGGCTCTGTGCCGCCGCGTGGCCGTCGCCCAGCAGGGCGGCGTATTTCGCATGATGGTAATGGCTCTCCGAAAGCTGCGGGCTGGCATCGCGCGCCTGTTGCGCCAAATCCCGGGAGTGGCGCAACAGCCGGGAGGCTTCGTCCTTGTTCCCGTTCAATTGATGATCGTTGGCGAGCGCATAATTCGCGATCGAGGCATGCAGCAAGGCTTCGCCCAGAAAACGATTCGCGTCGGGCAGGCGCGGCACTTCGGCTTTGGCATAGCGCGCCGCCGCCATCAGATGCTGCTCGGCTTTGCCCAGATTCACCACGTTGCAATCCTGGGTGACGCCGTACAAATACAGTTTGCCGATCATGAGCTGGGTCATGAAATTGGCGTCATCGCGCTTGGCGGCTTCCAGAAACGCCTCCAATGCCTTGTCCGGCAGGCCCTTTTGCAGGCGGTCGCAGGCAATTTGATAAAACTCGCGTGCCTGCGTCATGGTCGGGCTTTGCAATGTGGCATGCACGGCTTCCATCTGCTGCAGCATGCCCATCATCGCCTGGCTCTGCAGCTGCAACTGCTCGATCATCAAGGCGATGTTGTACTCGAACGTCGAGCGCAACGATTCGATGGCGGTGGTCGTTTCGTTGATCGCTTCCGTCACGTCCGACAAGCCGCGGTCCAGCGTGCCGTTCATGGCGTCGAAGCCGGAGCCAAACTTCTTGGTCATGGCTTCGCGGCTGGCGATGATCTCGCGTGTCTGCGCGGTGATGGCAATGTGCTGCTTTTGGCTGCCGCGGCGAATCTGGCCCTGGATATCCTTGACAAAGGAGGAAGCTTGCAGATATTGCTGCCAGTTCAGTTTCGAGCCCAAATAAAAAGTTGCCATGATCTATCCTCGTTTCGCAATCATCCTGAAGCTAGCCAGGTCAGCGGAGCCCTCCGAAGAGGGCCCCGGCATGACTTGGTAGTGGAGGAGGAGGTTCAAATCCTCACGCGTTTTCGCGGCCCATGCGCTGAAATTCCTTGCAAATCTTTTGCCATGAAGCCAAAAGCTACCGGTTTTTTTGTGAGGTCGAGCGCGGGCGGCGCGCCGCACCGGAGGGCGAGCCGCTGGAGGATCCCCGCTGCAAGCGCTTCATTTCGCGCTTCTGGCCATCCAAATATTCCCGCATGTCGATGCGCGTGTTGCGGCGATCCAACAGCGGATCCACGACCCGGGCACCCAACAAAATGACCAGCTCGCGCTTGTTGTTCAACACTGATTCATAGCCGAACACATAGCGCAGGCCGAAAAACCAGGGCGGCAAGTCCTTCAAGAACGGAATGCCCCGGCGCACGTTTTGTTGGGAGGTGCTGATCAGGCCCGCCATCGCGGTTTCTTCGCCGTCCAGCAGCAGGACCTTGGTCGAGCTTTCGGTAATGTTCTTGGAAGTGTTGGTAGAAGCCAGGGTCACGTCGCTGCGCTCCGCTTTGACTTCCATGTGAATGAAGGTCGAGTCGTTGCGTCCCACGACGGTGGGAACGACCGACAAAATAATGCCGGCCTCATATTCACTGAAGCGCAGATTGCCGGCGAAATCGACGGTGGTCAAATAAAAATTCGTGCCGACTTTGATCTTGCCAGGCTGGCCGCTCATCACGCGAATTTGCGGCCGCGCCAGCACTTCGCCTTTGCTGGAGCTTTCAAACGCGCGCAGCAGCGCATTGACGCTGACGCGGCGGAAAGCCTGGTTGTAGGAAGCGCGAAAGAAATTGTTGGTGACGTTCGACGCCCCAAAGGATTGAACTTGCACCGTGCCGTTGTTGAAAGTGCTCCAATCGATCCCGATTTCGCGCATGGTTTGGTAATCCGCCTGAAAAAAGACCGCGCTGATCTCGACTTCCGGCGTGCTAATGCTATAGGGCGCCTTGACTTCCGGCTCTTCTTTCTGCGGCACTAAATCCTCAATGGCATAGTAGCGGTCGCGCGCCGCGTATTTCAACATGTTCGAGCGCAGCACATATTCGAACGCGCGCTTCCAATACATGTTTTCCACCGACACGCCGATGGGCCGGGTGCGCACTTTGGAATCGATGATGATGCGATTGTCGAATCTCTGTGAAAAGTTGTTCAGAATGTCGACCACGGTATTGAACGGCGTGTTCGGATTGAATGACACCAATTCGTCCGGCCGGTAACTCCGCGGCGGAAACTCCTCCTGTTGTGCTCGCAACGTCCCAACACAGCAGCTCATCAGAAGCCAGATCCAAAGAAGTTTTCTCATGCTGCCTGTTTTCTTTTCAAGTTAGTTGTACTCGATTTTGAGCTGCACCACGCGCGATCCGTTTTCGCCCTCGAGCGTGAATTCCACCGCATTGGCTTGGGGATCGATCCGTGTCAGGCGCCCGCGCCGCACTTGCTGGCCCACGCGCATGGGCACAACCTTGCCGTCGCGCGCGCGCACATACGCCGTCCCTCCTGCCAGCGACAGCAGCGTCGCCGTTTCTACATCCACCAAACCGGGCGGCTCCGGCGGCTTGACCGGCTTGGCAGGCACCGCCACCGGTATTTTGGTCTCGACCACCACCGGCCGCAGGCTGCTGAAAGCGTCATACTCGAACTCCGTCGCCCAATTCAACGTCGATGCCGCCATGGTCAGCTCGCTGTTCACTTCCCAGTCCTTGTTCATGGAATAACCTTGAAACATGATGGTGAAGTTGAGCAATTTCGGATCGTTCGGGTTGCGGCGGTAATTCACACTTTTGATTTGGTACAGCAGCGGGCTGCGCGTCATGTACCAAACCAGAGCGCACACATTGTAATAGTCGCCTTCACCGCTCAGCGTGTAGGAGAAGGCGGTGTATTCTTTTCTCGCTTTTTTCTCGTTCAAAAAGAAATCGAAACCGAGGTCCAGGTTGTGTTGATTGATCAGCCAATTGATGTAAGACAGCGAAAATGCGGGCTCCTCCGCGTTCAGCAGTTTTTTCGGCGCCTGCTGCCACAGGAGCCGCAGCGAATCCCGTTCGTTCGTGACGCTCACCAGCGTCTCCGCCACCTCCAGGGCGCCGCGCAATTGCGTGGTCAAGTTCTTGTTCTTGGCATTCGTCATGGTGAGCTTCTTGGCTTCGTGGCGATACCAGAAATATCCCAATCCCGATAGCAGCAAAAGCACGGCGAGAATGGTGAGGCTGTTTCGTTTGGCGTACATGCCGGACTCTTTTCTTCAGACAATACTCATGGAAATTCGAATAGGATCACTAGATCACCGGATCGCTGCCTCACAGGATCACAGGATCACAGGATCACAGGATCACAGGATCACTGGATCACTGGATCACTGGATCACTGGATCACTGGATTACTGGATCACTGGATTACTGGATTACTGGAGTATTGGAGCGCGGGCCTTTAGAGTTTCTTCTGCCCTACCAATCCCCCAGTCTCCCAATCCCCCAGTCTCCCAGTCTCCCAGTCCCCCAGTCCCCCAGTCTCCCAGTCCCCCAG
>JBIOXB010000006.1:0-37408 GCA_044869275.1 bacterium
ATCGGTAATATCCAGGTTCGAAGCCCGGCCCAGATTGAACATGGTGGAGGAAAAATCCACTTTCTGTTTCGAAGCGTTGATTGTTCCCTGCAAAGCATTCAACTCCTCCGTCGTGCTCTGCACATTGTGCACGATGCTGCGAATATTGAGCACGATTTGGCGCTGGAGATTGGTGCGCCGGTCTTGCTCTTGTGAGATGGCGATTTGCGCATTTTCGGCGTCCGCTGCAGCTTCCCGGTTTAAGAAGGGATAACTCAAAGTAAACTCGGCCAGCAAGCCCGCGGTCTCCAGGTCTTTGTTTTGGGCAATGGTGGTCTCGAATTGCCCGGAATACCCCACGGTAACATCGAGCTGCGGCAGAAGCGCATTCCTGGCCACTTTGTGAGCGAGCAGGGCGCGGTCAATTGCAATGCTCGCGCTGTGCAGCGCAGGGTTATTGGTGGAGGCCAGCCGGATGAGTTCCTCTTCATCCAAGACCACGGGCGTGAATTCCAGCTCGGCCTCGGCTACCGCCAGCGGCAGCTCCAGTGGCGCGCCGATGGTCTCTTTGAGCGCATCGAGGGCAAGCTGGTAATCGGTCTCGCTCCTGATCAGCGCGGCGCGATCGTCGGCGACTCGAATCTGTGCGCTCAACACGTCACGTTGCGTCGCACGCTTGGCCTGCACCATGGATTCCGAGACGCGCACGAGCGTGGAATCACGTTGCAGGGCAAGGCGATTGATTTTGATCACTTCGTGCGCGAGCAGCAGATTGTAATATGCCCGCTTCACGGCAAAGATGGTCGTCAATTTGGTGTTGATGATCTCTTCGTCCCGCATGTTCCGCTCATGGCGCGCGAGGGATATCGGGCTCCGCGCCACCGCCGGCCAGGCGCCGCGCATCAGCGGCTGGGTCAGGCGTAATGAGAAATTCAAGTTTTGCGTTTTGGTCGGCGGCGCACCGAAGCGATCGGGGGTATAGAGATCGCGGCGCAGATCGCCGGCAATGTTCAAAACGGCACCGGTCGCCAGCGTTTGCTGAACTTCGCCGACAACGGAATTGTTGTAGAAGTTCAAATGCCTGGGATCATTTGGCGCGAGCGGGTCAAATGGCCGCTTCTGCTGCGTATTTTCCTGTGCACCGGTCAGCGCAAAAACCGGCAGGAATTTTCCATAAGTTCCGGAAAGCGAAGCCTCGGCTCGCGTGAGCTCGTGCTTGGCCAACCGCAACCGGAAGTTCTGGTGCAACGCGATGCGAATGCAGTCCTCCAGGGTAAGCGGGAATAGCATCCGCTCTTCGATCTCGGTTTCGCTGAAGGGCTGATATTGCAGCGTCGGCAGGGCATCGCCGATGCGCTTGTTTTTGCCGGCCTCGTTTTGCGCCGGTGCGTTCTGTTGTGATTCCGGCGGTGTTGCCCTTGCGGAGAGAATTTCGCCGGGCGTTTCCGCTTCCAACTGCTGTGGGGGGAAGGCAGGCAGGGAGCCTGCTGATTTTTCGCCATCCTCTTCCAGTTGCCGCCCGGCTTCATGGCGCGCACCGGCGCAGCCAGACGTGAGCAACCACGCCGCCAGAACAACAGGCAGCAAATTCGCGGCAAAGGAATGGATCGTTTGAGGTCTTTTGGTTCGCATGGCCTACTCCGCCGACTTATGCCCGTTTCAGATGAAAATTATTTAACCGCCGATTTCAACTCGGTTGTATTGACAATCATAAACTTGATTCCCATCACTGTCGCCGTGCGCCTGTCCGCGTCGATCTTTTCCACCTTGCCCACGGCTTCGACTTCGTTCCGCAAAGACGGTTCCGCGACCAGTTCCTGGGTGAGGTCTTCAATCTCAATGGCCAGAAAAGTGCCGTCCTTCAAATAGGTGCCGTCCACTTCCATCAGCATGCCCTCTTTCAGATCCATCATGCCGCCCGGCAAAGCACCGCTCACGTTTTCAAACTCGGTATCTTTGGCGGTTTTGACGGGCAGGAGCAATATCTCAAGGTCCTTTTGAGCATAATCAACGTTGCGAGCGACGGCGGTAATGCTCCAATCGCTTTCGAGAAAATCACCGGTCAAAACTTCGATGTTCCTGGTCAGCACCGAGAAATCTCTTTGAATGATACCCTCCATTTGCACCCACTGGCCGACCTTGAGCGCTGCAACCACCTCTCCCGGGGACATTTTTACTCTGGTCTGCGCCTGGGCAGAACTCGTGATGGCCACGTGCAGAAGAAACACGATGGCGACGGACACAAACACGCGGGACTTCATGGCTACCTTTCCTTTCGAATGGGTCATAGCACTTATGCTCGTTTTGAGCAGGAATTGGAGTCATGGCGAGAAGCGAAGCTGACAAGGCAATCTCCCAATTCCATTTCAGGCAGATTGCAATTCTCGCCATGACATGAGGAGCCAGCATCTCTAACTCAGATTCCAGCACCATCTAAATTTGTTCTTGCGTCTGTATTCAATTAAAGGCTTCCGCGCGATGGCGTTGTCATGGGAGGGTCGAAGATTTGTGAAAACTATGTGAAAATGCCGGGTAAAGCGCTTAACCTTTCAATACTGCCAGCGGTCGCAAGCGCACAACGGGCGCGGCAAGCAACAAGGCGGACATGGCCTCGATGACTTGTGAGATGTTCTTGAACGAGCCCGGCGCCTGTTCGGCGATCTTGTCGGAACCGTAACCATACAATCGAATATTTTTGTTCTGCATTTCCCTCTGCACTTGCGCCTCGGAGAAGCGCGCCAGCGCCTCCGATTTGTCCAGCACGCGCCCGGCGCCGTGATTGACAGAGTAAAAGGTGTCCACCGTCTGCTCGCTGGCAACGCCGACGTAAGAGTCGTGGCCCATGGAACCCGGGATCGGCACTGGTTGCCCGGTTTGGGAAAATAGCGGATGTTCCTGCAATTGAGAAGGCGGCAGTGCACGGGTTGCGCCGTGACGGTGTATCCAAAGCCTTTCACCCTGCCACATTTCTGCGCTGATGCTCACGTGGCCGCAGTCGTACAACAACGGAAGCTCCAGCGATTCATCATGCAGCACCTGGCGCACCGCGGCACGCAATCTTTCCGTAATCGCGATCCGGTTCGCATAGCCGAAATTGGAGGCCGCAGCCAGCGCGCGTGTGAATTTGATGCCTTCTTCCGAATCCGCCGGCATCGACCAAATCGGCCAGTTCGTCGCTTTTGATCCTGAGGAAAGAAGTTTTTCTTCGGCTGCCCGCAAATAAGTTTTCATCATTTTGCTGCCGACATTACGCGAGCCGGTGTGCAGCATAAAAAATGCCTGGCCTTTGCATAGCCCCAACCGATGCGCGAAGTCGCTATTCAGGACATCGGCGATTTCCTGCAGCTCGAGAAAATGATTGCCGTCTCCGAGCGTGCCCAGGCAGCGCCTGCCTTTTTTGATCGACTTCTCCGGCACGCTCGCGAGAATGGCCTCGGCGTCATCCGTGTCGGTGGGCATGGTTCCGCGGTACTCGATGCAATTTCGTTCCTGATCGCTCAGGCCGAATTCTCTCTGGCTCCATTGGCCGCCATGCACGAGAATCTCCGCGACGTCCTGCTGGCTGATGGTCTCCTGCTCATGCTCGAAAACCGGGATGGTGCTTTTGAGTTTGCCAAAGAGGTCGTCGAGCAGCCGCGGCGTGAAGGTGCGCGCGTCAATATCGGTCCGAATCATGCGCATGCCGCAATTGATGCCGGTATCAATCGCGCGCGGCACGATCGCGTTTTTCGCCACAACCACCGTGCCCGTGGGGCTGAGGTTGCGGCTCTTGCGGTGGATGTCCGGCAAAACGGCGACGTGATGCTGCAAGCCTTGAACGCGGGCCAAATGCTCCAATTGCTCCAGGGTTTCAACCTCCGGCATCATTTCCGGCGTCAGGAAGAACCGTATCGGCCGGCCGCCGTTGCTCGGGATTTTTTCGATCGCAGAATGCTTCATCGATTTCATGTGGTCCTCGTGCAGTTTCATGCAGGCTTAAAACACTTGAGCTTCCCGTCCCGGTGCATCTGGATAGGGCAGTTATTTTTCGACACTCTCCGCGCTCGCCTTTTGCGCCGAAAGATCGAAGGGCAGGCTGCGCGGAATTTGCAGCTCCCACATGTCGTGAAACTTATTCTTCAGCCGCGCATCGCCGCCATAAATGATCAGGTGTTGGCTCACAGGATCATAAACCCCCTGGTGATCGAGGCGCGGTTGCGGGCCGGGCGTGATGTTCAACCAACTATCTTCAGTGAGATCGAGCGCCCAAACGTCATTGAGATACCCTTCATCACCAAAACCGCCGCAGATGATAAACCAGTTTCTGGTGGGGTCATAGACTCCGATCGCGTGCCGCCGCATGGGGGGATGGGATTTTTTGGTTTTGATCTTTTTCCAGTGTGCCGCGGCGTCCGGCGGGGTCGCGAAATAGAATGCCCAAGTGTCATCCAGATATTGTTTTTCTTTTTTCTCCCAGCCGCTGAAGATGATCATGCGGTTTTTCAGGCTGTCAAAAACCGCGACATGATCAGAGCGGCCCGCCGGGTGATCTTCTTTCACCGTCAGATCCTGCCATTTTTCAAAAGCCGGCGAGCCGGGATCGAGATCCAGCGCCCAAACCTCATAGAAATCCTCGATTCCCCAGTTTCGCCCGCCGAAAATCACCATGCGCTTGCCGCGACTATCGTAAATGGCGGTATGATCTTCTCGCGCCGGAGCCGCCGCCTCGGTCATGTTGCGCCAGCGATGCGTGGTCAAGGATAACGACCAGGTGTTATTCCAGGTCGCGCCATTCTCACCACCGTGCAAGATCATGCGATGGCTCAAGGGATCATAGAGGGCGACGTGATCTTCACTGGGCGGAGGTTTTTCGCCGGCAATCTCAAGCTGTTGCCAGCGGTTTTGCCGCAGATCAAAAGCCCAGACCTCATTGAGGTTTATGTTGTCATCGTTCTTCCCGCCGCACAAGACGAGACGACGGGCCCGCGGGTCGTAAATCAGGGCGCAATCTTCGCCGGCAGCGGGGCCGGCTGAGAACGGTCCCGTGAGCGGCGTGCGGTCCATCCACGAGCTCAAGGAATTACCCGCGGTACCATTCCGGCTCGGAAGAACATCTCCGTTTGCGGGTGACAGCCGCGTTTCGATCTGCTCGGGTCTTTGCATTTCGACCTTGCCGGCGCACCCCAAAAGCAGGGCAGCCCACGGCACGTATAGCGCGAATTTTGTTTTCATGCCAACCTCAATCAAGAATGAACGACACGAATAATATCTTCCACCACGGTCCCGACGCCTGCGGCGCGGACGACGCCCAACTCGAAGCAACGTATGCGTTCGGCAAATTTTCGCAGCACCTCCACACGGCGCGCGGTTTGACTCGCCTTGGGCCAGTGCATGTCCAGCGCTGCTGCATACCAACCATAATCATCCAATTCACGCGTCAGGCGGTTCATCGCCATGATTTTTTCAACCGCGACTTCGGGCGCAAGCTCACGCCAGTAGCTCTTGGAGGAGAATTGCGGCAAAAAGAGAACGGCGGGCCTCACTTTTTCCGGCAAGGCGTTGTGCGCGAGATGGAAAAGCCATTTATCCTTCAGCCCTTCCGGGAAGGCCATGGGAAGCAGCCCTGCCGCGTTGGTGCCGCTGCCCAACATGGCCAAGCTGTTTTCGTCCATCCGGATCGGTTCTTGGCAGGAATAAATGAATTCGCCGTCGGTGAAAATGAGATTTTCCGACATGAGCTCCATGCCACCGCGCTGCATTAAGGCGACGCACGTGGTGGTTTTGCCGACGCCGCCCAAGCCGCCAATCATAACGCCGCCCTGAGCAGTTGCCAGAGCGGAAGCATGCAAAACCATCCAACCCCGGGCCTGCTCGAGATACCAGATGATGGGATAATAGACCAAGTAGCTCATCAAGCTGAAATAGGCTTTGTATTCATATTCCGGCAAGCGCTCGAGCTTCTCTTTTTTCGGGTGAAAGCCGTACGCAACCTCGAAGTTGAAGCGTTCGCGGGTGCGCTGGAAACGGAGCTGCAATCCTTTCATCTTCAGTGTGTCCAGCCAGATGAGCTCCTCGGCGTTGCCCAGCATGCGCTTTCCGATAATGTTCAAGCCGCCGTTCACGGCAAATGGGCCGGCTTTCTGCTCGCCCGCTGGTCGTGACCAAAGACATTTCACCGCTAAATCCGGCGCAGGCCACGGTGCCGTGGCGAGACTGTTGAGGTGCCTAAGGGCGTAATCGAGCAGGAGCGGATGATTTGCCTCGAGATTCAACTTGACCCCGTGCAACTGCACGCCAGTTTTTGTGAGCGGAGTTTCCATGAAATGCAGCCAGTTTTATGCGGCCGTCCAGCCGATGCGTAAAGCAAAACCAGAATAAAATTGTGAAGGTCTTCAACCTGCTCTGCAACGGCTACTCATTTTTGCGGCTTTGCGGTTGTGCCATTTTCCGGCTCGAACAAATAGCCCACGCCGTGAATGGTCTTGATGTATTTGGGGCTGGCAGGATCAGACTCGATGTGCATGCGCAGCATGTGAATGTGACTATCGATCGTGCGGGTCGTAGGATACACGTCGTAGCCCCACACTTCTTCCAACAAACGGTCGCGGGAGATGAGCTCGCCGGGGTGCGCCAAAAAGTATCCCAGGATGCGAAATTCGCGCGGGGTCAGTTCCTGCAGCTCGCCGGCCTTTCGAACTTCATGCCGTTTCAAATCCACGATGACTTCACCGAAAGTGAATTGATCCTGTTTCGCGCCCGCCACCGGCGAGCTTGCCGCTTCTTCACGCCGCAAATGTGCCTTGACTCGCGCCAGGAGCTCGCGCAAGCTAAATGGTTTCGTGATGTAATCGTCTGCGCCCAATTCCAGCCCCAAGACCTTGTCGTTTTCTTCAGCTTTGGAGGTGAGCATGATCACCGGCGTCTCCATGCCCTGGTCGCGGAGGCGCTTGCAGATTTCCAGCCCACTCATGCCCGGCAACATCAAATCGAGAATGAGCAAGTTCGGCTGGTGCTCTTGGGCGAGACGAAAACCCTCCGGGCCGAGGCGCGCGGTCAAAGTCTCATAACCTTCGCCCTGCAGCGCCGTTTCCAATCCCAAGGCGATGGCGGCGTCGTCTTCCACAATCAGTATTTTCTTCATACTTTGCTGCCTGCTTTCGCTCAGGTTCGTTGCCCTCACGCCTATCGGTGAACGCTTGCCTGGAATCGCAACCTCGATCATCAGCTTTCACACAGCTTCCGCCGCGGTGGGCGTGAGCACGGTTGTGGCCTCGCGGTGCGGTGGCGTGGCAAAGTCCAGAGGGGGAACCGGAAGTGTAAAACCAAACATCGAGCCTTTGCCAACGGTGCTGCGTGTACGCACCTCGCCGCCATGAGCCTGCACGATCTGGCGAACCAGCGTCAATCCCAACCCCACGCCTCCTTGTTTCCGCGAGCTCAGGCGCGGGTCGACGCGATAGAAGGCGTCAAAAATTTTCGGAATCTCCTCAGCCTCTATGCCGATGCCCCGGTCGATCACTTCGACGGTGAGGCGGGACACGCCTTCGCGATAGGCGCGCACGCGAATTTTCTTGACTTCATCGCTGTATTTGAGGGCATTGCTCAACAAATTCAACAGCACTTGCGCAATGGCGTCGGCGTCTACGTGCACCGCGGGCAGGTCCTCCGCGATTTCCACTTCCAGCGCAAAGCCCTGCGACTCGGCATGGGGGCGAAAAGTCTCGACCGTGGTGCGCAGAACCACGCCCGGGTCTTCGTATTCAAAATTGTACTGTTTGAAGCCACGCTCGATTTTTGAGAAATCCAGTACGTTTTCCAGCAGCCGCCCCAGCCGGTTACACTCCCGTTGAATGATATTGAGGTAGTGTCGCGCTTTGGATCTTTCCAACGGAATGGTTGATTCTCCATTGAGTTGCATCTCCATGAGCTCCGCCAGCATCTTGATCGAGGCCAGCGGGGTGCGCAGTTCATGTGAAACATTGGATACAAAGGAGGATTTTATGCCTGAGAGCTGCGCCTCGCGCCGCGCGCGCCGAATGAAAAGGTAGGCGCCGAACAAGATGCTGAGCAGTAAAAGTGAAATCAGCCAAAACCTCAGGGCAGCGCCAAAGCCCTGGAGGCGAGAGATGCCGGGTGCGCCCTCGATATAAATCGCAACTTGCCAGAAATCAAATGGCCGTTCCAGCTTCTGCACGGCGAGCAGCGGGTGGACCGGCACAGCCGGGCTGCCAATGACATATTCGCCTTTTTCGTTCAAGATGCCGAGATCCACTTGTTGATTGAACTTCAAGTTGCGCAAAATCACCGGAAACAATTTTTCTCGGAGCTGGGCAAGGTCGATCTGCAATCCCAACAGACCCGCCGTGAAAATGCCGCTGGGATCGGGCAGAGATTGGCATGCCACCAAAAAAGGCTCGCCGTCTGCCTCGCCGGCAACGTAACGGAATTTCAGTTTATGGCGCTTGCGCTTGATGACACTTTCATTCAATTGTTGGTCCAGAAGCTGGAGAAAATACTTCTGGCCGATGCGCTTTTTGTTCTGCTCGGCGAGCGCCTGGAACTGCGTCTGATAATCTGACCGCGAAGACAAATGGGGAGAAGCCAAAAGCCGCGAGGCCAAATCTTGAATGATTCCGTAAAAATAGGAATACTGCAGGGTATTGATGGCGTCGCTGCGTTCAAATAAATCCAGATTCAAACGCGCCAGCTCGGCAATGGCTTCCTGATCGCGCTCGAGATTGTCCAGGCAAATGGCAATCTGATATTGCGCCAAAAAGCGCAGGTACATCTTATTGAGATCGCGCACCTCGGGATAGTTCTCCAGCAAATGGCGAAACGAGGCCAGTGCAGCAGTCCACTCGCCCTTTTTCTGAAGGACCCGGCCGATATGGGTTTCCGCCATGGCGCGCAACTGGGGACTGGAAACTTCCGACAGGATCTCGCGGTAACGCGCCACGGCGCCCTTCAAATCGTTTGCATGATATTCAAGCTCTTCGCCTTGCTCCTGCAATCGTTTAAAAACGTCAAATTCGCGCAAATAGGATTCCGGTTCCCAAGTGTTCGCCGAAGTGCTCTCGCTTTCCGTGCTCGAGCTGAGGGCAAAAGCAGTTTCGCCTGGGGCGGAGAGCAAAAAGCAGGCGGCAATCAGTGGTTCGTCCTTGAAATTCTTTTCCACCTCACGGGTGGAGAGATTCAGCGGGCCATTTTTCAAAATCCGTTTCACCGCCGTGGTCCATTGTCTCTCGACTGCTTCAAGCTCGTGGTCGATTTCACGGCCGGCAAGACGGGCAAACTGCTGATAACTCTCTCTGAGCTTTTCCTGCGAGAGCAGTTTCTCATTTTCGAAGGCGCGCCAGCTAAAATAGGCCAGCAACCCGCTGGGAACGATAATCAGGCTCAGAAAGATCGCGGCCAGGTGAAACTCTTCGCGCCTTAATGTGGAGTTCCTGCCGAAGAACCGCCACCCGCGCGTGTCTTGCCGGCGCGAGATTTCTTTTGGCCGGCGCCGGCCATTTGCTGTTGATGAAGAGGTTTCTGGCATGGTTGTGGTTTTTATTTGAAAACAAAAAAAACGTGAGTGCTGCTTTACGAATGCGCGGCGGCAGAGGCCGCAAGTCCTCCGCGGTGCTCCCGCAATGATTGCCGGCGCAAACGCATTAGCGCTCTCTCTTTGATCTGGCGCATGCGCTCGAGCGTCACGTTGTAGTGCAGGGCGAGCTGCTCCAACGTCTGCGGCAACTCGCCGTTGAGGCCGAAGTACATGCGGATGATCTCCGCTTCGCGAGAAGGCAAGCTCGAAATCATGACATGCACCTCCTGATGCAACGATTTTTCCAGCAACAAAATCTCCGGCGAAGCGTGCTGGTCGCCCACCAGTTGGGCCGACATGGTGGTGTTCTCCTCGGCCGCGCCGTTCATATCGAGCGAGATGTGAGGAGCGGAGGTCATCAGCACATCGAGAGCCTTGAAAGTCGTCATTTCCGCGTTCCGGGCAATCTCTTCGATGCTGGGCTCGCGCTCGAATCGTTGCTGCAGCTCATCCCGGGCGCATCCGATTTTTTTGATATCATTCAGGCGATGCAAAGGCAGGCGCACCACGCGGCCGTGATTTGCCAATGCCAATAGAATAGATTGACGAATCCACCACACGGCATAGGTGATGAATTTGAATCCTCGTGAGGCATTGAAACGCTGGGCCGCCTTGATCAATCCCAGATTGCCTTCGCTGATCAGGTCCGGCAGCGGCAAGCCGCATCCCTGGTAGCGGTTGGCAATGGCCACCACAAAGCGCAGATTGGATTTGATCAATGTTTCCAGCGCCCCCTGGTCGCCCTCTTGGATGCGCTGCGCCAACTCGAACTCCTCCTGCACGGAAAGCGGAGGATATTCTTTGATCTCCTCCATGTAGGTGCGGAGGGACTGCCAGTCTCTCTTGTCGCGCATCGATTCTTTTTCCATTATTTCCATTTTCCCACTCACGGCCGCTTCCGAGAGGTTCACTTCTCTCTAGATCATAACCCGGACAAGCCGGAACCTCAAAATCCAAAACACAAAATCCAAGAATGGTTTTGAGTCTTGAGCTTTGGATTTTGGATTTCTTTGCTCAAAAAGCACAGATTTCACTTGTCATAGAATAACTGCTTCATACACTTCCCGCCATTGTCGTAGCTCACGTTCCGCGGTCATGGCGCGAGCCGTAGCGGCGGCGTTTTCAGCCAGGCGTTTGCGCAACACGGGACTCTCCACCAGAGTCATGATCGCCTCCGCGATTTCTTCCGCCGAGCCGGGATTGACCAGCAGGCCGTTTTCACGGTTGCGAATGATCTCCGGAATCGCGCCGGTGCGGCTGCCGATCACCGGTTTCCCCAAAGCCATGGCTTCGAGCATCGCCAGCGGACAGCCCTCTGAAAACAAAGAAGGAAATACCATGATGTCGAAAAGCTCTAAATAGTCCGCCATGCGCTCCGGTGGAATTCTGCCAGTGACAATAGCGCGATCGTGCAGACCATAATCGCACAGATATTGCTGGTGCAATTGCCGATCTTCCTCCTTGAAATAGTCGCCCGCCAGCAAAAGCGTATAATCGCAGCGACCTTTCAAGCCGGCCAGCGCCTGGAAGAGATAACGCAATCCTTTTTTATAGCGAAACAGCCCGCTGGTGCCGATCACCATTCCCCTCAGATTCAATGCCGGCCGTGTTTGCGGAGAGAGCCGGTCGGGATCGACAGAATTCAGGATGGTTTGCGCTTTTCCGGCAAGCGGCGTAATCGCGCGCGAGGCCAAATTCAGCAAGCTGGCCGCGACCGAGGTGACATAATCGGCATTTTCCAGCGCGGCGCGGATCAACGGCAGGCGCAGTGGATCAAAAGCGTATTTGCCGACGTCGTTGCCGCGAATGGAGACGATGACTTTTGCCGTATGCAGCCGGCCGACGAGCCCGGCAATGAATCCCGCCGGATAAAGAAAAAAAGCATGGAGTACTTCATATTGATACTGGCGCTGTAAATGCTCCAACGCATGAAACATCTCGCGATTGTAACGCGTCAGAAATTCGGCTTCGGAGCCGGCGGGTTCCTGTTCACGATCGGGATGATAAACTTTGACGCGATGCACCAACACTTTGCCCTCGGGGACGCTGGCAATGCTTTCGTCGAGGGGCAGTGGCGTTGCATGTTTCTGCAACGCCACCACGTGAACCGCCATGCCGGAACGCGCCAACATGTTGGCCACGCGATAGGCCGAATGCCCGACCCCGCCAATCTGCGGCGGGTATTGCCCCGTGACAATGCAGGTTCTTACTTTCATTTTCATCCCGCTGCTGCATTTGCCAACAGACGCGCGTGAGTTTCAAAGTCGGTAACGAGCTCGCGCGGCCCGCGCCGGGCGCTTTTTCCCGCGCTTGGCGCCTTGCTCTTCTCCGACAGTTCGCGGGCAATGGTGATCACTTGCTGCGCGTTCTTTTCCCAGGTCCTTTCGCGCTGCACCCATGCCTTGGCATTTTCGCCCAGGCGCTGCCGGAGCCGCGCGTCCTTGACGAACTGCTGGAGGGCGGCCATGAGCCCGTCCGTATCTCCTGGTTCAAAAAGCAAGCCGGTCTGGCCCTCAGAGATCACCTCTTGAATTTGGCCAATCTTGGCCGCGACCACAGCTTTGCCCATGACCATGTATTCGAATATTTTGATGGGCGAATAATAAAAATTCTCGTTGGGAATGTATGGCGCCACGGTGATATCCATGGCGGCGATGTAATAGGGGATATCGTCGTAAGAGACGTTTCCAGTAAAAATCACCGCGTCGTCAAGGCCGTGATCGTGTGTATATTTTTCCAAGGATTCGCGTTCGGGCCCCTCGCCCACGATGACCAAACGAACCTGGGGGCACTCCGCACACAGCTTTTTGAAGGCCTCGATCAAGGTCACGACGCCGTGCCATACCTTGAGGCTGCCAATGAAACCGATCACGCATTTGTTCTCGAGTTGGTGCGTGGCTCGCACCATGTCGCTGCCTTTTTCTTGCAGCAGGACGAAGCGTTTCGGATCCACGGCATTCGGCTGAAGATGAATGCGCGCTTCCGGCACCCCACACGAAGCCACCAGCTCATGCAAACGCTGGGAGACCACCACCACCCCATCGGTCTCACGCCAAATGCGGTGTTCCAGCGCTTGCGCCAGGGCTTTCATTTCTAACCCGCGCATTTTTTGCTGCTCATACACGAGCGGCGCATTCACCTCCAAGATGTGCGGCACGCCGAGCTCCCGGGCCAGGCGAATGCCGGCGTAACTGAACAGGGTGTAACGTTCATATATCAAATCCACGTTGTGGAACAGGAGGTAGTCGCGCGCTTTCTCGTAGAGCGTCAGATTGTACAGCAAATTGCGCAATTCCTGCCGCAGGCGGGTTTTCACTCCCCAGAGCCTGTCAAGATCTTCCAGCTCCTGCATGAGCTTGAAATAGCGCTCGCGAGGAGGAAGGGCGGGGAAGAAGGTCACCCGTTGCTGTATGGCTGAGGAAACCTGGGGATGGCGAACGGGGGCAAATGAGAACAGGTGCAGAGGAGGCGAAATCGACTGCGCCCTCTCGCCGTTCTGGTTGTTGCCCCGATCAAGATCATCCATCGCCGGAGAAATCACCCTGACCGAATGGCCGGTTTCAGCAAAAGCTGCCACAAGTTCTCGCACGTGGATCGAAGCGCCCTTGTAGCCGAAAATTGGAACGCCAAAATCTGCACTGATGTAAGCTATATTCATGATCCCACCTCGTGTCAATACCGCGGAGCGAAAAAAATTCTTTTATGGATGCAATAAGATCATCTTGCCTGTGGCTTCGGTGTTATCCAAAGTGACGCGATAAAAATAAACTCCATCGGGCACGTCCCGGCCCGTTGCGTCCAAGCCGTCCCACCGTATCCTACGGGCGCCTGCCGTTTGCGGCATATCCACCAGCCGGCGAATTTCCTGGCCGATCAGATTGTAAATGGCCAGCGTCACATATCCGGTACGACGGATATCATAGCGAATACTCGTTGACAAATTGAACGGATTGGGATAATTCTGCTCCAAGACAAACCTTTCCGGTGTGCCCGGCGCCTCCTCGCCCACCCCAACAGAGCTCGAACAGATCCTCAAATAGGTTTGCGCAATATCCTCCCAAGCATAAAGCTGGAAGTTCCTCTGGGGCGAGTTGTGACAGATGAGAAAACCGTGGGGCAAATCTGCAGAAGTGGGGCGACTGGTCACATCGAGACCGTCGGTTTGCGTCGCGCCATTCGTTTGGATGGTGGTTAACAGGCTATGCCCGTGAGGATTACCGGGATCGCCCTCGCGCCGATAGACTTTGACCGTGTTGTCGCCCTGGCTCGAGAGCAAAAGATAGCCCGTGGTATCACCGCATTGGTAGACGGCCATACCTTCGCGATCGCCCGAAATATTGTCTTGGGTGGCGAACAAGGCCAGTCTCGCATTGCCGCGATCGGGATCGGCATAGAATTTGTGCACACCGACGTCCTCCTCGGAAACATAGATATAGCCGAGGGCATCATCGGCGACCAAGCCTTCCGCCAGAGTGGTGATCTGGCCGAACTCACGAACTTTCGTTCCGCGCACCATACCAGCGCCATCATCGCTAAGCAGCAATTGCCAGAGCGTTTTGTTGCCGCTGACATTGTTGCTCACTACGGCAAATATCGCCCCGTCCGCCGGACGTTGGTAGAGGCCGATGCCATAAGGCTCGCGAAACACCGGGATGCCGCCGGCCGTGGTGAGGTCGGAAAGCATGCGCGTCACCGGATCGATTTTGTAGACGCGAATCTCGCTATCATCGCGCATGCTGACCACCGCGATGTCGACGAGGCCGCTGTGCAGTCGCATGCCGTGGCGCACGTCAACGTTGTTGGGATGATTGATGCTCAGGCGTTGGTGCAGAGTGCCGTTCATGTTCCAGACAAACAGCCCGCCGTTGGGGAAACTCCCTTTGTCGGTGCCGATGATCAGGCTTTGCGCGGGTGCAGTCGGATGAATCCAGATGGCGGGATCGTCGGCGTCATCCACGACCGGAGAAGTGGAGCGGTGGGGATTCACGACAATGGTGGATGGTATCCCTTGAGCAAAAAGGGGCGCGGCGAGTAGCACTAGCACTACCGGAAAATGTTTTAACCCACGCGTCAGCATTAATGCATCCTCCTATAATTAGACCATGACACTTTGAGGACGTGATCAGTCACGCCAGCCAGTTATGATTTCGCGGCCAACACTTTCGAGTCGCTGCAACGCCGGCAAGTCAAGATTCTTGATGGACGAAAACATCTTGGTAATCAAGAAGGCCCGCGCGTACCAGGCGAGACGGTAAGCGTCGTATTTGAACCCGGGCACCAGCTCGCCATAGTGCCGGCAGAATAGTTCGGCAGCGCGCTGCAGGCGTGACCGCGCGAATCCACGCGTGATTTCAAGATATCGCAAAGAGGCGACGAACTCGGCGAGATCGTAATACGGATCGCCTGTCGATACGGCATCGAAATCCACCAGCGCCAGCTCCGCCTTCCGCACCAACATTTGCTCAATCCGGCAGGCGCCGTGAATGGGCACCGCCGGAACCGCTCGCCGTGCGATCATACGCTTCTCGGTTTCCAAGCCCTCGAGCACCGGCCGGATGAAGGGCTGTACCTGCGGCAGCAAATGCATCAACAGTGCCCCGTCTTCACGCGCGGTGTCCAGGACCTCATCCAAATCGGGCCCGGGACGAAGGCCTTGCACGCGACTGCGATGCAAGGCCGCGATCATCGCAGCAATACGGGGAAAGAGCTCTTCCCAATTCTCTTCCGCCAGCACGTTGATGATAGCATCTCCGGCCCATTCCGCCTGCCAATAGGTATTGAAACCGTCGAGATGGAGAAGCGGCTTGGGCAGATTGATTTCTCGGGTTTGCGCGGCCAACTGCTCGTGGACCGACTTCGTCATGGCGAAATGGTACGCGCTCCAGCCGTCACGATAGGTCTTGCTGTAAAAGCGCACACGCTGGGGTTCGCCGGAAGGCGCGACGACATTCATGTGGAAGCGCAGCACGCAACGTTTACATGGCATATACTTGACGCGATCATATTCAAGATCGGCGCAACGCCACGTTCCGGGCTTGCCATTGGTGACGTTTGCGGCAACGCCAAACGCCGGCCAATTCGCCTGAATTTCCTGCCGGACAAAATCTGGATCAATCACCGCAGACAAAGTCGTGATTTTGGGATCCTGCGGGAAAACCCAAAGGATCATGTTCAAATCGTGCCAGAACGACAGCGGCGGCAGGCGTTTCAAAAACTCATGGGACACACCAAAACGCTCGATCGCGCGCCCGGCTCGTTCGAGCTGATTGCAGGCGCGATGCGGTGGGTACATGCGCCCAAAAAACCACTCCTCGACTTCCCGGCCGGAAGGATGTCGCAGCGACAAACGATACAGAATCCCGCAATGGTGCCCCGGCCGGTAATAGATTTTTTCGATCGCGCACTGTGCCGGTTCCCACTCCAGGTCGGAATTAGCGGCGCGCAAATGCCGGCCGAAATGCTCCTGCATGGCGGAGACGTCCAACGCGGTAGTGAGGTGGGGGAGGGTACTGTCCTGAAGTAGCATCTTGAAGTCTCCGTGTTTCCAGACGAGTTGTCCGGGTTATCTGCTCACGCCGGACAGAGGTTGTGCGCGATTTTAAGAAGTTCACTTACCAATCGCGGGTTCATGCGCTTGACCGATTTGTTGAGCTCACTACTGATGACATGAGTGGCGGCAAACCAATTGATCCGTTCCCACGGCAGAGGCAGAGCGGCGGCGCGATTGTATGACTCGCAGAAATTCATGACGGTCTGCTCGGCCAGCTCCGCGGAGATCCATGAAGCGGCTTTCATCCTATAAACGTGGGCAATGAAACGGCCCACATCATAGCCGGGCTCACCCAAGCGCATACCGTCAAAATCAATGAAAGCAAAGCCTCCGTTCGTGGCAAAAATGTGGCTGAATTTGAAAGAAGCATGCACGGGAGTCACGGCGCCAGGCCCTAATTCCGCCGCAGTATCTATGAGTCTTTGGCAGACAGCCATACAAGGTTGGGCGTATGCCGGGAATGATTTGCTGATCGCCGCCACAGCTTGACCCATTTCCTTGATTTGAAAATCCAAGGTTATTCTTAGCGGCAATTGCAAATGCAGGCCATGCAAAGCAGCCAGACGCACGCCGATCTCTTTCGCGGCTTCCGGCAAACGGGGAATATTTTTCTCCACTTTTGCAAAAGGCTGGCCGGGAAACGCCTCCTGCCAGAGAATTTGCAGATCCGGATCATAGCTGTAGGGCTGCGGCAGAGCCAGCTGACCGTTGCGGCGCGCCTTGCTATCCCATATTTGCTTCACAACCGCATAAGCTTTCGCGCCTTCATTTTCGCTATAGGCCTTGCCATAAACGGACCACACGGTTCTCAGATGATCAGAACCTGCGGCATTCAAGGTCAGATGATAGATGAAGCTGCAGCGCTTGCCGGGCGCATACCTGACCATCGTGGCGGTGGCCGACACCGGCGGTTGATTCAGGCCGAATTTTTCCGGCGCGGCTTGGGCGAACGCGAGAATTCTTTTCGCATCGATCATCACGGGCAAGCCGGGCAGATTCGGGTCATTGGGATGGGCCCAAATGATCATTTGCCATTCCGGGATGTATACCACCGCGGAGCCAAACTCTGGCTGCACCAAATTCTCACGATTCAGTGAATCAAAAACCTCCTGGGCGCACTGGGAGGAATGAAAAAGCTTGCCAAAAAAAACCTGCCCGCCACTCTGGGGGCTATTTTGACGATGAAGCTTTGCACTCAGCACCATGCGGCAGTTATGGCCGGGTTTGTAGTACAACTCATTGATCCCACACTCATCAATTTGTATTACGTCTGAACCGGAAGATGGCGCCAGGTAGTGCTCGAGCATCGACGCCAACTTCACCGGATCGGCGATGTCGCACAATTGCGGGAACTCGTAATTTTCCCGCTTGTGCTTGGCGATATTGATCATCTGAAAGCCTCCTCTGTGCACACGGCCGCCGATTCGCCATGATCAGCCTTTTGCGGCAGAGCTGTTGCAAATTGGCTGAGCTGAAGCTCATAAAGCTCGCGATATTCACGGCTGGTTTTCAGCAATTCCTCGTGCGCGCCGAAATCGACGAGGCGGCCTTTCTCCAACAACATAACTTTATCCGCATGCGCCACGGTCCACAGCTTATGCGCAATGATGAAAGTTGTCTTGCGCAAGGTGAGGGCGCGCAGAGCTTCCTGAATTCTGGCTTCGGTCACCGCATCCAAGGCGGTAGCGGGCTCGTCCAGGATCACGATGGGCGTATTGCGAATGATGGCGCGCGCGAGGTTGAGGCGCTGCTTCTGACCACCGGAGAGATTCTCTCCGCCTTCATAGATCATGGTGTCATAGCCGTCCGGCATGTTCATGATGAAATCATGCGCCTGGGCCATTTTGGCTGCCTGCACGATTTCTCGCTCGGTGGCATCTCTTTTGCCGAACCCGATGTTCTCGCGCACGGTTTTGTTAAACAACCTCGCTTCCTGCATCACCACCGTAATTTGCTCCCGCAAAGATTGCAGCCTGAAGTCACGGATATCGCGGCCATCGATCAGGATTCGCCCTTGCTGCGGATCATAGAACCGCAAGAGCAAGCTGATGAGGGTCGATTTGCCGGCGCCGTTGTGCCCGAGCAGCGCCACCGTTTGGCCGGGCTCGACGGTAAAATCGAGGTTCTTCAGCACCGTCACGCCTTGGCCGTAGCCGAAGCTGACCCTCCGGAATGCGATGCGCCCATTGAAACGAGGGGCAGGTATGGCTTTGGGTGCATCGTGCATGATCATATCGCATTCGAGCAGTTCCAACAGGCGCTCGCCCGCCACCTGGGACTTGCTCACGCTCAGCATCATCTCGGCGAGCTTATCCAACGGGCCGTAAAGTTTGCGCAGATAGGCAACAAACAGCACCACCGTGCCGGGCAAGAGCGCTTGCTCCAAGGCCAGACTTCCGCCCCAATACACCACGCCCGCAGTGCCGCAAGCAGCCAGCATGGTGCTGATGCGTCTGAACATTTTCGCAAGCCGCATGGCTTCCACCCCGGAGGCCAGACTGGCGCGATTTTGCAGCGCAAAGCGCGCTTGCTGCGCGTCTTCGCGGCCGTACGCCTGCACCAGGGCCATGGCCGTGACATTCTCGGCCAGGAGAGCGCTCATCTCACTTTCATTGCTTTTCTTCCGCTTGGTCACACGGTGCAGCCCGGCGCCGATGTGCCGCTGCGCAGCATACAGCAGCGGCATGATGCTGAAAGCGAGCAAGGCCAGGCGCCACTCCAGCACCAGCATCAAACCGACGTGCGAGACGATTACGGCCAGGCGATAAACAAAATTCTGCGGCAAATCGATCAAGGCCGGCTTGAGATCGTTGATGTCGGAAGTCAGCCGGTAAACGAGATCGCCGGAGCGCACGGACTCGTGAAACGACAATGACAGTCGCTGCAAATGCGCAAAAATACGCGCGCGGATGTCGGTTACGATTTTCTCTCCCAGACTGAGCATCTCGATCTTGCTGAAATAAGTAACCACGCTCTCGGAAATTTGCAGCGCGATAAATGCCAGCACCAGCACCGCCAGCAACAACTGCATGTCCGACCCCACCAACCCGTCCAATAAATGGGCTCCTTCGGGCAGCGGTTTTTGGGGAATGACATAGTCCAAAATGAGTTTCAACGGCCACGGCGTCAGCAAGGCGAGAAGGATCGAAAACAGTAAGCCGGCATACACCAGCGCCAAGAGTTTCCATTGTCGTTTGTAATGTTGCCCAAAAACCTTGTACATGCGGATCAGGGTTTTGTAATTGCAGCGCTTCTGATCCCGGCTTTGAGTAAGGGCGGAAAATTGGTTTTTCACGCGATGATTCATTTCATCCTCGTTAAACTCCCACCTGCCCTACTGCGATACTTCAAGCAGTAGGAGCAGGTGGAGTGGTAGGGGTAGAGAGGAGCAACTCTCGGGTCAACTCGGATTTCACATGTCCATTCTTTTCGCCGGGCCCGGCGGCCGTGGCCGCCGCAGGCGAGGGTTGCCCAAAGTGCGCTGCGTGCGGATCACGATCTGGCGCGCGTGTGCTTTGGCATTCGAGCTCTCCGTTTTCCAGCAACAGGATTTTGTCCGCGCGGTTGGCGGTGGAAAACTTGTGAGCCACAATGAACGTTGTCTTGCCCTGGGCGAGATGATGCAGTGCGGCGTTGATTTGAGCTTCGGCTTGTGCATCCAAACCGGTGGCCGGTTCATCCAGGATGACGATGGGCGTGTTGCGAATGATGGCGCGGGCGATATTGAGGCGCTGCTTTTGGCCACCGGAGAGATTATCGCCGCCCTCGAGAATCATGGTTTCGTAACCTTCCGGCAGTTGCATGATGAAATCATGCGCCTGCGCCCGTTTGGCGGCGGTGATGATTTCTTCCGCGCTTGCGCCGAATTTGCCGAAAGCGATGTTCTCGCGTATGGTTTGGCGAAACAGCTTCGCCTCCTGCAGCAGAACGGTGATTTGATCCCGCAACGATTTCAGCGTGAAAGCGCGAATGTCACTGCCATCGATCAGGATTTGCCCTTCCTGGGGGTCGTAAAAGCGCAGCAGCAAGCTGACCAGCGTTGATTTGCCCGCGCCACTTGGCCCCATCAGCGCCACCGTTTCGCCGGGGTCGACGACAAAGCTCAGATTGCTCAGAACTTCTTTGCCTTGGCTATAAGCAAAGCCCACATGCTTGAACTCGATTCTGCCTTTGAAACGCGGTGCGGGACGCGCCGCGGGCCGATCTTGGACCACCATCTCATTCTCCACCAACTCGACCAAACGTTCGCCCGAGACCCGCGCCTTGGCCAAATTAATGAAGACCGCGTTGAATTTCTCCGCGGCGCCATAGATGTCCCGCAGATAAGCGACAAAGATCACCAGCGTTCCCGGCAAGATCTCGTCCTGCAAGGCAAAGAGCCCACCAAAGTAGAGAATACCGGCGGTGCTCAGGGTAATCAGCAAATCGGTCAGGCGACTATAGGTTTTTTGCAATCGCAGGGCGCGAAGCTGAGCGCCGAGGCTTTCCTGGTTTTCGAGCTGAAACCGGGCGTGCTCCGATTCCTGGCGCCCATATGCTTGCACCAACGCCATCAATGTGACGTTTTCCGCCAGGAGGGAAGCGACTTCGCCTTCTTGTTCGCGCTTGGTGGCCATGGCATCTTTTAAGCCGAGACCGAATCGCCGGGTGAAAAGATAGAACAGGGGCACGATGCTAACGGCAATCAATCCCAGGCGCCAATCCAAGGCAAGCATCAAAGCGGTGTAGGCGCTGAACAAACCCAGACGATAAAGTAAATCCTGCGGAGAATCGATGAGAATGTCTTTCATGTTCTCCACGTCCGAGGTGAGCGAATACACGAGATCGCCGGAGCGCGCAGAATCATGAAAGGACAAAGAGGCTCTCTGCAAATGCGCGAACACACGCTCGCGAATGTCGGCATTGATCCGAGCGCCGGTGCTTGAAACCAAAAACTTGTTCAGGTACGAAAAGAACGATTCCAGAAATGCCAGCAGAACTATCGCCGAGGACAGCAGCAGCAAAAGCAGCCCCGGCTTGCCGTCGAGCCATGGTTGCAGAAAGGCCAAGCCCGCAGGCAGGGGCTGCCGTAAGATGACGCAATCCAAAACCAGCTTGAGCGGCCAGGGCGTGAGCACGGCAACGCCGATCGTCACCAACAAGCACAAGCCCCCCACCGCCAGAATCGGGCCATATTTTTTGTAGTGACGCCCGAAGACTCTATAAATCTTAACGAGCGACTGGCGCTTGAGATTCTCACCGGCGCGCTTGTTTTTGCTCTCGCGCAATGGCGAGGTATCACTTAAAAAATTCATTTCGATCAGACTCCAAGAGCAAAGCATAACCGGTCTTGAGCAGCGACCGCGCTTGTTCGCGCCAGCCAGCGACCGCTTTCCGGCGAAAACATATCGTGGCGCGGCGCAAATAGGCAAACACCTGGTAAGTGCGAAGCCCCGCGAGCTTCGCGTCGCGGCGAGACTGGCTCGCCAGATAGCTCTCCAGGAAAATACGCGCCAAGGCGGCGCCTTTGGCGCCGAAATGTACTTGCAGCGCGACCAAGAAATTGCCGAGATCCAGCGCGGGATGGGAAAGACACACACCATCGAAATCGATAAAAAATGCCCGTTGCGCGGAGATAAAAATCTGGTCAAGCCCGAGGTCGCCGTGCACCGGGCAAAGCACGGAGCGCTGCAAGCTTTCGTCTTCGCACAATCCCATGAGCATATCTTCAATGAGCGGCGCTAATTCCGGGCAGGCGGCTGCCAAAACCAGAGGATCAGGATGGCAATACTTGGCAATATGATCCTCCATGGTTCGCCTTTCGAGAGAGGGAACGGCCAAGCCGTGCAAGGTGGCCAAGTTATCCGCCACGGCGCGCAACGCCAATGCGAGATGATCCAGTTCTGCAAAGCTGGAAAGCTGCCGGCCGGGAACAACGCTCTGGAGCACCATGCCCAACTCCGGCAGATAAGCGAGCGGTTCGGGCATGCCGAAGCCCATGCCGTTGTTGCTCTGATGATGCGTTGCCGCCCACAGGTTGAGCAAATGCTCATAGATTTTTTCTCCACGGTTCTTGCGATACAATTTTCCGATCACACGCCGTGCATTCAAATGATTCTCATCCGGCTCCAGCCAATATTCGATGACGCAGCGTTTGCCGTGCGCATGTTTCAAGACATGCAGCCGGACATCGGAGATGCTCGGGTGGCCGCGCTCGAAGTCGCGGCGTAACACGGTGGAGAGCGTGACGCGCATGTCTTGGCTGTTTATCGCCTGCTGCAGGCCGGGGAGTTTGCTGTCGTACATAAAAATCGCCATAGTGTGAGTGGAGTGATGAAGACTTGAACTGGTCAAATTCCCTCAATCACGGTCTTGCGATTTGCCACAATGGTGAAACCGATGATGCTCAGCGTTTTGTTTTCCACGTCGAGGTGGTCGATGGCGCCTTCCAGTTTGTCGATGTTGAAACCCATAATAACTTCTTTCACTTCGATTCGTTCCGGCACAAAGCCTTCCAGCATGGAGAACCTTCCCTTGAGCTTGATCAGGCTCAAGGGTTTGAGATCGGCGATGCCGATGACATGATCGGCCGCATCGGTGATGACCACCTCGCCGGGCAAGGCGATGGCGCGATCAAGAACGTGCAGGGTATGCTGACGCAAGTCGACATTCTGCAGCAGGCCCACGATGGCAGCTTGGTCCTTGCTGGCTCTGATGTCGATCTCCAACGCAGCAAAAATCCCTTGGTGGTCCAGCCGGCCTTTCACCTTTACCCGTTGTCCCGGTTTGAGGTTACGGAATCCGATGATTTCTTCCATTGGCATGATCTCCGCTTGTATGCGCCGTGGGCAACCAGCACTTCTTCGCCATTTCTTGAATGGATTCAACCCCTTGTTCGACCATGCGCTGCACCTTTCTTTGCCATCCCTCTTCTTGCAAACGCAGACATTTGCAGGCGCGGCGCAGATGCGTGAGGCCCTCATAGAGCGGAATCCGCGCAGCTATGCTTGACTCCATCCGGGAGAAATACTCGTCAAGAAATGCGTTGATGAATTGTTGGATCTCAGGATTCTTTTGGACCTTGCTTTTCATAAACACCAAAAAATTGCCAAGATCGGAAGCCGGGTCGCCGTAACCCAGCGCGTCAAAATCGAGAAGCCAAGACCGTCGATTCAGAAGATGAACCTGGCCCAGGTGAAAATCGCCGTGTAGCAGAGCCGGCTCGAACTCACCGCACGAGCTCTCCAGTTGATGGGCCCCGTCGACGATGAATTCAATTGCCGGAGCCAGGCTCGGGCAAGCCAACGCGAGAAAATCATGCTTGGGATGGCAGCGCAAAAGATGTTCTCGGACTCTCACCCGGCACAACTGGATTGAAAAAATCGGGCAGCGATGCAGCTTCACCAGAGTGCGAGCGAGCTGGCGGAAGTGTTCTGGTTGCGCCACCGACTGTTTCAGAAGCTCCTTCAGAGGCTGCCCCGGCACTTCTTCCTGCGCCAGCAGGCTGACCTCCGGCATAAAGTCGAGTGGCTCCGGCATGCTGATGTCGTCCGCGGCATTCCGTGAGAAGCCGTTCTTCCAGAGCATCCGCATGTTGTTGAACAGTTTCTCGCCGACCTCCACCCGCACGACTTTTCCGATGACACGCCATGCCACCTTCTTCCCACCGTAGGCCCCAACCACATGAAGGTGATAGCGCAGAACGCAACGGTGGTTGCGGCGCCGGAGCACTTCGAGATTAATGTTCGCAACATGCGCCCCTCTTCCAAAGCGCGCTCTGATCAGCGGCGTGAAAACGGATGCCATGTATTCGGTATCCAAAGCGGCGTCAAGCGGATATGACTCATCCTGAATTTCAGGTCGGGCAAAGACTGTTGCAGCAGACATGATTTGTTTTCTCCTGAGGATTTGACGTGCTCACCACTTGGCTTTGTCCAGAGCAAACCGGTGAGGTTTCGGTGTAGACAACCAAGCCTCAGCTCGTGCCATTCGTTCGTCGTCGCGCACAGCGTGATGGCCGGTGAGGGCTTGGCACAACGCCGCGTCAATCTCCGCGATGTTGCGGCGCGCGTTAAAATCTTGCAATACCTTTTTTCTTCCAGCACGGCCGAGACGGCGTGCAAGCCTGGGCGAGCTCAGGATTTTGGCCATCGCCTCGCACAATGCCGCAGCATCCTTCTCCGCGACGAGCATGCCGTTGAGACCATGCTGGATGCATTCCGGAATGCCGGAAATTCGCGTCGACACCACGGGAATGGTCATGGCCATGGCCTCGACGATCACATTGGGAACGCCGTCCCGGTCCCCGTCGCGATCGACTTCGCAGGCCAGCGCGAACAAATCGGCCGAGCGATAATACGGGAGCAGGTCGCGTTGCGACAGGCACGGAATCAGGGTGACACAATCACCGAGATGCGCTGCGGCAATTTCCTTGCGCAGGGTGCTCGCCATCGGCCCATCTCCGATAATCGTGCAGTGAAAGTCAAACCCTCGCATGCGCAAGCGGTAGAGTGCCTGCAGCAAAACCGGAAAACCCTTCTTGGGCACGAGCCGGCCGATGGAGAGAATTTGTGGCACCAAGTTGGTGCTCCGTCTGAGCGGTGGAGAAAACAGCTTCAAATCCACGCCGTGATAGCATCGCCTGATACCCGTCGCGCCGCTGGCCTGATCACGCAGCGCTTGGAGATAATTCGTATTGTATTCCGTGCAGGTGACGACAAAGCGCGCGCGCGCGATCTTTTCCTGCAGAAAGGCCTGATCTTGCACATAGATGTCTTTGGCGTGCGCGCTGAAACTATAGCTGATGCCGGTCAACCACGAGGCAAAAAAAGCCACGGTCGTGGGATCATTGCTGAAGTGTGCGTGAAAATGCCTGACTTCGTTGCCGGCGAGGCTCTTGCCCACCAAGTAAGCAGCCTGCGCAAAGCGTTTGAGAGGAGCGGAGTTTTTTTGCCGCACACTCTCGTGCATGGCAAACTGCAATGCCTGCCAGTACGCGGGTGAGCAGCGCCGCCACGCGCGAAAGTTGGCCAGGATGAAAGCAAAGAAGGATCTCCAGAAGTCGTCCGGTATATAGCTCACCCGCGCCCGAACGCTGTGCACGGTTGCTTGAACCTGGGCCTCGCTGGGATCGCGCAAGGCAAAGATCTGCAGCTTATAACCGCATTCCTCCAGGAGCAGGATTTCATTCACAATGAAAGCTTCCGAAAGACGGGGGTAGCCCTTCAAAATGATCCCCAAGAGGTGGTTTTGCTTTTGCGCCTTCAGCAACCCCTTCGCGAGGCGATTCTTTTCATATGGTCTCATGAGGAATGCCGTCCATTTGACAAAATGAAGTTCGCCATGGCGGAAGCGCCGTTCAGACTGGGTAACATGGCGTGGTTTATGCCATTCGTTCCCTGCAGCTTCTGCGCCATCAACTCTGCCAGCTTCGCCGCGGTTAATTCGTGGGGATGGAGGTAGCTGAATAAACCGCGCGCGGACATCAGGCGGCAGCGCATCGTTTGTTCAGCGCTCGGGCCGGGCCGGGGAATAACGATGGCATTTTTGTGGAAACGTAAAATCTCGCTAATGGTGTTGTATCCGGCCATTGAAACCACCAAGTCGGCGCGCTGCAAGAGATGAATGCTGTCCTGCTCCCGCTGCGCCACCGTGATCGGCAGCCCGCGCGCTCGGAAGCGCAACTGCGCGCATTGGTCCTGCGGCATGAACGGGCCAGTGGTGATGATCGCACGCAGCACCTGGTGGGACCTCAGCAGGTGGAAGGCGTCGATAAACTGATTCATAAAGAAAGCCGCGTCAGCGCCCCCGCCGCCGGCCACCAGGATGAGCTTTTCATGGGCATTCCCGAAACCGTTCCCGAGGGTTTGAGGCGCGCGAACGGCTTGCGCACTCTCGCGGCAAACGTATCCCAAATGATGGGTTTTCGACACCAACGACGCCGGGAATCTATACTCGGTGGCGGCGTCAAAAACCTCCGGGCTCCCATAGACGCATATGGCATGGTAAAAGGCTGTTGCGGCGTCAAAGGCGCCCTCTTGTTGCCATTGCCGGTGAATCACCTCCTGCGCACCGAGAATGTCGCGAATGCCCAGGATTGTCTTGGTATGGCGGCTGTATCTTTGCAACAGTTCCAACGGTCTTTTCAACTCACCCAGCGCGCCATGCGGCATGTGGTCCACCAAAAAGACCTGGGGTTGCAGGCTGATGATCACGTTCTGGATCACCTCGGAACGGATGGCAAGCACTTCGGCCTGGCTCATCGCCAAATGGTCCGGCCGCCAAACACCCGTATCCACTTTGACAATCGTCGGCAGCTTGACGAATTCGCAGCGTGGCGGCAGCTTGAAAAAGGGCGCGACCGGAGAATCAGCGAGGAGTAAGAAGGACGCCTGCGGACAGCGCTTTTTGATTTGCAGACAAATATTCAAATTGCGCCGCAAGTGTCCGAGGCCAAACCCATCCTGGGAGTAAATTAAGATATTCATTATGCCGCCCTAGCCGGGATCAACGTTTCTTCCGCCTGCCGGTATCCTGTAATGAATTGGACGCGCTCTGCCGTTTTCGCCAAGCCGTCCAGTATCATGCTCCCGAGGAGGGAGTGTTTCATCGCACGCGCCTTGCAAAAGAGCATTTTCAGGATGCGTCTGCGCATGGCCGCAGGATGGCCGTCATCCGGCACCATGGTCACCAAGCCACGCGCTTGAAAAAGCTTGGCTCGGAAAGAATGTTCAGACCGCTGGTTGGCGTTGGGCATGACCATGGCCATTTTGCAGTGCGGGAGAATCTCGCACATCATCTCGTATCTGGCTTCGCAAATAATCAAATCGGCGTGCTTGGCGTAGTCCAACAAATGCTCACCATCGCGCTGAAAGAACACGTTGCCCAAGCGTTGCGCGCGCCATGCCAGCTCACGTTTTTGATGCGCTCCCAAACCGGGGCCGGCGAGGATAAAACTGCGCACCGGCAGAGCGCCCCCGTCTCGTTCGAGAGATTGCAGATAAGTATCAATTATACCAAAACTCTCGGCGCCGCCTTCCAAAGCGAGCAAGATCGTCGGCCGTCTCCGCTGCGTTGGCTTCACTTTTTCGCCCAGGCGGCGCGGCGCCGTCCGGCGCGTGAGATAGCCGGTATAAACCAACTTCCTGGCCACGCGTTCCGGCAGTTTATAGGCTTGCGCCAAGTCAAAAATCTCGCGTGCACCGAAGACCAGTATCTCGTCGGCATAACGATCGAACAGCCGGAGCGCGCCGCTGCGGGCCCATTGCGCAATCACAAACTCCGGCTCACCCAGCGTATCGGAAAGCCCCCACACGATTTTGGTGCTCGATAATTCGTTGCTGATATAGGCGGCAAGCTTTTCAATCTCCTGTACCTGGCGAGACTCGAGCATATCATCATCAAATATGACCAAATCCGGTCGAAAGGTTCTGAACGCGCCTTGGAAAATCTTGCCTCGTATTCTCCGTAAATCGGCAGGCGCAGTATCCAATCCGTTGCTCGTGTTATGCTCTGGCTTGAAGGCGGGCAAGTGAATGTAGTCGACCTTCGCCGGGATTTTGCTCCGGTTGAGACTCGAAAGGTCGGTGAGTATAAGAATGGAGCAATCTTCCAGAGACTGGGAAAGCGAGTGGACCATGTTGAGCATGCGCGAGGTGCGCCTCTCTCTCTGGTCCTGACTATGATAAATGATGATGCGGAGCGCTGACATGATACTTCCTTTGACAGTTTTCGGTTTCCGTTGCCATTTCGCGCGCGCTTCGGAATGAGGGAGTGTAGTAGTAATGTAGCCCGCGGCCACCATTCGTAATAACGTCCATGAGCCCTGGCATTCTCAATCAGGGGAAATCCCTTCTTTTTGGCGGCATTTGGTTTCCTAAGCTGTAAGGTCGTGTCCTATACAATTGTAATCTGACGTCTCATTCTGCCCGTCAGATCGGGTGATTTACCGCCGTGGTGTACTCTCCGCCGGGGTCGTGCTTGATGCCAGGCTCTCGGACAATGCAGAAGGGACATATTTTTTTCCACACGCCACTTGTCTTATTGCCGGGATCAATTCTTCCGAGACTCTGACTTTGGCCAAATAGCCGGAAGCGCCTTCCCTCAAAGCCCTGCGAATATATTGCTCCTCGCTGTAATTGCTCAAGATCAGAACGTGCAGGCCGGGTTTGTCGTGATGCAATTGATGCAAGATTTCCATTCCACCGTGGCCGGGCATGGAAATATCTAACAGCACCACGTCGTAGTGATTGTGGGCAACCTCTTTCAGCACTTCCTGTTTGTTGCTGGCTTCTCCTGCAACCACAATATCGCACGCTTCTTCGAGAGCCTGGTGGAGCCTGCGACGAATTATCGGATGATCGTCGGCTATAAGCACTCTTATCATCTCATTGCACCTTCATGATAAATTCCGATGCCGGTGAAAATTAAACCCGGCGCGGGGAAATTCTCAATCAGTCAGGCTCTCATTCTTCATGAGTTTTGCCCCTGATTATCTTGCCAGGTGCACGCGGATTAACTGTAGGCCTTTTACCTACACGCATGTCGGATTCTTTTGGACAGCGGGCCGCATCGAGTTCAGTTTGAATGGCAAGAAATCGGGTTTTAATCCCGGGACCAAGCGTGTTCATGCAAAAAAAGTTTGCGCAGACTCAATTAAGACTTGCGGCTTTACCACGTATCGACTAAATTAAATGGTGGCGCCGTTACGGCGCGAGGCGAGGAAGGAAACGATACTGCGCAAACTGTGAGGCGAAAGATGGTTCATGACACAAAGGGATCGGTCGTGCCTTCTTCTCTGCACAGACACTACGAGGCGGTGCTCAAGGCCCTCTGCGAGGGCCGCGTCATTCCCTTCCTGGGCGCGGAAGCCAACTTGTGTGGCCGGCCGGCTAACCAAAATTGGAAGAACGGCCAAAGCGAGTTCTTGCCCAGCGACAGCGAGCTTGCCGAGCACCTCGTAAAAAAATTTGGCGGCCCGCAAGAGAACGACGCTTCCAACCTCTTGCATGTATCACAATATGTTGCCGTCACGGCCGGTGCACGCCGACTCTATGATCAGCTCCACCAGCTCTTCGACCGCGATTATCCTCCGACTCCTCTGCATCAGCTCCTGGCCAGCATCCCTTCGGTTTTGCGTGCGAAATATGATCCCGCTCCATACCCGCTCATGGTTACGACCAACTATGATGATCTTCTGGAGAGAGCGTTTCGCGATGCGAATGAGCCGTGCGACGTGGTGGCTTATGTCGCTGAGGGGGTGAACCAGGGCAAGTTCCTGCATCAGCCGCCCGAGGGCGAGGCCCGGTTGATTGAAAGACCGAATGAATACCGCGGCCTCATGCTCAAGCAGCGCGCGGCCATTCTCAAAATTCACGGCGCCGTGGATCGCAACGCGCCCGAACATGACAGTTTTGTGATTACCGAAGACCACTACATCAACTTTTTGACCCGTACCGACATCTCCAACTTGGTGCCGGTAACTCTGGCGGCCAAATTGCGCAAAAGCCACTTTCTGTTCCTGGGCTATCGTTTACGCGACTGGAACCTGCGCATCATCCTGCATCGTATTTGGGGCGAGCAAAAGCTGGGCTACCAGTCGTGGGCCATCCAAGCCAACCCGCAAGAACTCGATCAGCGGCTTTGGAAGCAACGCGAAGTGGACATCGTCAATGTCCCTCTGGATGATTACGTCGCGGAGCTGAGCGCACGGATACAGGCGCCCAAATCTGCCGGAGGAGAATCGTGAGTTCGACCATTCAACATGCCGTCCGAACCCCTTACAAGGGGCTGATGCCTTATTCGGAAGAAGATGCGCCTTTCTTTTACGGCCGCGAGGGAGAAAGGGAAATCATCACCGCCAATCTCATGGCTTACAAATTGACGTTGCTGTATGGCGCGAGCGGCGTGGGGAAGAGCTCGGTTTTACATGCAGGTATCGCCCATCATCTGCGCCAGCTTACCCAAGCGAACTTGGCGGAACGAGGAACGCCCGAGCATGTCGTCGTCGTGTTCAGTGCCTGGCGCGATGATCCTGTCCTCGGCCTGGCAAACTCTCTCCATGAAACGACCGTGCAGACGCTGGGCCATGAATTGCCCAATCCGGCCTCAGGCCGCCGGTCGCTCGTCGAGATCTTGCGTGAGTGCAGCGCGCAGACGCGCAGCGACATGATTGTCATTCTCGATCAGTTTGAGGAGTATTTTCTGTACCATCCGCTCGAGGACGGCTCCGGCACTTTTGCCCGCGAGTTTCCGGCGGCGGTCAATCAGCCGGGTTTGCGCGCCAGCTTCCTCATCGCCATTCGCGATGACGCCCTCGCCAAGCTGGATCGTTTCAAGGGCCGTATTCCTGGTCTTTTCGACAATTATTTGCGGATTGAGCACCTGGACGACGAAATGGCGCGCGCCGCGATCGAGAAACCCATCCTGGAATTTAACCGCCTGTATGCCAGAAATGGCGACGCCGTCACGATCACGCCCGCACTGGTCGAAGCTGTCTTGGATCAGGTCAAAACCGGCCGAGTGGTTTTGAGCGAATCCGGTCGGGGTGTGATCGCCGCCACACCCGGCTCGAAAGCCGGTGTGCGGATTGAGACTCCCTATCTGCAACTGGTGATGTCGCGCTTGTGGGAGGCGGAGAGACTCACCGGTTCACGCGTCTTGCAGCTTGAAACCCTTGACCGTCTTGGCGGAGCCGAACGCATCGTGCGGACGCATCTGGATACCGCCATGACGAGCTTAACACCTGGCGAGGCGGAAGCCGCTGCGCGTGTCTTCCGTTACCTGGTTACGCCGACGGGCACTAAAATTGCTCACACTGTTCTGGACCTGGCGGAGTTTGCACAATTAACACAAGCTCAGCTTGGCCTCCTGCTGCACAAGCTTTCCAGTTCGGACTTGCGCATACTACGGCCAGTGGCTCCGCCGCCGGACCGGCCGGAGGCGCCTTATTATGAGGTCTTTCACGACGTGTTGGCGCCTGCGATTCTAAGCTGGCGGTCGCGGTTCGTTCAAGCCCAAGAATTGGCCCAAGAAAAACAACGCGCCGAAAAGCAGCGGCGCCGCGCCGAGGAAAAGGCTAAAAGCGCAGCGCGTCTGCGCCGCTTGGTGATCGCTTTGGCGATGGCCTCGGCGCTGGCGGCTGGAGCAGCGGTAATGGCGTGGTTGCAATGGCGGCACGCAATTTCAGCCCGGCAGGCTGCCGAAACCGAACGCAATCTCGCCGTGCAGCAGGCTCGGATTGCGGACAGTTTGCGGATCGCACAGCTTGCCGCAGTGGATACCGCTGAAGCCCGGAGCCTGCAAATCGAGAAGGCGCGGGCACTTACAGCGCTTTCGCGCTCACGAGAATTGGCAGCGCAAGCGAATAAGAGCTTAACCGAAGATCCGGAGCTGAGTATTCTATTGGCTCTGCATGCTGCGGCAGTGACGTATTCGATTGATGAGACCATTACGCCGGAAGTGTACGATGCGCTGAATCGCGCGGTGCAGTCTTCGCGCATCCGCGAAGTTCTATCCGGCCACAAAAGTTCAGTGCAAGATCTCGCATTTGATCCTGAAGGCGAACGTCTGGCCTCCGCCAGCCTGGATGGAACCGTGATTGTTTGGAATGCCCTTTCCGGCAAAAAATTGCTCACATTAACTGGCCACAAGGCAGCGATTTATGGTGTAGCCTTCAGCCCGGACGGAAAGCTCTTGGCCACGGGCCACGTCGATGGAAAGGCGATAGTGCATGACCTCTCCTCCGGGCAAATTGTGCTCACACTCAACGGGCATACCGCTGCCGTTCACGATCTCGTCTTCAGCCCGGACGGATTCCGGCTGGTCACGGTAGATTCAGATGGAAAGGCCGCGGTGTGGGAGGTTCCCTCCGGCCGGGAGTTGCGCACTCTCACTGCCCATACCACAGCCATCAATTGCGTGGCTTTCAGTCCGGATGGGAAGCGCCTGGCAACCGCTGGCAGAGAAGGAATGGTCAAAGTATGGGATGCTCTATCCGGCAAAGAACTGCGCGCCTTCACCAGCCACACCGCCGCGGTTTACAGCCTGGCCTTCAGCCCCGATGGGGCGCGGTTAGCAACGGCTGGCGCTGATTGGAAGACCAAATTGTGGAATTTAAATTCCGGTCAAGAAATACGCACTCTTACCGGGCACACCTCGCCGGTGAGTAGTGTTGCATTTTCTCCCAACGGGAGATTTCTGGCAACGGCTGGCAGCAATGGCAATGTGAAAATGTGGGATCTTGTTTCTAACCAGGAGTTGGCTATCGTACCCGGACATTCTGCCGGTGTGGTCAGCCTTGTCTTTAGCCCGAATGGCCGCCACCTCGCCTCGGCAGGCGCCGATCGCAAAGTGAGAATTTGGGACGTTTCCCCAGGCCAGGAGTTGTTGGTTCTGAGCCACGCTGCAGCGGTAAACGGCGTCGTCTTCAGCCCGGATCGCAGCCGGCTGGCTACGGCGAGCGCAGATGGCAAGGCCACAGTTTGGAATGCTTCTTCTGGTGCAGAGTTGCTTACTTTCTCCGGCCATACCGAAGCAGTAAATTGCATCGCTTTTAGTTTGGACGGAAAACTCCTGGCGACAGGAAGTGATGACAATACCGCTCAGGTCTGGGAAGCAGGCAGCGGAAGGAGAATTGCCCGCTTGTCGCACGAGGGCGATGTGAAATCTGTTGCTTTTGGTCAGAATGGGAGGTTTTTAGCTACGGCCAGCTTTGACAAATTGGCAAGAATATGGGATCTCACGACAGGCCAGCAAGTCGCATTTTCCGGCCATACGCACTGGGTGCAAGCTGTCGCCTTCAACTTCGAGGGAACGCGTTTGGCATCCGCCAGCTCAGACCGGACCGCCAAACTCTGGGACATTTCATCGGGCCAGGAGCTGTTTACACTGTCGCGCCATACGGGGGCGGTGAATGACCTCGACTTCGGTCCGGATGACCGGCACATTGCCACGGCGAGTGCGGATGGCACGGTCAGGGTGTGGGACGCCGCTTCCGGCAGGGAAGTGCTTTCCTTTGGCGAGCGCGATGCCGGAATCAATGATGTGGAATTCAGCCCCGATGGGACGCGCCTGGCCACGGCCAACGCCGATGGCATCGTGAAATTGTGGGTCGCTGCTTCTGGTCAACCGTTGCTCGCTCTGCACAGCCACAGCGCTGCAGTGAATCAAGTTGATTTCAGTCCGGACGGCAGGCGCCTGGCCACGGCCAGCAGTGACAAAACAGCAAAAGTGCATGCCTTGATTGCCGAGGACCTGATCGCCCTGGCGCGGAGGCGCGTGACCCGTTCCTTGACTGTTGAGGAGTGCCGGAGATTTCTGTATGCGGAGAATTGCCCGCCCCTGCCATTTTAGCCTCCCGGCATATATGCAATTCTTGAGGCAGCGAAGCCCGGAACGCGTGGTTGGTGTCGAGAAGATACTTATGCCGAAAGACAACGTCAGCGACATAGACATCGTATTACAATCTTTTGCACTGCAACAGGAGCCGAAGTGAATACATCGAAGCAGAAATCACGGCGCGCATTGCCGGTTGCCCCTTCCCCGACCACGGCCTCGCAAAAAAAAAGGAACCCGATCAAAAAGGCCAAAACCAGGGCATCGTCCCGGCATGCTCGCCCGCAGCGATCTGCTGCCGTTGGAAAGCGTGCCAGGCCCCGGCCCTTCGACCGGCGGTATACAAGAGCTGATATGCGCGTTTCCGCTGGCGGTCTGGAAGCTCTCAACGAAGTATTGCAGCGCACCCATGAGCGGCTCGAAGAATCGTGGCATTATGCCCGTACCATCGTGGAGACCGTGCGCGAGTCCCTGGTCGTGCTTGATGGAGAGTTGCGTGTAAAAGCCGCCAACCGCGCCTTTTACCAGACCTTTCGCGTCAAGCCGGATGACATTGAGAACCGCTTCATCTATGAATTGGGGAGGGGGCAATGGAACATTGCGCAATTGCGCGAACAGTTGCAGCAGATTATTCTCGAAAACTCCGAATTTGAAGACTTCAAGGTGACGCACGAATTCCCCGTCATCGGACGCAAGACCGTCCTGTTCAGCGCACGGCGCCTCCATCAGGTTGCGAAACTCCGGCCACTGATTCTGCTGGCGGTAGAAGATGTCTCCGGGCGTCAGCAAGCCGAAGAAGTGCTGGCGAAGTCACACGATTTCTATCTGAGACTGTTCGAGGAGTTCCCAGCGATGATCTGGCGATCCGGCTTGGACGCGAGATTCAATTATTTCAACAAGAGCTGGCTGAGCTTTGCCGGCAAAACGCTGGAACAAGAATGTGGTGAAGATTGGGCTGAGCGGGTCCATCCGGAGGAATTGGAAGCCTGTGTCAGAACTTATCTGCATGCCTTTCACAACCGCCTGCCGTTTGAAATGGAACATCGCCTGCGCCGTCGCGATGGTGCGTATTGTTGGGTCGCTGATTCTGGCCGGCCGTACCAGGATTGGGAGGATAACTTCGCCGGGTTCCTCGGCGCTTGCTACGACATCACTGCGCGCAAGCAGGCGGACGAAAAGCTGCGGGCGATCATGGAAGCAGTGCCGGATGCCATCGTGGTAGCCGATAAAAATCTCAAGATCATGCTGGCCAATGCGCAAACGGAGGCGACATTCGGATATACGCGCGCGGAACTGCTCGGCGAAAGCGTCGAACGGTTGATCCCCGAGCGTTTCCGCGAGTCGCATCGCCGGCACCTCGCCGGTTATTTGGCAGCGCCCAAGCGGAGGCTCATGGACCAGGCGCTCGAGTTGCATGCCCTGCGCCGGAACGGCAGCGAGTTCCCGGTAGAGATCAGCCTGTGCCCGCTCACCACCGACGAAGGCGTTTTCGTTTCCGCCGTCATCCGCGATATCACCTCACAAAAGCTGGCAGAACAAGCGCTGCATCAGAAAGAGCAACAATTGCGCGACCTTTCACTGCACTTGGAGGAGGCCCGCGAACGAGAACGTTCGCATCTGGCGCGCGAGATTCACGATGAACTCGGGCAAATGCTGACGGCGTTGAAAATGGATGTGTCTTGGCTGCAGGGGAAATTGCCGCGAGATCAGCAGGTGCTGCAGCAGAAAACCAGCGCCATGGTCAAACTCATCAATACGACGATGCAGGCAGTGCAGCGCATTGCCTCTGAATTGCGTCCCGGGGTGTTGGACGATCTCGGCCTCTCTGCCGCCATCGAGTGGCTGGCCGAACAGTTCCGCCTGCGCTCGAATGTTGCATTCGAGGTGCTCCAACAACCGGAAGATTTGGATCTGGATCGCGAGCGTTCCACCACGGTTTTCCGCATCTTGCAGGAAGCCTTGACCAATGTCACCCGCCACGCCATGGCGACAGAAGTCACCATCAGTTTGTTCAAGAGAGAGAGAAAGCTGTTGCTGACGGTGAGAGATAACGGCAAAGGCATCACCGCGGCCCAGAGCTCAGCCTCGCGCTCACTGGGGTTGCTCGGCATGCGAGAGCGCGTGCAGCCTTGGGGAGGCAAAGTCAAAATCAAAGGCCGGCCCAATCGCGGCACGGTCGTATTTGTGAGTCTCCCGCTATCCGAGTAATCTCGTACCAGCACAGTCCATTGAAATACCTGTTTTCTCGACCTGCGTGAGCGGCATCCAGATCGGGATGGGCAAATCTCCACTTCACACCACAGAGTTATGCTTATGAAAACGAAATCCGATTCCAAACAAAACGGAAAAGCAGCGCAACTCACGGCAGCGGAAGCGTCGGCCATGCGGCAGCTTTTGCGCTGCCTGACGGCTGTGCAGAAGGGAGACTTTTCGGTGCGGCTGCCCACCGATTGGATCGGCCTCGAGGGAAAGATCGCGGATGCCTTCAACGACATCGTCGCGGTAAACGAGCGGATGTCCAAGGAGCTCCGGCGGGTCAGCCGGGCGGTCGGCAAGCAGGGTCGAATCGGGCAGCGCGCGGAGTTCACCACCGCCGGCGGCGCCTGGCACGAGATGGAGGAGTCGGTCAACTCGCTCATCAGCGACTTGGTCTGGCCGACGATTGAAGTGACCCGCACCATTGGTGCCGTGGCCAAAGGCGATCTCACGCAGACCATGAGCCTGGAGCGTGATGGCCAGCCGCTCGAAGGCGAGTTTCTGCGTTCAGCGAAGATCGTCAACACCATGATCGCGCAGCTCGGCGTCTTTACTTCAGAAGTAACGCGTGTGGCGCGCGAGGTCGGCACGGAAGGGAAGTTGGGCGGCCAAGCGCAAGTGCTGAAGGTGAGTGGCGTGTGGAAGGACCTGACCGAGAGTGTGAACTTGATGGCCGGCAACCTCACCGCGCAGGTGCGCAATATCGCCGAGGTCACGATCGCCGTGGCCAGCGGTGATCTTTCCAAGAAAATCACGGTGGACGTGCGCGGCGAAATCCTGCAGTTGAAAGAGGCGATCAACACCATGGTCGATCAACTGCGCTCCTTCGCGGCGGAAGTGACACGCGTGGCGCGCGAGGTGGGCACCGATGGCAAGCTCGGCGGCCAGGCCATCGTTCCGGGCGTCGCGGGCACCTGGAAAGATTTGACCGATAGCGTCAATTTTATGGCGAGCAATCTCACGGCGCAAGTGCGCAACATCGCAGAAGTTGCCAGCGCCGTGGCGCGCGGAGATTTATCGCGCAAGATTACGGTGGACGTCAAGGGCGAAATCTTAGAGTTGAAAAACACCATCAATACCATGGTGGATCAGTTGAATGCGTTTGCGGCGGAAGTGACGCGCGTGGCGCGCGAGGTGGGCACCGATGGCAAGCTCGGCGGCCAGGCCGTGGTGCCGGGCGTGGCCGGCATTTGGAAAGATTTGACCGACAACGTCAACTCCATGGGCAGCAACCTCACCGCGCAAGTGCGCAACATCGCCGAAGTTTCCACCGCGATTGCCAACGGCGATCTTTCCAAGAAAATCACGGTGGATGTCAAGGGGGAGATTTTGGAGTTGAAAAACACCATCAATACCATGGTGGATCAGTTGAATGCGTTTGGGGCGGAAGTGACGCGCGTGGCGCGCGAGGTGGGCACCGACGGCAAGCTGGGTGGTCAAGCCCAGGTTCCCGGCGTCGCCGGCGCTTGGAAGGATTTGACCGACAACGTCAACTCGATGGCGAGTAACCTCACCTCCCAAGTCCGCAACATTGCCGAAGTCGCCACGGCCGTGGCGCGCGGCGACCTCTCGCGCAAGATCACGGTGTCCGCGCAGGGCGAGGTGCTCGAGCTCAAGAACACCATCAACGTCATGGTGGACCAGCTCAACTCGTTCGCGGCCGAAGTGACGCGCGTGTCGAAGGAAGTGGGTACCGAAGGACGCCTGGGCGGCCAGGCCGACGTGAAGGGCGTCTCGGGCAC
>JBIOXB010000007.1:0-7501 GCA_044869275.1 bacterium
TCGTGAGACATAGCGTACGGGAATGTCGTTTTCATGAAAGGCTTTTTTGATATCCTCAATGCTCAATTCGCGGAAGTGAAACAAAGAGGCAGCGAGCACGGCATCGGCTTTGCCTTTTTGCACGGCCTCGACGAAATGTTGAATCGCGCCCGCGCCGCCCGACGCAATAATCGGAATATTGACGGTTGCACTCAGGCTTTTGAGCAATGGCAAATCAAACCCCGAGCGCGTGCCGTCTTTGTCCATCGAAGTCACCAGCAATTCTCCCGCGCCACGCTGCTGCACCTCGCGCGCCCATAACAAAGCGTCGCGCCCGGTGGCGTTTCGGCCGCCATGCGTGTAAATTTCCCAATGAACCTTTTGCCAGCGGGCATCCAGGGCTACGACCACACACTGGCTGCCGAAAACTTCTGCGCCTTGCGTGATCAGCTCCGGCTGCCGCAGCGCTGCGGTGTTGATCGACACCTTGTCCGCGCCCGCGCGCAAAATGTCGCGCATGTCTTCGACGGTGCGCACCCCTCCGCCAACAGTGAAAGGAAGATGAATGTTTTCCGCGACGCGCTCGACCATGTCCAACAAGATGGCGCGCGCATCCGACGAGGCGGTGATATCCAAAAACACCAATTCGTCCGCACCTTCCTCGTCATAGAATCGCGCCTGCGCCACGGGATCACCGGCATCGATGAGATTCACAAAATTGACGCCCTTGACCACACGGCCGTCCTTCACATCCAAGCAGGGGATGATGCGTTTTGCTAACATGACAACATGCAAATTGATGTTGAATTCTGGGATTGGTGGAATGTTGGATTGCTGGATTGATGGATTGATGGATTATTGGATAAATGGAAATCCACCACTCCATCAATCCAGCAATCCATCGATCCCTCAATCCCTCAATCCCTCAATCCATCAATCCACCGCTCCATTTGACCGCGTCCGCGAGCGAGAGGGTGCCCTCGTACAGCGAGCGCCCGAGAATGACGCCCGAGAGACGCGGATGTTGCAGTGCTTGCAATTTCTGCAGATCAGTGAGATCGCGCACGCCGCCGGAAGCGATCACCTGCAAATTGGTTTGGGCCAGGAGCTGTTGCAGGCCCTCCAGATCGATGCCGCTGAGCATGCCATCGCGCGCAATGTCGGTATAGATGATGGCAGTGACCCCCAGCTCTTCCAGCCGTTGCGCAAAATCGATAATACCTATTTCCGCGCTGTGCTGCCAGCCTTCCACTGCGACTTTTTGCTGGCGTGCATCAATCGCAACCGCGACGCGGTCGGCATGGAAGCTTTCCAAGGCCTGCTTCACGATTTCCGGCTGGCGTGCGGCCACCGTGCCCAGAATGACGCGCGCGATACCAGCCTCGAGCAATTCCTCCATATCCTGCAGTGTGCGAATGCCGCCGCCAGTTTGAATGCGCACGGGCAGAGATTGCGCCATGCGTTTGATGGTTTCACGATTATGTTTTTTTTCGCCGAATGCGCCATCGAGATCGATGACGTGCAGATGCGTTGCGCCTTGCGCCGCAAAGGCAGCGGCGGTCGCAAACGGGTCAGAACTATAAACCGTTTCGCGCCGGCGTTCGCCCTGCTGCAAACGCACGCATTTTCCCTCGCGCAAATCGAGGGCTGGATAAATCAGCATGTCAACTCTGCTCGACGAAATTCTGCAAAATGCGCATGCCCGCCTTCTGGCTTTTTTCGGGATGGAACTGCACGCCGAAAAGATTTTCGTGCTCGAGCACCGCCACGAACGACATACTGTAGTGGCAAATTGCTGCTGCAAAGACTTGTCCCAGCGCCGGGGCGCAATACGAATGGGCAAAATAAACATAATCGCCACCGCGCAAGCCTTGCAAGAGCCTTGAATCTTTATTGATCTCAAGTTGATTCCATCCCATGTGCGGCACCTTGCCGGTTGCGGGCAGGCGAACCATTTCTCCCTCCAGGAAATTCAGACCGGAAATGCCGGGCGACTCCTCGCTGGCGGAAAACAAGATTTGCAAACCTAGACAGATGCCGAGTATCGGCTTGCCCGCTCGTTTTTGTTGTTGAATGAATTCGATGAAGCCCGCGGCCTGCAATTGCGCCATCACCTCGCCGAATGCGCCTACGCCGGGAATGAGGATTTTGCCGCCGCGGTAATCGCGCGGCGTTTGGATGACCTGCGGCTTCGCCTGCAAGGCTTGCAGCGTTTTCAACACGCTGAAGAGATTGCCGCCGCCGTAATCGATGACGTCGATCATAACACACCCTTCGTGGAGGGCACTTCGGTGCGGCGCAAATCTTTTTCCACCGCCTGCCGCAACGCCTGGCCGAAAGATTTGAACACGACTTCGATCATGTGATGCACGTTGCGGCCGCGCAGAATGTCGCCATGCACGGTCATTTTGGCGTTGTTGCAGACGGCCAGAAGAAAATCTTCCACCAGCTCGCCGGGAAAGATTCCGGCGAACTTATTCTGGAGCTCGTGATGGAAATGCAAAAAGCTGCGGCCGCAGCAATCCACCACCATGCGTGCCAGGGCTTCGTCGAGAGGAACATAAGCTGCGCCGTAGCGCCGGATGCCGACTTTGTTGCCCAGCGCCGTTGCCAATGCCTGGCCCAGACAAATGCCGGTGTCTTCGACGGTGTGATGCAGGTCCACGTGCAAATCGCCCTGCGCCGTGAGCGTCAAATCAAACAGGGCATGCACCGCAAACAAGTGCAGCATGTGATCGAAAAAGCCGATGCCCGTGGCGATTTCGGCTTTGCCGGCGCCATCGAGATTCAAAGAAAGACTGATCTCGGTTTCGCCGGTTTTACGCTGGATTTGCGCCGTGCGGTTCATGTGGACGTTCTTTTGAAAACTGGTGCAAGCTTTCGAGCAGTTTTTGATTCTGCTCCGCCGTGCCCACGCTCAGGCGCAGGCAGTTTTCCAAGCCGGGATAGCCGCTCACGTCGCGCGCGAGAATGCCGTCCCGCAGCAAGTGTTGAAACAACGCCGCGCCGTTTTTTGCGCGCAGTAGAAAAAAATTGGCGTCGGAAGGATAAACCTCAAATGAAAAAAATTCCCGCAACCTGGGCATAAGCGCCTCGCGCTGGCGGATGATTTCACGCACAAAGTGGTTGAGCTGGCCGATTTCTTCCAGCGCCAGGCCGGCCGCCAGCTCGGAAAAGAGATTGACGCTGTACGGCAAGCGTACTTTGCGGACCTGCACGCAGATTTCCGGCGCTGCCATGAGATAGCCGACGCGCAGGGCCGCCATCGCCATGGCCTTGGAGAACGTGCGCAGAATCACAAGATTCTCGAACTCGCGCAACAAGGGCTTGGCGTCTTGCCGGCTGAATTCTTGATAGGCCTCATCAATCACCACCAGCCCGGGGAATTGCCGCAGCACCCGGCGCATGACCTCCAATGGAAAGCTGTTGCCGGTGGGATTGTTCGGTGTGCACAGGACCAAAAGTTTCGCGCGTGCGGAATGTGAGTGTTTCAGGATTTCTTCCACCGGCAGTGAAAAATCTTGGGGACGCAGACGGCAGGAGACCACTTCGGCTCCGAGCATTTTGCCGGTCAGGCCGTAAAGCGTAAAGGTCGGTTCGGGCACGAGGAGCTGATCACCAGCCGCCAGCGTAGCGATGAGCAAAGCTTGAATCAACGCATTGGAGCCGTTGCCCACCAGAATCCGCTCAGCAGGAAGATCGACGAAGCGCGCGATTTTTAGATTGAGGCTCTCCATTTGGAAATCCGGATAACGCGCCCAATCCAGCGCCCGCACCCGCGCGCAGAATTTTTCCTTCAAATTGCTCGGAAAGCCGAAAGGGTTTTCATTTTGATCAAGCTTGATTTGAAAGGGACGCTTGTCGAGATGATAGCCTTTGAGATTGAGTATCTCGGGTTTGAAGTAGTGTTCGAGATTCATTGCTTTTGCATACTTGCGAAGTCAGTGAAGGAAAAAACTCCAGCGGATAAATTAAGACCAACGGATGGTTTTTTTCCGTTGGCAGCAAGAAGACGTGCAGAATTTTTCTTTGAAACTTTGTGCCGCATGGTCAATTTGCTACTCTCGCTCCCGCCGCTGCACGGAAAGCGCGTGATTGAAAAGCTCTTCCGCTCTTGCCAGCTCTACCGCAGCGTCTTTTTCCGCCCGCCACGCTCCCGGCGTGTACTCGATGACATGCTGGTGGCGCACAAAATCATATACGCCCAACGGCGAAGCAAAGCGCGCGCTGCGATTCGTGGGCAGCGTGTGATTGGGGCCGGCGACATAATCGCCCATGGCCACCGGAGAATAACGGCCCAAAAAAATCGCGCCGGCATGATGAATCTGCGGCAGCCACGCGCGCGGCGCGCGCGTCATGATCTGCAAATGTTCTGGCGCAAACGCATTGATCGCGGCGCAGGCGGTCGCGTCGTCCCTGGCTTCAACGAAGAAAGTCTGGCGTTCCCATGCTTGCCGCAAAATATCGTGGCGTGGGGCGCGCTGCAATTCCGGTCCGGCATACGCCGCCAGCTCGCGCAAATGATCGCCCGCCGTGGAAACGACGAACGTGCGCGTGAGCGGATCGTGTTCCATTTGCGCGAACAAATCTTGCGCGACGACCTTCACCGGCGCGCCGCCGTCCGTCAACAAAGCCAATTCCGTCGGGCCCGCCAGCAGGTCAATGCCGACACGGCCGAAGACTTGACGCTTGGCCTCTGCCACATAAGCGTTGCCCGGGCCGGCGATCTTATCGACGGCAGGAATCGTCTCCGTGCCGAACGCGAGCGCGGCGATGGCCTGCGCGCCCCCGATTCTGAAAACGCGATCGACGCCCGCAAGTTCAGCGGCCAGCAACAAGACCGGCGCAATCGTGCCGGTGGCGCGAGCGGGCGGCGACACCATGACGATTTCCGGCACGCCGGCAATCTTTGCCGGAATCGCCGTCATCAAAACCGTCGAGGGGTATTTCGCGCGGCCGCCGGGAATGTAAATGCCCACGCGCGCGATCGGCAAGATGCGCTCTTCGAAAAGAACGCCGGAGCGCTCCGCCTGCCAGCCCGGCAGTTTTTGCTTTTGGTGATAGTAGCGAATGTTATCCGCGGCTTTTTCCAGGGCGGCGCGCAGATCCGGTGCGAGGGCGGCGCGCGCCTGCCGGCGTTCCTCCGGCGAGACCTCCAATGTGTCTCGCGTGACGGAGACCTCGTCAAATTGATGCGTGAATCGCAAACAAGCCGCATCGCCCTCGCGCCGGATCGCATCCAGAATGTCTCCCACGGCGCCTCGGATTTCAGCTGTCGCCGCCTCCATCCTGGAAAAAAGGCGGGCAACTTCCTGGTGGGCTTGCCCGGGATTTTCAAATCTAAGCAATTGCATGCGGCGTGTATTTGTTCATGTCATGTTCGTCAGCAATCTATCGATCGCGAACAATTTTAACTTGTGGCTCGTTTTGTTGACGATGAGCCGGGCGGAGGACGAAACGATCTCTTGCAGCACGACCAAGCCGTTTTCTCTCAACGTCGCGCCGGTTTCCACGATGTCAACGATCACCTCTGTCAAACCCGCGAGCACGCTCAATTCCACCGAGCCTTGCAGCGCGATGATCTCTGCTTGTACGCCGAGCCGGCCGAAATACCGGCGTGCGATATTCGGATATTTTGTGCCCACTCGCACCACCGCACGCTGGCGCAAATGGTTGAGGCTTTCATTTGCGCGTCCGGCGACCACCACTTTGCACTGGCCAAATCCCAAATCCCGGGGCTCGAAGACCTCCGCTTCGCTTTCCAGCAAAATATCCTTGCCCACGATCCCCAGATCGGCAATGCCGTATTCCACATAAATGGGAACATCCTGGGGCTTCACGAGCAGCGCGCGTAACCCGGCTTCGGGCGCGGTGAGCACGAGCTTGCGGCTGCCAACCTCCATGGGCAAGAAAGCATAGCCCACTGCTGCCAGCCACTGCAGGGCCGGCGCCAGCAACTTGCCTTTGGCCACAGCAATGACGAGCTGATTTTCGGTGAGCGGCGCAGCGCAGTGTGGGGAAGCTTGAGACATGGCATTCTTGTCGAGCCGATCCAGACGCTTGTTTGGAATCTCCAGCGGATAATATGCACACCCACGGCTGAAGCCACGCGCAGGTCCGCGCCATTCTGCCGGGAACATGTGAGAATTCGCCTCGCCGACCGTACGAATCAAAAAAATCTCGGCGGCTTATGCCGGTATATTTTGCACCGCCTGCACCAGCAAATCGACATCGAAAGAAAATCCCACCGAGGGCATATCCGCGCCGAAGCGCGAAACCAATTCATCATAACGACCGCCGCCGCCGATTTCTTCTCCCACGCCCGCCGCGAACGCGCGCAGGATGAGACCGGTGTAATAGCCCATGCCCTCGACTTCACTCAAATCGACAAAAACCTTGTGCGCGTGTGGATGTGTTTGCAACGCAGACAGCAAGGCCTCCAATCTCTCCACGGCGAGGCGGGAGGTTTCATTTTGCGCCAGCCGCTTTGCCTGCGGTAAAATTTCGTGGCCGCCATGCATGCCCGGCAGGCGCAAAAAGGCGGCGCGCAACGCCGGGGCGAGCTCGAGCTCATCCGCGGCTTGCGCCAAACTGGTGACATCCTTGCGCTCGACCAAGTATTTCAGTTTTTGCAGATCGTCTCCCTCCACTCCCGCTTGCGCGATCAAACCATTGAAATACTCGATATGGCCGAGGGCGATGCGCGTATGCGCAAGCCCCAGCGCCTGCAAGCCATCCAAGATGCAGCCGATCGCCTCGGCCTCGGCTTCCAAGCCGCTTGCGCCGAGAATTTCGAATCCCACTTGCCATTTCTCGCGGCTGCGTCCGGCGTGCAGCGGCTCGGCGCGAAAAACCTTGCCGGAATAATACACGCGCACCGGCACGGGCATCTCAAAAAAGCGCGCCGCGGCGATGCGCGCGATCTGGGCGGTGAAGTCGCTGCGCAACGCCAGCACGCGGCCATCGCGATCGAGGAAGCGATACCTTTTTTCCTCTCCGCCATTCGGCGTTTTGGCCGCTTGCGCAAAAACTTCGCTGTATTCGTAAGTCGGGGTAATGATTTCACGATAGCCTTTGCCCGCCAGCAATTCAGTCAAGCTGCGTTCCACTAGCCGGCGCGCGTGCGCTTCCTCGAACAAAAAATCGCGCACGCCTGGCGGCAGACGGAATTGTGCCCGCAACAAATTCTCGAAAGGCTCGAACATACTTTTAAAATTAAACTTTTTTCCGCAAGAAGCAAGGTGCTATTCTGTATCTGGATGTTGTCACTCTGCGGAATACTTTGAGGTACGATCTCCTCTTTAAGCGCTTAAAGAACCAAACATAGAATAAAATTCCAAAAGTTTTTTGGCCATTTTCTTGAACACGGATCACACGGATTAGACGGATTCACACGGATAAAGCAAAAATAAAAAATCCGCGAAAATCCGTTTCATCCGCGTCATCCGTGTTCAGAAGCTTTTGCTTTGAAGCTGCCCCGCCAGGGGCTTCAGTTTTCAACTTGTCTGAAAACCTGGCGTAG
>JBIOXB010000008.1:0-2976 GCA_044869275.1 bacterium
TTGTAGGGGCGACCCGGCGGGTCGCCCCTACAGATCTTATTGAAATCACGGTAGCTGATACCGGTATCGGCATTTCCAGAGACAAACAGCAAGATATTTTCAAGTCATTCGAGCAAGTCGATGCCTCGATCTCCCGCGAGTACGGCGGCACTGGTTTGGGGCTCGCAATCACCAAAAGCTTGGTAGAACTGCATGGCGGAAAAATTCGGGTGGAGTCCAAAGTGGGACAAGGAGCCGTCTTCTCTTTCACGCTGCCGGTTTCAAAAGGCAAGCCGGTGCAAACAGAGCAGGCCTATATTCCGATCACTGGCCAGACCATCGATCTCGCGCGTGTGCGGCAAATGGATGGCATTGCTTCGGAAATACAAGCGCTGGAGCAAAGCCGTCCGGATGGCGCGTTTCATATTTTAATTGTCGACGACGAGCCGGTCAATCAACAAGTGCTGGCGAACCATCTCACCCTCGGCAAATATCGCTTCAGCCAGGCCTACAATGGCGAAGAAGCGCTGCGCGCGATTGATAAAACTGAATTCGATCTCATCTTGCTCGATGTGATGATGCCGCGCATGTCCGGCTATGAAGTCTGCCAGCGCCTGCGGCAAAAATATCTGCCGGCGGAATTGCCGGTGATCATGGTCACCGCCAAAGATCAAGTGAATGATTTGATCGAAGGCTTAAGTTCTGGCGCCAACGATTATCTTGCCAAGCCGTTTTCCAAAGACGAGCTGCTGGCGCGCATCAAGACGCATTTGAATCTGCTCAAAATCAACACCGCCTTTGGCCGCTTTGTGCCGCGCGAGTTTTTGCACTATCTCGAAAAAGAAAGCGCGGTGGACGTGAAGCTCGGCGATCACACCCAAATGGAAGTGACGATTTTCGTTTCCGATATTCGCGGCTTCACCACCATTTCCGAGAAGATGACGCCGGCGGAGAATTTTGCCTTTATCAACGAATACTTCAGCATCGCCAGCCCGACGGTGCGGGAGCATCACGGCTTCGTTGATCGCTACACCGGCGACGCGATCATGGCGCTGTTTCCAAGAAGCGCCGAAGATGCGGTGAATAATGCGATTGCGACACTGAAGCAGTTGCAGGGGTTTAATGCGGAACGTGTAAAACGTAACGAACCGGCTATTCAAATTGGGGTTGGTCTGCACACCGGCAATTTGATGCTGGGCATCGTAGGCGAGAAGGAGCGCATGCAGGGCGATATTTTCTCGGACGCCGTTAACCTGGCGAATCGTATTGAAGGGTTGTGCAAATTTTACGGCGCATCTATCGTGGTGAGTGAAATCACGCTGAACAAGCTGGCGGATCGCGGCCAGTATCACACGCGCTTTCTCGGCAAGGTGCAGGTGAAGGGCAAGGATGTGCCGATTTCGCTGTATGAAGTTTGTGACGGCGAGACAGAGGCGATTATTGATTTGAAGCTGAAAACGAAAGGAGATTTTGAGCAGGGCTTGCTGGATTACTTTGCGAAAGACTTTGCCGAGGCCTCGGTGTGCTTCAAGAATGTTCTCAAAGCCAATGCTGAAGATAGAACCGCGCGGCTTTATCTCGAACGCTCGGCGCAATTCATGGTGCGGGGCGTGCCGGAGGATTGGGAAGGAGTAGAGGCGATGGAGAGCAAGTGAAGGGAAAACTATTGTTGTGATGGCGAAACGATGATCGCAAGATTATTCAGCATCAGCCAGGAGCTTTCGAAGGCAGACAAGGGAAGAGAACGCTCCCCTTCAAGAGGTCAAGAACGTTGAGGAATTGGTCTTGCAACTCAGTTGCGACGACGGCATGCACGGAATCGATGCCATCAACAAAAAGCAGATTGAGGTAAAGAATCGGAAAGCGGTTGGCAGCAAGGTGTTGTCGCAAACTTTCAAGGTTTGAATACTCTTTTTTCGCCTCAAATCCCAGGGTCTGTGCACATTTGACAAGGTCATCCGACAATGTTCCCGACGAATTGGTTCCGCATAATTGTCGCAAAGAGGCTTCGTCTGCAACCTGGTCGTAGAAGTGCAAAACCGAGCGCAAGCAAGCCACGGCGCAGGAATCAGGCGTTTCTTGTTTGCAAAAAGGCGGCTTCGATGTCGGCCTTTTTTTCGTCATAGATGACTTTGGCGACTTCTTGTATTTCATCTAATGGCGTCCAACCTACGACGGCGCCGGTCTCAGTATCGACCGCAAGAATTCCGGTTTGGCCGACCGGGCCGATGCGTGGATAAGAAAGAACCACGGGCACAGCCCAGAACGTGTGCAACGGGAACTTCAGGAATCGCGGCGTTCCGGCGCAGAACCGATCTGGCAGATTCTCCAGAATGAATCGGTTGGCCAATCGCTTCGCGGTTTCGGCGTCAATCTTAAGTTGTGCCGCTTGCAAGCCGCCAGGCGCTACGACTTGCGTCCGGTCTTTCGTCTCTACGGCGTTCATGTTCATTTTGAACCTGAGATTATTGTGCGTTTACTCTTTCTTGTTCCGCATTGCCTGCCCAGAGAAGAAATTTCCCGTTGACTTCTCGTGGTTATTTCGCTTCTTAATATACTCAAGCTCGATTCGAAAAGCAAGGAAGGTGTTGCCATGAAAACTACAAATGCGGCCTTGCTGCATAATGGCAGAGCTTCGTGGCGCAAATGGATGGGTCTGATGTTCTCTCTTATATTGAGCTTGCCGCCAAGTCTCCTCGCCCAAAACCAGCCGGTCAAATTCGAGCGCATTGGACTTGAGCAGGGACTCTCGCAAAGCTCGGTTTATTGCATCCTCCAAGACCATCAGGGCTTTATGTGGTTTGGCACGCAGGCAGGACTGAATAAATATGACGGCTATAAATTTACCGTTTACCAACAGGATATCTTTGACCTGGTTTCGACAGTCGTAGGATAAAAAATAATAGGCAAATGCCTATTTATTCGATAGCTACACTACTTTTTGTAGATGGGGTCGTGTGACTACAGAGTTAAGCATCCCGTATGTCTACGATCGTG
>JBIOXB010000009.1:0-31107 GCA_044869275.1 bacterium
TCGCTTCTCATCCGTTGGCGAAGAAATTTTCAGAATTCTATCCTGACTTTGAGTGCCTTATGGCTTATTCAATGCGAGTTCGAATCTGCCAGCCGAGATTTTTTTCTTTTTGGTTGATGGCGTTTCATGAACGGCGCCTCCCCTGGGTCTGCTTCACGAAGCAGGTCCGCGCTTCTGTCCTTTGTACGTGAACATATTATTGCGATGAACGACTTCCGGATCACCCTGGTATCCCAAAATCTGCGGGAATTGGCGGCTGTGAATTCCTTTGATTCTTGCAATTTCCTCCGAGCTATAATTCGAAAGGCCGCGACCGATTTCATGGTGGTGCGCATCCAGGATACGGACGACGTCTCCAGCCCGGAAGTCACCTGTGACCTCGACAATGCCGGCAGCCAAAAGGCTGGCGCCTCGAGAAAGGAGTTTGGTGCAGGCGCCGGCGTCCACGATAAGTGCTCCCGCCACGGTGCTGCTCATGCCGATCCAGCGTCTGCGACTGTCCATCCATTCCGTCTGCGGATGGAAATGAGTTCCCAAATCTTCGCCGTCGAGCAACCGGCTCAACACATTTGCCTCGCGGCCGTTGGCAATGAAAACGTGCGCCCCTGCTTCTGTAGCAATGCGGGCGCCTTGAATCTTTGAAATCATGCCACCACGGCTGTACTTTGAAGTCGCCGTTCCCGCCAGCGCTTCAATTTCGGGCGTTACGCCATGGACCTGGCTGACTCTTTTTGTGAGTTTGCCGTTCTTGCGACCGAACAGTCCCTCCACATCTGAGAGGAGAATCAACGTACCGGCATTGATCAGCCCGGTCACTTGCGCCGCGAGATTATCGTTGTCGCCGAATTTGATCTCCTCCACAGCCACGGTGTCATTTTCGTTGATGATCGGCAGCGCCTTTTGCTCAAATAGTGTAAAGAAAGTATTGCGCGCGTTCAGGTATCGTCTGCGGTCGCGAAAGTCCTGCGCGCTCAGGAGTACCTGGGCAACGATCAAGTCGTGCGGGTGAAAGAACTCCTGGTACATATGCATCAGTAACCCTTGCCCTACCGCGGCTGCGGCCTGGCTTTCTCGTAAGCTTTGAATCCCGGCCAATCCGAGCCTGGCCATGCCGACCCGGATGGCGCCGGAGCTGACCAAAGCGAGCTCATAGCCCATGCCGGCGAGAGCGGCGATCTGAGCGCTGATATTCTTGAGCTGGGCGCTGTCGAGCCTGCCCGCGGCATTTGTCAGCGTGGAGGTTCCAACTTTGACGACGATTCTCTTCGCGCTTCCCGATTTCATGATTTTTGCTATAAATATGCCCAAAATCGTTTTTTGCATCTTAGGAAACAACTTCCAATTAACATGTCATCCCGAAGCTTCGGGATCTTCCCTCGTTCCAGCGCCGTCGTCAGTTTGATCCTTGTGCCAGTGCGAGGGAAGATTCAGTCTGTGTGAAAACGCTTGATTTCAACGGCGGCTGGGCTTGTCGAAGCCGGATTTTTGAGCTTAGCACCCTTCGACAAGCTCAGGGTGCGGCATTCCCAAGTTTTTCACACAGCCAGATTCTTTCAGAATGACATTTCGTAGTGGCAACGCCGACTTGTCGTTGTAGCAATTGTTATCTGTGCAGCCCAAAAGCCTCATGAATCGCGCGCACCGCCTCGTCAGCATCATTTGCAGTGACCACGAGGCTGATGTTGGTTTCACTCGATCCTTGCGCGATGGCGATGACATTGATGCTCCTGTGGGCCAAAGCGGAGAAAACTTTGGCGGCAATCCCCGGCGTGCCTTTCATGCCGCTGCCCACGGCTGCGACAATTACAATGTCTGCTTGTCCGGAGATTTGGTGAATATGCCGGTGATAGAGCTCGCGCTCGAATTCTTTCCGCAGCGCTGCGACAACCAGTGCGGCGGCGCTTTGCGGCACAACGAAGCAGATATTCTGTTCGCTGCTGCTTTGGCTGATCATCAACACATTGCCCTGGACACGCGCCACACCGCCAAAGGCGCGCGCCGCAATGCCGGGCACACCGATCATGCCGCGTCCTTCAATCGTAATCAGGTTCATATTGCAAATCGCCGTGATGGCTTTAACCGTGCCTGCCGACCTGTCCTTTGCTTTCTGCACGATGCGCGTGCCGGGATGGCCGGGGTTGAATGTGTTGAGCACGCGCAAAGCGATGTTCTCTTGAACCGCGGGCGCAACCGTCTTGGGATGCAGCACCTTCGCGCCAAAATAAGCCAGCTCGGCGATTTCCTCATAGCTGATCTCGGGCAAGGTGCGGGCGCCAGCCACGAGGCGGGGATCGGCCGTCATCACGCCGTCAACGTCCGTCCATATTTGTATTTCATCGGCCGGCAGTGCCGCGCCGATGAGGGCTGCTGAAAAATCAGAGCCGCCTCGCCCCAAGGTCGTTAACAGCCCCTCTTTCGTCGCGCCGATAAAACCGCTGACAACGGGAACGATGCCGCTGCCGAGCAGCGGCAACAAGTTTGCTCGGCAGCGTTCTGTCGTTATCTCCCCAAGCGGTGTTGCATTGCCATGCGCCTGATCCGTGACAATCAGCCCGCAGGCATCCACGAATTGTCCCCTCACTCCTTGCGTCCGCAAAACCGCAGCCAACAGCGGCGCGCTCAATCTTTCTCCGAGGCTGCTCACCACATCCAAGCCTCGGCCGGTCAATTCACCGAGCACGGCAATACTATGACAGAGACGCTCGAACTCCTGCAAATGCTCGGTGATGATTTTCTCCATGCCGCTCTGCTCGCCATGATCTTTGATGAGCTGTCCGGCAACAGCCAAATGCCGGGCCAAAAGCTGGTTGCGCGCTTCGCGATAGGGAGTTTCCTCACCGGCGGCCGCCGCTCTTGCCGCCGCAATCAAGGTGTCGGTGACGCCCGCCATGGCGCTCACGACGACGGCGACGCCCGGCCTTTTACTTCCTTCTTGCTGCCCGAGGCTCCTGCTGATAATCTCCGCGACCTGCGCGAAGCGCTCAGCATCGCCCACAGAGGTGCCGCCAAATTTCATCACAATCATCTGCTACTGACCCCGCAAAAAATTGCGTCACAATTCATGCTGCCGTGCTCTCATATTTGGGCATTATTTTAGCAGAATGCACTTTTGCATTTGATGGTAATTGCCGGCCTCGAACTTGACGAAGATGAGGTCGACGGAATTTCCGTCCTTATTATCGGTAACCGTTAAACTGATCTGTTTTAAACTGCCATTTTAAGCTGCCGTCCGGATGAAGAGCATAGAAATTTTTATCATATGAGCCAAGGTAAATGGTGCAGGCAATCGCAAGATTTTAACACAGTGAGCAGTCATCAGTGAACTGATGACTGCTCAAGAAGGAGCACTATGCCTTGCGCAGCGGCATCACCACCAGCACCCAGGCGATCGCTGCAAAGGCCAGCAACGCAAAGAAATATCCACCGAAGCCATCGACAAATCCAAACTGCGCCGTGCCGAAAAACAGGCCGGTAATCGATTTGAAATCCTTGAAGATCAAAACCAGCACCGCCAGCAATACGCCGGTCAACGACTCCCCGGCAATGAAGCCCGAGGCCAGCAGCGTACCAGTGTTTTCCACACGTTCGCCGGCTTCCTTGCTCAGTTTCTTTCTCGCCACGCGACGATCGACGATCCACTTCAGCGCGCCACCGATGAAAATCGCAAAGGTGGTTTCGAAGGGCAGATACATGCCGACGGCGATGAGCATGGGCGCGGGCGCCTTGATCATAATCAGCGCCAGGGCCATGAACGCGCCGAACAGGATCAAACCCCACGGCATCTCGCCTCCGACGATGCCGGCCGCGAGCTGCGCCATCAATCCCGCCTGCGGCGCGGGCAGGGCCTTGTCGCCAATGCCGATGCCGCCCGCGAGAATGTTGCTTTTATGCAAGGCGATGATCGGAAATACGAGCACAAAGGAAACCGCGACCACGGCAATAATCTCGGCGATTTCCATGCGGCGCGGCGTGCCACCGAGCAACTGGCCGATTTTCAAATCCTGAATCATGTCGCCTGAAATCGCGCACGCGCAGCACACCACCGCGGCCACACCCAGTACCGCGCCGACACCGGACATGCCCCTCACCCCGAAGAACACCATCAGCAACGCCGCGATAATCAGTGTCGAAAGCGTCAGGCCCGAGATCGGCTGATTCGACCCTCCCACGAGACCGACAAGATAGCCGCCGACGGCGGACAATAAGAATCCCAAGACCAACATGACCACGGCCGCGACGATCGCGCCGACCACGCTTTGGCTGAAATAGTAATAAAGCACCGCCATCGGGATGGCGAGCAAAATCGTAATGATCATGATCACGCGCAGATCGAGATCCTGCTCGAGGCGCGAGGGCTTTGCCGCGGTGCTGCCTTTCTTGAACACGCCTTGGAACGCCGAAGCCAGAGATTTGCGCAAGCCCCACATGGTTTTGGCCGCGGCCACGAGCATCGCGCCAACAGCGATCGGGCGCACGTGATTGTACCAAACCGAATTGATGACGTCCGCGAGCGGAGCCGTCTGGCCGGCGACTGTAAGTTGCATGCTCAAATCCGGATTGACAAAAAGGATCAGCGGAATCAACACCAACCACGCGAGCACACCGCCGACAAAATTGATCGTCGCTAATTCCGGGCCAATGACGTAACCCACGCCGATCAGCGCCGGCGAAATGGCAAACGAGGCCCAAGGAATTATGCCGGTATGCGCCACTTCGCCCATGGGCGTGCGGTCACTAGCGAAATGGCGCACGAGTGATTTGGGCAGATGGATCAAACCGGAAAAGCTTTCGTGAAAAAGCTTGAGGCCGTTGTCCGCTTTGAAGACTTGCAACAGCATGCCAAAGCCGAGGGTGCCGAAGACATATTTCGCGCCACTTTCGCCCTGCTGTCCGGCTTTCACGATTTCAGCGCAGGCGCGACTTTCCGGAAAAGGCAGGCCGGCGTCAACCGTGAGCGTGCGGCGCAAAATGACGATAAACAGCACTCCCAGCACCCCGCCGATGAGCAGGATGAATGAGGTCTCCCAATAGTTGAAATCCGTCCACAGCCGCTCGCCGCCGACGTTGACCATCACGAATGCTGGAATGGTGAAGATCGCGCCGGCCACCAGCGCTTCGCCGACCGAGGCCGCGGTGCGCGTGATGTTTTGCTCCAACACGCTGCCACGCATCAAACGGAATGCAGCGATGGCGATGACGGCGGCAGGAAAACTGGCGGAAACGGTCTGACCCGCTTTCAATCCGAGATAAGCATTGGCCGCACCCAAAATCACTGCCATCAAAACGCCGAGCAGAACGGCCCTCCAGGTGAATTCGGGCAGGTTGCTATCTGCGGGCACGTAAGGTTGCTCGTGCTTGGGGTCGGCCATTCTTCCTCCTCCGTTTGAGTTTTTGCCGAATGACGCTGCAGAAAGAGTTTGGATGATTGATTTACACGTTACACTTTACACGTGTAAAGTGTAACGCGTAAGGTGTAACACGTAGAAAGTGATTACCCTTATCTTTATTTTATCGCCATGGTTTTCAAGTAGAATCCTGAAACTGCTTTCAGACGATTCACAAAGGATTCTTTTTTCAGAAAAATACCCAGCAATCCGCCTTTGAAGCGCAACCACTGCCACGCGGTGAAATTAAGGTAGTGGCCATGTTTCTGAATTGCAATGAACAAAATACAATCGCCGATTTCTGCGAGCTGCACGCCGAATTTTTCGATGGGGACGACGTTCGTCGCCAAGAAAGTTACCTGCTGATCACTGGCCTGCAGGCGAACGCGATAAATCATGGTGCCGAGGCGGTTGTCGATTTGGCGAATGTAGAAACTCGTATCCATGGGCAGCGCGCAGAACAATGGATCGTTTGTGCCTTTTTGCGCCTGTGGATGGGCGAGGACTTCGCTGTTTTTGAACAGCGTTTTCATCTCCTTTTCGGTATGCGAATAGTAAGGCAGTCCCGTCAGCTTCCGCAATGCTGCCAGCGAATCAGCGATTTGCAGAATCGTGGCGCGTGAGGGGATGCGGCTCTCACATTTCAGCACCAGTCTCGCCGGGCGATGGCGCGGAAAAACTTCAGGCATACTGTCGAGAGTGGAAATTTCTTCCTCCTGATAAATACTGACGCGCAGGGAATCTGAGGCAGGTACTTGTGCGAAGCTCGCCGGCGCGATGAACCAGGCGAGCAAAAGAAGATAAGCTTGTTTGTAGAGCATGCTTTTTCAGAGAACGCAGCAGAACTCGTTCAAAAAGATTAGATCAGGCCCCGGCTTTGTAGTGTCTGAAGCAGCAGCCCACCATAACGTTCGGCCAGCGCACGGTGGCCGAATCCGATCCAGCCAATTTCAGACGCGGCCTCCGCCGGGCCATCGAATGGCTTGCCGTTGGGCGAGAGCACAACGACTCCGGCTTCATGCGCGATGAGCCAGGTGGACAGGTCGTATGGGTGCGCGCACAAAACCGGCGGCCTTTTTTGTTCGCGCCAAAGGCGATTCAGTTGCGGCCTGACATCCACAACCATTTTCAATTGCCCCTGCCACAGTGCGTGCAATTGCCCGCCGCTGGAAAGATGCTGATCTTCGAACACCGGCGCGGCGGCGGCGGCGTGAGGCGCCAGGGCCTGTTGCAAAAACTCCTCTTCCAACGCCGCCATCGTCATCTTGCCGTGCGGGAAAAAGTTTACAAAAGATACAAACCCATGCAACAATTCCGCGGAAGCTTGCGCGTGTACACTTCGCGTGGCGTGCGCACCCGTCACCAAATTCTCGCGCAAACAAAATGCGCCATGCTTGGGGACGGCCCAACAAGTTTCCGCATAGAGATGTTTCGGCAGCGGAATCTCGGTTTGTAGCGCGAATAGCACTTCGCCCAGCCTGGTGTCTTCGCCTTTTTCGGGGAGAATGCCGGAGAGAATCCAGCCGCTGTTTTTGGCATACATCAACAGGCGCGTGCCGTCGATGGGATCGAACAGCACGCGAAATCGCGGTTCGCCTGAGCCGATGGCGATGGCCTCACCCGTCTCAAATTCACCCACCAATAAAAACGGCGGAGCATCAGCGGCATGCTCGTCGAGATATTCAAACAGGCTTTGCTCCGCGATTTCATCGATGCGAAACAAAGTGTCGACTTGCGTTTCCGCGGCAACTGTGGACAAATCGGCCGAGGATTTTTGTATGAGCGCATGTCGCACGCCGGCGCGAATTTGCTGGTGGACGCCCCAGAGCAGCGTGGCTAACTTTTCAAGCGCTGAATCTTTTTCAAGATGAAACGCAGGAGACTGGGGGCTCGATAGTTCAAGCATGACGGGACTTTTCTTACTGATTCAGGATGACGAAGCGAGGCCCAAGCGCACGGGAAGCAGCGTGATCGGAAAACTGGCGTTCGAGAAACCAGCTTGCTGCGGCAGCGCTTTCGTGCGCCTTACGCAGCAGAGCTTTCTGATCTTCCGTCACATCTCAACCCCTTCTCGGCAAACATCGCACAGCTCCGGCAGAATTGGCTTTCCGTTTTCCTGGCAGATGTGTTTGGGATTTTGTGCATGTAGAAATTGTTCATTCTCAAAATACTGGATGGCCGCATTCTCTGCAAGCTTTAATTTGTTACACGACTATTGACTTCATAAGGATAGTCTTTTCTGAGATGCTTGAATGAGCGTTTTCAGTTCTTCAATTTCTGCCGAAAATAATCCGAATCGTTCAGAAAATTCCAAAGCTTGTTGCGCAAATGACAGAGATGATTCATAGTTAGACCGTTCGAATTCCGTTTCAGCAAGAGCTTTCAGAATCCAGCGAAATGTATACCATTTTTTCATTTCTCTCGCCAATTCCAGCCCTTCATGGCCTATATCAAATGCGGCTTCGAACCTTCCAAGCCTATGATTGACGACTGCAAGGTTCCCTAAGGCCCCGGCCAAAATTAATTGGTTTTGCTCTCGCAGAATGGGTATGATCGCTTCTAATCCATCCTTGGCTTCTATAAGTCTTCCCTCATCTGCGGCTATCATCGCTAGCCCTCTTTTGAAACTCGCGATGGCTAGTTCGTCATTTGAAGATTTGGCCAGTTGCATGCCTCTTTCATAACATCGCCTAGCTTGATCAAGATCTCCTTGAAAGCGCAATACTGTACCCAAATTAAGCAATGCCCACATGATCCTTAACGAGTCTTCAAGCTGCTCGAATATTTTCAATCCTTCTTGAATGAAAGCTTCTCCCTTTTCCTTGTTTCCACTGTTGAACTCAATCCAGCCGATGCTGTGCAAAAAACCTTGTCAAGGGATGCAGGCTATATCGCCGTTTGGATTCATCTAGTTTTTCGCTCGCTTCCAGTAGCCACAATTCAATTAATTGACCAAGCCCCTCATCCAAATCCCATCCTTGAAGTTCGCTGGCCGCAGCAAGTGAAGCTTTCGAAGCCGAAGAAGCAAAAATGGGCATAATCAGCAGGATCTTTCTTGCAGGGTGCGATAGTAACGACCAAGCCCGGTCAAAAATGAACACAAAAATATCACCGTGAGCGCCATACAGGCCGTTCAGCACACCGTCGATGGTCTGTCCACGCTGCCGGATTTGGCCGATCGACCATTTGATGGCGAGAGGGGCGCCACCGGTCGCCTCATAGAAACGGCGAAAATTTGTTTGATTCGCCGTGAGGGCTTTCAGCTCGAGCCCTAGACGTTCCCCTTCATTTTCAATCAGAAGCAGTGTTTCCTCTGTTGTCAAGCCGCGCAACGAGACCGCGCGGGCTTGACGAAGGCTTTGCGTCCGGCTCGTGATCAGGCATTTGCTGGGCTCCGGCAGATTCAGAACAAAGTCCTGCACCGCATCATCCGTCACGGTTTCAAAATTATCGACGACCAGCAAACAAGGTTTCTCTTGCAATCGTTTGACGATTTCGTGGCGTTTCTCGGAGAGAGGCAATTGCGTGAGAAAAGGATAGTCCAGCGCATGTGCGATGACATCGAGGACATCGTTGATAATCAGTTCGCGATCTTTGGCAGAGGTCCAGATGAAAGCCTCAAACTTATGAATGCTGCCGGATTCCGGCTTGGAATCTTGGCTTGCGCGCAAGCATTCGTGCAAAACTTCCAGGGCCAGGCAGGTTTTGCCGATGCCGCCAATGCCATCGATCATGATGATATAGGAACGGGAACTCAGTGCTTCGTGCACCTGCCGCTTTTCTTTCTCGCGGCCGACGAAGTCACTGCGATGCGGGAGGTTGTGAGGGATCGTGCGCGACGAAGCGGCAACGAGGGATGCGGCTGGAATTTGTTCGCTGTTACCGCTCTTCTGTGTATTTCTTTCCCGCCACCATTCCGGTATGCTCTTTTGACCAATAATGAGAACATAAACAAAGGCAAGTATGCCGGCAACCGCCGCTACCATGGTCAACGAGTCCACGCAAATTCTCCCCGACACATAATACGTCGCAAGGGCAATATCCAATCATTCTGCAACAGCCTGCACTGCGAATCTGGCATGTTTCGTATTACCCCGATTCATGCGCGGTGCCGTGTTCAACCAAGATTCGGACTGTGTGAAAACGCTTGGTTTCAACGCAGGCTGAGCTTGTCGAAGCCGGATTTTTGAACTTAGCACCTTTCGACAAGCTCCCTTCGACAAGCTCAGGGTGCGGCATTCCCAAGTTTTCACACAGTCTGATTCCTACGGAATGACATTCCAAGGATTTCAGATGGGCGCTTGCAATAATCCAACAATCCACAAATCCCTCATTCCGGGTTTTATTCTTCTCCCGGCGGCCACAGGCTCGCGCCCACGTCCGTGCGATAATAGCTGCTCAAACATTTGAGCTTGCGAATATTCTCATAAGCCAGGGTGATCGCATCTTCGAGCCTGGCGGCGACGGCAACAATATCGGCGATACGATGTCCGGTCATAATTAGTTTTCCGCGCGCGTTTTCGGCGACTTCATTCCACCAAATGTCGCAGGTCGCAGATTCTTGCATCGTCACCGGCAATGACGGTCCTTGAATCGCGGTGTAGGGATAGCCAAATCCGGCCAGCGTCAAATTGCAGCCGAATTGCACCTCTTCGCGAAAATCGAGCCGGAATTTTTCATTGCCGGCGGTCTGATACACGGCCGCAAGGGGATGCTGGAGAAAACGCAGAATCATTTGCGTGGAAGTGACGCCCATGCGCACGTTGTATTCCAGCACGTGCCATTTGCCGTCCTTCATCGCGGCCGTGACTTGCACCGGGCCGTGAAAATTGGTTTCGCGAAACCAGGGAAGCAGCGGATGCAGCAGCGTCTTCGCCAAGCCGTATTTATCGTTCGGATCTTTTTCCGCGAGCCCGCCCAGCGGCGCCCCCGCCACCGGTCCCATGTTGCCGTTGAACGCGCGCTTGTATTCCTGATTTGTGACCAGCGAATGAATCTCGCCGCCGCTCACCAGCGCGATGTGGCCGGCCTCGCGGCGGCCAACGTATTCCTGAAGAAAAACGCCTTCGGCATAATCGATGCGTTCGAGCCAGCCGAGCGTGTCTTCGACATTTTCACAAACAATGGTGTGAATTGGACTGGTGGGCGAGCACAGCGGATTCTTGATCACGAACGGCCGCGGGTCCTGTTTGACCATGGCCTCCGCTTCCAATCGGTTGCGCGCGACATAAGCTTGCGGAAACGGAACGCCGTAGCGCTGGCACAATTCGCGCGCAAAATCGCGCTCGCGCTCGAGCCGCATCGCTTCTCCGCGTGCGCAAAAAATCGGAACGCCGAGCGACTGCAATTCTTCCGACCAGGGTTGCAGTACCCAATCAATGGACATGGGCACGAGCAGATCGACCCCTTTGTCGCGCACAAAGCGGCAGGGATTGGGAAAATAGGAAGCGGGATACACTTCGCCGGCGAGCGAGGGGCCGTAGTGGCCGTAGTTGCGCGTGAGATAACAGCTCACCTCCGCGCCCGTCTCTTTAAGAATGCGCATCATGGCATGCGCAAACGCGCCGACGCCGAGGATCATCACGTGCTTTGGGCTGGGCATGTTTTTCATTGGAGATATTTTTTGATGGGATAAAAGCGCAAGAGCCTCATGCAGAATACAACACTGGGTTCAGCGGCGTATCCACCACCTCCCCAACTTTCGCGCCGGGCATCCAGGTTTCCCAGTCCGCGATTTGGTTGTCATTCTTGGGCTGCGCCAGGCGCATGCCGTCTTCCATATAAATAATCGTCATCACGGCGCGCGGCACGTTGGATTTGTTCTCGCCCGCGCGATGAAACGTCCAACCGTAGTGATAGCTCACTTCTCCCAATTCAAAGGGCGCTTCAATCAACGGCAGGCGATACTTTTCCAATTCAGCTTGCACAAGTGCTTCGCTTTCGTCACTGATGGCCAGATGCCGGCCGAAATCGAGTTTGTGGCTGCCCGAGCTGAAAGCAAGCGGACCGAGCGCCAGCGGCGTGTCCTGCAGCGGAATCCAAACGGTGCAGGTGTTGTCGTTGCTCAATGGCCAATAGAATTGATCTGCATGCCAGGGCGTGATGCCGCCGCCCGGCTCTTTGTACAAGGCTTGATCGTGATACAAGCGCACGCCGGACACACCCAGCAATTCCGCCGCGAGACGTGCCAGCCGTTTGCTGAAACAAAACTCCTTTGCGATTTCACTCTGCCGCCACAAATTCATGATCTGCAAAAAAGCCCGCTCGTACGTCGTACGCTCGGACATGGGCTTGTGCAGCGTGTTCAGACGCAGCACTTGCGCCGTGATCTCCCGGCCATAATAAGCCAGCAGCTCCGGCGGCAAGACATTCCTCAATTTGACAAAACCGTGCGCGCGAAAATGCTCGATTTGCACACGCGACAAGGGATGTGGTTGATGTAATTCCTGCAGGGTGTGAGCGGGTGTCATGGCTTGAAAGAAAGTTTTTTGAAAAAGCACCTGGTCAATATACGGGTTGTGCAAAAAAGTCGCAAGAATAAATGCCGAAAGGAAAATCGAGAATCGTCGAAGAGGAAGTGCCGGAAAAGAAGGAGAAGTGGGTGCGAGATTATGTTATCATTTGCATGAACAGCCGCCCAGCTGCGGCGGGAGCATGATTGTGGGCAGGTCAGGAAGCAAAGTCGGAAGCGCTGCGCGCGAGCGGAAGTCCTTTCCTCAGCTCGCGCGATTCGCTCCTCTTGGTGAATCTTAAAAGAAACGTGGAATCAACAACGCCAGGCCCAGAAAAACAATGGCATGCAAGGCGACCTTGTCCAGTTTGCGATGGTTCTTCATCGACACAAACACCAGCGCAACGGCCAGCATGGCGAGCAGGGCAAGCTGTACGTGCAGAACATCGTTCTGCAGCAAAAGCGAGAGTCCCGCGCCGAGGAAACTCCACGCCAGCGAAATGCTCGTGCTGACCAGGGCCATGCCCAGCCAGTTCAAATCGGATTCTTGCTCTTCCGCACCGCGTCCTTGCGCCGGTGAAACCAGAATCCAGGATTTAATGATGAAATACGACATGCAGGTGATTCCCACGATATACCCGGAGATCAGCCAATTGATGATGACTTCCATGATGCAAGCTCCTCTTGTTCCTGCAAGGCACCACAATACGTGCCACGTGCCCGGCGGTTGTCCTTAACCGATTTTTTTTATTTGTATAACGAGAAGTGATTCGCGCGTTTGCGCATCCATCGCACTTCCACACTCGAGATTGCAACATCCATGCCCATCACGCTGGAGTTATTTTTGATGGGAATTTATCGATTATGAAGAGCGAAAATTCTTGGCGGTAATTTCCAAAGCGAAGGCGGGATGACAAATTGGTAATTCTGGTTGAAATGATTCGAAAGCGCACGCGGTCTAGGTGCGCTGTCACTGTCATGCGGCATTGGCGGGATGGCGCTTACGGCAGCAATAATCGCATACGGAAATCGACAAGAGCGGGAAGCGGCCTCGGCATGAAAGCGGGCACGACGGGGTGCCCACGAGGCGGGGAGAGGAGTGATCGTATCACTTCTCCTGCTTCATCTGCTTGAGCATTTCGATTTCCGCTTCCAGCCGCTTTTGGCGGCGAACCATGCTGAAAATGTAACCCAAGAGCAGCGTCCAAACCACGAGGAATCCGGCAAACAGAAAATTCATATTCTTGTTGGGATTGCCCCCGGAAGTTTGCAGCCTCCAGTACAGACCACCAAGAAAATTCGCCAGCGTGAGCATCCACATCATTTCTTCGTTCTCCGGAAAAATCACTCAGATGCGAAAGCCATTTCGTGCTTGAGATTCTCAGCCTCCAGGCGCGTGCGTTCCAGCCGCAAACGCAGCAACAACAAAAATACGAAAAGACAGATGAAAGTCACGATACTGAACAGGAAAGCAAAACGCATGGCCGGCTCCAAGCCGGAACCACTGCCGCCCAGAATCACGGGCTGCGGATGCAGCGTGCGCCACAACCGGTTGGCCATGTACACGATCGGCACGTCTACGAATCCGACGATGGCGAACACCGCAGCGAAGCGCGCGCCGCGCTGCTCCTCGCCGGTGAAGTTGCGCAGCATCAAATAACCCGCATAGATGAACCACAACACCAGCGTCGTGGTCAAGCGCGGATCCCAGGACCACCAAGTGTTCCACACCGGCCGCGCCCAAATTGGCCCGGTGGTCAGAACCACGGTGGTGAGCAGCACACCGACTTCGGCGGCGCAGTAGGCCACGCGGTCGGGCCACAACCGCTGCTTCGCCAAAAAGAGAATGCTATAAACGAAGGTCACCGTGAAGGCGACAAAAGCCGTGATTGCCGAGGGCGCGTGGAAATAGAAAATGCGCTGCACGATGCCCATGCTGCTTTCCGTTGGCACGTAAACAAAAATATTGTACAGGTTCACGAACATCAGAACCGCGACGAGCACACCGAAAACGTTGGTCCAGCGCGAAAGTGTAGCGGCGGCGGGGAGTTGTTCAGAAACTATCGTCGCGGCTTGAAATGTAGAAGTCTTGTCAGACATAAACTCATCTAGTGAAGGTTCAGCTCTTTCCCAGTATGTCATTCTTCCAACACATATTCAAAAGTCACCCAACACACCAGAATAAAGATCAAATCGAATGCCACCAGAATTTTCAGCCAGCCGCTGATATCACCCCAGTCTCGTCCGGCGAGGGCGGCAGCGGAGGCGTGCACGGCAGAAAGAATCACCGGAATCTGCACCGGAAAAAGCAAAATGGGCAGCATGATCTCGCGGGTTTTGGTGTTGACGGAGATCGCGCTGAACAACGTGCCGACCGCGGCAAAACCGATGGTGCCCAGCAGAAAAACGACCGCGAGCTTGCCCAGTCCCAGGGTGAGATCGAGATTGAAAAAAATCGCAAACAAAATGAACGTCGGAATTTCGATCAGCGAAATGAAAATAATATTGCTGCACGCTTTCGCCAGATAAATCAGCCCGCGATCGATCGGAGCGAGCATCAGGCCGTGCAACCCGCCGCGCTCCACTTCCTGCAACATCGCGCGATGCAATCCCAAAACACTGGCGAAAGTGAACGCCACCCAGAGAATGCCCGGGCTGGCTTCGCGCGTGGCCGTGCTGCCGGTTTCAAAGGTGAAAGCAAAAATCACCACCACAATGAGCGCGAACATGAGCATGGAAGAGATCAGCTCTTTGGTGCGAAACTCGGCCAGCAAATCCTTCCAAACCAAAGCTCGAATTTTTGCCGCCGCGTTCATCGCCCTCCCTGCGAAACCAAATCGAAATACACGGCCTGCAAACGCAGCGCGTCGATCTGGGTCGCGCGTTCCTGCCAGACCATGCGGCCGCTCACGAGAATCATGAGACGATCGGCGAGCGCCAGGCCTTGCGCCAAGTCATGCGTCACCAACAAAATCGTGCGGCGCTGCTCGCGCAGCTTTTGCAGCCAGCTCGTCAGCATCATGGCCGCGTGCTGGTCGAGACCGGAATAAGGCTCATCCAGAAAAAGAATGCTCGGCATGTGCAGCCTCGCCCGCGCGATCGCCAGGCGCTGCTGCATGCCGCGCGAGAAGGAACGCACGCGGTCGCCGGCTCTTTTTTCCAAGCCGACTTCAGCGAGCGCGGCCCGGGCACGATCATGCGGCCGGTCGAGATCGTAAAGGCGCGCATAAAACAATAAGTTCTCCGCCGCGGAGAGATCGTCGTACAAAAAGGTCTGGTGGCCGATCACCCCGAGCCGTCGCCGCACGGCCAGCGGTTGCGTTTGCACCGCCATGCCGTCGATGAAGACTTCACCACTGCTGGGGCGGGAAATCGCGGAAAGGATACGCAGAAAAGTCGTTTTGCCCGCGCCATTGGGGCCGTAAATCGTCAAGCATTCGCCTGCTGGGATTTGGAGAGAGAGGCCCCGCAGCGCGTAAAAGCTTCCGAAGCGTTTGACCAAATCACGAACTTCAACTGCCGGTGTGTCTGCGCCGGGCGTCGTGGCGCTCATGCGAGTTTTGCTCCACAGACGCTGCAGTAGTGATCGGCACCCGTGACCGCCTGGCCGCATTGATGGCAGAAGCGCGTGTTCGGCTGCGCCGGAGTCTTTCTGACCGCCGCGGCGCGCGGCGCCAGGCTGTCCAATTTTTTCATGATCTCAATGGCTTCGTTTTTGTACTGGTCGCGCAGTGCTTCATAATCCTCCTCTGAAAGCTTGCCCATGCGATAATCCAGCTCGATGTCGCGAATCGCCGCATAGATTTCCGCTTTGCGCGCCTGCCATTCCTCGCTTTGGTGATTCAACGCAAAACTCACTTTGCGCTGCGCTTTTTGCCAGAGTGGATAACTGATGATCACCGCGGCCACGATCGCCAGCGCCGTGCCGATGATTTCAATCATGATCCTTCGCCTCAACTTTGGAATTTGCGAAATTCGTCTTCGAAGCGCGAGCCATAAACGTCTGTGCTTCCGGCTCCGGCATTCCGCGCGGGGGGAAGCGCCGGAGAAAGGCTTTGCCGGCGCCAGCGCCTGACCACGACGGCAACCACGATGCCACCCAAGGCCAACGCCAGGAACGGCAGGACCCAGGCCATGAGATTGAACCCCTGCTTGGTCGGCGCCGAGAGAATGCGTTCCCCGTATTTGGCAGACATGGCCTGCAAAATCTGATCGCGGCTTTTGCCCTGCTGCATGAATTGTGAGACTTCCCGGCTGAGCGCGCGTGATTCGCTGCACACCATGCCGCCCAAACAATCCTGCACGGTCATGCCGCAGCCACAATAACACGCCAATTCGCGGCGAATCGCGCTTAGCGTTGTAACATCAACGGCGGAAGAATCCGCCGCTTCCTGCGCCAGCGCCGAGGTGCAGAGCACCAACCACATGATCCACAATCTTTGCATGAAGAGCTCATGACCTAATTTTGAAAGGCTATCAGCCTGGTGTATAGCTGAAGTGACACGGCACCGCGACTGCTGTGCGCAATGATTCTAATTAAGAATTCGATGACTATCAAGCGAAATCTTCGGCGCAACTCGAGACGTTCGCCAGAGGAAAAGTTATTTACGCAAATGCAACCACCGGCGGGTATTTTTTGGCACGATTTCGGAAGATCAAGCGACGACCCAAGGAAGGGTCAGGCGAAGTTCATAGGGAACATTATGCATCGAGTTCGCTTTGCTTTGCCAGACACTTCTCCTGTGCGTCTGGCGATTTACAATTTGAAGGGAAAAGAAGTGCGGTTACTGCTCACCGGCCACCTGCCGGCAGGCGAGCATCAGGCCTTGTGGGACGGCAACGACAATCACGGCCATGCGGCCAACCAAGGCATCTATTTTTATCGCCTCGATTGCCCGTCTTTCCACCGCGTGCGCAAATTCGTGCGCGCCTAAAAAGCCATAACTCCCTCCTCACGAGAAACGCCACGCGCTCCGTATTAGAGGAACGTCGTGGCGTTTCATTTTATCCTGCCAGCTTTTGTTCCATTCTCTCCTGCACGGCAAATTGCAATTGATAGAGGCGGTAATAAATGCCGCGCTGCGCCAGCAATTCTTCGTGCGTGCCCAGCTCGCGCAGGCAGCCTTTGTGCATGACCATGATGCGATCAGCGTGCTGGATGGTCGAAAGCCGGTGCGCGATGATGAGAGAGGTCCGGTTTTTCATGAGCCGTTGCAGCGCCTCTTGAATGAGCAATTCCGTTTCGGTATCGACGCTGGAAGTGGCCTCGTCCAGAATGAGAACGGGCGGATCGTAAGCCAGCGCGCGCGCGAAAGCGATGAGCTGTTTTTGCCCCACGGAAAGGTTGTTGCCGCGCTCGATCACCGGATCTTGAAAGCCCTTGGGCAGTTTTTCGATGAAACGCAGCGCGTTCACCTCTCCCGCCGCGCGCCGCACTTGTGGGGAAGAAATCGCATGATTGCCGAGGCGGATGTTTTCTTCGATGCTGTCGGCGAACAGAAAGACGTCTTGCAACACCAATCCCATTTGGCTGCGCACGGTATACAGCGGCAGGGCATGAATGTCCCGGCCATCGATCGTAATCCGGCCTTGCTGGGGCGCATAAAAACGCAGTAACAGGCTGATCATGGTGGTTTTGCCCGAGCCGGTCGCGCCCACGATGGCGACGGTTTCTCCCGGTGAGATTTTGAAAGAAACATCCTTGATCACTTTTTCTTCCGGGCGATAACCGAATTCCACGTTGTGAAATTCGATCTCGCCCCTCGCCCAACGAGCGCCGGCTGGTGCAATCGGGGAGAGGGCGCCGGGCGGCTTTGGTCCGGCTTCCGCCAGTTCGTCTTTCTCATCCAACAGTCTAAAAATCCGTTCGGAGCTGGCCATCGCGGTCTGCAAAATGCCGTATTTTTCGGCGAGATCGCTGATGGGATGAAAGAACATCTCGACGTACATGATAAATGCCACCAGCGCGCCGAAAGACAGCTGGTTCGCCACCACCTGCCCGCCGCCATACCAAATGATCGAGGCCACCGCCAGCGCGCCGATGAATTCCACCACCGGATAGAACACGGCGTAATAAAAAATCGTCTTGCGATACGCTTCGAGATGATCGCGATTCTTTTGATCAAAGCGCTTAAAATTTTCGGCCTCGCGATTGAAAAGCTGCACGACCGCCATGCCGGTGAGGTTTTCTTGCAGAAAAGCATTGATTTTGGCGATGCGCTCGCGAATCAAGCGCTCGGCGTGGCGCACCTTGTTTTTGAAAACCACCGTGGCCGCGAACAGCAGGGGCACGGTGGCCAGCGTCGCCAGCGTGAGCTGCCAGTTCAAATTGAGCATCGCGATAATGATGCCGCCGAGCATGAAAAAATCACCGAACACCGCCACCAGGCCGGAAGTGAACAATTCGTTCAGCGCCTGCACATCGTTGGTGACCCGCGTCATCAAACGGCCGACGGGGTTGCGATCGAAGAACGCCAGCGGCAAGCGCTGCAAGTGAGAAAAAATCTCCACACGCAAATCGTACATCACACGCTGGCCGATCCATTCCATCAGAACAGTGCGCGCGTAATTGACCAAAAAACCGGCAATCAGCACGCTCAAATACAGCAGGCTGATGGTGGCCAGCCCGCTGGCGTCTTTATTGGCGATGTATTTGTCGATGCCGATTTTGGTGAGAATCGGCCCAACCACGGAAGCGCCGCTGTTCAGCAGCAGCAGCACGACGCCAACCAACATATAGCGGTAGATCGGCCGGATATACTTCAGCAGGCGCCGCATCAATGCGGCGTCGTACGTTTTTGAAAATTGTTCTTCCTCGTGAGCAGCCATATCCAATATTCAGCGATCAGTGTACAGTGAACAGTTGGGCATTTCTTGTCTCCCCGTCCCCCCGTCCCGCAGTCTCCCTGTCCCCCCGTCTCCCTGTCCCCCGTCTCCCAGTCTCCCAGTCTCCTTTCCTATCTCGGAATACCGAGCTGGACGCGATAGGGCGCATCCGAATTGCCATGCAATTGCCAATACGGCAAGCGCAGAGATTTGATCAACTCTCCCTTGCCGCCATCGCTGGATTGCCATTTCAGGATACGATGCGGATATTTTTTCTCCACCCAATACTTTTCTGTGCGATTGTCCACCTGCCAAGTCCAGCGCCACGTCGACGCGTTGTCTCCCTCAGTTTCTATGGTTTCGCCCTCCTCCTTCATGATCCAACCCGGCTGGAATGCAATTTCCCGATGCGCCGCGCGCACCGCCCAGGCGCTGGGCAGAATTTGGAGATCGCGCCTTTGATGCGCTGCCAATTTCTCACCATCGAGCTCGCGAATCCAGACCGGCAGATTGTCCTCGAACGCGGCATTTTCCGGAATTCGGAGCTGACGCCTTTGCTCGCCCTCGCTTTCAAAATAACTGTGCAGTGTCAACTCGGCTTGGTCGCGCTGCGGCATCAGCATTTGGAAGACGTGGCCGCACCATTCCTGCCCGGAAAACGAGATTTTCAGGGGCTCAAACGCGGGGCGGCCGAGCTCGGCGTTAACGCTGCTGAAAGTGGAAGACATCAGCGAATAGTCGTAAATGCCGGTGGTGAATTTCGTCACCCGATTCAGTTTCAGCACCGGCACGCGATCCTGTAACGGAATCGCTCCAGATTCGACTTTAATGCGCGTGGTGCGGGAGATTTCCTCTGTCACAAAAACCAACGTTGACCATCCCTCCCGCAACTCACCATAGCGCGGTACGATCACGCGATAAGACGCTACCTCGCCTTTGCCGTCGCCCCAGTATTTCCAAAAATCGACAACCTCGCTGACAGGCCAGCAAGCGGCAAACAAAAATCCATAAATAGCCGGCAACAGCATCATTTTCTCCCATGCTGAATTTCAAAGCGCTTCCAAGTCTTCTTCCAATTGCTGCTTGCGGCTCAACTCCGCATAGTAACCATCTTTCTGCATGAGCAGCTCATGCGTGCCTTTTTCCACGATGCTGCCGTCTTTCAAAACCACGATCAAATCCGCGTCGCGCACGGTGGAAACGCGATGCGAGATGATGATGCTGGTGCGCTCGCGCATCACGCCGCGCAGGCCTCGCAGAATTTCGTCCTCCGTATAAGTATCCACCGAAGAGAGCGCATCGTCAAGAATCAAAATGCGGGGCTGCCGTACGATCGCCCGGGCGATGGCGGTGCGTTGCTTCTGCCCGCCAGAAAGATTGATGCCGCGCTCGCCCAACAAGGTCTCGTAGCGCTCGGAAAAACCTTCAATCTCATCCTTGACGCGCGCGATCACTGCCGCCGCTTGCATGGATTCACCGTCGCCGTTCTGTGTGCCAAACAGAATGTTCTCGCGAATCGTTTCCGAAAAAAGAAAGGTTTCTTGCGGCACACAGCCGATCTCGCGGCGCAGGACTTGTACAGGAATTTTCTTGAGGTCAATGCCATCGATCAAAATCCTTCCCTCCGTCGGATCAAACAAGCGCGGAATCAAATTCACCAGCGTCGATTTGCCACTGCCGGTATGCCCGACGAGGGCCAGCGTCATGCCTGCGGGAATTTTGAGATTGAGATGGCGCAGCGCCCAGGCGTTTTCGTTGTAGCGAAAACTCACGTTCTGAAACTCGATCTCGCCGCGCAGTTCCTGCACGCCGTGATCCGTCATGGCCGTGTCGCGAATCTCCGGCACCGTTTCGAAAATGCGATTCAGCCGGCCCATCGATGCCGTGCCTTGTTGCACGACGTTGATGACCCAACCTAGCGCGATCATCGGCCAGGTCAACAAGGTCAGATACGCGAAAAACGCGACGAATTCGCCCCAGCTCAAGCGGCCGTGAATGACCTCGAGGCCGCCGATCCACAGCAACAACAGCGCGCCGGCGCCGGAAAGAAAACCCATGCCCGCCCATAATACGCCTTCGACTTTTCCCAGGGACACGCTTTTTTGCATGTAGTCGCGATTGAGATGCCGGAACTGCTCGATCTCGAAATCTTCGCGCAGATAGGACTTGATCACGCGAATGCCGGACAGATTTTCCTGCACGCGCGTGGTGATTTTTGAAAACTGCTCCTGAATTTTCTCATAAATTGCGTGGATCTTGCCCATGGTGCGGTTGACGATGACGGCCATCACCGGCAGAATCAGCATCGCGATGAAAGTCATCTTGACGTTCATGCTCAGCATGAAAAGAAACGCGCCCAGGCCGAGCACGACGGTGTTGGAGGCGTACATGATGCCCGGGCCGAGCACGGTGCGCACGCTGTTGAGATCGTTGGTGGCGCGCGCCATCAAGTCGCCAGTGCTGTGCCGGTTATAGAAGCCCCGCGACAGGCGCTGCAAATGGCCGAAAAAATCGTTGCGCAAATCGTATTCGATCAAGCGCGACACCACGATGATGGTTTGCCGCATCCAGAATCGGAAGAAACCCTCGCCCAAGGAAACGAGCAGGATCAGGCCGGCAAAATAAAGCAGGCGCGAGGAAGTGAGCTTTTGCTGCAGACTGTCGACCGCCAGCCGCAGCACGCGCGGCGCGGACAGGCTGAAAACATTCGTCGCGAAAATAAAAAGGACGCCGAGCGCGACGCGGCCGCGATATTTCTGCAAATAGGGCAGCAGCGTCATGAGTTCACGCCACCCGCCTTTGCGCTGCTTCTGGTCTTTCGAGTCTTCGCTCATTTCCTTGCCAATCATCAGCCTGTGGAACATGCCGCCCCGCGAGGAGAGGCCTGTCTCATGTCGTTCACCGGCAGTGTTTTCAAAGCACTTTCTGAATGAACTCGTGAAACCGCCGGAAAATGCGCTCCCGATCGCGATCGACCGTCAACACATGATAGGATTCCTCAACGATCATTTCCTCCACTTGAGCAGAATTCGCTCGCGCGGTGAGAAATTGCACATTGTCGATGGGCACAACGTGATCTTGCTGCGAATGAATCACCAACACCGGCATGCGGATGTGCGCCAGCTCTTTGCGCACGACGCGCTGCAAGTTAAAAACCTCGTACAATGCCGAATAAGGATACTCTTGATAACTGTCCAGCTGGGCGCGGCCATGATCGTCGTTGACATCCGGGCCGCGCCACTTGCGCCGGGTTTTGAGAATCGGCCCAACCAGATAGGCGCCATACTCTTTCCACTTCGGCACCCACAGCGCGGGCGCCAGCGCCACCACACCCGAAAATACGAAATTGGCCGCCAAATGCAAAGCCAGAGCCCCGCCCAAAGACAGGCCAATAACGATTTGTTTCTGCGTCTCGCTTTGCAAGCGGCGAAAAGCACTTTCGGCGGCATCCAGCCAGTCGCGATGGGAAACCTGCAACAGCGCGTCCGGCGTGGAAGCATGCCCGGGCAGGATAGGAAGATGAAGGCGAAAACCTTCGGCGCGAAGCGAGGCGGCAAGCCCCTTCATTTCGGTGGGACTACTGGTAAAGCCATGAATCAACAGACATCCGATGTCCTGTGGTCGCGTCATACACCTATAATATATGCTTTGACGCGCATAAAGTCAACGGCAGGGCAAAAACCTGGGTAGGGCTGTGACTGAGGTTTGGGCGGCCCGAGAAAACAGCATCGGGGCAGAGTTATGTTTTGGAATTATGCAGATTCGATTCGTGTCACTCGAGCATCTAACGCTTGGAGGGCGGCGTTCTGCCGGCGATCGGATTCCTGCAGCAGATTGACCTCACTTTGCAGGCGATCCTGGCCGGCCCCCCTGCGCGGCTTTTTCCTGATGGAACAATTCATACTCTTTCAGCATGTCACTGCGAAACTTTTCATCTTTTCTTTCATTGGCAGCAATCTGGTCGGCCAAAGCATAAATCTGTTTTTGCAAAGCGCTCCCTTGTTGATCAATGCGCTGTGTCGTTTCCTGACGGAGAGCTTGGATTTCCTGAGCCGTTTCCTGACGGAGAGTCTGAATCGTTTCTTCGAATTTTTGTGCCGTCTCTTTACGGAATGAAGCAAGGTCATGGGTCAAGCCCTCAACACGTCCGCTGAGGCGTCCCATTCCCTTACTGATATTTTCGAAAAGATGCTTTGCCGGTTAATATTGCCACGTCTTCATTTTCCAGCAAGCTTCCAGTTCCTTCGTATGGGATGCGCCTCGGTATTAAAAATCACTTTCGAAAAATCGAGGGTCTCGCGCGGGGCGAAGAGCAGGTAAAGATACTTCAACGTTTCCGCGAGAAAGAAACTTTCCATCTCGTCCCTCTTCTCCTTGGTTTCAACATTTTGCAGTGCGGCGTAGCCTGCTTCCGTTTTGCAATAGCGCACGAGGTCCTCCAAGAACGTGCGGCCCATTTCGAGGTAGCGCGAGTCTGCGGTGAGAACATAGAGATAATACGCCGACTCCATGATTTCCGGCCGGAGATGATACACGCCGTTGGTCACTTTCATCGTGACATAGTCCAATTCTTCCGGCTCGACGCCGAAGGCCGTCCACATTTTGAAGCTGGATTTCTGCAACCGTCGCGCGCGCTCGAGATCACCGGACAATGCCAGCACTGCGGGAAAGAATGCGTCCAGCGCGCCAAACGTTGTTGCCAGACGCGCACCGGAGAGCATGTGTACCCGGCCATACCAGAAACCGTTGTCCGCCTGATGCGCGACAAATTGGTTGAGTGCCGCGATGCTCGTACGCCACATCCGTTCGCAATCTTTGTCGTCGAACAGCCGCCAGCATTTGAGCAAGTATTCGTAATAGGAATCGATGCACGCACTGATGTGGCTGGCAGAATCCGTCCACGCACCGGTTTCGATATTGATCCATGTGCCCACCAGGCCGAGAGGCGAGCGGCGGTTGTACAACTCGACCAACGCGCGTTTGGCTTTGTCAAAATAGATCGGCTTGCCGGTCAATTTGCTGAGCGCGCCGAATTCGACCAGCAACGTTCCAATTTCCGCGGGATTGGTCACGGCGCCGCGCACGGCGCCGGTTTTGAGGTTCACGTACATGTATGGCATGCCGGTCGAGGAATCGAAGGCCTGCAGCAAGCGGTTTCCCAAATCATCCGCCAGCGCCAGCAAGCGCTGGTCTCCGGTGAGCTGATAACTGCTGAGCAGCCCTCCGAGCAGCCGGATCACGACTTCAAAATTTTTCACTTCGAGGTCGTGGTCGAACGACAAATTCTTTACCACGAATTCCCTGGTTTTTTCCGCCTCCTCGGTGAATCCCATGAGCATCATGGTATCCAAAGCATCGACCGGCGTCATGAGCAATGAGACGGCATGCCAGTCCTGAAAACTCTTGCTCAAGGGTTTCAGGGCGTCATGCCCCCAGGCATACTGCTTGTAGGCATTCCAGGCATGCATAAACTCTTGGCGCACGCGTTCGGCGAGCTTGGCATTATCAATTTTGCCGGGCCATGGCGCAGAAGCCGGGCTGGTCTCGGACCGTGAAACGCCAATACCATCTGTGGTCCCTGGCAACCAAAAGGCTCCAGGCTGGCTGGCAGGCTGTTGTCCATGGGCAGAGCAACACCCGGAAATAGAGAGGCCGGCCATGAGGATGAGGCGAATGAATTGATGAAGCGTTTTCATAGCGTCATAAGTCATAGGTTGAGGCTGGGTCACACTACGGCACTTCGATCACGGTGCCTTTGCGTCCAAAAAAAACCAGGCTGCAGGAAAACACAAAGGAGAAAGTCGAACCGCACTTTCTCCTTGGCTTTTCCTCCAAAGAATCCCTTCTTCGAAATGTGCGACGGAATCTCGAATTTCCGCGGCATTGAATTCTACATCACCGATCTTGCCAAATCCTGAAATGTTTCCATCCAGCGCGCGGGCGAGAGCCCGAGCTGCAAGGTGCCGAAAACGGCGATCAACAGAGCCAGGCCCACAGCCGGCAGCGGCTCGAAACTCGCCTCTTCGCCTTCCGGCTGGTGCATGAACATGGTCACGACCACGCCGAGATAATAATACAAGCTGATCATGGAATTGATCACGCCCAAAATCACCAGCCAAAGATAGCCGGATTGCATCGCCGCGAGGAAGACATAGAACTTGCTCATAAAGCCGGCGGTGATGGGTATGCCGGCGAGCGAGAACATGAAAATCGACATGGCCACCGCCGCGAAAGGACGGCGATATGCCAGGCCGCGGAAATCTTGCAGATTGGCGGATTCGCCCTCGGCGCGCGACATCAGGGCGACCACGCCGAACGCGCCCCCATTCATGAAGGTGTAGCTCAACAAGTAAAACAATACCGCGGAGCTGCCCAATTCATTGTTTGCCAGAATACCCACCAAAATATATCCGGCATGCGCAATCGAAGAGTAGGCCAGTAATCGTTTGACATTGTCCTGGCGCAGTGCCACAATGTTGCCCAGGGTCATGGTCGCGACGGCAATGACCCAAAAGACTTGCTGCCAATCAAGATTGTTCATCATACCGGAATTGAGCGCGACTCGCATGAGCGCGGCGAAGCCAGCAGCCTTGGAGCCGGTGGCCATGAACGCAGAAATGGGCGTGGGCGCACCCTGATAAACATCGGGCGCCCAGGCATGAAAAGGCACGAGTGCGATCTTAAAGCCGAAGCCCACCACCATCAACACCAAACCGGTCGTCAACAAAGCCGGGAACGAAATCGCCTGGCCGGCGCGCAGAGCTTCGGACAAAGACTTCAAACTGGCGCTGCCCGTGCTGCCATAGACCAAGGCAATGCCGTAAAGCAAAAAGCCGCTGGCGAACGCGCCGAGCAGAAAATACTTGAAGGAGGACTCCAGCGAGAATTTGTCCTCGCGGCGAAAACCGGCAAGAATGTACAGAGACACCGACAGGGTTTCCACGCCTAAAAACAGGGTGAGCAAATGCGTGCTCGCGGCCATGAGGATCATGCCGACAGTAGCGAAGATAATGAGCGCGAAAAACTCGCTGATCAGCAAAGAGCTGCCTTCGAGAGAATTGAGAGACAGCAGCAGCGTCAGTCCAGTGGAGATAATGAAGAGGCAGGTAAAACCGGCGGTAAATTTGTCGGCACTAATCATGCCATTGAAAAGCGCCGCGCTCTCGTTCCAGTTTTGAATGGTAATGAACACCACCACAGCGAAGCCAATCAACACGATCGCAGCCAGGGTCTCGCGATACATGCGCGGAAAGAGCATGCCAATCATCAATATGAGAAATCCCAATGCCGCGAGCACCAGCGTGGGCGCGAAGCTGACAAAATCTTGTGAAGTGATGCCGAGATCATTCATGAATGCATTGTCAGTTAAAAGTCATGCCGTTAATTTCATGCTTGTTTTCCCTCTCATGTCATTCGGGAAGGACCTTTATTGAGCGCCGGGAACGTTGCAAGTTCGCAGAAAGATCCCTTCAAAACAACAGCAGAAGTGGCCTTCACACCGCCCCGGGTATGCCTCAATGCGCGTTATGCGATTGTGCAAGCCCGTCGTCCTTGCTTTAGGGAGCGGCGGCATGGACCGGCACCGGTGATGGGGGATTTTCTCCAATAGCCGTGCTGCCGTAAGGCTCGAGCTTGGGCGCATCTTGCACTTTGGTGGCGCGGTACTGCACGTTTTGAATCAGCGTATTCACGGAAGTTTCCATCTTGCCCAAGAACGGCTGCGCCCACACGCCCATCAAAATCATCATGGCGGTAACCGGCGCCAACACCAGCACTTCGCGCCAATTGAGATCGCTGAGGCTGGCGTTTTCTTCCTTATCCAGCTTGCCGAACATGACACGCTGGAACATCCACAACATATAAACTGCGGCGAAGATCACGCCGGTGGCCGCGAAAACGGCGTACCACGGATTCTTCACAAACGTGCCCAGGAGCACGAGCAGCTCGCCGACGAAGCCATTCAAACCGGGCAGGCCGATGGAGGCCAACGTCGCAATCATAAAGAACGTGGTAAAAATCGGGAGTTGGCGCGCGAGGCCGCCGAAGTCGGCGATCATGCGCGTGTGCCGCCGGTCGTAAATCATGCCGACGATCATGAAGAGCGCGCCGGTGGACAGGCCGTGATTGACCATCTGGATCAAGCCGCCCTGGAGGCCTTGCGGGGTGAGCGTGAAAATGCCGAGCATCACGAAGCCGAGATGGCTCACCGAAGAATAGGCGACCAGTTTCTTGAGATCGGGTTGCACCATGGCGACCCAGGCGCCATAAATGATGCCGATGATGGCGAGAATCGAAATGAGAGGCGCAAATCCGAGCGTGGCGTTGGGGAAGAGCGGAAGACAGTAACGCAGAAAGCCATAGGTTCCCATTTTCAACAGCACGCCGGCCAGGATCACCGAGCCGCCGGTGGGCGCTTCCACGTGGGCGTCGGGCAGCCAGGTGTGAAATGGAAACATCGGCACTTTGATCGCGAAGGACAATGCGAAAGCGAGAAAGAGCCAGTTTTGATAGTCCGCCGGGAAAAGCAGATCGCGGATTTGGACGTAATCAAAAGTCAATGTGCCGGTCACGCGGCCGTAGTAAAAATAAATGAACAAGATCGCCACCAGCATCAGCAGGCTGCCCACCATCGTATAGATAAAGAATTTCACCGCCGCATATACGCGCCGCTCGCCGCCCCACACACCGATAATGAAATACATTGGAATCAGCATCACTTCCCAGAACACGTAAAACAGCAGCAAATCGAGCGCGACAAACACGCCAATCATGCCGCATTCCAAGAGCAGCATGGAGACGAGATACCCTTTCACGCTGCGCTTGATGTTGTCCCACGAGGACAGGAGCACCAGCGGCGAAAGCAGAGTCGTGAGCAAAACCATGAGCAAGCTCAGCCCATCGACGCCGAGATGATAGGTCGAGCGCAGCGCCGGAATCCACTCGTATTGTTCTTCAAATTGAAAGGCCGTGAGCGCGCCATCGAAACCGAAGAACAGCGGCAGGCTCACGATAAAGGCAACCACGCTGGTGCCCAGCGCCAGCAGGCGCATCAGGCCGGGATGGTCCCTTGGCACCAGGCTCACCAACGCCGCACCAGCAACGGGGATGATGATTAACAGAGAGAGTATTGGCAAGTTTTCGGGCATACATTCCAGTTCAGGCAATTGCTCTGTGCGGTTTACGCCTCACGTTTCGCGTCTTTCACTTGATTTCATCACCTCATCATGAGATAACCCAGCACCAAAATCAATCCAATCAAAATCGAAACCGCATAGTTCTGCACGATGCCGGTCTGCCAGCGCCGCAGGACGGCCGCGCTCTTGTCGAAGACGCGCGGCAGGGCATTCACGAAACCGTCGATGACTTTAACATCGAAGATCTTCCACAAGAAACCTTCGGACAAGCGATAAATCGGGCGGACGAAAAGCGCGTCATAGATTTCGTCAATATAGTATTTGTGCACGAGCAACTGATAATAGCCCTTGAATTTCGCGGCCCACTGCTCGGGAAGATTGGGCCGCTCGAGATAGATTTTCCGTGCCGCCCAGATACCCAACGCCGCGACGGCGACGGACAAGACCATTAAACCCAATTCCAAGCCCAGGCCAGCGTGGCCAAGCTCGTGGCCGCCGGGCGGGCGGTAAAGCGCAAACACAGGCTCCAAGAATTCTTCAATCTTATTAAAAAAATGTGGAATGCCGACGAAGCCGCCAACAGCGGAAAAAAAGGCGAGAATGAGGAGCGGCACGGTCATGAGCTTGGGCGACTCGTGCACATGGTTCATCACCATCGGATCGACGCGCGAAGTGCCGTGGAATGTCATGAAGATCACGCGGAACATGTAAAAGGCGGTCAGGCCGGCGGTGAGCAGTGCCAGGACGTAAAAAACGGGCGAGCCGTGCGGGCTGATCAATGCTCTCACTAAGATTTCATCTTTCGAGAAAAAGCCGGAGAAAAACGGAATGCCGGATATGGCCAGGCCGCCGATGAGGAAAGTTTTGTGCGTGAGCGGCAGGTGTTTCTTGAGATCGCCCATTTTGGTGAGGCGCGTTTCGCCGCTGAGCGCGTGCATGACGCTGCCCGCACCCAGGAAGAGTAGGGCTTTGAAGAACGCGTGTGTCATCAAATGGAAAATACCCGCGCCAAAAGCGCCCACGCCGCAGGCGAGAAACATGTACCCGAGCTGGCTGATGGTGGAATACGCGAGCACTTTCTTGATATCGATGGCGGTGAGCGCCATCGTTGCCGCGAAGAGCGCGGTCACCACTCCGATCGCCGCGACCACGGTCAGCGCCAGACCGGTCTGCAAAAAGAGCACGCTGCAGCGCGACACCATATAAACGCCGGCAGTAACCATGGTGGCCGCGTGAATCAAAGCGGACACGGGCGTGGGGCCGGCCATGGCATCCGGAAGCCAAACATAGAGCGGCAATTGCGCGGATTTACCCGTGGCACCGACGAACAACAAGAGGCAAATGCCGGTGGCCAGCTCGGAAGAAATGCCCATGCTCGCCTGCTGGAAGACGGCGTCGTAATCCAGCGAGCCGAAACTGTCGAAGATCAAAAACATGCCGAGCAGAAAACCGAAATCGCCGATGCGATTGACAATGAACGCCTTGCTGCCGGCTTGCGCGCACGTCATGCCCGTGGCTTCATCGAAGATGCGGTCGTAATAAAACCCGATGAGCAAATACGAGCACAGGCCCACGCCCTCCCAGCCCACGAACATGACCAGGAAATTGTTGCCCATGACCAGCAGCAACATGGCGAAAGTGAAGAGATTCAGAAAGGCGAAATAGCGAAAAAAGCCGCGCTCGCCGTGCATGTAGCCGATGGAATACACGTGAATCAAAAAACCCACGCCGGTGACGACGAGCACCATGAGCATGGAGAGCGCGTCCAGGCGAAAGCTCACCTCGACGACAAAATTCCCGGCGGCCATCCAGCGGTAGAGATTCTGTATCAGCACGCGGGATTCCGGCGCGAGGGCAATAAAATCAAAGAAGGTGAAAGCAGCAGCAATAAAACTGGCGAAAACGGCGCCTGCGCCAAGCAAACCGACCGTCTTTTCATTCAAACGCGCGCCCAGCAAGCCGTTGATCGCGAAGCCCAGAAGAGGAAAGAAAGGAATGGTCCAAAGATATTCGTTCATCACCACTTCATCAAATTAAGCTCATCGACAAAAACCGTTTCGCGCACGCGGAAAATTGCCACCATCAGCGCCAGGCCGATCGCGACTTCGGCGGCGGCCACCACCATCACGAAAAACACAAAGATCTGGCCCTCGATATTTTGCCATTGCGCTGCAAAGGCCACGAACGTCAGGTTAACCGCGTTCAGCATCAATTCAATCGACATAAAGATGACGATGGCATTGCGGCGCAGCAACACGCCGGCCACGCCGATGGCGAACAGGCTCGCGCTCAGAATCAAATAATAAGAAAGCGGCATGAAAGTTCCTGCTTATTTCGAGACAAAATCGAAGAGCGAGAATTGAAGATCCATGATCGAAATAGCGAGCACGCGCATTCGCAAACGCGCTGCTTTCGTTGTTTTTTTTGCGATCTTCAAGCTTCCCTCCTCGACCTTCGCGACGCCATCCACGATCTGCTAACTCAACCTTTGCTTCGCCAAAATCACCGCGCCGACGATGCCGACCAGCAGAAGCACGGAAGCGATCTCAAACGGCAGCAAGTACGTCGTGAACAACGCGCGCCCGATTTCGGAGGTGCCACCCACGAGATTCTGGCCGAGGCCCACGCGCGCCACATGCTCGCCGCCGAGCTGAAAAGCCGCAACGAGCAACGCACCGACTTCAATCAAAAACACCGTAACCAAACCCACACCCAGTGCGCGGCGCGCCACTTTCAAACGCTCGCGCGCGGGATCGCGCTTGAGGTTGAGCAGCATAATGACGAAGAGGAATAACACCATGATGGCGCCGGCATAAACAATGACGTGCACCGCAGCGACGAAAGGCGCATTCAGCAGCACGAAAAATCCCGCGAGCGCAAACAAAGTCACGATCAAAAAAATTGCGCTATACACAGGATTGCGATGCAAGACCATCGCGATCGCCGAGGCCACGGCAATGAGAGCGAACATGAAAAAAAGGATCGTTTGCACGAAAATTACCGCAGCGTTTTCAGTGTGAAGAGATGCAAAGCTTGGTCCGGTCTGTGGCATTGACCACGGGAGAGAGGAGTAGAAAAAAAGGAAGCGGCCCAAGGGTGCGCGAACAAAACGGAAAGAAGGCGGCAAATCCTTGCCTCCGTCCGAAAGCCGGTCTTGATTGGCAAAGAATCTCGAACTCCCACAGCCAAGCGTTTATTCATGAAAGGCAAGCCAACTAAACATATGTTTTTCAAATCGGGCAATTTACAATCTTTGCCCTAAAAGTCAAGCGGATTTTCCGGCGAAAGTTCCCAATTGACTTTACCAGGAAAA
>JBIOXB010000010.1:0-35011 GCA_044869275.1 bacterium
TGAGAATTTTGGAATCAAAATTCTTTACAAACAGAGCAAGTTATTAGACCGTCGCTGGGACTGCAATCATCGCGCGTTTTATCCATTCATCGATGATCTTTGCAGTTTTGTTCAGCGCTTGAGCCAAGTCCGATGGAAACGGTTGCTTGGGGAGGAGCGCCGCCAGTCCCGGACGAAATAGGCGCTCATAAAGTTTAACGAAGAACGTAGCGATTTTGGCACCCAATTCCGTTAGCCTGTAACTCTGAGAATGAGCAAGGCGTTCAACCAACTCCTTCAGTCGCAAGCGTCTTAAATCATAAGACATCTGCGCACAGGTGTATTCGGATTGCGGAACGCCTATCAGTTGCGCGACAATCGGGCGCAGGGTTTTGTTGCGGAGTTCACCTGGCACATGCGAATAGTTGATCAAAGCCGCGAACACCGCCATGACGCGCCGATCACCAAAGCGCAATGCGGAGGCGCGTTGGCCATCGGGGCCAACTGTGGACTGGCTCAATCGCCGGATGTCCTCGATCGGGACATAACAATCTTGTCGGATACGCTCCTGCTCTAATAAGCGGCGATTGATTTGTCGTCCGAGTTGTTGCAAACGATCGAAATGGACGAGACCGCGTGGACAATCAAAATCCCGGGGATTGTTGAACATGGTTTCGGTGCGTAAACCGCGTCCGTCTTTAAAGTACTGTTTGAGCGCACTATGCTTGTAGCCAATCTTGATGCTGGGCAGAACGCCTTTGCGAAGCACGCGCGTGTAGAACTCACTGCGCGTTCTTTTGGTGACCCGACGATTAAAGATCAGGCTGATCCGGTCCGGGCGGCCGAGATCGAGGTTATCTCGAATGAGATTCTCGACAAAGGCGCGCCCTTGTTCCGCATCTGCAAACACCTGTGTGCGGCTGACTTCCATCTGCCAAATGCTCAATAGGTGTTGATACCCGGCCGCGCGTTGTTTCGCGGTGAGCGGCCAAGGCAATTGGTCGATCCAGTGATCGAAAAGCGCCTGAATCTTTTCCTGATTTAATTGGTCACAAATTTCCTGTAAACGTTGCGGAGCTTCGCAACTAGCGAAGCCGTTACTCAAGGGCTCGAAGGTGATGCGCGCTTTGCGCAATTGTTGTTTGGCCCTTTCATGGCCATTGAAGCAGACTTTGACTTCAAATGGAAAGTAGGTACAAACTTTGATGAAGATCAGGCCAAAATCTTGATCCATGATATAGAAATAGTAATGGATCACATTCACCGTACGACGAAAATATTTGAACCAGACTCTCTTGCCGTGGTCCTCGCGACGAGCGCCATAGGTGCTGGCTTTCTCTTGGGCCTTACCAATCAAAACCACACCGTGCTTGGTTTTGAGATGTTCGGCGTGTTGACGCGCCACTTCATCTTTATCTTCGCCTTTGCTAAAGGTGTAGATTTTCAAACCCTGTGCTAGGGCATACTGTTCGACGGCTTGGCGAAATTGGTCTGACATTTGATACATGCCTTTGGGAGAAGGAATGGGCCAGCCAAACTGTCGGCAAATAAAATTGATGACGCCACCAGGCATTTGAAGAAACTTGACGTAACCATTCAAGTAAACACGATCGACGCATTCGATGTCTAATGTAATTTTGCCTGGGAGTATTTCATGAACGGTTGGCATAGGTCACACTCGGCAAAGTGAGACGCAAGCAAGATAAAGAAGGTCAATCCAATCTAACTGTCAAACAGAACAAGCGCAAACCGTTCTTTTGAAATATAACGCTGATCAAACAAAGACTCGTCTCAAACACGATGCCCATTCCGTGGGAGTTCTGATTCCGTGGGCGAAGTTTCCAACAGATTATTGCCGGCGCTCATCCGTTGGTCTTTATCTATCCGTTGGAAAAAATAAAGAACTCTAGACACTCGTCGGTTTGAGGCGAAGCTTCGCTGGACAGTTACGAAGTGTGAATTATTGTTGAGGGAGGTGCGCCATGCTGGTTTTGGTGAAAGAAAGCTTTGAAGAAATGAGCCAGGTGGCGGCGCAATTGGTCGCCACATTGATTCGCAGAAAACCAAACTGCGTGCTGGGTTTTGCCACCGGCGGCACGCCTCTGGGACTGTATCGCGAGCTGATTCGCATGCACCACAGCGAGGGCCTGGATTTTTCCAAAGTCACTACTTTTAATTTGGATGAGTACGTCGGGCTGCCGCCGGAACACGATCAAAGCTATCATTACTTCATGTGGGAGAATCTATTCAAGCACCTCAACGTCGACCGGCGGTTCGTCCATATTCCCATGGGCATGTCGCATGACATCGAGGCGCACTGCGAATGGTATGAGGCGCAAATCGAAAAATGCGGAGGCCTCGATCTGCAAATTCTCGGCATTGGAGCAAACGGGCACATTGCGTTCAACGAGCCGGGCTCTTCCCTGGGTTCGCGCACACGCATCAAAACGCTCACCGGCACGACGCGTGAAGCCAATGCCCGCTTCTTCAAAAATCCCGACGAAGTACCGCAGTATGCCATCACCATGGGTGTGGGTACGATCATGGATGCGCGCGATCTGCTGCTGGTCGCCAACGGCGAGGGTAAGGCCGACGCAATTAAAGCGACGATCGAAGGCCCGATCACGGCTTTGGTGCCTGCGACCATCGTGCAGATGCATCGCCGCGCCACCATCATCGTCGATCGCGCCGCCGCCAGCAAGCTGCAGGGCCGCTACACCGATTGAGTTGCGCAATCATATCTGGGGCGGAGGAGATGCCTGCATGCACAGGCATGACACCTCACTTTGCCCCCAAGTCATTCCGACAATTCCGGTTGTCCCAGAATAAGAAATGCTTCGCAGATTTCCGCAGAGGCACACAGACAAATTCAATTGCGCATGCGAAAGTCGCGCGCCATCCTCAAGCTTTCCTGCAAAACAATTTTGATCACAGCCAATAGCGGCGCCGCGAGAAAAAGCCCCCACACCCCAGCCAGGCCTCCTCCGACGATTATTCCCAGGATCGTTTCCAGCGGCCTCAAAACCATGCCAGCTTTTAAGAAACGCAGGGACATCGCCGCGTCTTTCATCAGATCGATCGTCGCGAAGGCCAGGAGCATGGGAAGAATCAAGCTGTAAGCACCAGCCGCCACCACGCCGATCATGAGCGCCATCGTCGCGCCCAGGAGGCTCCCGAAATACGGCGTGAGGCTGCTGAGGCCGGCGAACATTCCCAGGATCAAAAAGCAGGGCACCTGCATCAAATAAAAAGCGAAGGCCATGAGGGCGGTGACGGCGCAGGCGGTTAGCGCCTGCGCCCGCCACAACTGTTGCAGGCGTGTGGGCAGCGTATGCAGCAGCCAGACGGTTTTTTCCAAATGGCGATTGGCAACGGCTTTGATCAGCGCACGGCGCATGATCTGGCCCTCGGCCAGCAAGACCAGAATCAAAATCGCCAACAGAACCAGGGCGGGCCAGGTGGTGAGCAGAACGGAAGTGAGGCTCAGCGCGCTGAGCTCGACGGCTTTCTTCCAGTGGTCATAGTCAGCGAGCAGCCGTTGTTTGAACATGGCGTTTTGCAGCCAGGGCAAAACCTCTCCCAACCAGGACACCGCGCGCCCGCCGAATTGCTCCGGTTTTTTCGACGCAAAGAAAGAGGAAATGGCTTCTGCCTCTTGCGCCAGGCGCTGGGCAAAAGGCGGAAAAACGCCAAAGAGAATCAGAGCGGAGAGCGCAAAAACGGCAGCGACTCCGGTAGAACGCGACCAGCCTTTTTTTTCAAAAAAAGAGACGGCGGGCTCGAACAAAGAGGCAATGATGACGGCCAGAAAGAGCTGGCCGGCAGCGAAAGTTACATACGAATACAGCCACAGCAGCGCGGTCAAAACCGCGAGGCCGGCAATTAAAAGGCGGCGCGCAGGAGCTGGTGGCTGGGGTGGCGGAGCAGGTGGTGTTGGCGAATGTGAGGGGCGAGCCGAGCGTCGAGTCTTGACTTTGAAATAAGCCCGCTTCGGGGTCATACGACGAGATCCGCGCGCTCGAGTTGCGCGCGCAGTTTTTGCATTTCCGAGTTGCTGTATTTCAGACGCTCACCGATAATGAGCGCGAGCTGGAACAAGAACTTGTTGCCCAGGCGCGGTTTGCGGTCCAGCAAGCTGAACAGGTCGGGCCGGAACAGGCCGAGAATTTTGGTTTCTTCTTTGGCAATAGCCGTGGCAGAGCGTGGCGACTCGTCCAGCAGTGCCAACTCGCCGAAGAATTCTCCTCCTTTCAACGTCGCCAGCACTTTGCGTTCTTCGGAGGAGAAATACTTGCTGATGGTGACGCTGCCGCGATGGATGATGTACATGCCCACCCCGGGCTCGCCTTCCCAAAAAATCGTTTCGCCGGCCTTGAAGCTGCGGCGGTGAATGATCTTCTCGAACTCGCGCAATTCGCCGTTGTTCATATTGCTGAAGAGCGGCACCTGGCGCAGCACGTGCAAGATGTCTTCAGCGTCGCCGGCTTTTTTACCGAAGATATTGCCCCACACGGAGTCGGCAGCTGGTGAAGCAGCCTTGGGATGATCGTCCTTCATGGCGCCAATATACTGATCGCCACCGCCGCTGTCAAGTTTTTCCTCGGTAACAAATTGAAACCCGAGCTGCTGGCCGGAGCCTTTATGGCAGGGATGAATGCGAACCCATCCCGCTGGAAAAATTGGATTTCAGAAAATCTAAAACCCTTTGTTCGTACAGTGCCGGATTGCTTGCAAACGCCGCGCCGTGTTTTGCTCCCTCAACGACGACCAGCTTTTTGTGCGTGCTGGGAGAATGGTCGTAGAGCAACTGCGAGATTTCCGGCGGCATGCGCACGTCCGCGCTGCCGGCAATGAAAAGAATGGGCCGGTCGCCGATGCGCTCGAGCGCACGGCGCATGTCGAATTGCCCGGCATTGAAGCCCACGCGCCATTTGGTGAAGAGAATGATTTCATCCGCCACCGGAAAGCGCGGCAGGCCCAGCCATATTTTCGCGTGGTGGGCGATGAGATGATCGAAAGAAAGGAAACTGCTGTCCAGAATCAGGCCCGCGATTTCCGGCGTTTCCGCGGCGGCGAGCATGGCGGCGGCAGTGCCCATGGAAACCGCAGAGGCCACAATGGGCTGCTGCACGTGCAGGCTGTCGCGCAGAAAACGCACCGCACCCAGCATGTCCAGCCTTTCGAGATAACCCGCACCGGTGAGCTCACCGCCACTTTCGCCGTGGCGGCGGAAGTCAAAGAGCAAGCCGGCATATCCTTGCTTTTGAAAATGCACCGCACGCTCCAGCAATTCCAGACGCGAGCGGAACAGCCCATGGCCATAGACCATGGCCACGCGCGAGCTTTCCGCCGGCAGCCACCATCCGGCCAGTGGCGTGCCGTCGGCGGAATTGAAATGCACGCGGCGATAGGCTGCGCCATATTGCTCGGGCGTGACGTTCATGACGCGATCGCTGGGCCGCGAGCGCGCATGGGTCAAGAACCAGGAAAGCATAAAGGGCACTACGAAAAAGACAAAAACAAAAATGACTACCCCGAGCCCGATGAGCACTCGCTTGATCCAGCGCCAAAGGCCTGTGCTTCTTGGAGATCGCGAATCTTTCATTTTGTTATCCTGGTGATTCATGCTAATCTTACTGCCTCAAACGGGAGATTCTTCCGCGCGCATGGGAATAGGCTGTCGCTTTTTCCTGCTCTCCAACAACGCGAGCACCGGCCCGGTCATGAAAGTCGTTACCAGCGCCATGCTGACCATCATGGCAAACATGCGCGGGGCAAGGATGCCCAGGTCGTATCCGATATTGAGCACGACGAGTTCCATCAAGCCGCGGGTGTTCATCAAAGCGCCGAGGGCGGTGGACTCGTGCCAGCTCATGCCGGTCCAGCGCGCGGCCAGCATGCTCCCGCCAAATTTTCCCACGATCGCGACGGCAATAATGCCGGCGCACGTGAGCCAGCTCGATCCGTCATCGAGCAGCGCAATCTGCGTGCGCAAGCCGGTGAAAGCGAAAAAGATCGGCAAGAGAAAAACCGAGCTAAAGGTTTCGAGGCGTTCGCGCAAAAACGCGCGCAATCCCGGTTGCGCGGGCATGATAACGCCCGCGAGAAACGCACCAAACAGCGCATGGATGCCGATGATTTCCGTTGAAAGCGCCGCCATGAAGACGAACGCCAAAATACCGGCGACCCGCCCTTTGCTATGCCTCTCGCCGCGCGCATTGCCACCGAACAAGCGGACGGCGCTCGGCTTGAGCAAGAAAAGCATGACGGCGATAAAAAGCACGGCGAGGCCGATGGTCAACAGCGAGCCGCCCAGGCCGCGCGACTTCACGATCGCCACTACCACGGCAAGCATGCACCATGCCGTCACGTCGTCCACCGCGGCGCACGCGATCGCCGTCCGGCCGAGATGGCTTTGGGACATGCCGCGTTCTTCCAGAATACGCGCCAACACCGGGAATGCCGTGATGCTCATCGCAATCCCCATGAACAGCGCGAATGCCACGAAGGAAACATGCGCCGGCGCCAGCATGGGATAGAGGAGCAAAGACAAGGCCGCGCCCAAGCAAAACGGAATCAGGATGCTGGCGTGGCTTACCAAGATCGTCGCATGCGCTTTGTGGCGGAGATGCTGCACATCCAATTCAATGCCGACGATGAACATGAAAAGAATGACCCCGATTTGACTCAGCGCATGCAGCGTGCCCATGGCAGCGGCCGGAAACAGAGAGGCCTGCACTTCGGGAGACAATATGCCCAACAACGAGGGGCCAAGAATGATGCCGGCAATCGTCTCGCCGATCACCCCGGGCTGGCCGAATTTCAGAAACAGCGCGCCGAGTAATCGGGCGGCGGCGATGATCACCAGCAATTGCAGCAGCAAAATGCCCAAAGGGTGCTGCAGGTTTTCGGTCAAGACTTCGGCAATGCCCGCGGAGGAAGCTTCGGAATCAGGCGCAGTGGGAGAAAAAACATTCAGCGGCTGAGAGCGGGAGCTTTGCTCAGTTTGCACCCCGCTGGGTTGCAGGCGCGAACCGCGCGCGAGAATGAAATAAAGCCCGGCGCCGCAGATCAAAAGCACGGCGAGATATAAGAAAAGGTTTTTCCGCATCCGCAGCCGCTTTCCTGGGAAGACTATTGCTCGCGCCCTTTGGCTACCATCTCTCGCACAAAAGACATCTCTTGCAAAGTGGAACCGACTGCCAAACGCGCTTCGCGCACCAACAACAGGCTGCTGTAGAGCAAGGTGCACGCGCCGCACAAGCCCAGAATTACCGGAATCCAACTGTAGCGCCATTGCAAGGCGGCAATCACGCCAACGGCGATGCTGGTCATGACCAGGAGGCCGATGGAAATATACAACGCCGCCATCGCCGTGCGCAGGATAAGCACGCGTGAGGTGAGAATGGGCAATTGGTCCGAGATGAGCCGCATTCTGGTGTGCTCGTGCTCTCCCCTTCCCTTTTGCAATTGTTCTGCTTCGAGCGCCAAAACGCGAACCCGATCCACCACCCGGCTCAGCCGGTTGGAAGTGGACAATACCAGCGTCCCGCCGGCTGAGATGAGCACCGCGGGAGTGATCATGGCACCGAGGATCTCGTGCGCGGAAGGGGCGATAATCATAGTTTGTGGACCCGATCTCCTACGCCGGAGTCTCGCCGGCGTTTTTTCCTCCCGGCTCGATAATCATCGCCGCAATCACCACCGCCAGCAGGCTCAGCACCGCAGCATAATAGCATACCGCTTGGAAGCCATATTTGACGTAAAGAAAGCCTCCGATCGCCGCGCTGAACGCGATGGCGATTTGTGAGGTGGCATTGCGCAGAGCGATGTAGGCGCCGCGCTGCATCGCCGGCGCAAGCTCGGAAATCAATGCCTGATACGCGCCCTCGCGTGAGGCCAGAATGAAACCGCCGACGGCGAACAAGGCAAAAATTTGCCAGCGGCTATCGGCGAGCGGTACGAGCAGCAAAACGCCGATCAACAAGAAACTACCCGCCATGATCATGCGGCGTTTGCCGACGTGATCCGACAGCCAGCCGCCGCTGATACCGCCGACAGTGGAAAACACTCCGGTGGTCAGAAACACCAACCCGATGGTCGAAAGCGGCATTTGAAAGGCAGACGCCAAATAGGCACCGAGATACGTGACCAATCCCGAGGTCGTGCCGGAATAAGTGACGGCCAGCAGCAAACCCCGGCGCGTGTGAACGGCGGCCCAATATCCCGCATAAGTGCGCAGTTGTTGCCGGATCGCCGGCCACACCGGAATCTCAGAGAGCGCCGCAGCGCTATTCCGGTTGGTGATCACCCCTCGCCCATGGATGAAAAATGCCAGCGGCGCCATGGCCACAGCAATGATCACGTAAATCACGCGCCAGCCCCAATGCTCGGCGATCCACGTGGCCGCGGGAATGCCGATGATGCCGGCCGCGGAGTACATCATACTGATCAGACCCATGGCCCGTCCACGCTGCTCGTAGGGGAATAAATCCGCCATTTGCGCCATCACACATGCCGATATGGTGCCGCCGCCCAGTCCAGCCATGAAGCGCGCGAGCAAATATAGGCCGAAATATTCCGACAAGAAAACGACCACGGCGGAAAGCGAAAACGCCACGGCCGCGAGCCGTAAAAAGACCAAACGGCCGAAATGATCTGACAGCGGCCCCACTGCCAGCGTCCAACCCGCGGAGGCAATGGAGTAAACGGTCACCGCCATGCCGGCGCTGGCCGTCGAGATATGAAAGTCTCTCATCACCTCCGGCAGCAGCGGAGAAATGATTTGCGCGTCCAAAATTCCAAGGAAAATGAGCAAGAGCAATTGTACGATCAATCCGGTGCGCAAGGCATTGAAGCTGACCGCCGGAGCGGTTAACTCGGGCTGGCTCAGAGTGGCAACAGGTGCTGGCGGTTTGGTCACAGTGTTTGGCGTCAAGTTCGTGAGTTGCTTTCTCAAAATGAAGTTTCTTTATCGGGGTTCATAGTTGGTCACGAAGTAATCATCGATCAACCCGGCGGCTTTGAGGCTGTCGGCGGCGACGCGTGCCCGCCGCGCGGAGGGATATTTTCCCACGCGCACGCGATACCAACCGCGGGAGGAATGGGGTTCCAGCACATATACCTCGAGCCGGCGGCGTTGCAACAATCCGGCCGCCGCATCGGCGCTGCGCTTGTCTTTGAGCGCGACGACTTGCAGCGAGAAGTAGTGCGTGGTATCCGGCGCGGTGGAGGCTTGCGGCGCAGCCGCCTCGGGCAGGCGTGAAAAAGAGAACGACCGCGTCAAATAGATGATTCCGATCAGGGACAAAATCATCAAGCCCAGCGTGAGCTCGCGCTTGTACGGGCGCAGCCAGGAGAGGCCTTCCCACAGCCACTGGCGCAATTGAAACTGCAAGTGCGCCACCTGCTCATGCGCTGATTTTTTCTCAACCTGCTTCTCCGCTTTCAGCCAGCCCGCTTTTTCTTCCGGCGTGAGGTGCGCGGCGCGGGAAGCAACTTGCTGTGCCAGCGCATCATATCGGCGCGCTTTTTGATAAGCGTCATGCAATGCATACAAAGCCTGGCGCACGCGAGGGTCGTGCCCGGCACGGCGGTCGAAAGCATGCATGAGGCACCAAGCGGAAAAATCATCACGGCGAGGATGCTGCAAAACTTTCCGCAGGCACAAGGCGAGAATTTCATCTGTCAGCGGCCCGCCCCGGGACAAATACTTCGCATAAAAATATTCGGCGCGATAATGCGTTTTTCTTTCTTTCAGGAAATGCTCGACAAAAAACGTCGCGAGTGTTTCATCCTCCGGGCGGTAATCGAGCAGTTCCTCGGCAAGATTGGCAACCTCCAGCGTCAGCGTTTTCTGATTGAGAACATGAGATTTCAAAACATGATAAGCTTCTTCCGGGCGCACGCCGGAGCGCATGGCCATGACGAGCTGCTCTTGAAAATCGCTGCGCTCGGGATGCTCGGCGTAAAACGGAAAATAGCTGCGCAACAATTGCCGTTGCAGGCCCCGCTGTTTCTGTGCCGACAACAAACCGCCGCGCAGCAATTGCAACAGCAGTGCGAAAACTTCCTGCACCTCGTTTTCGCGGTTGCTTTCCAGCAGCAGTTTGCCGCGATTGTGCAGAAACTCAAAACGCCTTTCGCCTTCGCGCGTGAGATACTGGCTCGCCAGCGCGAAAAGGCCGAGGCCGAGCAACGCGACCATGATTTCATCAAACAAATTGCTTTGCGGCAGGAAAACCTCATGCACCAGCCAGAGCACTAAGAACGCCGTGGGAAGCAGCGCCACCAGGCTCCAAAACAGCCGCAAAACGAGCCAGCGAAAAGTGGTCATTCTGATTTGTGCGCTTGAGTTCTAGCCACGTAACCAAACCTGTAAGCCCGGAAACCGGTTGTGCGTTCCTGCGTTCAAATCTTCACAGAGCGTATTGTCCAAAATTCCTATGCGAGAGCAAAATGCAAGTCGAGTATTCGCCTGGCTTTTCTTCGTGAAACTCTGTGATACAAACTTGCAAAACTCTGCTTTTTTAGCAAAGTTTCTGGCGTAGTCAGCCAGAAGTGATAACCCTGCAAAAAATAATAATTAATTCCACGCGGATCAAAACACCACGCGGATAGTTTATAATTTTCCGTGTGGTGTTTTGATCCGTGTGGAACCATTTTGGTTGCGGCTCAGCCGCGCTGTGTGCTTTGTGTTGTTCTTTTGGGCTGAGATTGATTCTAAATGTAACATAGTCACGTTACATACTCTACAGATTATGATCACGGCCAAAAACCATCCGACTGGGCCTCCGCGGGCACGACCACGGCGATGCCTTCTTCCGGATTGGACACTTCGTTGCCCGTGACCGGATCGACGTACAACGTGCGCAAACCCTCTGGCACAGCGAATTCACGCGCGGGATAAAGTTCCGTGGCGCGCTTCATGAAATTCGCCCAAATCGGCGCGCCGCCGCGCGCGCCATCGACCTCCCGGCCTTCTTTGGTGCGCATGACAGAGTCACGGTCGTATCCCACCCATACCGAAGTCGACAAGCTGGTGGTGAAGCCGGTAAACCAGGCATCGGTCGCTTCCGTGCTGGTGCCGGTCTTGCCGGCAGCAGGCGCCGTGAAGCCCAGGCTGCGAATCACGCGGCCGGTGCCTTGCTCGATCACCCCCATCATCATGTCCAGCAATTCATACGTTTGCGCGGGATCAAAGCGCGGCTCGCCGAGGCCAAACAGGCTCACGGCAGAATCCAGCACGATGCCGTTGAGGTCTTCGACCCGTTTGATCAGAGCCGGGCGATGATATTCGCCGTTATTGGCAATCACCGCATACGCCGAAGCCATCTCCATGGGCGAGACGCTGGAGGTGCCCAGCGCGATCGACAAAACTTCTTCCAGCGGCGCGGTCATGCCGAAGCGCCGCATGGTTTCCACCACTTTTCTCGGTGTGGCTTGAGCGGTGAGCTGCGCCGCGATCAGATTGACGGATTGCATCAGTGCGGCTTTCAAGATCAGCGCGCCGCGATAACGCCGGTCATAATTGCGCGGCCGCCAGGGCCGCGTCCCCGGCGGATTGAACGTCATGGCGGTGTCATAAACCACGCTGCGCGGGGAGAGGCCGAGCTGCTCAATCGCCGTCATATAAATGAACGGCTTCACGCCCGAACCGATGTGGCGGTTTTCAGTGACCGCGCGGTTGAAGCCGCCGGGCACGTATTCCCGTGCCCCGACCAGCGCCTTGATCTCGCCCGTGGGCACCGTCACCACCGCCATCGCGCCTTGCAGGCGATTGCCGGTGGAATCGAGCGCGGCTTCGAGCTGGGCCACGCCCTCGCGCAATTCCTCCTCGGCCAGGCGCTGGAGCGTGGGATCGAGGGTGGTGTAAATGCGCAAGCCGCCGAATTGTACGGCCTCGCGGCCATAGCGCTTTTCGGCTTCGGTGATCACGTAGTCGAGAAAGTCATTGCCCAGCGTGCGGCGCCGCGACAGCCGCAGCGAATCCGCAAAAGCGCTTTGCATCTCCTCCGGAGTAATGAAGTCATTTTTTACCATGCGACCCAGAATGAGCTTCTGCCGTGCTTTGGCTTTGTCTAAGTGCGAAAACGGATTCAGAGTCGAGGGCGAGTTGACGATGCCCGCCAGCAATGCGGCTTCGGGCAGATTCAGCGCCGCAGCTGGTTTGTTGAAAAACTGCTGCGCCGCGTCCTCGACGCCATAAGCCGCGCCGCCGAAATAAACCAAGTTGCAGTACGCCTCCAGAATCTGCTCTTTGCGAAAGGTGGTCTCCATCTGAAAGCTGATCAGAATCTCCTTGACCTTGCGCAGCAAAGACTTCTCGAAAGAGAAAAAAAGATTCTTGGTGAGCTGCTGCGTAATCGTCGAGCCGCTTTGCAGCGAATGGCCGGTGAGGCTGCGAAATGCTCCGCGCAGCGTGGCGAGCTTATCCACGCCGTGATGCCGGTAGAATCTGCCATCCTCTGCCGCCACCACCGCTTGCAAGAATTGGGGGCTGATCTGCTCGATGGTGACGTAGGAACGGCCACCGAGGCGGTACACCAAGCTGCCATCGGCCGCATAGATTTCCGTCGGCCGCGCATACACCAGACTGCGCAAATCTTCGGGAACATAGGGCAGGTCTTGCAACACCACAAAAAAACCGACGATGGTGATGAGCAAGAAAATGGTCATGCATACGACGAGGCTAAAACTGAGACGGGCTTTCATAGGCGCGAGAGCGGGCCACAAAGGGAGTCGTCCATTCTTCCGGCAAATAATAGATGCGCGCGCGGGCGTCGTCGAGCGCAAATGCGGTTTCCATAAAGCCGGCGGTGATTTCATTGGAAAACGCCACGCGCACGATGGGTGTGCCGAGATCGGTGAGCACGGGCAATTCGCGGATCATGCGCGTACGATCGTCCACAAATTGGCGGTCCAGAATCTCGAAGAATTCCGCGCTGGTCAACAGCCGTTCTTTGAAGCGCGGCGCACCGCGCAGATCGAGCACGACCTCGCGGCCGTGATTGGCCAGCATGGTGATTTGTTCCTGCAACAGTTCGCTGCGATAGGCGGCTTGCTTGTCCGGCGTGATCAGCAGAATTTCCAATTTGTCTTGCCGCCGCTCGATGAGCACTTCGGCCAGGCCGCGTTCACGCGGGATTTTCAGCAGCTCTTCGGCAGGCACCAACAGCGGCCGGAAGAACTCCGGCAGGCTGTGATACACCACACTGAATTGCTCCGGTGCCAGAGTGATGCTGGGATTGACATTCAAAAACGCGATGAGCTCGTCAAAGGTGGTGATGCTGGAGAGCGCACGCACGCGCTCGCGCATGGTGCGGGTGATTTCTTCCACCTTGGTGTGCGCCACCAAGCGATTTTCGCCTTCTTGCCAGGTGCGGCCGACTTTGGGGCGTCCGGAATTTTGCCGGACGAGATAATGCCCGATCGCCCGCTCAACGAGGTTGAACGCGGTTTCCGCCGCCAACAAAAGGACCATCACCCCAGCAGCGAGATACAAAGGCTTGCGCACAAAGCGGAGATATTCGGACTGAGTTTCGGACATACGGGAATATAATCACCCCAATCGCCGTGTGCAAGTGGTGAAAAAAGTCGAGAGCTGGCTGCGCGGTGCCTGCAATGAAATCGCGCGGGCTCCGGTTCAAACAAAAAATGCCCGCGACGGTTTCTGCCTCGGGCGTTGGTGTGCGCGAACAAAAACAAGCAATCCTAAACCGGAGCGTGACCTATACCGCACGTTTCACCATCTCATACAACAAATCCTGCGATCGCCTCGCGACTTCCGTGGCGGGCTTGTGCACGCTCGTGCCTTCCGGTTGCAAAACTCGCGATTTGACGTTGTCGGACCATTGCAGATCCAAGATTTGCCGCACTTGCTGGCGGCCTTCCGCTGCCAGAATGGGAAACGCGACCTCGACGCGGCGGTCGAGATTGCGTGGCATCCAATCCGCGCTCGCCAGAAAAATTTCGGGCTGCCCGTCATTCTCAAAATAATAGATGCGCGCGTGCTCGAGATAACGGTCGATGATGCTAATCACGGAGATATTCTCGCTCAAGCCCGGCACGCCTGCCCTCACGCAGCAAATACCGCGTACGATCAAGCGCACCGGCACGCCCGCCGCGCTGGCGAGATAGAGCTCGTCGATCATCGCGGTATCGGCCAGAGAGTTCATTTTGAGGATGATGCCGGCGCGTTTGCCGGCAGAGGCGTTCTGCGTTTCGCGGCGGATGCGAGCGACGAAAGCGCCGCGCATGTGCTTTGGTGCCACCAACAAGTGCTGGTAGGTTTCGCGCTCGGCGTAAGCCGTCAGCATGTCGAAGACTTGCTCGACTTCCGCCGTGAGCGCCTCGTTCGCCGTCAACAACCCGAGATCGCCGTAAAGTCTGCTCGTGCGCTCGTTGTAATTTCCCGTGCTCAGATGGCAATAGCGGCGGAAGCCCTCGGCTTCCTGGCGCACCATCAGCAGCATCTTCGCATGCGTTTTCAAGCCGGGAAAGCCGTAGATGACGTGCACGCCGTCTTTTTCCAATTTGCGTGCCCACGAAATATTCGTCTCTTCATCAAAGCGCGCTTTCAATTCCACCAGTGCGATCACGCGCTTGCCGTTCCTCGCCGCCCGCCCCAGCGCCTTGGCAATCGGCGACTTGTTGGAAACGCGATACAAGGTCATTTTGATATCGCGCACGCCGGGGTCCTCCGCGGCGGCTTCGAGCCACTGCACGAGATAATCGAATTTTTGATACGGATGGTGCAGCAAAATATCCTGCGCGCCCATTGCCGTGAACATATCGTGGCTTCTTTCCAGGATGGCCACGGGCAAAGGCGGCATCGGTGCAAATTGGAGCTCGAGCATCTCGAAACCGGGAAATTGCATGAAATCGGAAAAGGAATGATAGCGCGCACCGGGAAAAAGCTTCGCGGGGTCGAGCTTGAGCTGCTCGACAAACATGAGCAGCACGCGCGGCGGCATAGCGGGGTCGTACAAAAAGCGCGTGGCCGGGCCCTTTTTGCGTTGCTGCAAACTGGCTTCGATCGTTTCCAATAAATCTTGCGCTTCCTCTTCCACGTATTCGAGCTCGGCGTCGCGCACGACTTTGATTTCGTAGCATCCCATCATGGTCTCGCCCGGAAAGATCTCATGCAAATTCAAGCGGATGATGTCATCCAAGCGGATAAAATACTTTTGCTGATCATGGGCCGGCAATTGCACGAAGCGGCCGAGCGCACTCGAGGGAATCTGCACCAGCGCCAGGCGCAGTTTCATTTTGAGCTTCGACTTCTTGCGGTGGCCCAATTCCACACAAAAATAAAGCGCCTTGTTTTCCAAACGCGGGAAGGGGTGGGTCGCATCGATCGCCAGGGGGGTGAGCAGCGGCTTGACGTTTTTGTGGAAATACTTGCTCGCGAACGCGACTTGTTCGGCGGTGGCCGTGGTTTCATCAAGCAGAAAAATATCGTTCCGTGCCAGTTCCGGTACGATTTGTTCGTTGAAGCAGCGGCCAATGCTTTCATGCGCGCGATTCACTTTCGCGGTGATCAAGTCCAGTACTTCCTGCGGCGTGAGGCCGTCGGGCCCGGGCGAGGCCACGCCGGCTTCGATTTGCCGCCGCACCGAAGCCACGCGCACCATGAAAAACTCGTCCAAATTCGAGGCGTAAATGGCGAGAAACTTCACGCGCTCCAAAATCGGCACGCTCGCATCGCGCGCTTCCTCCAGCACGCGTTCGTTGAATTCCAGCCAGCTCAACTCGCGATTGACAAAACGTTCCCTCGCCGGAAAGCGCGCCTGCAACTGCGCCAGCGCCTCGGATACTTTTTTCTCGGCACGGGCAGGGCCGGCCAGCGCCGGCGGGGAAATCACAGTCGAAGATTTTTCCATTGCTATTCCGCGTAAAATTTAGATAATTGCACACCACCGAAGTGGCTACAAAAACAAAAAAAAAGCAGAAATGCAACCAAAATTCCGCGACGTCGTCCGGCACGATTGGGGTCTGGCCTCGAGTCTTGGCGCTATGCGCCGGTTCGCGCGCGGATGCCGTTGCTCCCTTCCGGTCCACCACTCCGCTTATATCTTGCTTGCTGGTCTCCCGCTCTTGTCTCTCTCTTGCCAAGACCGTGAGGCACCATCGCTGTCGCGCTTCATTTTGCCCCCTCAAGCCGAAAATTTGATCTTGCGTGGCACATGGCAATTCCACGCCGGTGATATCATTCCGCAAAACTCTTCAGATTCACTGCCCGGCTCTTGGCAACCACTGTCTGTTCCGGGTTTTTGGTCGCAAACCGGCCATCCGGTCACGGGAATTTCCTGGTACCGCACGCGGCTGGAATTGCCCGAAACCCTAAATCGCGCGCAAAGCTGGGCGCTTTCGCTGCGGCAAATTCTCGTTGCCGCGGAAATCTATTGGGACGGCCGCCTGGTCGCTAAGGACGGCAAAGTCGGCGCCTCTAAAAACGAAGAAATACCCGGTTGGGACGATCACATGTTCGTGGTGCCCGCGGAGGGTTTGCAGCCCGGCGTTCACGAGCTGGTTTTGCGGGTTTCCAATTATCACTGGTTTGAAGGCGGCATGTTTCAACCTCCGGAGTTTGGCCGTCTTGACCTGCTTTTGGAACGCCACGAAACGCGCAAAGCTTTCGTCGGATTCGTGGCGGGGTTGTTTTTGCTCTTCGGCGTTTTTCATTTGATTCTGTACATGTTCAATCGTTCCCAGCGCGAATACTGGCTGATGGCAGTGCTGGGTCTGGGCGTCACCTTCCTGGTGATTCTGTTCGAATTGCCAGATCTCTTCAACCTGAATGCCCGATACCCCGACGCACGCCCGCGACTGATTTGGATCTTGATGATGATCGTAGTCGTTTTCATGTATCGTTTTCTCACCACGCAATTCGACTACCACCCTCGCGGTTTGACGCGCGTGATGTTGGGTGGATCGAGTTTAGTCCTGCTTCCCGCCTTGTTGCCCGTCGACCTGCCGAGCTTGCGGATCTTCGCGTTGCTGCGTGATTATTGGTTTGTATTGACGCTGTTCATTGGCATGCACGTCATCACCTGGGCGGTTCGCCAGGACAAGCCCGGCAGCCGCGTGCTCGCGTGGGGCGTCTTGCCTTTGGTCATAGGCGGCACGCTGTCCACGCTTCGCTACGAAGGCATCTGGGCTTTCGCCGGTTTCATGCTGTTTGCCACGGCCATGGCGACCAGCCTGTCGCGCAAAGTGGCCGGCATTTCGCGCGAAGTGCGCCGCGCCCGCGACGTGTTCCGCTTGTTCGTGCCCGAGCAATTGCTCGACAAAATCGCCAAACGCGGCCTGGACAGCATCAAGCTCGGCAGCGCGGAAGAGGGCACGGCCACGGTGTTGTTCACCGACATCCGCTCCTTCGCCGCCATCGCGGAAAATCTTGCGCCAGGCGAGACGCTGTCATTTTTGAACGACTTCATGCAGCGCATGTCGCCGGTGATTCACACGCACGGTGGATTCATTTGCCAATTCGTCGGCGATGAAATCATGGCGATTTTTTACACGCCGGAGCAGGCGGCGGCGGCCGTGCGCTGCGCGATTGGGATGCGGCACGCTTTGGAGGCGCACAACCGCGAGCGGACGGCGCGCGGCGAGCCTACGCTCGAGATCGGCATTGGCGTAAACACCGGCCGCGTGATTTTGGGCACGATCGGTTCGGACACGCGCATGGAGTCCTGCGTCATCGGCGACACGGTGAATCTCGCCTCGCGCATTCAAAGCCTGACCAAGCAATATGGCGTAAAGATTTTGATTGCGGAATCGACCCGGCGCGCGCTGTCGAACGCCGCGCCGTTCCGCCTGCGCGAAGTGGATGTCGTGCAAGTGAAAGGCAAAACCCGGCCCGTGGCGATTCACGAAGTTTTCGATGCCGACCCGGAGCCGATCCAGATGCAAAAGCTGCGGGGTTTTTCCCGCTATGCAGATGGTCTCATAAACTTTCGGAAGCGAGACTGGACCGAAGCGCAGGCTTGTTTTTCCGCGTGTTTGCAGCTTTGCCCGGAAGACGCCATCGCGCAAATGTACGTGCAGCGCTGCGCAGAATTTCTGCGCACACCGCCAGGCGCGGAATGGGATGGGGTGACGGTGTTGCAGGAGAAGTGAGCATTGATGGCAATTCACGCACCAACCGGAGGGTGTCATGCTTTACGTCGCGGTCGTCGTGGTATATTTACTCGTGCTGTTTGCGGTAGGCTTGTCGAAAATGCGGTCGGTGAAGACACAGGAAGACTTCATGGTTGCGGGCCGCAAAACGCCGTGGCTGTTGCTGGTGGGCACGCTGGTGTGCACGTGGATCGGCTCCGGCAGCTTGTTCGGCGGGGCAGGCCTGGCGTTTCGCATGGGCTTTTCGGAATTGTGGATGAGCGCGGGCGCCTGGGTCGGCATTGCCTGCATTTATTTTCTCGCACATCGCGTGCGCCGTATCGCGCAATTCACACTGTCCGACATTCTCGAAACACGCTACAATAAATGGGCGCGCGTGCTGGGCACGACTTCCATCACCATCGCCTATTTGACGATCGCGGGCTATCAATTTCGCGGCGGCGGCCGCTTACTCAACATTCTCACCGGCATCGATCCGCTGTACGGCGGAATGATGACCTGCGCTGTCACCATCGCGTTCACCGTCGTCGCGGGCCTGGTTTCGATCATCACCATCGACATTTTCAACGGCATCATCATGACGCTGGGCGTGGTGATCGGCGTCCCGCTGGCCATTTCCGCCATGGGCGGCTGGGGCCAGGTGGTGCAGAACCTGCCGCCGGATCATTTCGCCGTTTTCGGCAAGAGCGACTGGGTGTGGGCCGCAGGGGTATTTTTCCCGACCTTCTTCCTGTTGATGGGGGAAGGCAGCATTTATCAAAAATTTTTCGCGGCTGAAAACGAAAAGGCTGCGCGCAAGGCCGTGATCGGTATGATCGTCGGCGTCGTTTTGATCGAAACGTTGTTGTGCGCGCTGGCCGTGATCGGCAGCTCGAAATATTATACGCTCGCGCCTTTTGCCAATCCCGACGGCTCACTCGACAAGAGCGCGACGGAAACGATCATCTTGCATCTTGCGCGTTTTGATTTGCCGGTTTACGCGGGCGCGCTCTTGATTGCCGCCGGCGTTGCGATCATTCTTTCCACGGCCAACAGCTTCTTGATGACTCCTTCCACCAATATCACGCGCGATTTATACCAGCGCTTTATCAATCCTGAGGCCTCACAAGAAAAAATCGTGGCGTTGCAGCGCGGGCTGATCGTCGTGCTCGGCATCGTAGCTTTCATTCTGGCCGGTTTTTTCAAGAGCATTTTGGATATGGCCTTCACCGCATACACCATCGTGGGCGCGGGCGTGACGCCGGCGCTGTTGGCCGCGTTTTTGTGGAAACGCACCAGCGTATCCGGGGGCGTGGCTTCCATTGCGACGGGCATGTTCGTCACGATTCTCATTACCATTGCCAATTTCGCGCTGGAAGGCACGACGAAAACCTTCTCATGGCTTGGCGTGAAACTACTGCCCATGGAAACCGATTATATTATTTTGCCCGCCGCCGCCGCTTCCATTCTGACCCTGATCGTGGTGAGCCTGGTCACTCCGCCGCCCCCGGAAGCGAAGTGGAAGCCGTTTTGGGCGGCGTGAAGCGGCTGCTGCACAGAACTCTGGATTTGTCACGTTCACGAAGGGAGCGAAACCGTGTTTGGGAAAATGATCTCTGTGACGCGATTTCTCAACACCGCGCTTTTTATTTGCTTCGTCCTGGCCGCCTGTAAACGGCTGGAAAAGGACACGCCACCGGCGGTGACGGAGGCGATCGCAGCGGTACAGAAAAGATATTGCCCCGACCGGCGGCTTTGCGTGTTTGACGTCAGCGTGCAGATGCGCGGTGCCAATCTCAAATTGACCGGCGAGGTTTCGGAGCTCCGGGCCAAAAAGGAAATTGTGCAGGCCGTGAAGGAGGCCGTGAGCAATTTCAAAGTGGAAGAGGAAATCCGGGTACTACCGGACGAAGCGCTGGGCAGCGCTGGTTACGGCCTGGTGCGGGTGAGCGTGGCAAACCTGCGTGGCAAACCGGCGCATGCGGCGGAATTGGTGCATCAGCAACTGCTCGGCAGTGTGCTGCGCTTGATGAAGCAGGAAGAAAACTGGTATTATGTGCAAACCGAAGACGGCTATCTGGCGTGGGTACCGGCGGGCTCCGTGCAAATTGCCGATAGTGCCGCTGCGGCGTCATGGCGGGCTTCCGATTTGGTGGCTTTGCGCGTCTTGAACGGCACCTTGCGCGCTGAACCGCGAGAAGGCGCGGCGCCGATTTCAACAATCGTGCTCGGCGGCGTAGGGCGAAAATTGGCGGAAGTGAGCGACGCGAATCCTTCTTCAAAAAGGAAATGGCTCCAGCTGGAATTGCCCGACGGCAGAAAGGGATTCATCGAGCGTGAAAATGTCACCAGCAATGCCGAAATCTTTCCGGCCATGCCGCAGGCGGCGCAAAAGCTGTTGGCGCGGACCGAACAATTCCTCGGCATTCCATACCTCTGGGGTGGCACTTCCGTCGCCGGCTTCGATTGTTCCGGTTTTACGCAAACCGTATATCGCTTGAATGGTATTTCATTGTGGCGTGACGCCAGCCAGCAGGCGCGCCAGGGCGAGAGCCTGGATCCCGGCGATGAGTTCTCACATCTGCAACCCGGCGATTTGTTGTGCTTCGGTGAAAAGCCGGGCAGGATCACACATGTCGCCATCTCGCTCGGAGGGCCGCGCTTCATTCATGCCTCGGATTTCGTGCAGAGCAACAGTTTGAATCCCGAGGATACCGACTACGCCGGTGATCGCCGTGAAACGTTCCAGTTTGCCAGGAGGTTTCCGCTGCAGGCACCCAGCAATGGCAAGCATTGAAGCAGTGCGAGAAAACGTTTCGGGTTCTGAATGGCGCAAGGTTCTGGAAAACCACTTGAAGGGAAAAGAGTCATGACTATGAATATAGTCAGGCTGCGCAAAACCGGGGATCGCGAAGAGTGTTCATGACGGAAACCTCGCTTTATTACTGGCTCGGATTTCTGACTTTCTGCTGCATCGCGATCGCGATTGGCTATTTCTCCTATCGCCGTCTCCCCTTGCTGGCTCCTGGCCAGCATGAATTCTGGACCGCCGGCAAAAAAATCTCCGGCTGGTCTGCGGGCCTGTCGATCTCAGCGAGCATGATGTCGATCAGTTGGTCTTGCGTCTATGGCGTGCAATTGTTCTATTGGTACGGCGTGGGCGGGCTGTGGCTGCTCGCCATTCCCTGGCTGCTGGCGATGATCGGTTTTTTTGCCGTGGCGCCGCGCCTGCATCGCATGACTTCTTTTTCGCAGCCGGAGATGGTGGGGGCGCGTTTCGGCTTGCGCGCGCGACGAATGCTGGCGATTCCGCTAGCGTTCGTTTATCTGGTGTGGTGCGGAGCGGAAATTTATGCGGCCGCGCAGGTGCTCGCGCCTTTGCTCGATACCTCGCCTCTGCTCATGCTGGTGTTGATCGCCGGCGTGGTGGTGACTTATTCCTATTTGGGCGGCCTATCTGCCGTCGTCGCCACCGACAGATTTCAATATTTTCTGGCCGCCTTTTTCATCGCAACCATCGCCGTTTTGGGGGCAAATGCCGTTCTGCAGCGCGCCGGTTTTTCGGCTTTTCTCGCCGCACTTCCAGTTCCTCCCAAGGCGCAGGCCCCTGCCACTTCATTGCGCTCCACCGGTTTGGCTTTGTTGGTGATGACATTCATTGCCTACCTACCGGGCTGGCTGGTCACCACCGATGTATGGATCAAAATGCAAGCCACACGCAACAGTTTTGAGGCGCGCAAGGGCGTCGCCATCGCAGCTCTAAATTCTCTTGTGTTTATCACGGTCTTGCCGCTATGCATCGGTTTGTCTGCGCTTTATCTTTATCCGCCGCAAGACGGCGTCATTCCCGAGCGCTTGCAGGACGGCGCGCGCATTTTCACGGCCCTGATGCAGGATTTCTCGCCGTTGAGCTTGAGCGTGTTCCTGGCGGTGGGATTGGCTGCCGTCGCCATGTCAACCATCGATACCACCGGCAATGTGCTCGCGCTTTCGCTTTCCTATGACCTGCTGGAGATTTCCAATATTCGGTGGTTTTCTGCCCGGCTGCGCGCGAATCTGCCGCGCTATATCACTGTGCTGGCCATCGCGCTGGCGTTGCTTTATGCCTTGCTCATCGAATCGCTGTGGGATATTTTTTATCTTTCCTCTGGTATCTTAACGACAACGATTTTCATTCCCATGGTCGCGATTTTTCTGCCGTCCGCAAAACCCAGACAAGTCCATGCCGCGATCATCACCGGTTTTATCAGCACCTTGTCGTTTTATTTTCTTGAAACACGCGGTTATCTCGTCAGCCTGCTACCCGATTGGCTGGCGGCAACGGGGTTGGGTTATATCTTGTGGGGATTCATCGTGGCTGTGCTGGCGTTTATTGGTTTTGGCTGGCAATCACGAGTCAACATTTGAGCATTATACAATTAGCTCATCAAACTTAAAAAAAATCCCGAAAGCTTCTTGCCCAACGGATGAAGAGCGACCAACGGATTCAGAGTAAGTCCGTTGGTCGCTTTTGAATCCATTGGCTAATTGGGAAAACAAACTCATGATCGTTATTCTAGTATTGCTGAGCCTTAACTCCGCTTTGGCGCAGACGGCTGAAACAAGGCAAGATTCAGAGGCGTCGTTGATGACTGCCCTGCGAGCCGGCGATGAAGCCTATCACCGTTTCGACAATGTTGCGGCCCTTGCCGCTTATCAGCGCGCGCTGGGCCTCGATTCCACGGATTATCAAGCGCTTTGGAAAGCGACGCGCGCCTATGTCGATGTCGGTCATGCGACGAAAGGAGATGAGCAGAAGCAGAATTATCGCCTGGCGGAAAAGCTGGCGCGGCGCTGTCTGGCCTTGCATCCGGATTCGGTGGAAAGCCATTTCGTGCTGGCCATGGCTTTGGGGCGCGTGGCGCTGCAAGTCGGCGGGAAGAAGAAAATCGAGCTTTCCAAAGAAATCAAAGCCGAAGCTGAGCGCACGCTGGCGCTGGACTCTTGCCACAATGGGGCCATGCACATTCTCGGCCGCTGGCACTACGAACTGGGCAATCTCAGTTGGGTGCTAAAATCGTTCGCAAAAGTCCTATACGGCGGTGTCCCGCCCAGCGGCGGAAATGAAGAAGCGCGGCGATGGTTCGAGAAAGCCATCGCATGCGATCCGCGTTCTCCCTTGCATTACTTGTGGCTGGGGAAAACCTTGCTGAAATTGAAGGAGGAGAAATTAGCCCGGGAAAGCCTGGAAAAATGCGTGCAATTGCCGCCGGTTTACTGGGACGATGATATGAACAAGCGTGAAGCCGAAAAATTGTTGCAGTAGACTATTTCACCAGCGGCACCGAACCCATGAGGCCATACTGTACCGCCGCATCCATGCGGTTCTCCATTTGCGCCTCTTGACGCCAGGGTGTGATGAGCGCACCAGCTCGCTGCCGGCATGAAAGCGAGGCATGCTCAGTCAATCAGCCCTTGCTTTTTGAGCTCGCGCGCTGCGGCCTCCGCGACGTCGTCGACCACTTGCCGCAGGCCGCTGGGGTCGCTGGTCTCGCTGATGCCCGCCCAAACCATTTTTTCGTCGGCCAGGGAGAAGATTTTCGTTTCCACTTGGAGGATGCGAGTGGTTTCCACGAATCCCGACTCGTACACCATCGGCCAGGCATAGCTATAATAATTCCAAAAAGCATAAGGATCCGGATAATAACGTCTCGAGACATAATTCGTCTTTTCGCTGGCGTGTATGGCTTGCAGGGTCACCGCGCCATCAATGCCTAATTCTTTGACTTTCGCCTTCGCCAATGCGACGCTGTCAATCTCTTGCTTGGTGAGAATGGTATGGGAGGGTATGCCTTCCCCGCGTTTGATCTTGGCCGCCATGCGATTTTCGACCGCTTGCCGGACGCTTTCATCCGGGCTGATCATCAACACCAGCACTTTTTTGAACTTCAAAGGCGCCGTATCGGGATTCTTCCAAGTGTCTTGAAACGCGGTAGACCCCCCACAGGAAACAAAGAGCAGCCCGGCCCAAACGATTGCGACTAAACGCCTGAATGGATTCTTGCCAGCCAAAGTTTTTCTCCTCTTGAAAGCTGATTGATTTATAAAGCCGCACTGCAAAAGTGTAGTACTCGGGAAGCGCCTATCCCAAAACCTCATTTTGACATACCCCTGTTGCGGGATGACGTTTCAGGGCTTTCGAATAGGCTCTAAGCATAAGCCGGGTATGGCAATACGGCGACTGCCTCACGGCGAACGCAGAAAAGCAAAACAATCTCGTCGCATTGGAATTTTGATTTTGCCTCATCGTCTGGCGGTTGATTATTCTGCCTTTCCGCGCTCTTGCGCCACCCGGAGTTCACTCCTGTCAAGTTAGGGCAGCACGCCCTCGGCAACTTCGAAGGTGAAGAATTTCACAGTGGCCCAGCTCGCCTTCACCAGAGGATCATTTTTGAGAAGAGACTGGGCGTCTTTCAGCGATTTCGCTTGCAGAACGGCAAAGCCCCGGGGATCGTCGCGATCATCAAAAGTGCCATAGAATTTCAGCGAGCCTGCTTGTTGCAGTTTCAATATGTTCTCAATATGCTTGCCCAGAAGCTTTCTGGTGCTCTCACTTTCCTCGGCGCTCCATTTGTCCCCTTTGGACAAAACAGCCAAATAGTGAGTTGACTTGGCGGCGGTGCCGATAGTGCTTGGCTTGAGGCCGGTGGGAATATTGCTGCCCACACCCTTGGTGCCCCAAATCTTGCGAAACTGCGGGGAAAAACGTCCCGCGCTCACCGCAGGGGCGGCCGCGGTAAGGGTTTGCACTTGGGCCAGCGAGTCTCCTTTGAAGAACAGCAGCCATCCCCAATCCTCACCTTCGAGCACGCGGCCCGCGCCCACGAGCTTTTTTGACGCAACCAAATCGGCCAAATATACCCGATTGGCTTTGGCGATCTCATCCAATGCATTGCTCTCCGTGGCAACCCAGTTTGGTCCACGGCGCGCGATGCCGACGTAGTATTTGGTGAGCGAGGCGGCGAATATGGACATCGCGTCACCCTGTTGAGAATTAAGCTCGGCAGCGGCCTGAGCACGGTTTTCGCCGAGCTCCCCGGGAGCGAAAGCATGGCCAGACCAAAGCATTACGCTCCACAACAACACGCTAGTGAGGTGCATCATAGTTCCTTCCTTTCCAGAATATGGTTTTTGAAAGTTAAGGCGTGAACCTCAGCGTGAACAGAACATTGTGAGAAGCAATGGTCTGCTCGGCGCCGCTGTCGTTGCCGGTCTGCTCGTTCTTGTTTTCGCCTCGCCAGCCATAGGCATATCCCAGGTCGAAATGCATAAAGTCGTTCGAGTTGATGCCGACTCCGGCCGTCAAAAACTTTTGGCCATTGCGCGAGGGGTCGTTCAAATAAGGAGAAGGTCGATACATGCCTCCCGCACGCGCGCTCAGTCCGGTGAAGGGCAGGCGGAATTCCACTCCGGCGTTCAAGTTCACCACCGCTGACAACTCGTCATTGATCCGCTTGTTGATCGAGGTCCGGTCCGGAAGATCGCCTAAACCCGAGGTGATCTTCATCGCAGAATAGTCAACATAGTTGAGCTCCGCGGTGCCGGTGAGAATCCACAGATTCATCATCGCGCCGACCGTCACCTCGGAGGGCGGCCTGAAATGGTAGAGCGACTGGGTCTCTGTTTCAGGAACGACGATGCTGTGATTTGAGGCAAACTGGCTCTTGCCGCTGATGAAGATATTTTCGTCCACCTTGTGGGACGAGGGCACCTTAAAGGAAGCGCTCACGCCGATGAAATTCGCCAATTTGTACAGAATGCCAAAGCGGACATCCCAACCACGATATTGCTTGCTCCGCACCACACGGTAGTCTGTGCTGACGAAGCCATCAGTCTGCAAATCGCCCGGGATGGTCTGCACGCCTGTGGGGTACGCATCGTTGATGTCGGCAGCGGACAATTCGAGATCGCTGTTGTAGTAACCGGTGTTGTAGCTGCCACTCAAGCCGACAAAGATGTTGTGCGCCGCTTCGACCGAAAAGCCAAAGGAAAAATGCGTCAGGCCTCCGTCGTCAAGCAGATAACCATTCTCGTACATGTTGGCACCGAGGATGGTGTGGTCTCCGAGATAGTGGTTGGAGGAGTCGTATGTCGGGTAGGAGAGGCCGAGGGCCCTCGCCGTCGGATCGGCACGAGCAGCAAGCACTTCTACAAATGACGGCGATCCGCCGTTGAGGCCCTCATACTTGAAGCCGAGGTCGAAATCTTTGGGCTGGGTATACCCCAACCCGATGACCCAGTTGCGTGTCGAGTCGAGCCGGAAGGGAATGGTGATCCCGATCTGGCCCGCCGGCGTGCTGGTGGTGGTAAAATCGGTGTGCGTGCCATAGTAGTCCGAAGTGCTCTTGAAGGCATTGGTGTTCCAGGTTGCGGTATAGCTGGCTTTGCGGCCCACGGCCATCGTCGCTGGGTTGAAACGGAGGGCGGAGAAATCGTACCCAATCGTGGAATAAGCGTTGCCCAGGCCCAGCGCCCGGGCATTGAAGTGCAAGCCCTGCCGCGAGACGCGGATCGCGTCCGCAATCTGCTGGCTGAAGGCGGCGTGGGAGGCCAGGAGAATCATTAGCGTTATCAGGCGGGGTATGACGGCGGAAAGCTTCGGCTTTGTTTCATTTGGAATAGTTGGTTTCATCATCTCTCTTGAGTGAGGTTAGCCTTCATCTTCAAAACCAGAAGCAGCCTATGGCCGTTTGGGCTTTGAAGTTTACAATTTAAATTTTGGGTTTTGCGCTTCGCCTGCTGAGCTCATGCCTCTCTTCGACACCGCCGTCTTGCGGGCCTCGGAAATTGTCAGGCAGCGACAAATGTTAATTAGAATACACATTTTTTTCTTGAATGTCAATTCAACTGAGCATTGCATTTTGTGCCGCAATTTTGATACGTCATAGTGCAAAAAATTCCACTTTACTATTCAGGTCCAGACGGCTTGAGAATCGCCAGTTTTACCCATATCGGCTTATGATCGCTGGAACGCGAGGCGGTCACCGTGCCGGCGTCGAGGCGGCGCAAGCCTTTGACAAAAACATGATCCAGCGGCGCTACAAAAATCCAGCGCTTCGCCGTTGGTTCTAAGGGCGACGAGGCGAGCACGTATTCATTTTTTCGGAAAAGAAAACTGTGCGCGTAGAGGCTGGCACGCGAGGCGGTGTTAAAATCGCCGCCGATGATCACGTGCGGGAATTTCGCCGGGACGCTTTTCAAAACGGCTTCCGCTTGCTGGAATTTTTTCTCCTCGCCTTGCACCCAAGTGGCGGTGTGCACGCAATACGTCAGAATCTCAATCCCGGCGATTTCGATGAGGGCGGCGACGGCGATGCGCCGCGTTCCGTTGCCCATCAAAGCGTAGGGCAGAAGAATTTTCCTGTCTTCGCGGATCGGCCATTTCGCCAAAATTGCGTTCCCAAAATTTTTGCCGCTTTGGGGATGCAGCGTCGCGGGATAATAGACATAGTTGCAAGCCAGCGCGCGCGCAATGGCATCCACACCGGCTTCGTCCATTTCCTGAAGCAGGAGAATATCCGCATTCTGCAGCTCGGTAAATGCCGAGAGCTCATGAGCAGCGAGCGCAATGCTATCGGCAAATTTAATGTTGAACGAAACGAGCTTGAGAGTATCGTTGAAAACCCGGCCCGGCGCGGCATACTGGCCCGAGAATCTCGGCCCCTCCGGATCGAGATAGTTTTTCGCCGGGGTGCACGAAAAAATGGCGGCACCTGCCGCCATCACAGCCAACAAAACTAGCGGGCGGCTCCAAAGCAGCCGCCGATTGCGGAGTGCAGGCGCGCTGGAATTGCCACGATCGCCGCCCGCGGAATCCTCATTCAAATTTGCCCACATGCCCTTCCAAACAATTTTGTCGGGTAACAGTTCCAAGGTGGCGGCATTTGCTCACGGCTGTGCCGGCACTTCGAACCATTTCTCCTTGGGCACCCACACCGGGGCCGGTGGATCGGCTTCGTAGTGCGGCGACATGATCTGCACGCCGTGTTCGTTGAAGACATCCTGAATATGAGCGTGCAACACGCTCAAGGCGCGCACGCGTGCCTGGGGTATTTCCAGATAAGCGCAAAGCCGGTATTCAACATAGAAGTCGGAGAGCGCGGCCTGCAGGACGAATGGCGGCGGCTCCCGGCGCAAGTCCGGCGTGCGCTCGGCCGCCATGATCAACATCGCATGCACCTGGCGCCAGGGCGTGGAATATCCGATGGTCACGGCGGTGTCAATGATGACGCCGCGCGCGTCGGCCAGGCGCGAGAAATTTTTGACTGTGGTGCCGAGAATGACGGCATTAGGAACGCTTACTTCCTCGCGTTTGTTGGTTTTAATTTTGGTGGTGAGCATGCCCAGCGAAGTCACCGTGCCCTCGGTGTCGGCGATGCGCACATAATCACCGACGCGAAAGGAGCGCGAATACATGAGCACCAGCCCGCTCATCGCCTGATTCATGATGCCGGTAGAGCCCAGCGACAACACCAGCCCGACGAATACGCTGATGCCTTTGAAGGCCTCGCTGTGGCTGCCGGGCAAATAAGGATAGGCCACCACCAACGCCAACACCCAAAGCAAGGCCATCACGATGCGCCGGGTGGGAGATATCGTCTCGAGGTGCAGCCAGGGCATGTCGATGCGGCGCGCCTCAACCGCGGAGAAAAAGGCGCGCACCAGGCGAATGGCAAAGCGCGTGAAGACAAAAATCAAAGCGAGGGCGATCAGGTCGGGAATGGTGCCGACGATGGCCAGCGCGAATTGCTTGAGCAGAGCCAGAAAGTTTTCGCGCATGGCGTCGCCCCAGGGCCGGGTGAGCGGAAAACGCCGCAACGAAAACGTCAGCCACAGATATGCCGCCAGCACACCCAAAATCCAGGCAAGCGCGGTGATTGTACGCTGTATAAAAGCGAGGGTGCGGCTGGCGCTCACGACCTCCAAATGCTCGGTGGCGACTTTGGTCACGCGCGCATTCACGACTTTTTGGATGCGGCTGGACAAGAAGCGATGGCCGAGCACAATGAGCCTGACCAAAAACCAGAAAATGGCAGTGGCGAGCGCGGTGAACAGCACCCCTTGGAGCAGGAAGGTAAAGCTGCGATGTTTCTTTTCGTCGGCCAGAGCTTGCGCGAGAAGATCCACGCTTCGTGCGCCTGCTTCCTCCAGCGTTTCACCGGAGAGCGGATCGAGGTCGCCGGCGGTAATGACGAATGCGCCTTGCCCGTTGACTGAGATTAGCAATCCCTGCGGGATGTTCCGCGAGGCCACGCTGTCCGCTTTGCCGGAAGCGATAATGCGTTCGAGGCGCTGGCGTGCGTCTTGCGCGCGCTGCGGCGGCGCATAACCGAGAACCGGGGCGCGAAAAATCATGAGCGCGCGGCCCTGGAGCACGAGGGTATCGGGCTTGGCCCCTGCCTCTGGCAAAGCAATGAGCGTATCCGAAAAAGATGAGCTCCTTGCGGGAGGCTGTGCCGCCAGCATGGCGGGAAATAGTGCCACCACCAGCATTGCCGCGCGAGTCAACTCGAAAGTGCGCGCGGGGCGATCTGGAGTGATCATCTCGATCTCTTCTTTAAAAGTTAAAACCGAACAACAGTTTTATCCTGCGGAACGACAATTTGGTGTCGCTCGCCGCGCCCCACAGCCCGGCTTCTTCCGGGTTGGAAAATTCAAACAGTTCCTGCACGGTTTCGCCGCCGAAAGAATACGCCAGGCCCACCGTGATCTCCGCATTTTTCACCTGAAAAGAAGTTCCGCCCGAAATGTGATAGATGTCCCATCGCGAAAGCGTGAGATTCGTCTCTGAGCCTTGTTTGCGCGCGGTAAAATCCGTGACAAAACTGCCGGAAATAAGAGACTTCTCGCCGGTGCGATACTCGAACCCGATGCCGAAATTGGTCACACTGGCAAGCTCATGGGTGAGCGGGTTGGAAAGTGTGTCGCCGGAGCTTTGCGCAACGTAGTCCTCCGTCTGTAACACGTCGAATTTATTCACGGCGGCAAACCATTCCGCGCTGACGTGAATTTTGGTTTTGCCGAAATCGTAAGCGCCGCCGGCACCGGCGGCCCAGGAGGAGGCGTAATCGGATTTCACGCCTTCCTGGAAATTGCTGGAGAATTCATTGTCGGCCACGCCATCGCCGTCCCGATCCACGCCATTCAGGAAATAATGCGCCCCGGTGGAGCCCTGGCCCAGCAAATTCACGCTCGGCGTGGTGACGGTCAGACCTAAGGTCAAGGGTCTGAGGTTGAGGCCCAGCCCGGTCTTGGCGAGCAAGCGGTAATTCTGGTACCGAAACGAGCGAATGTCCGTGAGCGAGGCCGCTCCGCCATCGCTTTCCAACGCTTGCATTATAATTTCCCGGCTCAGCTTTTGATTGCGATAGGCGACGTAAGGCGAAATCCCGAGACCGATCTTTTCACTGAGCTTGCGCGCCCAGGTCAAGCCCACCCAAACCTCCTCAAAATCCTGGTCAAAGGAGAGGCCGCCGGCGAAATCTTCCAATCCGGGGGCCGCAGGAATGACGTCCTTTTGTTCGATGCGGCGCGTGGTGACTTCCACATTCATCTTTTGGCGGGTCAATATCGAGATCGCGATCTGATCCGCTCCCAGCAATCTGAATTTCAACGCAGCTGCCACAAAACTGGGCGAAGGAGAAATAGACGAAGCGGAAAGGTCCTTTCCCGGCCCGCCGCCGTTCGAGGCGGTGACTGTGTTGTGTTCATAAACCTTGGCGCTGAGGATGAAACCCGGATTCTCGAATAACGCGACCGCGCCCGGGTTGTAATAAGTTGCGCTCAAATCCGATACGCTGCCAATGACCGCACCGCCCAAAAGAGTCGCGCGCGTGCCGTATTGGATGTTCCAATACTGGGTATCCTGCGCCGCGGCCGCGGCCGTGAGCAGCACCCATACCGTGAGCACCCGTACATACATTTTGTTCCTCCTCGTTCAGTCTTTCGATTGCAGCCGCCCTTCAAAAATCGCCTCATTTGTTTTGCTGCTCGAACTTTTCCCTCACCGCTCGCGTTCCGCCCCTGGTGTATCATGCCTTCCCGGGTCACAGTCCGATCACCAGCAGCACTCGCAAGTCGGGAATGTCTCCTGACCCAAACCTGGCTTCGACGTTCAACGGCCTTTTCAAGTTGGGAGAAATGCGCATGCCGGCAACGACCGTCAGTCCCACGTTCCAACTGGACCCGGAGCCGTGAGGATTCATAAACGCCACCGTCGGGCCAGCGCCGCCATAGATGACGCGCGTGGTGCCTTCGACGCGCAGACGCCAAATAAAATCAAAGTTCAAGGCGATCGTGGTGATATTGTCGCCGAATCCAAAATCCACACTGGGCACCAGGCGCGGGGGCTTTTTGCGATCCACGCCGAAGCGAAAGCCGATGACAAATTGCTCCGGGTTCAGCCCGACTCCCACGCGCACGCCCGGACCGCGATCAGCGTTCTTCTCGAGTGCCTCCTGCCCCTCCTCTGCCACTTTCTTTACGGCTTTCGCCGTGGCTTGGGCAAATCCCTGCTGCACGCCGCAACCTCCTATTAACACGGCAGCGATGATGCCAGTCGTCAGCTTGCTGTTCATCTTTGCACGAGGTCAAGTGTTTGTAAAAATCACCATAACTGCATTCAGCGCAGCAGTCGTTCGACATTAAAATGTAAACGACGCGCTCACCTTCAATGCTTCCAACGTCAGCGGCCGCTCGGTGACGAAGGGCCAGTTCATCTCTTCCCGCATTTGCCAGTAAAAAACGTAAGCCAAGCCGTTGCGCAGGGCAAAAGTAATCAACGGGCCGAGCACGGGGCTCGCATCGACGATGGCATCGGAATAGCCGACGATGGCGGAATAGCCGATGCTTTGTATCATCATACTGCCAAACCATTTTCCAAAGAGATGTCGCGGAAACACGACGCCGAATTCATATCCGCCGGAGACCGCCAAGCTCTTGCCCAGCCTCACTTTCATGCCGGCTTCGGAAACTTGCCCGAAGCGATAGCTGCCTTGGTAGCGTTCGACAATGGTGAGGGCCTCCGGGTCAAGAGCCTCCTTATTTTCAGCCTCGATTTTGGTCCACGCCAGCCCAAAATAACTGTACGGCAGCAGCGCCAGAGGGCCCATTTGGTAGCCATAGCCCTGGCGATTGCCCAGGCCGAAGCGCGTGGCTTTGGCCAGGCCTTCATTCTGGCTTTCCTCTCCCGAAGACAAGTCCTTGGAAAAGTAGCCGCCGAACAGGTAGCTTTCGTTGATGGTATACACATAGTCTTTGTATTGCTGGATCTGGCTAAAGCCGAGGCGGAACTCCGCCAGGCCCGTGTTGGAAAATTCGTCGGGGAAAGATTTGTGCTTGGGCGCACCGGCTCCGTAGGCTGATTCAAAGTATGGGCGGAAGTTGCCTTGGCGGATGCGCTCCATGAAAGTCTGGCCTTCATAACTATACTGGCCGGCGGAGTCTGAAGCCGCTTGTGCCAAGACCGGCCGGGGTATGGCAAACGAAATCAGAAACAGCACGAGAACGATTCGAATAAAAGTCATGAAAACTCCTTGCACATGGTTTCAAACATTCTCTAAAACAAGAAAAATAATCCGGCGGAGACGTCACCCTGCAAAATCGCGGAGCCGCCGCTCACACCGACACCGGAGCCGCCGCTGCCGAACCAGAAGCTGGTGCCGTAAAAATTCATGGGCATCAAGAGACGTGCCTGCAGGCGCAAGCCGGCGCGCTCGCCGAGGTAACTTTTCACGCCCACGCCCAAGGACATGGCAAAGCGCCATTCATCTTCAATCTGAAAGTTTTCAAAGCTTTTTTGTTTGGGCGCAAAGCGTGCCGCGCCCAGCGTAAAGCCGCCGAATGGTGAAACGCTGCCCATCCGGCGATTGTACATGGCGCCAATTTGATAGTATTCCACCGCCGCGTCGAAAAGGGTTTCGGTCGCACCGGAGGGATAGGCCTTCAAATCAACGCTGGTGTTCTGCCGGGAGTAACCGAGCTCCACCATGGCTTCGGGCCGGGAGGGAATGGGAAAACCGATGCTGCCACCAAAACTTTCATTGTCCTGAATCTCAATCTCACCCTGATAGGCGGTGAAATCGCCGCCATACTGCCAGCCATAGAAGCCGCTGAGCTCGATGCCTTTGGTGTTCGAAGAACTGGGCTCGCGATTTGCCCTCCTTTGCGCCTTCGCATTGTCAAAAGCGGATATCATGGCGGCCAGCGCCATGACGAACATGGCGCGCGCCGTCATGCTTTGAGACTTGCTCTTCATATAGAGTCCCTTCTTTAAAAAGACGCCCGCAAGGAACACGCGGGTGATCTTATCTTTCTGCGACCGTCCGTTGCGTCTGCCTAACCGCTTCAAGCGATAGGGATTCGGTTTGTAAATAAGCGCTTACTGCTCCCACACGAAGCCGGCGTTCAGTCCCCAGTAGGCGAGCTTGAAATCGTTACCGGCAATGGCTTCGCCGGTGAAAGCATAGTTGAACTTGCCATTGATCATGAACTTGGTGGTATAATTGAGAGGAATGACCACACCCACTTCCGGCGCCACGCCCCATTCCCAGCTATCTCTCTGCAGCGAGGCGAAACCCAGATCGAAACGCTGCGTCACGATGAATCCGCCGGCATTCAAACCGGCATAAGGCCGGGCGCTGCCTTCCCTCCCGAAGTAACGATGCACGTTCAGCATCATAGGGAAGGAATTGATATAGCGGTCTTGCACACCGGTGACCGCTCCAATTTTCAGCGGGAATGTTTCGTTGATACGTTCGTGAAAAACATTCCATCCCAAAAATAGACCGACCGTGGTCGCCGGCTTAATCGACTTTCTGAAATCCAGGCCGAAGCCGCGAAAGCTGGTGGCATCGGTGAACTTCTTCGCGTCGCCGGTTGGCAAAGAAACCTCATACGTGGCGGCGCCAAACCATTGTCCCTGCCCCAGGCTAATGGCAGGCAGCAGCGCATTTACGGCAAAGGCCATGACCAGCGCAAATATGGATTTCGTGAATTTCATTGTCGTTCTCCGTTGGAAAAGGGCCGGAGGTCAAACTCCGCCAAGCTTGCTGCTCAATAAATTTTCCGGTCTTGCACCCGGCATTGCGATTCTGACTGAATCTTGCTCGAATCGCGCATCGTGTTGCTGCGTCTCAAGATTCATGTCGCAGGACACCGGCACGGGGGTGATAAAAAGCAGAGGCGACCAGGGGCTTTCACTTTCCGGCGCCCAGGTATGACGATTGCGTGAACGCCTGCTCGATGGTATTGGTGAGGCGAGTACTGATTTCCGCCGAGCTGCCCTGGGCGAGGCCGTTGATAGCCGCCACCCAGATTGACGGAATCTTTTTTTCCTGGGCATCGGCTTTGTCGGGGTCGAACATATCGACCAAAAGCGTACCGGTTTGATAGGTATAAGCCGTGCCGCCATAGTAGGGCGGATACCAGGGATACCACCAGCCGTATCCCGGAGGATAAGGGTACCACCAGCCCCAATACCATCCGCCACCGATATAGCCGACGTAGCGTGTAGTGGTGACATAGGGGATTACGAGCACGTCAGGGTTCCCCGCCACGGGGTCGGCGACGCGCGTGTAACCCAATTGCTGCAGGTTTTGGGCAATCTCCGACAAAATCAAATCATCATATTGCCGGTCGATATCGGCGGGGGTTTCCGTGGAATCGGCCACGTGCACGACGGAATCCGGCATGGCATACGTGCGCTTGGTGGAGAAATCCGCATTGGGATCGAACAGCGTGGCGACGAGATCCAACTCGCCCGTGCTCAGGGGATCGCCCGGATAGCACGACGCCATGAGCAGTGCGAATCCAGCGACCAGAGGCAACGAAACCAGAATCAGCGGCGAAGTCGAGAATACCTTTTTTGTATTGCGCATCGAAAACATACCTC
>JBIOXB010000011.1:0-36378 GCA_044869275.1 bacterium
TTCCGGCGCTGGCATTTTGTTGGGCCGCGCTGCCAGTTTTTGCGCAAGAAGCGGAAAAAACACTTGCCGACATGCGCTTGGCGTTTCAGCAGTTGAATTACATGGCGGCGCAAGCCGCAGGCGAACAGGCGGTGCAAAACTGGCAGAAACTGGCGCCCGCACAGCTCATCGAAGTGTACCAAGTGCTGGGCGTCATCGCTTACACGGAAGGCGATTTTTTTGAAGCCAAAGCACATTTTGAAGCAGCGCTTTCGCTCGCGCCCGACCTGAAGCTGGATTCGTTGCAAGTTTCTCCCAAAATTCAGCAATTTTTGCTGGACGTGAAAGCAAATCTCACGGCGAGCAATGGTCACGCCGGCGCGGCGTGGCGTTACGTGGTCGTACCGGATCCACGCCCGCAAGCGGCATTGCGTTCCCTGCTCGTTCCCGGCCTGGGGCAATGGCAGAAGCATCAGCACACCAAGGCGCGCATCCTCATGATCGCCGCGGGTGCGGGTCTTGCCACCACCGGCGTCTTGCAATTTCGCCGCGAAGCCGCGCGCACGAGCTATCTTTCGGCCAACACGATTGCCAAAGCCTCCTCCGCGTATCAACGCTACAACCTGCTCCATCGCGCGCGCAACGGCGCGGCGCTGGCCACCGCCGGTGTTTGGCTATATTCTTTTTTTGACGCTTTGCTCGCGCCCCAACATCAGCCCGCCTTGCGCCTCGGCTATCTGCCTGCCGGCGACGGCGAGTACATGCCGTTGCTGAGTTATCAAATCCATTTTTGAAAATGCTGGCGCTCACCCGGTGGGCGGGAAATTCGGTTACACTGGGTGGGAAAGTTTTTCTCACTGCAAGGCGACGGCGCCGGGTCACTTCCGGCTCTAGCCGCGATCCTCAGCCGTTTTCTTGTGGAATTCTCACGGGAGCAACATGCCATGATCTTTGGCATTTGTTTTGCGCAAGAGAAGCACATCTTGTCTTGGCTCTCTCCCTCACAGCGTCAACTTGACCTGGCATTGTGAAACGGATGATCATGTTCAATATTCGAGAGGGTTTTGAGGTTTATGCAAATGAACAAACGGATGAAATGTTTACTGGCCGGGCAGGCGGTGCTGGTTTTTTTGTTGTCGTGTTATGACTCCGCTTTCACCGAAACCGGTTTCGACACCAAAACCAAAGTGCGCCTGGTGGAAAACGGCGTCTGGCTGGAAACCGAAATCGCTCCGCAGGCGCTGCTGTCGGCCCTGCCGCAAACGGACCAGAATGCCGATGGCCGCTTGGAGGAAGAGGAACTGTCAAGCAGCCGCGCATTGATCTTGTCTTACTATGCACAAAAAATGCGGCTGGCGGCAAACGACAGGTGGTTGAAGACGGATAGCACCTATTTCGCTTTTCGGTCTCCGGCGGCACCTACGGCGATTCCCGATCGTTTTTTTATTTATCACTGGTATGCCATACTGCGCCGGCCCGAGCGCTTGAAACTGGAGAATCATCTCTTCGAAGAATTGGAAAGAGGCTGCCTCCACCAAGGCGCGGTCGTGGACGGCGAAAGAATTCTCAAATTCGATTTTCCCCGCCGTGAAGCGGACATGGGCGCAGAGTCGCCGTCATCGGCCGAAATCGAGCTGGGCAAAAGCGGCGACCTCGCCTTGATCGAAACGGATAATAACGTGCTGCAGGCGGGCTATCTTTGGCTGGGCATGGGATTGAGCGGTTTGCTGGCACTACGCATGGCCTCCTCGCTGCGCAGAAAATTGCGCCGCGAGCAAAAGCCGGCTGCGGCCGAACGCGAACCGGAAGAGCTGCAAATGGAAGAGAGTGCTGTTTTCAGTTGAAGCGAAGCGCAAAATGTATTGGGTGTCGCCCAATAACTATGGGTGGTTAAACGGGTGAGTGTAGCGAGAAGTGTGGCCAGGGAAGGCCGTCACGACTTGCAGCAAAGCAGTCTCCTGTACATTGACGAGCAATGCTCGTCCGTTTCAACCGCGCGCGGCAGAGATGATTCTCGCAGTCATCATCTCTGCCGTTTTTATTCACGGTCATGCGCCGCATTTGCCGCGCCTGCGAAATACAGTTTCTTTCGAGCAGGCAGTCCCGCACATTTACCGGTGGAGAGGAGTGGCGCAGCCTTCCGGACGGCAAGCAATGTGCTGCCGCTGGCCACTGATCCTTACGGCACTGCCCGGGAACGGACTTTCCGCTTGCTTCTAAAGGCGATTCTTGCTATCATCACGACGTCAACTGGTGCGATTTTAAATCACGAATTGACCGCGAAGGTAGCGCCCATGTCGATGCTGAAAGAAACAATCGAAATTAAGAAGCCGGCGGCCGAGGTGTGGAAGTATCTGGACATTGCGCAATGGCCGGAAGTCTCCCCGATTTTTCAGGAAGTGGAAGGCGGCGCAGGCGCGATGCAAGCGGGCGCGCAATTCGTGGTGACGGCGGGACCGGGCGAAGCCAGGGTGCAGTACAACGTCGAAGTGGTGGTCTGCGATCAGAGCTTAGGGCGCCTGGTTTACAAGCGCAGCGGCGGGCCGCTGCCGGGCACGAGTGAATGGTCGCTGTTGAACACGCCCAACGGCACAAAAGTGATTTATACGAATCATTATCAGCACGATTTGAATTCGACGGTGTTGAGCTCGATCACACGCGCGATGGAGCGCTTCTTAAATGATTTGAAGAATGTTGTCGAAGGTGAAAAAGCGCGCGCCTGAAAGGTGCCGTCGCATTATTCCGACAACGACCAGCTATACCCTATCCGCGCTTGGCGGTCTGCCGTGATCTCTCCCCCGATGAAACGTGCCCGGTCCACACTCACGGCAAACTCCAGCCGGTGAATGGTCGGCCGGTACAAGGATGATCCCAGCCATTCCACCCCGAACGCCCCTTCGCGCATTTCAGGAAACCCTGCCGCCGCCGCTTGACTCTCTCTTTCCGCAAGTTTACCCATCCGAACGCCCAATGCGCCGCGGCCATACGCGCGGAATTTCCCAAGGTCCATTGCATTCTTCCACCGTAGAAGAGATTGAGCAGGGCAAATGCGCGCCGCGAAATACCCCCAGGAAAAATTTTTCCGTGCCGGAATAAAGCTCGTCGTAATTCAGTCGAAAAAGCAGCGGGCGTTTCGCGCAGCTTTGCGCTGCGAAGGGTGCGCGCTTGCTGGGCCTGTTGTTTATAGATCTCGAACTGATTTCTTTCCGGAAAAGCGATCAGGTTCTGCAAGTTGCGCTTGAGTGCGGCCATGAGCTGCGCCCATTCCGCCTGCGCCTTGCCGCCGAGCAGGCTGCGGCCGGTGGAGTCGATTTCGCTGCGCCACTGGCGCACATAGCGCGCCAGCGGCAGAGCCGCGCGGCTGGACAGCCGATGAGCCAGCAGCTCGCCGTCTTTGCTGAACACTCGGGACTGTGGCCTTCTTGCTCACGGGTTACCGGAAAGATTGTCCTTGTGAAAAGGTCATGGAAGGTAGAACGAAAACGATCACACCAGTCAGACGGTGTGAAAAAGCGTCATCGCCTGCTTTCCACTGCTCCGCGGTAGCATGAGAGTTTTCGCACAGGCTGAATGCTTTAGGACGGCACTACAGGGCCAGGCGAAACATCGATTTTTCCACGGCGCGCCCGAGGTCGCCGTCGTGAAAGCGGTGAAGGTAGTCTTCCGCCTCGAACAGATGCTGAGTTTGCGGCTGCGCGCCGCGGGCGATGAGAAACTTCAATTCTTCGAGATTGCGCGACCAGCAGGCGCCGTTGAAAAACTCCGCGCCTTCGAATTGGGTTTTGTATAGCGCATTGGAGGAATAGCAACTGCCCAGGTAAATGTGCTCGAAACCCTCCGCCGCGCAGTGCTGCACCGCGCTGGTCATCATGAACATGCCGAGATTTTGGGGGGCGTAGCTCAAATCGTAGAAGGCGTAGTAGTATTGCGCCAGGCGCGGCGGCTGCAAAAACAGCGTCGCCAAGCCGGCGTCGCGATTGGCTGTGGTGTCGCGCACGAGCAGGAGGTGTGAAGTGATGGGTGCAGCGAAGAGCTGTTCCAGGCGCGCAGGCGTCATGACCTGCTCGCCGAATCTTTGCGCGGCATAACGCAGGCAGAATTCTTTCCAGGCTGGCGTGAAATCGAATTGGGAGAAAGGCAAGATCTCGTGCCGAAAATTCGCGCCCTTGCGCAGAATACGCCGGTTTTCCGAGGAGGGTTTGAATTCCGCCAGGGCCACGCGCAAGCTGCGGCAAAGATAAAAGCGATCGAGCTGCTTGGAGGAAGGGAGGAAGCCGGAGGCAAAGAAATCCGCGGGGGTCTCGTCCTTTTCCGGAAAAGCCCAAACCGCGTAGGGAAAAATGTAGTTCTGGTAATCGGGCAGGGCCTCGGAAAAAAGCAGTTTCATGGCACCAGCGCTCGCAGTTCTTCCAACAACTTTTTGATGACTGCCAATCCGCCTTCCCAAAAGCTGGGCTGGCGAATATCGAAGCCCATTTGCCGCGTCAGGTCTTCCGGCGCCTGCGCGCCGCCGGCGGCAAGCAGGCGCAAGTAGCGCGGGACAAAGCCCTGGCCTTCTTCTTCATAGCGTTTGAACATTGACAACACCAACAACGCCCCGAAGGTGTAGGCATAGCAATAAAAGCGCGTGTGGATGAAGTGCGGAATCGCCGCCCAATACCATCTCTGTTCCGGCAGAAAATCCACCGTCTCGCCGTACATCAAATCGCGCTCGCGCGCCCACAGTTCGCAAAGGTGCTCGGCGGAAAGCCGTTCTCGGGCGCCGGCGCGATGCGCCTCCAGCTCGAACCGCGTGTAGTAATTCTGCGTGTGAATCGTGGCAAAAAAATCCTCCAGCACACCGGTGAGGATGGCCAGGCGCAGCTCGCGCGCTTTGACTTCGTGCATCAGCTTGCGCGTCAGTAACATCTCGGCAAAAACCGAGGCGGTTTCAGCGGCCACCAGCGGCGGGTAGTAGTTGAGCAGCGTCTGCTCACGGCCGGCATAAAAATCGTGGATCGCGTGCCCGAGCTCGTGCGCGAGCGTGTAAACGTTGTCGATATGGTCGTTGTAGCTCATGAGAATGTAGGGATGGTGGCCGGGCAGTACGCCGTGGCAATAGGCGCCCCCGCGCTTGTAGCGCCGCACTTCGGCATCGATCCATTTTTTTTCGAACATTTGCCGCGCGAACCCGGCGACCTCCGGGGAAAAGCTGTGGAACGCTTCGAGTACCAGGCGCCGGCCCTCGGCAAACGGCATTTCCTGGCGTTTATCCGAAACCGGTGCGACCAGGTCACAGCCGCGCAGCTTGGGCATGTTGATCAGCTTCGCCTTCAACGCATAGTAGTCTTGCGCGAGATGATTGTGGGCGGTGGTGGTTTGCATCATGGTATCCACAATCTCCGGCGCGAGGCGATTGCGCAAATGCGAGGGCGTGATCGGGCTGTCGTAGCCGCGCATCTCCATTTCCAGCGCGTGGTCCTTCACCATCGCATTGAAAACACCGCAAAAGATGATCGCATTCTCGCCGTAGCGTCCGTCATAGGCGCGTTTCACTCGCTCACGCAAGTCGGCTTCGGGGCGCCGGAGCAAATGGCGCAGCTCTTCGCCGTTCAGCGTTTTGATCTCGCCGTCCACTTCCAATTGCCAGGTGAAAGCCGAAGTGTATTCATCAAAAAGATTCACAAAAGCGTTCTTGCCGGTCAGGTCTTTTTTGTTGATGACCTGCTCTTCCTTCTCAGAAAGCGTGAACGGCTGGAACAGCCGCACGCCTTCGAGATAGTGGCGGTAGCGGTCGATCCGGTGTTCGCCGAACAGTGACGCGAATTTTTCCGGCGGGATGCGCTGCACCTCCAATTCGAAAAACAGCACGAGATTCTGCACGCGCGCCATGGCTTCCTGGCATTTGGCGTACAGCGCTTTGCATCCATCATCTGCGGTATTTGCCGAAAAGGCCAGGAACGCATAGATCTCGGGCCGCATCGCCAGCGTGTAAATCTCTTCGAGTTGTGTGATCGCCGCCGCGAGCGTTTCACGCGATAATTCCTCGTGCGCGATCTTGCCATAAAAGCGGGTTTGGAATTGCTCCGCCTTTTGCACGGCCGTTTGCAGATCTTGCGCGAGGTGCGGGTCTTGTGCGCTTTCATACAAATCTGAAATTTCCCAGCGCACGCCCGCGGCTTTCAATCTCTTTTCCACGTCTTCACCTTTTTGCGAATCGCTGCAGTTGGGCAAAAAAGCAGTTAGGTCATTCCCCAAATCCGCCGACCAATTTAGCCATCGCCGCCCTCTCTTGCAAGGCGAAAAAGCGCTTGCATTCACGGTGGCAACATTCTATTTTGCCGCATGGCCGATCCGCTGCCTGTCAAGCTCACGGTGGCGACGATTCACGCCGAGGCCGCGCTCGCGGTGCAAGCCCGCACCCAGCTTGCAGCGGCGTTTGGCGCAATCGATTATGCCAGCTCGTGCTTCCCATTCGACGCCACGGATTATTACGCCCAAGAAATGGGCGCACCACTCGAGCGGCAATTCTTCTCTTTTGCAGATTTGATTTCGCCTGAAGCACTGCCCGGGATCAAGCTGCGCACGAATGCCATTGAAGCCGATTTCGCCCGCCAGGGAAAGCGGCGCCTCAATCTCGACCCCGGTTATCTCGACACGGATAAATTCGTCCTGGCTTCGACGAAGTATCACGGCTACAAGATCTATTTGTCACAGGACATCTGGGCCGACATGACGCTGCATTATGAAAAGGGAAAATTCACCGCATTGCCCTGGAGCTTTCCGGATTTTCGCAGCGGCTTGTATCAAGAAACGTTCGTGCACATCAGGGAGATTTATAAGCGGCAGTTGAAAGAGCTAAACACTTGGCGTCGTGAGCCCCATTGAAACGCTCCGCGTTTCAGCTTTTTGTCCGATTAAGTTTTGTTTTCGCAGTACCTATCAAATCCTGACTTTTCCGGACGCAACACTTGGTTTCAACGCAGGCTGAGCCTGTCGAAGCCTGCGATTCTTGAACTTAGCACCCTTCGACAAGCTCAGGGTGCGGTCTTCACAAGTTTTCACACAGTCTGATTGTTGGCGAACGAAATCGGCTGTATTATGCCCCACAAGATCGGAGTGGTTGGAACCTTCATTCGCGACACGATTATCACCCTGGATAATCGCAAGATCGAAAGCATTGGCGGTCTCTATCACACCTCGGCCTACCTCGCCAGCCTGGCGGCGCCTGGCACCGTGATCCGACCGTTGTGCCATCTGGGCCAGGATTTTCACGAGAACGTGTGGCGCGCGCTCTTGGCTTTCGGAGCGGAAATCGATTTTGATTTGGTGCGCACCAGCGAGCAAAACAATACTGCCGTCACGTTGATTTATCGCAGCGCGGAAACGCGGGATGAAATCACCACCGCGCCCATGCCGCCGGTCACCCGCGCACAGATGCCCGCTTTGAGCGATTGCGACGCGGTATTGATCAATCTCATTACCGGTGAGGATGTGGAGCTGCAGGCCTTGCAAGATTTCAAACGCCGGTCGCCCGCGACCCTGGTTTATATGGATTTTCATTCGCTCGCGCTGGGCATCGATGCCCAGGGCAAGCGCTTTTACCGCCGGCCGGTATCCTGGCAAACCTGGCTGCAGGCGGTCGATATTTTGCAGCTCAATGAAAAAGAAGCGGCGACGCTGGCCGGCTGGGATACGGACCCGGAGGCCTCCGATTTCGTCGCGTTCGGCGAAAGCTTGGTGGGAGAATATGTCAGAGCGTGCCACCTCACTTTTGGCAGCCGCGGGTCGATTTTGTTTTATCGTTCGGCAGACAAGATTCTGCATGAATATGTCCCGCCCATGGGCGGTGTGCAAACCGTGGACATCATCGGCTGCGGCGATGCCTTTGGCGCAGCGTTTCTGACGCGTTTTCTTGCGACCGGAGATCATGTCGAAGCGACGCGTTTTGCCAATCGTGTGGCCGGCTTGAATTGCACGTTCTTGGGGTCGCTGACGCCGGAGAAGTTTCAAGAGCACGTGGCCCGGTTCTTGTCGTGAAGGCAGCGCCGGCGTTGCTCTATCTGAATTCCCCGGGAGAGAATGATCTTGAAATTGATGCCAAAAAAGTTTCTGGTTTTTGGTGCGAACGGCCTGCTCGGCCAAAACTTGGTGCACGCTTTGCGTGAGGACTATGAGGTTCTGGCAGCCGGCCATCAAGAGGATTTTGTGCTGGCATTGCCCGAGGTGCATTATGTCTGTTGTGACATTACCGATCGCGAGGCTGTGCTGAAGGCGGTGAAAGGCTTTATTCCGAATTTCATCATCAATGCGGCGGCGTTTACCGACGTCGACGGCAGCGAAATACAAAAAGAGAAGTGTTGGAAGGTGAATGCCACTGCCGCCGGTTATCTTGCCGCAGCTGCGTTTCGCCTGGGCGCGCGATTGATCCATGTCAGCACGGACTACGTTTTTGACGGTACCGCGGCGCCTTACACGGAAGAGAGCCGGCCGCAGCCGCTGGGTTATTACGGTCGCGCCAAGCTCGCGGGCGAGAACGCTTTGATCAGCAGCGGGGCTAACTATGCGATCGCGCGCACGATGGTGCTTTATGGCGCGGGCAAACACGTTCGCCCAAGTTTCGCCACGTGGTTGATCACGCAATTGCGCGCGGGCAAGCCGGTGCGCATTGTGAAAGATCAATGCGGCAATCCCACGCTCGCGAGCGAATTGGCACTGGCGCTGCGCCGGTTGGCGGAATCCGGACGCCACGGGATTTATCATGTCTGCGGCGCAGAGACACTTTCGCGGTACGAATTCGCCGTGCGCCTCGCCCAAGTATTCGAGCTGGATCAAGAGTTGATCATGCCCGCCACCACCGCGGAGCTCGCGCAAGCCGCCAAACGCCCGGCCAATTCCGGCTTTGATATCTCCAAGGCCGTGCGCGAGCTGGGGGTTTCGATGTCGAACGTTGAGCAAGGCTTGAGGAAATTTCGCCGGGAGCTGGAACTCCTGAATTGAAGAGATTCCGTCCCGAAGCATCGGGAACGGAATGAGAAGCAACATTTGATTTCATCACCTCCGAGAGGAATGTTTTCTCTGGCAGTGGTAAACACAAAACACGCATTGGTCGTCGTTCCCACTTACAATGAAGCCGGGAACGTCGAAAGCTTGCTGACTCAAATTTTCGAGCTCGAAATTCCTGAGTTGGAGGTTTTGATCGTCGATGACAATTCCCCGGACGGCACCTCCGACATCGTGCGACGCCGCAGCGCGCTGGACTCCCGCGTTCATTTGCTGTCGCGGCCGCAAAAAATGGGCTTGGGCACGGCCTACGTCGCCGGCTTTCAATTCGCGCTGCACAACGGCTACGAGCTCATTTTTGAAATGGATGCCGATTTTTCGCATCACCCGCAAGATCTTCCGCGCTTGCTGGAAAAAATGGACCGCCATGACTTGGTCATCGGCTCGCGTTATCTCACCGGCGTGAACGTCACCAACTGGCCGTTGTCCCGCCTGCTGCTGAGCCTGTTCGCCAACGGATACACGCGCGCCATCACGCGCATGCCCATTCAAGACTGCACCAGCGGCTTCAAATGCTTTCATCGCCGCGTGCTCGAAGCCATTTCTCTGGAAAAAATCGTTTCAAACGGCTACGCTTTTCAAATCGAATTGCATTACAAAGCGTGGCGCAAAGGTTTCCGCATCCTCGAAATCCCCATTGTTTTCACCGAGCGCATTACCGGAAGATCGAAAATGTCCCGCAAAGTCCAAATCGAGGCCGCGCAAATGGTGTGGCGGCTCAAAGTTCGGGACCTGTTGGGCAGGTTGTTTTAAACGCCATGCCGCGGGACACCACGACACTTCGCCCGTCTTTCGGAAGCCAGGCGGACGGACAGCCGCCACGCGAATATTCTCGCACCGACGAGCCCGGGGGCTATTGCGATTTTTCCATCATCATTGTCAACTATAACGTGCGCGAATTCCTGCGGCAGGCATTGCTGTCTTTGCGGCAGGCGTTGCGCGGCTTGCGCGCGGAGATTTTCGTGGTGGACAATGCCTCCGATGACGGCAGCGTGGAAATGGTGCAGGCGCAATTTCGCGAATGCCGTTTGATCTCAAATGAAGAGAACTTGGGATTCGCGCGCGCGAACAACCTGGCGCTGCGGCAGGCGCGCGGCCGCTTTCTGGCTTTGCTGAACCCCGACACCGTGGTACAAGAAGACACGTTTACGGCTTTGCGCGATTTTATGGATCGTCATCCGCGCACCGGCATGGCCGGCTGCAAGGTATTGAATCCCGACGGCAGTTTGCAGCTCGCTTGCCGCCGCAGCTTTCCCACGCCCTGGGTCGCGTTCACCAAGCTTTCCGGATTGAGCCGCCTGTTTCCGCGCAGCCGCTGGTTTGGCCGTTACAATCTCACTTATCTTCCCGAAGATGAAACGTGCGAAGTCGAAGCCATCTCCGGCTCCTTCATGGTGCTGCGGCGCGAAGCGGTCGCACAAGTCGGCTTGCTCGACGAGGATTTTTTCATGTACGGCGAGGATTTGGATTGGTGCTATCGCATCCGCTCCGCGGGATGGCAAATTCATTATTTCCCCGGCACCCAGATCGTGCATTTCAAAGGAGAGAGCTCGCGCGGCAGCAGCTACGACAGCTTACGTCTGTTCTATCAATCCATGGGGCTATTCGTACAAAAGCATTTTCGCCGGCGCATGTTCGTGCTGTCCTATTGGATGCTGCATTTGGCCATTTGGGCGCGTGCGGCGATGGCCTTTGCCAAGACGCTGCTCTCTGCGCTCGCGATTCCCTTCATTGATTTGACCCTGATGCAGCTCAGTCTCAGCGTGGCGATCTGGTTTCGTTTCGAAAACAGCACGGTGTGGCCCAAATATCTGATTATCGACGCGGTTTATTCGGCCGTTTGGCTGGCGAGCCTGGCATTGTTCGGCTGTTACCACCGGGCAAAATTCTCCGCTTATCAGGCATTCATGGCCACGGTCACGGGGTTTTTGGTGAATGCGAGCTTTACTTATTTTTTCAATCAGTATGCCTTTTCTCGCCAGGTCGTGCTGATTGCCGGCGCGCTCAACATTCTCTTGCTCACGGCCTGGCGTCTCGCCATCAAGATCCTGCATTATCTCGGGGTGGCAAAATTCGCGCACGTTGCCCGGCACACCATGCGCGGCCTGCGCACGCTCATCGTGGGCGATTTCAGTGCCGAGAGCTCGCTGGTGGAGCGTTTGAAAACGAATGTGCAGGGCAATTATGAGCTGGTGGGATTGATTAGTCTCGACCCCACTCACCTCGGTCAGGTTCACGGCGGTTTGCCGGTGATTGCCACGCTGGACGAATTGGATGAATTGCTGCAGTCTCCCTCTCGCCATCGCATTGAACAGGTGATTTTTTCCACCCAGCGCGTGCCCTACGATCGCATCTTCGGCGCCATGTCGCGCCAGCGCAAGCAGCGCATCAGCTTCAAGCTGGCGCCGAGCCAACTGGATGTGATCATCGGCAAGGCCGGCATCGATGCGATCACCGCGGTGCCTTTGGTTGAAATCAAAAACCGCTTGAATTTTTTCTGGCCGCGACTGGGCAAAAGGGTTTTTGATATCGCCTTGGCCGCGCTGGCATTGCTCGTGCTTTTTCCATTTTTTGTCTGGCATGGGTTGAGAGCGCGCCGCTTTGAGCAGTTGGAGGTTGCCGGCATGCAGCCGCCGATGCGCTTGCGCTATCTTCCCCAGGCCGGGCGCGCCGGGCGGTGGCTGTGGTTTTGGCCGGTTCTGACCGGCCGTTTGAGCTGGGTGGGCAGGGAATTGACCGCGGCGCCGACGGAGCAATTGCGCTCGCAACAAATCGGCTTGCCGCCCGGCCTCACCGGTTTGGCGCAGGTGAACCGGCAGCGCGCGTTGTCGCAGGAAGAAAAAGACCAGTATTATCTCTACTACGTGACGCATTACAGCCCGTTGTTGGATCTGGAAATTCTGCTACGCGCCACTTTCCGCATTTATTAAGGAGAACCCATGAATGGTTTCGTGCTGGAATTTGAGAAGCCGTTGCTGGAGCTGGAAAAACGCATCGCGCAGCTGCGCGAATACGATGTGACTGCGGATTCCGGCGTGGAAGCCGAGATTGAAAAACTGGAAGAGCGCGCACGGCGTTTGCGCGAAGAAATTTATGCCAAGCTCACGCGCTGGCAACGCGTGCAATTGGCGCGGCATCCGCAGCGGCCTTACACGCTGGATTATGTCGAGCGCATGGTGGCCGATTTCGTCGAACTGCACGGCGACCGCGCCTTCGGAGACGACCCCGCCATCGTGTGCGGGACCGGCAAGCTCGGCGAGCAGAAAATTTTCCTCGTCGGCCATCAAAAGGGCCGCGACACCAAACAAAAACTCTACCGCAATTTCGGCATGCCGCATCCCGAAGGCTATCGCAAAGCGCTGCGGGTGATGAAGCTCGCAGCCAAGTTCCACCGCCCGATCGTCTGTCTGATCGACACCCCCGGTGCATATCCCGGCATCGGCGCGGAGGAACGCGGACAGGCCGAGGCGATTGCGCGCAATCTTTTTGAAATGTCGCATTTGCCGGTTCCCATCGTCATCGTGATCGTCGGCGAAGGCGCGAGCGGCGGCGCGCTGGGCATCGGCGTGGGGGACCGCGTGTTGATGCTGGAAAACACCTGGTACTCCGTGATTTCGCCCGAAGGCTGCGCTGCGATTTTGTGGCACGACAGCAGTAAAGCCGAACAAGCGGCGGAAGCCATGAAGCTCGTGGGCGGCGATTTGTTGAAGTTGGGCGTGATCGACGGCATCATCAAGGAGCCGCTCGGCGGTGCGCATCGTAATCACGATGAAGCGGCACGCCTTCTGAGAGACGGCATTCTTGCCGAACTGCGCGAGCTGGCCAAGATTCCGCCGGAAAAATTGATCGAAATGCGCATTGAAAAATACGGCCGCATGGGCGCGTTTGAGCGCGTGGGTTGAACGGGAGGCCGGCAGCAGGCTTGGCTCGTGCTCCGGGTTTGAACCTCTGTGAGGATGACATGCAGAAGATCGTGGAATGCGTTCCCAATTTTTCCGAAGGCCGGGACAAGCATCTCATCAAAAAAATAACGGACGTAATTGAAGCCGTGCCGGGCGTGCGGTTGCTGGACGTCGATCCGGGCGCGAGTACGAACCGCACCGTGGTGACTTTCATCGGAGAACCCGAGGCCGTGCCAGAAGCTGCGGTGCGTGCGGTGAAAATGGCTGCCGAGCTGATCGACATGTCCAGGCATCACGGCGAGCACGCGCGCATGGGTGCAACCGATGTTTTGCCGTTTGTGCCGGTGGCGGGAGTGACCATGGAGGAGTGCGTCGCCATGGCGCGCGCGGTGGGCCAGCGCCTGGGTGAGGAGCTGGGAATTCCGGTTTATCTGTATGAGCACGCAGCCACGCGGCCGGAACGGCGCAATCTCGCCAGCGTGCGCGCGGGAGAATATGAGGGCCTGCCGCAAAAAATGGCAGACACCAATTGGCGGCCGGATTTCGGCCCGGCGCAATTCAACGCTAAAAGCGGCGCCACCGCAGTAGGTGCACGCGAGTTTCTGATCGCTTACAACCTCAATCTGAACACGAGGGACCGGCGCTATGCCGAGGACATCGCTTATGAATTACGCGAACGTGGCCGCTGGAAAAGATCCGGCAACATTTCGCCGTTCTATTATAAAGGAAACGTGGTTTATTTCGGCCCGGAAAATTTTCCCTGTGGCAACTGTGATTATGTCGCCAGATCGTTTGCCGAACTGGCAGAGCATTATCGCCAACGATACGGCAAGGATTTGTACGCGCGTTACCAGGCGCTGGGCATGGACGTGAACCATCTCAGCGGGCTGCCGGTTTACGCGGACGGCAAATTCGACCATGTGAAAGCTGTAGGCTGGGTGGTGGAGGCGTACAACCGTGCGCAGATTTCCGTCAACCTCACCAACTATAAGATTGCGCCGCCGCATCTGGTTTTGGAAGAAGCGCGGCGGCTGGCGCTGGCGCGCGGCGTGGCGATCAACGGGTCTGAAATCGTCGGCGTCGTTCCCTACGAAGCGATGCACATGGCGGGTAAATTCTATTTGAAGCGCATGTTCAAATCCACCGGCATTCCCGTGCGCGACATTCTGGAAACCGCGGCGCAGTCCATGGGTCTGCGCGAAGTGGCGGAGTTCAATCTCGACCAAAAAATCATTGGCATTCCGCACACGGGCGGCACGCTGGTGAATTTGAGAGTCAATGATTTTGTCGATGAGGTTTCCCGCGACACACCTGCGCCCGGCGGCGGCTCAATTGCCGCGTTGGCCGGCGCCTTGAGCGCGGCGCTGGCTGCCATGGTGGCCAATCTCTGCGTGGGAAAAAGTGAATTCGATGCACAATATGAAGAGTTGTGTGCACTGGCCGAGTCGGCGCAGCGTGTGAAAGACGAATTGGTGCGGGCGGTGGACCTCGATACGCAAGCATTCCACCAGGTCTTGGAAGCGATGCGCCTGCCCAAGGATACGCCGCAGCAAAAAGACACGCGCAGCGCCGCCCTGCGTGCCGGTTACAAATCCGCCGCGGCCGTGCCAGAGCACACGGCGGAATTGTGCCATGAAGCTTTACAGCTCTGCTGGCGCGCCGCGCGCCTGGGAAACAAGCCGGTAATGAGCGACGCAGGCGTCGGCGCGTTAATGGCCTTTGCCGGTCTGCAGGGCGCCATTTACAACGTGCGCATCAATCTGCCGCACACGAAAGACGCCGATTTCGCGGCCAGGACCAGCCGGAAACTAAAGGAACTTCTCAAATCAGCTCAGGAAACATGCGCGGCCGTGCAAATGGAGGTGGAAAAAGCCTGGGGTGAGCCGGGGTGAAACCGGGTGCGACCCGCACCCAAAAAAAATGACTTGATATGTTTCACCAGATTGTGTATTCTATCCGTGACAATTTTGCAACAATCTGCTTGCGCACGCGCATCTTGGGTGCTCCCAGTAAACAAAAGTATTCTCTGACGCACTGCTTTGTCCTGCGAATTCTGTCTCACCCCACTTTGAAGTGAAAAGCATCACGGCAGCATCCTGTTGATAACTCGTCGTTTCGGTGCTGGAGGAGGAAGTCATGCCCAAGTATTTTGTCGAATTTATCGGCACATTTTTCTTGGCGCTGGTGGTCGGAATGACTGTGATCGAACCGGGAGCGGGCGCCTTCGCGCCTTTCGCCATCGGTTCGACGCTCATGGTTATGGTCTATGCCGGCGGGCATATCTCTGGCGGGCATTACAATCCCGCCGTGACGCTGGCGGTGTGGATGCGCGGCAAGTGTGCCGGGAAAGACGTGGCGCCCTATATGATCTCGCAAGTGCTGGGCGCGGCCGTTGCTGCATTGGTTGTCGGCGTGTATAAATCGGGCACGGCCATTTCCGCCATGACCTTCGACACGCCCAAGGCTTTTCTCATTGAAGCCTTGTTCACGTTTGCGCTCGCTTTTGTGGTGTTGAATACGGCGACCTCGAAACGAAATGCAGGCAACAGCTATTACGGCTTGGCGATCGGCTTCACGGTCCTGGCCGGCGCCTATGCCGGCGCCACAATTTCGGGTGCGGTTTACAATCCCGCGGTCGCGATTGGGATTACGGTAATGGGTTTGAACGCGGTTGCCAATCTCTGGCTGCATGTGGTGGCGAATCTGATCGGCGGAGCGCTGGCTGCCGTCGCTTACAAGGTAGTGAACCCGGAAGAGTTTCGCAATTAATGTCAAGGAGGTATGCATGGCTGTCGCACGTGTGACCGAAATCATCTCTTCCTCGCCGAAGAGCTTTGACGATGCCATCAGCATGGGCATCGACCGCGCGAACAAGACCTTGGAAAACGTCAAAGGCGCCTGGGTCAAGGACATGAAATTGGACGTTGAAAACGGCAAGGTCACGGCTTATCGCGTGGTGCTGAAAGTAACGTTCGTTTTGAAGGGATGAGTCATTTCACCGGTGTGAAAGAGATGATGGCAGTAATAACCCCTATGTGGTTTTGTGAACCTCATCTTCTTAGAGAGGAGGAAACGTCATGGCTCAAATGTTCGCAAAGTACGCCGGCGTGATTCAAATGGTGCTCGGTTTACTCGGACAGTTCGTTCCGCAACTCGGCGGCATGATGGGTGCTGCCGCGGGCGGCAATGTCTTCAACATTCTGTCTGGCGCCGCGTTGAGCTATCTCGGCTTCAAGGGCTCGGCGCCGGCGCAAAGGACAGGCGCCCAGGTTCTCGGCGGCCTCAACGGCCTGGTGGGCGTGTTGGGCGCTTTGGGAATCCATAACATTGCCGGCATGCAGCTCAATGAAGGCATGGTTTCCACTATTGTCAACCTCGGCATCGGGGCCTGGGGCCTTTATTCCGGCTTTGCCAAGCCGGCGAAGGCCACGGCGCATTAATCTGCTTCTGGTCGTGTAGCGGGGTTCTGGAAAATTCCCTCAGCATCCCGCCAGTTCGTTTGCACTGCCATCAGTTTGTACAGTCTGTCACTGATTTTGACTGCCGGGTGATTGTGAAGCGCACAACTGCCCGGCAGTTGATTTTAGACGGCGCGCAGTCCCGGCTCAATCCCGGGGCAAATCGGGCTTGCGCAAGCCCGTCGCTAATATTCCCTCACCTTGGAGATGGTTTTCTATGGCAAAGTCCTCCGGCAGGTTCATGAAAGTGCTTTTCACCTTATTACTGGTGGTTGTGCTCGGCTTCGCTTTGTGGAGTTGGATCACTTTGAGCTTTACCTATGCCTCGGGCGAACGCGCCGGTTTCGTGCAGAAGTTTTCCAAAAAGGGATGGGTTTGCAAAACCTGGGAAGGCGAGCTCGCCATGGTCAATCTGCCCGGCGCCATGCCGGAGATCTTTTACTTCAGTGTGCGCGATGATAGCGTGGCGAAAAAAATCGAACGCATGATCGGGCGCCGTGTCTCTTTGAGTTACGAACAGCACGTCGGGGTTCCGACCTCTTGTTTTGGGGAAACGGAGTATTTTATCAAGGATGTTCGCGCGGTGGAGTAGTTTTCAAGAAAAAAGATTTGTTTCACAGCAAATTCTTGTTTATGTTCCGGCTTACGTGTATGAATAGGATGCTCATGGGCTTGGCTCACGACTTTCGCGCGGAGCCTGCCATGAGACCACGATCGCCAGTTCAGGAAAAATCGAGAGCGAGTTTCAGCCACAGCCATGCAACTGTCATCGCGCGACTTCACGCTGCAGATTCCTGACCGCCAAATCATCCCTTTTGGCCGCGTCCTTCTTGCCCTTCTCATTCTCGCCCTGAGTATTTTCGCATTTTATTTGCTGCGTGACTTGATCACGCCCGTGGTGATTTCCATTTTTCTGGCTTATCTGCTCGAACCCCTGGTCACCGGCCTGGAAAATCGCGGCATCAGCCGCGGGTGGGGAATCCTCATCGTGCTTTTGGGATTCGTGGCCATCGCCGGTACCGGGCTGATGATGGTGCGCGAGCAGATGGCGGACGAACTGGAGGTGGTTTTCAGCCACGTGCGCCTCGATCAGCCCGAGCTCTTGCTCCAACAACTGCATGAGAAGCTGAAAGCCGCCTTTCCGGGCGTGACGCAAACCCGCTTGATCGATCTCCTGATCAAAGCTTCCGCGCAAATGCTGCAATCGTTCCTGGGCACCGGCCTCGCGAGCATGACCGGAATTTTTTCCGCCTTCGGTGCCATGATCATCATTCCGTTTTTGATTTTCTTTATTTTGAACGACGCGCGCGCGCTCGAAAAGGCGATCCTGCAAAGCATTCCCAACCGTTATTTTGAAATGTCGCTGAGCTTGTTTCACAAAGCCAGCGAACAGCTCGGGCGCTACATCCGCGGCGTGCTGCTCGACGCCGCCATCGTCGGTGCGATGGTGACGGTCGCGCTTGTGATCTTGGATCTGCGCTACGCCGTCTTCATCGGCATGCTCGCGGGCATGGCGAATCTGATTCCTTATCTCGGCCCGGTGGTGGGCGGCATTCCGGCCATCGCCGTTTCCATCATGGATTCCGGCAATTTCTCGGGCGTGCCTTCCATACTGCTCGCGTTTGCGATCGTGAAAATCATCGACGACATCATCGTGCAGCCGATCGTGGTTTCCAAAAGCGTGGAATTGCACCCCGTCGCCGTGATCATCGCCATCTATGTCGGCGGGCACGCTGGCGGGATTTTGGGCATGATCGTGGCCGTGCCGCTGGTGGCCATTGTTAAGGAATGCTTGCGCATTTTGCATTGGGGTTTCACCAAATACTACATCTTCCGCCAACCGCACTTTGCCGAATTGCCGATGGAAGAATCCTTCGCCGTGGTTTATGCGAACCCACTGCCGGGCGACGCTAAAACACCTGCAACCTCACCCTCCTCCCACGCGGCTGCTGTGCATCTGCCGGAGTCCTCGGCCATTTCCGAGCAAGACCAGCCCGACAACGGCAAACCCTCTGCCGAGATGCAACAAGAAGCACAATAAATAAAACTGCCCACCTGCCCCAAAACACTCATGCCTGGTTGTGCTATTTGCCGATTGCTCAGGGGCCGCATGCGCCAGCATTTGTGGCTGTCTCCCTCCGCAAAATTCCGCTTTCGCCGGTAGAATGATCTCAGAATGGCGGCTTTATCGCCCTTTCAGATCACGCGCAATCGCTGTAGCGTTCATGCCGCAGCCTTTTCTCCTCGTGAGGGAATATGAGACATCGCATTTGGGCAATTTGGGGACTAGCGCTGGCGGGCTCGCACTGGCTGCAATCCTGCGACTTCCGGCACCCCACCCCACCCGTGGCCGAGCAATCCAAGTTCACTCAAGCAAAAATCACGCAATTGGAGTCGCACAGCCTAAGGCTGAATTGTTACACGCCCTGGATCGATGACCAAGGCAAAGTTCTGGCGATGTTCAGTGTGAAGGATGACACCGGCGCCCCAGTCATTGGCCTTGCTTGTGAGAATTTTCGTTTGTTTGAAGATGGCGAGCCGGTTTCCAAGCACGAAAGTTTTTTTTCCGTAACCGCGGCACCGGCGACCTACAGTTTGCATACCCTGTTGCTTCTGGATGTGAGTGGGAGCGTGCTGCCTAGAAATTTGATACCGCTCAAAGAGGCCTCGCGACAATTCGTGGCCGCACTGCTGCAGAACGCCTCCACTCACACCTCCACATTCGACTTCGCGCTTTATTTATTTGCCGGAGAGCCCCAGATCGTGCCCTTCATCCGGTTTAGCGGGGACGTTTCTCATATTCTAAGCAGTATCGATGGGCTGAAAGATGGCCTCATCAAAGATCGCTCGACCGATTTGCACGGCGCGGTGCGACAGGGCGTCAAATTGCTGAACGATGAGATCCAGAAGAACCAGGCGCCAGGTGCTGCTGAAGGCGCAATGGTGCTTTTCACCGACGGCACCGATCTCGCCGGCCGGTTTCCGTTTGACTCTGCCCGTGTTGCAGTCGAAAACAGCAAGGATCGAGTGCTTTCCTTTGTGATCGGGCTCGGCGACGAAATTGATTCGACGAGCTTGCGGGTATTGGGTCACAGCGGATTTGCCCAGGTTGACAGCGTTGAACATCTGAATGTGAAGTTTCAGTACCTGGCCCAAAAGATCAGGCAAGAAGTGGAAGGCCGCTATTTGCTGCAATATTGCTCGCCCAAACGCCGCGGCGATCATGAGCTGCAGATCAGAGTGTATGCGACCGGCTCCGAGACTCTTTACAGCCGCTTTACCGTATTGTTTTCTACGAGTGATGCTACGGGCGGGTGTGTAATTGAAGAAGGCGACTGTAAGCAGAACCCATAAGGTGGTATTGAATTTTGAGCTTTGGATTTTGGATTTCTTTGCTCAAAAAGCCCGGTGTTTTTAATTAAACTATTGACTTTTAGGAAAAAAAGGTTATTTTAATAACATTGTTTGCACAAAAATAGTCCCGCCACCAGTTCGTGCAACGTTCCAAGAGAGTTTGTGAACATCGTTCGCCAAAGCGATGTTCAATTATTCCCGCCAAGTGCTCACACCGATGGATGAGCGGGGTAGCGAGCCGCCATCTAGTCTCCGCAGTCCGCTTTGGGTTCTGAGGAAAGGAATTCAGGACGCCTTCATTTTTTTTTGCGAAAAATTTCAATTCCATCACCAAAACAAAACGGAAAGCTTCACGCATGAGTAAGACATTTGACTCCGCGTGCTTCCCGGCGGATCGGAATTCCACCGCGCGTTTGGGCTGGTGCAGTTTGTGTTTGGCTGCGCTGCTATTGGCACCCGCCGCACTTCATGCCCAAACGATTCGAAGCTGGGAAGATGAATTTTTGAACCGCCGCAAAATTGACAGCCTGCAAAATGCGGACATCGATACGGTGCAAGGTTTCATTACCCTGACACCCAACCGCGAGACCAGCACCCAGGGACAGCAGTTCCGAGCGGTGTTGAGTGGGATTGATAATACCTTTTTTGAGCCGCACGAAATCAGCGGCAGCCCTCTCAATCCTCCCATCACCATCGTCGATATCGATACTGTGCCGGGCGAACCGGAGGTCTATTTGATTACGGACTTCCAGAATCGCGTTGTGATGGGGTATAACGCGGCCACCTCTCAGCCGGTGAGCGTCAATCTCATCAGCGGAAAGAATGTTCAGACTCCCCAGGACGCCTTTCCCTTTCGCGAACGCGGCACGCTCAAAGTTTTGATTACGGATTCACAAACGCGACGGGTATTGAAAGTCAACGCCAATAACGGCAATCTCGAGTGGTCTTATCAGAATGGCCTTCTGAATCCTCGCGATGCCGTCATGCTGCCGCGCTCGAGTGAAGTGTTGATTTGCGATTCCGGCAATGACCGCATCGTAACGGTGGACACCACCACCGATGCCATCACTTGGCAATTTGGCGATCGGAGCATTTTCCGAAATCCGGTGGATGTCGATTTCGATCCTACTTCCGCCCTTAACGTTGACGTTTATTTGGTAACCGACCAGGACAATCATCGCGTGATTTTGGTTCGGCGCGACAATTCTCAGATTACTTTTCAATTCGGCAAAACCGGCGTCTCCGGCAACACCGACAGCACTTTGACCTCCCCGATCGATGCCGATCCCCTGCCCAACGGCAATATTCTGATCGCGGATCAAGGTAACAGTCGCCTGATCGAAGTTAACCGTCAAGGCCAGGTGGTTTGGCGGATCGCGCGCGACCTTTTCGATCTCCGGGACGCCGACCGCATCGGCTCCGGCCCCCATTTTGACAAAACCCTCGTGGCCTTGCGCGACAGCGCCAGCGCCACGAATGTCACGGCCAAACGTCTGGCCTATAAAGATGAATACTTCCTTTCTCCGGCGAAAGATTTCGGCCGGCCGGTGGATTTCGATTCGTTGCGTTTCACCGCCAACACCCCCGAGGGAACCAGCGTTGGTCTGCAATTGCGCACCGTGCTGGATTTGAGCGACACCACCAATACGCCATGGTTTGGCCCTAACAGCTCCAGCGATTATTACACCACCTCGCCTGCCGCGATCAACATGATTCATGACGGCTCACGTTTTTATCAATTTCGCGCCCTACTGCAAACGCAAAATCGTTTGAAAACGCCGGAACTGACGCAGGTGGACGTCAAAGCGACCTTCTTCCGCACCGACACTTTGGGCCGTGCGCTTTCGCAGGTTGTGCAAGATTCTGCAAATTCCATCATTACCGCCTGGCGCAGACTGGAATTTGACACAAACTTGGGGCTCGCCGGGTCCATCGACGTCGATATCATGAATGCCACGGGGGATACGGTGCTAACTTCCAAGCCTGCGCTAAGCTCGACCACGAGTCCGTACGACATTGGACCGGACAATGAACGAGCTTTGCGCGGCCGGCAAGCCCTGCGCTTGCGCGCGAATTTGCGCACGACCGGCGCCTCCACGTCGCCCAAATTGCTACGCTGGAAGCTGGAGTGGAATTCGGTCAAGCTCGGGCCCTCACAAACGAGTTTCCTCAATGCCAGTGGCACCAAAGTGGACAAGTACCGCGTCAGCACAACACCGGGGGACAGCATTTACGCCCGCGTGGATGATGCGAATGTCCTGCCGCTGAGCGATTCCGTGCGCGTCGAGGTGCGCAGCAGCGGGGGCGATGTGGAGCACATGACGCTAGCCATTGATCGCGCCAGCCTGGCTTTCTTTCGTAGCGGCGCCGGCCTGCGTTTGGTGCTGTCGAACCAGCCCACCTCCGGCAATCGCCTGCTGGAAGTCAGCGACCGGGACAGCTTGCGGGTGACCTATGTCGATCCTTTCGATGCCACCGACCGCAGCAGCGCTGCCGCACTGGTCATTCAAAACACGCGGGGCACGATTCAGATTGAATTTTCCAATGGCGTGGTGCGCGATTCGGTCAGCACCACCGATCTTATTTATATCCGTGTTTTGGGTGAAAACGATCGCAATCTATCGTCGGTGCTCAAAGATACGATTCTGGTCGATCTTACCGATCCTCAGTCTGGAGATGCGGAAAGGATCATCCTCGAGGAATTAGAGGACCAAAGCAATCATTTCAACACCGGCACTTTCAGAACGCCGATCGGCGTTTCGTTGGTGAGCACGGGCAGCCCGGACGGTGATGGCAGACTATGGGTCATCGGCGGCAGCACAATGCAGGCAAGTTTTACCGATCCTGACGCCCGGCCAGATGAACTGCCCATACAGACTTTTGTGCCGGTGATACGAGGCGACGAGAGCATCATTATAAATTCCACCGACAAATTCGTGCTCCAAATTGCCCCGAATCCCTATCGCGCACAAAGCACGGGCCCCATCAAATTGCGTGCAGAAGTGCGTTCCGGCTCCATGGGCATGCGGCAGGTTGAGATTTTCAACCTTGCGGGTGAGAAGGTGACGACCATTCCGGAGGGATCAATCCGATTTGGCGCCTCTTCCATTCTGGAATCGAGCCAGGGTCCGGTGGTCTCATTTGATTGGTGGAATTTGCAGGGAGACGACGGCCGCCCGGTCGCAACCGGCACCTACTTCGCCAAGTTTCACTTGACCTTGACCGATGCCCAGGGCGCGGTGAATCAAATCACAGATCTGAAAAAAATTCTCATCCTTCAACAATAGGGAAGGCTGGGGCGGCATTTTCGGGCCCGAGCTCATTCCATGATGCTGGCGCAAGTCAGGATTGATCTTATGAAATCGCAAACCTCTTTTTCGCTGTGCTTCGGTTTGGCATGCTGCGCCCTTTTCTTTGAGAAACAGCCGGCGGCGGCGCAAACGCCTTCGCAAATTGCGGCGCCGGCGCTGCGCATCAGTCCTTATGCCCGGCAGGTCGGCATGGGCGAAGCCTTCACCGCGCTCGCCAATGACAACATCAATGCCATGCGCTACAATATCGGCGGCATGGGCACGCTGCGCAACATTTTGCTCTCCGCGCATTTTCACCAATGGATCGAAGACACGCAGGAGGGTGCGCTGGAAGGCGCGCTGCCCACGAAATACGGCGTCTTCGGCCTGAACTTTACTTATTTCGATGAAGGCGAGCTGATCGAGCTCAACGATAACTTTGTCCAGACCGGCGCGGTGTTCAGCAGCAATGATTTGGTGCTGGCGCTGGGCTATAGCAATTATTTCCCGCTCTTCGACCACAATATGTCGCTGGGCCTGGCCGTGAAAGGCGTACGGCAGAATTTGGCGACTGAAAATGGCGACGCTATCGGCTTGGATGCGGGATTGCTTTATAGCCTGAAATACGTTTCGATCGGCGCGACGCTGCAAAACTTCACACTCAAGAAAATGAAGTTCAAAAACGGGCTGGCGGAATATAAACTCCCCGAGACGATTCGCGGCGGCCTGGCCACGCGTTTGCCGCTCAGCGAGCAACTCAAGCTGAATGTCGCGGTGGATGGGGCAAAATATTTGGACGGTTTCGACAAGAAGATTCGAGTTTCCTCCGGCGCGGAATTGCTCATTTCAGAAGTGTTCGCCGTGCGCGGCGGCTACAAGTTTCACGATTACGAATTGTCGAAATGGGGCGCGGGCTTTGGCGTGAACATTCCCACGAGCTGGCTGGGCGGGGCGAGCACGTCTTTGGATTATGCCTACAGCCCGCTCGAGGATTTTGATGCGCAGGCGCATCGCTTTTCACTCACCTTCAACTTCGGCACCCTGGTGCCGGCGCCGCTCATGGTGAACGTGGAGGAAATGCAACGCCTGAATCGTGAAGCACAGGAGGCGTTGTTGGCCGCGCAGGAGGCGGAGGCGCGTTTGCGAGACACCGAAGCGCGCATGACTGAGTTGGAAAGATTGCTGGCGGAGCGTCTGGAGAAGGCCAAGCAAATCGCCGAATCTTCGCAAGGCGCCATCGAAGTGGAGGAGCGCGCGGACCGTAACGTGCTGGCGACGTTGCGGGTGAATTTCGATTGGGACAAGTCCGACATCCGCCCGGACATGTACGAAACCCTGAACAAACTGTCCGAAATTTTGAATACTTATCCCGAATCGCAAGTCTGGATCTCCGGGCATACGGACAACACCGGCGACGACGAATACAACTTTCATCTGGCGCAGCGCCGCATGGACAGCGTGATGAACTACCTCACCCGCCGCAATATCAGCACTGCGCGCTTCATCGACCCCATTCCTTATGGCGAATGGGAGCCGCTGACTGACAACCGCACGCCGGACTTGAGATTCCGGAACCGCCGCGTTGAGTTTTTGATTTATACCGGCGAGAACCGGCCACAAGTGCATCGCGGCTCTTTGATCGAGAACGTCGCGGTGGCGAATGATTCGGTGTCCGTGCTGGGCAACGGCCGGCTGGAGTTTACCACGCGCTTTGTGGATGATCCGCCGCGCGCCGTGCTGGTGTTCCCGAAGACTTACGTGCCCGACGCCAAAACCTTCCAGATCAATCGCGGCAACATCCGCCAGGCCCGCATCGGCTTCCATCCCGAAGACGGAAGCACCTGGGTGGTGTTTGATTTAAACGCGCCGTTTACACCGAAAGCGATTGTGGCCGGCAAACGGATCAGCCTTGATACCGGCAGCATCGCGGCGAAAGAAACGCCGCGGTAAGAAAGATTGTTGTGGAGGAGGTTGGAAGCCACGGAGCGCCGGCAGTAGCCGCCTCCGTGGTTTTTTTTGTTTAATGAATAAAGTCTAGGCTGGTCTTTAAGACAAGTTGATCCTGACGCTTCGGGAAGAGGGACTTCGGCATAACAACAGACTAAAGCTTCTCCTTCTGCCCCAACAACCGTAGCGACGCGGGAATATGGCGCAAGCGTTTCAGCCACGAAGGCGCATGCAGGAACTGCGCGTAGCCCTGTGTGTCACGCAACGCCTGGGCGGAATAGCGGAACCACCACGGTTTGCGCAGGAAGGTGAAGGCGTCGGTGTCGACATATTTCGTGCGCACCATATCGAGCAAGCCTTCGGGGCCGCGCGCTTTTCCCAGGCCGCTGTTTTTGATCCCGCCGTACGCGAACTCGCACATGCCCATGTAAGAAATCACATCGTTGATCATGACCGTGCCGGCTTCGAGCCGCCGGGCGAGGGCTTGTCCGCGTTTCAGATCTTTCGTCCAAACGCTGGCGGATAAGCCGAAGCTCGTGTCGTTGGCGAGCTGCACCGCCTGGTCGGCGTTTTTCACCGGCACCACCGGCAGCAACGGCCCGAAGGTTTCTTCGCACATCACATTCATGCGGGTGTTGACCTCGATGACGACGGTGGGCTCAAAAAAGCTTGGCCCCAAGTCCGGCCTTCTTTTTCCGCCGCAGAGAATTTTGGCGCCGTGCGCCACGGCCTCTGCGAGCTGCGCTTCCAGCAGTTCCACCTGCCGTGGACGAATCATCGGGCCGACGTCGGTGTTCGGATCCTCACCGCGGCCCAGGCGCAGTTGCCGCACCTTCTCCACCAATCTGCGCACAAATGGCTCGAATATTCCTTCTTCCACAAAAATTCTCTTGGCGGCGACACAACTTTGCCCGCAATTCATGAATCTGCCCCAAGTCGCGCCGCTGGTGGCGTGCTCGAGATCAGCGTCGGATAAAGCGATGAACGCATCGCTGCCGCCCAATTCTAGCGTTGCGGGAATAAGCCGCTCCGCCGCGGCTTGCGACACTTTGTGGCCGACGGCCACACTGCCGGTGAACACGAGGCGATCGAGCTGGCCATGGGAGAGGGCCGCGCCGGTTGCACCATCACCGACAAGAACCTGAAGCACACCCGCCGGCAATCCGGCGGCGGCAAACAAGTCCGCGGTTTTCAAGGCCACGGCCGGCGTGAATTCGGAAGGCTTCAACACCACGGCATTGCCCGCGAGCAATGCCGGGATGACGGCGTTGAGCGAGAGCATGAAAGGATAATTCCACGGCGAAATCACGCCCACGACGCCGAGCGGCTCGTGCACGAGGCGGCCTCGTTTCAGTTTCAACACCGGGTTGAGATGGCGGACTTTTTTCGTGTGCAGAATTCTCCCGCCGAATTTGAGATAGTAGCGCACAATGTCCAAGCTGACGATCACTTCGGAGATCAGGGCTTCGCCTGTGGGCTTGCCGTTTTCCCGCGTAATGAGCTGCGCGACTTCCATTTGTCTTTGCAGCAAAATTCCGGCAAAGCGGCGAAGATAGGCAGCGCGCTGCGTCAGAGTCAAACTTCTCCAAGCCTGCTGCGCCTGGTGCGCAGCCGCAATCGCCGCTTGCACCTGTTCCGGTGTCGCCGCATCGTATTCCTGCCAAACCTCGCCGGTGGCGGGATCGAGCGATTGCACACGCGCAGCGTCGGGTCCCGCCGTCGTGGACACAATTTCGGGCGCCGGACGCGCAGGGGTTGTGGTGGCGCGCACGTTTTCCATGGTCTCGGCAATAGGGTTCATTCTTCCTCCCGGCGATCGCTAAGGTGGATCGTCGATTTGCACATCATGCTGTCATTATCAAGTTCCCTGGCTTAATGGCGAACGCCATTTTTCTGGCTTTCATTTTTCTGCCCTGGCCTTTGGTCAAGCCAATTCAACAAATTCAAGATACGACTTCTCTATATCTCTTTGTTCAGTCGCCCGCAGGGCTTCGGATTTCATCCCGACCCTTCGGGATGAAAATCCGTTGTAGTCCATTACAAGTGAAATCTGTGCTTTTTGAGCAAAGAAATCGAAAATCCAAAGCTCAAAATTCAATACCACCTTTGGGCTTTGTGTTTTGAGTTTTTCGTTTCCGGCTTGTCCAGGTTAGGAATTACAAATTCTACAAACATTCCAAATTCTCATGCAAAGCTATTGCACTTTTGCCAAAATCGCTTAACTTTCCGGTATGACAGATTATTCCGCCGCGGTGGCGCATTTGCGCCGCGCCGATCCCATTCTCGCGAAAATTATCGCACAATTCGGCCCCTGTACGATCAAGCTCGACCGGCGCTATTTTCGCCTGCTGGTGGAAGCGATTCTTTCCCAACAACTCTCGACCAAAGCCGCGGCCACGATCACGCAGCGTTTCTACCAAGCGCTGCAGCGACAAATCGTTCCGCAGGCGATCTTGAAGCTGCGCGACCCCGATTTCCGCAGCGCCGGTGTGTCACGCCAAAAAACCGCGTATCTGCGCGATTTGTCGGCAAAGTGGGGAGCGGGTGCCATCAATCCTCGCCGTTTTGCGCGCTTGGACAATGAAGAGATCATCGCCATGCTCACGCAGGTCAAAGGCATCGGGCGCTGGACCGCAGAAATGTTTTTGATGTTCGCGCTCGGCCGCGCGGACGTGCTCCCCGTGGGTGATCTCGGGTTTCGCAACGCGCTGAGACATGCCTACCGCTTGCGCAAGCTGCCCGACGCCAAACACATACACGCGCTGGCGGAAAAGTGGCGGCCCTATCGCAGCGTCGCGACCTGGTATTTTTGGGCGAGTTTGGATAACAAACCTCTTGCAGAGACTGAGTGAAGCCGCCTATGGACGCCGTGCAAAAAATCTTGCGATTGGGTCTGCTCGCGCTTTTTTTGGCGCTGTTGATCGGCATCAGCATTTTGCCAAACAAGCCGGTGCTGTGGATTTTCCTGGCACTCTTGATTGCCGGGCGCGCCGCGGAATTGTTCCACCCCGCCGCCGAGGCGCTGGCAGAATGGCACCGCTCGGCCGGGCACCCGCGCTGGCTCCTGTGGCTCTCGGGCTTGACATTCATCACCAACGTCGCGCTGCCAATTTTGGATTATCGCTACCGCGGCGAAGTTTTCTGGGCCAGCCCCCTGCCGCGCGAAGCTTGGTGGAGCTGGCTCGGTCTGCTGGGCCTGCTCGCGGGTGCGGCGCTGCGCTGGCAACACTTTCTCAATGTGCCCAAACCGCAGCAGCCGGCAGCGGCCAAATCGGCGGCGAAGCGCAAGCGCATTTCTGAAGCCGATGAAAATGAAGTTCCAAAATATGATGCGAATTATTTGGCGCAATTGCATCATCATTTCAGCCGCGCCGCCGGCCTTTCGTATCTCGGCACGGCCGTTTTGTTTACCAGCCTTTGGGGTTTGCTGGCGCTCGCCCTGATCGTCTTGCCCACCATGCTTTATCGCCGCGAAAGCAAAGAGCATGCAGTGACTTCTTAGCCCGCCAGCCGCGCGCGAGCCATTTTCATCAGCTCGGCAGTCAACGACTCTTGCAGAGACTGCGGGCAGCCGGCTTCCCGCAACAGGCGTTTGATTTTGCGCCGCATTTCACGCTGCACCTCTTGCTTGCGAGGCCAGTCGACCACCGCAGTTTCCGGCGCGAGCACAATCAACAATTCGTGCGCCAGCTTTTCCTGTTGCGCATTTTGAACTTGGGAATCGCCTTCCTGCGGCGCCAAGAATCTTTTTAAGATTCCTGCAAAAGCCAGCACGTGCGTGGCGTCCGTGCGTTCGCCTTTGTCGAGGCGCAGCCGCATCGCTTCGGCGTGCAGTCTGGCAAAGACGGTCGCCTCCTCCAACCGGCCGAGTTGGCGCTCGATTTCGAGCTTTTCCACGCGTTGCTCCAAAGCGCGATAATAAGCCGGATCGGCCGGCGCGGCGCGGTGGATCTCGCGATACAGCACGTGCAACAGGCGCAAAATCTTCGCGGCGAGCGTTTCAAATGTCTCCAGCTCCAGCCAAAAGTCTTGCCCGTAAAGCGAAGCCTCTTCGCGAATCTTCGACGGGCTGTGCAGGCGCGCTTCTTCTTCAAACAACCGGCTGAGTTTTTGGCTGGGATGTGCCGCCGCCAATGCTTCATCAAAATAAAACGCCGCAGCTTCCCGCCGGAGTTGATCCCACCTCGAGGCTTCCTGCCAAACAGTTTCGTGGAGAATCTTGGGCAGCAACTGATCCAGCCAGCGCGTCAAGCGCCGCCAGGCTCTGGTAAACGCGGCGCGTCTTTCCACTGCCGCCAGCGCCACCAAGTCATGCTCGCTGCGGTGGGGTTCCGCGGCATACTCAAAAAGCGCCGACAATTCGCGCCGCCACCAGCGCAATTCTTCGAACTGAGAGAATCCATACCGGTCCGTGATTGCCGCGGCAATCTCCACCGGCGCGGCCGCCGCGCTTTCAGGCTCGCTCTGGATTACGCCCCAGTAATCAACCAACAAACCAAACGTCTTATTTTCATTGTGGGCGCGCTGCGTGAGCGCAGCAGCTTCGAGCACAGCTTCTTCTTCCAGTCGCCGGTCGATATAAACCGCTTGCACGTGCGGTGTCGAGAAATGTGCCGGCAAATTCTCAGCAGCAATCAGCAACGACGGTGCGCGCAGATCTGCAAATCTGCACAGAATTTCTTCCGCCTCCCTCGGCACGCGCGATTTCGCATTTTGTTGCTGGAGTGGGGCAGTGCTTTCCGCCGGGGGCGGCAGAACAACGACTTGGCCGGGCATTTTTTCTGCGAGCAGCGCGAAGTAGCGTGCCGCCAGGGCATTATCGGCTGCAAGCAGAATGGCGCAATTGCCGTTGGCTGCGATCTCCTGCCGGAAGTGCAGAAAAATATCGTCGGTGATCGCGCGCAGGCGGATTTCGTTTTTGGCCCCGTCAGGCGCGGACCAAAGGCTGAGACTTTCCGGCGTCCCGCGTTCGGCCATTGCTTCGAGAGGGGGCGGGTGCGCCTCGCGCCTCGCGAGGTGCCATTCGGGCAATCGCAATTCAAACTTCACGGGAAGAATATAACCTTCGCGTTCCGCTTGCTGGTGAGAGTAGACATGAATCTCGTTTTGCAAACTGCGAGAACGCGCGCCGCTTTTCGGAGTGAAAGAAAAAGAAGTGAATGCCACAATGGCGGCATGCGGCAAGGCGTGTTCGAGCTCCAGCAGGAATTCGCTTTGTTCGCGGTGCGGCAAGGCTTCAACCAGCACGATCAAGGGCGCGGCAAGAAGCGGCGGGAAACGCCTGCCGGCATGCTGCTCCGCTTTAATCGCGAGGTGAAATTGCTTCGGCGAAACGGCGACGGCATCACTCCCAGCCTCCTGTAAAGCCTGCACCAGGTCTCGGTCTTCGGCCAAAGGCGACAAAGGCGGCCCTTGGCTCTGCTGCCCCCCGGCATGGAACAATTCGATCAAATCCAGCCGCGAGCCGAGGAGGAGCAGCCCGTGCTGTGCGAAACGCGCCTCCTGCCGCAGCTTGCTGGCCAGCCAAAACAGGCTGAACGACCTTCCGGTGCCGGCCGGATGCACGATTGCGCCGCTCGCCGTCAGTAACGACCCGGGCTCGGCTTGGGCGAGGCGGCTGTATGCCGCTTGTACGGCATGAAACTGGTGGCACCAAGCCAGTTTTTTCTCCGGCCCGCGCGCGCTGGGAACAAAAGCGGTGAAATTGCGGAACAACTCGAGAAGATGGTGGGGCGGGAACATGCCCGCCAGCAGAACGTCCTGCGCCGTGGGCAATTCGCTTTCACGATCCGGCGTTTGCCGCAAACGGGCGCGCACTTCTTCCCAGCTCAGCGGTGAACAGTCCTCCCAGGTTTTGAAATCCTGCGCGCCCGCAGCAACGCCACCATAACAAGCGGCATTTTTTTGCAAAACGACGAGAAAATGAACGGTATAAAACAGGCGCTGGATTTCGTGCAGCGCCTGCAATTGTTGGAGACGTTCTATGCCGCGGCGCAAGCCTTCGGTTTCATGCATGGCGCGCGCTTCGAAAACGGCGAGCGGGATGCCGTTGACAAAAATAACGGCATCGAGCACGCGCACCCCGCCGGCGCCGGCGAATTGAAACTGCTCGACGATGAGAAAATCGTTGCGACCGGGATTTTCAAAATCAAAATAGCGAAGTGGCGTTCCTGTTTCAGCCGGGGCCGCGCTGGTTGCCGGCGCACCCGGCGCTTGCTCAAGTGTGGCAGGCGCGTGCCGGCCACCGGCGACCATCTTGTAGTAAAGCTCTTGTTGCACGGCAGGCAACGGCGCATGCGCCGGCGAGGCCAGATCGTTCACGCCCCTGCGCAACTCGGTTTCGGAAAGATCGGGATTGAGTTCGCGCAATTTGCGCAATAAGCGGCCGGCTAGAATCGCTTCACCCAAGGTTTGCCGTTCCAGTTGAAAAGCCGGGCTGTCCTGGTGAAAGTATCCGTACTGAAATGCCTGCCGCAGGAAGCTCAAGGCGGGCCGGAGTACTTCGATGTTTTTCACGCCGGTGGAATGCATGCAAAAATAGTAATACGGATTTTTGTGAAACGCAAATTCCAAGGCGCGAGGAAGGCGGTGGGGGGCAGGTTGGAAATTTGAACCAGTACTCTGTCACCTGAATTAAGGTGACAGTGTACTAGCGTGATCTTCATGACCGGCCTACGGCAGGAACCCGGTGGGTCTCACGTTTGCGCGAAACGCGCTAAATCCTGCACCAGGCGGTCCATCTCCGCTTCCGCTCGCCGGCATTCCGCTGCCAGCGTTTGCAAGTCTTGCAGCTCTTGTGTGAGATTCAGGGAAAGCCCGGCGCGTTGTTTGGCGCAGTAGTGTGCCGGCGTCAGATAGTGATGCTGACTGCACGCGATTTCGCTCAGGGTGGCGGAGGCGAAGCAGCGCGCCACCGCCGCGGGAGACGCCAGCCATTGGTGCAGGGCGGCGCTCATGTTTTGGAGCTCGTACATGTGGTCGCGTGCCTCTTGCTCGGCAAGCGCTTGGCCTTGCCTTTCCTGCCGCCAAATTTCCCGCAGTCGCAGATGCCGGCTCTCTACCGCCGCTTTCCTGCGCTCCAATTCCTCGGTAGTGTATTCCACCAGTTTTTCCCGGCCGTCACTGTGAAAAATTGCCGCGATCGCCAACCCCTGCAAGTCGCCCTTTTGTGCTGACGTGATCGCCTCCGGAAAGGCGCCCGCGTCGATGAACAGCACGCGTCCCTGCCGCTCCGCCGCTTTGGCGCGATTCAGCACCAAAATGGCGGAGGGCAGCTTGGCATCATACAGCCGGCCCGGCGGCAGGCTGATCACGGCTTCGATGGCATCCACCTCCTTTTGCAGCAAGGCGCGGCGAATCTGGGCTTCGGCGCCGCCGCGAAACAACACGCCTTGTGGCACCACGAGCGCGGCGCGTCCCCGGTCCGTCAGCACGGCCCAAATGTGCAGCACGAACGCCAAGTCGCCGCGTTTCGGAGGCGGCATCCCCGCTGCAAAGCGCTGCCAGGGATCCTGCTGCGCTTCCGTATGGCCCCAATCCGAAACCGAAAAAGGCAGATGCGCCGGCATGAGATCGAAGCGCTGCAATTCTCCGGATTCCGCCAGGAGCGGCGAAGTAATGGCATTGCCGGTCCAGATCAGGTGATCGGTAAGATCGTGCAGCAGCAGGTTGAGCTTGCACAACGACCAGGTCGCGGCATCGATTTCCTGGCCGTAGAGCGAAAGGTTTTGTGGATTATGGCCGCGGTGCTCCACATGTTGGGCGCAAGCGATCAAGCTGCCGCCTGTACCGCAGGTGGGATCGCAGATGCGCATGCCCGGTTGCGGCTGCAACAAATCGGCGAGCAGTTGCATCAAGGGCGGCGGGCTGGCGAAGTCCGGCTTTTTCCGGCTGTGGGTGCCGGCCAGCTCGGCAATTGTTTGCGCGCAAGCGCTTCCGATCATTTCCGGAGAAAACAAATTGCGGCGGGACAAGTCGATCTTATCGAAGTGTTCCCACAAGCGGCAGCATAGTTTTTCCCAGTGTGGTTGCTGCGCTGTTCCCGCTGCTGGGGCGAAGCGGAGTGGTGCGAAAACGCCCGAGAGCATGTGAGCATAGCGGTTTTCGAGCGCGGCGCAAGCTTGCGCAAATTTTTCAGCGCAATGCCCTTCGGCTTCGGCGATCGCCTGCCATTTTGCTTCCGCCGGCAGAAAGAAGCGATATTCATCGGGATCTTCTGCCACGAGGCGCGCTTCGGCTTCGGAACGGCCGGCGGTTGTTTCCTCCTGTAGAATCGTGCGCCAGCGATCTTCAAACTCATCGTTCACACTCTTGAGCCAAAGCCACGCGCACAGCAGAAAACGGCTTTCCGGGGTATCGCCGTGCTCGCGCAGAATTTCCAGCGCCCCGCGCAGGTGAGTTTGCAATCCTTCAAGAGAAAGCATGGTTCATACCTGGTGTGAAATGCCAAAATCCAAAGCACAAAATTCAAAGCGCAAAGCACAAAACGCAAATAGATTTCAAGATGCAAGGAACTCAAATCCACCAATCCATTAATCCGAAGATCTACTCTTCTACAAAAAGCATATTGATCGCCAGGTGTTGCGCCAGAGTCAGGCGCTTTTCCGCCACTTGCATGGCCAGGCGGTGCTGGCGCTCGGCCGACTCCAGCAGGGCAACGGCTTTTTGCTGAACTTCTCGGGGCGGTACGGGGATTGAGATTCTTTTGACCAGACGCACGGTCAAGTTTTTTTGCGCCGTGGTGGATTGGGAGGCGCGCAACAAAGCCGCTTGACCGGCCGGGTGCTGGAAGTATGCTGCCAGGAGCTGATAGGCCAATTGCGGTCCGCAGTGAATGGCCATGATATTGGAATCGATCAACATGCCCTCAGCTTTCTCCGGCGCCACAATGATGCGCAAATCCGTGCCGCGGCAGGGCAGTAAAACATCGTGCGCCGCGATCCTGTAATTCTCCAAATTCGTGCGGGGCGAAAGATGGACGATTTCAATGGCGTTGAAGTCGATTCCCTGCGAACGCAGCGCTTTCATCCCCAGCAGCGGCACGGCAGGATTGTTTTCGTCCCAGGACAAACCGCGGCCATGGCGCGCCACGCCCACGAACACTTCCGCGATTTCACCCAATTCCAACTCTGGATACTGTGACATGGCCCACCCTTGGAACAAGGTTATTCATGCATCCACGATTTCAACGTCGCAATACAACAGACCCTGCAGGTCGCGCGAATGGACGTAGCAACGCACGGTCCTGCCTTGCAACCACTCTTCTAATTGTGTTTGGGCTTCTTCTCCGGCGAGTGTAACGTAGACAGGCGAGCTGCTGGCGATGCGGATGCTTTCCCGGCTGTGATAAGGATAGTCGTTGTGCCGGCCGACGAGCGTAACTTGCATTTCAAAAGTATCACCCGACAACACCAGCACCACCGGACCCTGAATCCAATCTTCACTGCGCATGATTTGCCTTTCTGTGGCCCCGCCACGAATTGAATGATCCTTCCGGCAAAATGCGTTTTGACATCTTTGACCAGTATCGTGCTCAGCCTGCTTCGTTGTGAGGGCTGAGGCAAGATTGTCTGCAGACGCTGATGATAAGACATTTCTTTAATTTTGTCAACAAATATTTTATACATGTCATATTAATCATAATAATAATTAGTAACGTGATTATTAATTTTACAATTTCAACTTAGCTTACCTTCATCATTTCATGTCATCCCGGAGGGATCTTTTTCCGCACTTGGCACAGTGCTTATGCTGAAAAAGGTCCCGCAAGGCGGGATGACAAGAAGTGGGTGAGATACTCAACTTAACATTGTTTGTAATTGAGATCAGTTCGTAAAACTCTGTAACACCAGCATGGGCAATTTTGCCTGTTCAGCAAAGCTTCAGTCCACAGATTTCGCAGATTACGCGGATTTCTTATCTACCTAGTCCGCAAAATAGGCGGACAGAGAGTATATTGTGTTGGACTCGGCTGCTTCAAGTCATTGGTGTTTTTCTCTTGGTGAGATCATAATTCCAAATGTGTGACAGCCAAGCAAATGGTATCATTGTGACAAACAAACTGAACAAGCCTTCGAGAAAATCTCAAGTACATAATAGTGATACAGCTGTCAAGTTTTAAAACAGTGAGACTGAAATATCATTCAGCTAAACCGAGAATCTCCATTGCGCAAGGCTTGGCATTGCGCTTGTATTTCACTTTAATGCATTCAAAACAATTCCAATCAAGGACCCACAAAGCAGGGATGTATCATGAAACGAGAACTACTTACTTTGGTCGGTTGCCTAGCCATCTCTAGCTTTTTGATGCAGGCATGCGACAAAGAACAACCGCTGGGAACCGGCGCTGACCGCATTGGCGGCGAAGAACTGAACCTGGAAAAAGACTTCGGCGGCTTTACCACTGACGACGAAGCCGTGATGTTCAACAATGACGAAGTGAGGGCTGAATTCCTCGAGGACGGAAGCGTGAGCGATCCGGTGAGTGACCAGGCCACGTTGAATCTCTCCGCGGCCGACGCCCCAAAGGCCATTGAAGTACGCCTGACTTGGGGATTGCTCGCCGGCGATCCCACCGCCGAGGAATTGATTGATTGGTCGGGCATGGTGAGCGTCTCGCGCGGCGTGTTGGCAGTGCTGAAAGTGATTCGCTTTGAATCCGAACTGCAGGGTGACCGTTTGCACCTGCCGCGTGCCAACTCCAGGGAGTTGGCTTTCAGCTCCTACGCGGATAAACATTATGATGGTTTATTGCTGCTGATCGTGGATGATGACCTCAGCGGCACGCCCGGGGAATTCACCATTCAAGCCGGCAATTACTCGCGCACATTTACGTTCGAGGAGCTCGCGCCTTTGAATATCGTTGAGCCGGTCGGCCCAAATGCGAACGCGGTCTCCATCATCGGCCGCAGAAGAGGAGCGCAGGCTCCCGACGGCGGCTTTCTCTCTGGCAGCTGGCTGGAGACGAATAATCACGGCGGCAGGTTTTCCGGCCGCTGGATCAATAGCGCCGGGGAGAACGCCGGCGCGGTTTGCGGCATCTGGGGCGTGCGCCGCAACGGCGAGCAAGTATTTTACGGCAAATATATCGGCTTGAACGGCGAGTTTGCCGGGTTGCTCGGGGGCCATTGGAGCTATGCTGGCGACGAGCATACTGGCGTGTTCGAAGGCAGTTGGTTCAACCTCGACCTCCAGGAAAGCGGCGTCGTGGCCGGGAATTTCCAGTTGGGCCAGTCCTGTGAGGACTGCGGCTTTTTCGGCGGCCGCTGGTTCAAGCAGCAATAATGACTGCGGTTTTCACATCACGTTTCACGTGTGCCAGCGCCGCGGGAGATTCTCCCGCGGCGCTTTGTTTTCCCGATCTGCCCTTTACCCGTCTCACCATCCCCTCCGCTCTTTTACTTGCAC
>JBIOXB010000012.1:0-27203 GCA_044869275.1 bacterium
CAAACGTATGGCTACGATCGCAATTGTCGTACAATTTTTTCTTGGATCAAGGCCCTGCGGTGCAGTTTCTGGCTTTGCAAGTCGGGCCGAGTTTTGCGATCCGGAGATAACCGTTTGAGTGCGGAAACACGGGAGCCGGGCTCCGGAAAATCACCTCCGCGAACGTGTGAGTCCAAGTTTTGCCCACTGCCGGCAGGTCCGGCTTCGCGGGCATGACAGCGAGAATCCGCGATCGCGATAATCGTTGCAAACCTCTGAGCGAGAGATTGAAAAATTAGTGAAAACGACGATCAAGACTTGCACACAGTGCAACGCCATTTACGACGACACCTCGCCGCATCGTTGCGATAACAGGCAAACGCCCTCGGTGAAGTCGCGCTTTCCCCGGCCCTATTCCGGCATGATGCTGGACAAGAAATACCGCTTGGTCAACAAGCTGGGTGAGGGAGGCATGGGCAGCGTGTATCGCGCACACCGCTTGTTCATGAATGATTTCGTCGCAATCAAATTTATGCGTGCGGAGGTGATGGCGGACTCCGACATTCGCCAGCGCTTTTCGCAGGAGGCAAAAGTCGCCGCGCGCATGAAGCATCCCAACGTGGTCACGGTTTATGATTGCGGGGAGACCAGCGATGGGCTGGTATATCTGGTGATGGAATTTCTCGAGGGCGAGTCGCTCGGCGAGAGGCTTCAAAAAAACGGCCCATTGGAGCTCGATCAGGTGATCGACGCTGGCATTCAAATCTGTGAGGCGCTGCGCTGTATGCTGGAGCACAACGTCATTCACCGCGACCTCAAACCCGACAATATCATGCTGGTGCCGGACGGGCAAAACGGCTTCATCGTTAAAGTGGTGGATTTCGGCGTCGCCAAGCTGCTGGAAGCAGATGCTCATCTCACGCGCGTGCAATCCCGCATCGGCTCGCCGGTGTATTCTTCTCCGGAACAATACCTCGGCAAGCCCGTCGATCATCGCACGGACCTTTACGGCCTCGGCGTGATTTTTTACGAATGTTTGACCGGCCGCGTACCATTTGAGGCGCTCACACAGGACGAGCTTCTGTCCGCCATCGTGCACAAAATGCCGCCGCGACTGGATAAAAGGATCAGCGGCTTCACCAGCTTGATGGCGGATTTGGTGCATTGGCTGCTGGCGAAGGATCCCAATGACCGCCCGCGCAACGCGATGGAAGTAGCCAAATGTCTGGAGACTTTGCGCGACAGCAAAAAAACTCTGCAAATCTACCAAGACGACGAAGGCACGGAGGAAAATGCCAGCAATGGTCACAGGCCTGGACTCGTTTACGCACGGGAAGGCGGTGCGGGACGCAACGGAGCGGCGGAACCAGGACCGGCTCGTGCCAGATCCACACCGGTCCGCCAGCCCAAGAGTGGCAACGGTGTTGCAAACGCGCAACGCCCCAACCCGCGCGCCGCTGCAACAGATCCCGTTTTTCGCCCGCGCCCCATTCGCAAAAGAATCAAGAAAAAGCTCAAGCGCATTGCCAAGCCGGCCTCGTTGATCGTGAGTGCGGCGGCATTGGGATTCATGATTTGGGGGTTGGTGATTGATCCTGAAGGTTATGCGAAAGTGACCGACGCAGCAACGTCTTTGCTCCCCTGGTCGAACGCACCAGTGGCGGTAAGCGCAACCAAGAAGATCAAATCGGTGGTGGCGGAAAAGCCTTCGCCCTCCACCGTGCCGCCGGTTCGGCCAGATTCCACAGCCCGCAGTCTGGCCGCAATTGCACCGGGCGGCAGCACGCCACCGGCTTTGCCATTTGCGCAGAGCTCCAACAACGTTCTTATGAATCAAGCCGGAACCGCGAGCGCACTGGCGCCGCGGCCGGACGTTCGCACTTCAATTCCGGTGCTGCAAGACGGAGCCTTCTCGCGCGCGACGGCAATAAACGAAGCGAGCGCTGCGAAATCGGTGATACGGCAGGCGGTTTCAAGAAACAATACCGCGATCGACGCTCAGGCCAATGCCTTGACGAATATGGCTTTGATCACGGACACCGTGTACGAGCGTGGCGACATTTCCGGCGAAGGCGGCGCCAACGAACGGCCGGCGCATTGGGTGCGCGTCAGCGACTTTTGGATCAGCAAATACGAAGTCACCAATTATGAATATCTGCAATTCGTCGAAGCGACCGGACGCCACCAGCCTGAATGGCGCGATCCCAACAGCAAATATCATTATCAATTCGGTTCGGATAATTTCTACAAGAAGCTGGGCACGGCATTGTTCGATCCCGAATATCCCGTGGTGGGGGTGTCGTGGTACGACGCCGAGGCGTATTGCGAGTGGAAATCGCTGCAAACCGGCAAGAAGTTTCGCCTGCCCACGGAAGCGGAATGGGAATTGGCCGCGGCGGGGGGCGGTGCTGCCAAAAACAAGTATAGTTGGGGCAATGGCGCGCCACAAATTGCCAAAGGCGGCAATGTCGCGGACGAGGAGCTCAAGGCCGTGTATCCGGATTTGCGTATGATCTGGCGCGCGTACGACGACAATTTCGTTTACACCGCGCCGGTCGGGAAATTCGGCGCGAATGCCTACGGCGTGTATGACATGACGGGCAACGTGTGGGAATGGTGCTACGACTGGTACGGTGAGAATGAATACCAGCGCAAGGAGGGCAACAATCCTGCCGGTCCGGTAACCGGGAAAGAAAAAACATTGCGAGGCGGCTCGTGGAGCGACACGCCGGAAAAGCTGCGCATCGCTTTCCGCCGTGGCATGCCCCCGGCGTTTCGCAGCAATAACCTGGGCTTCCGCGTCGTGGTTGTTGTACTTTCGGCAATGGCGAAGAAGGATACGCTGGCGAAATAGTGCCAAGCACTTTGTCGTTATTCCATAAGCAGTGCAATCCTTGCTTTTTTAGCAGTGAAATTCAAAATCCAAAGCTCAAAATTCAACTCCTCTTTTGGTTTTTGTGCTTTGACTTTTGGGTTTCCAGCTTGTCCGGCTCATGGTTTGAACAGTTTCCTCAACTTCTTCTTCGCCTCTTCCTTCAACCGATCGGTTTCGCTTTTCACACTGTCCCTCGCCGCGCGGCGCAGCTTTTCCGCTTCGTCTTTTTGTGTGGCCAGAAGTGCGTTCGCACTGTCGGTGGCTGCTTTTTTCTGTTGCCCGAGTTGCTGTTGCAAGAGGTTCGTCGCCTGCGCCGCTGCGCCTTTCACAATATCCCCGCCGGAGAATTTCACCTGCGGATCGGTGAGGCTGCCTTTCATCACACCCGCCAAATCCACGTATTCATTCTGCAGTGGATCGACTTTTTTCTTCAATAAATCATTCACGAAGGCATTGGCTTGCTGGTTCAATTCCTGGGCAGGCACGCGCAGCTTCAGGGAATAATCCAGCGACTGATCAATGCCGTTCGAGCCGGACACCACGAATTCCGTATTCGCCACTTTGAAGCTCACGGGGTCGAGATAGAAACGGCCGTCGCGGATGCGGAAGGTAGGATGCACCTCCGCGAGCGAAAGAGTTTTGTATTTCTCCATTTTCAACGCTTCCGCCATCTTGGTCAAGGGCGTGAAATTGGCGAGCGTGGCGCCGGCAATTTTCAACGCGCCCTGGCTGTTCAAGGTGCCGAACACGGGCATCAAGCTGGAGTCGACCTCGGTCGCAATGGAAAAACTCGAGCTGAAGCTGCCTTGCAAGCTTTGCGCGATAGGAGCAAATTTTTGCACGGTCACAAAGCTTTGAAACGTCTGACCGATGTTCAAGGCCTCCACTTTGAGATCGAAGAAAATGTTCACCGGCTTATCCGTTGGCGTGCTGTAACGGCCGTTCATGACCACGCTGCCGTTGAGCATGTTCATGCCGACCTCCTGCATGTGCAGCGTGCGATCTTTGAGCAGCATCGCGCCGCGCACGTTCTGGATTCTGAGCTTGCCGTACTTCACTTCTTGAAAAGCCGGATATAAACTGAATTCGATTTTGTCCGGAAGCGCGACCGCGCTGAGCCCCGAGCTTTCGCCCCCCATCCACGGGTCGAGATCGAAATAGCGCGATTGCAGCGTGAGTGAGCCTTTGAGCGTTTCATCCTTCATCACATAGGGCAAAACATTGTCCAAAATGCCGCTGGCTTGCACGTCGCTTTGACCCAGTTTCACGCTCAAATTGTCCAGCTTCACATTGGCGGGATTGAACGTCAATTGCGCCTGCGAGACCTCGATTTTTTCCGGCAGCTCTTGGGAGTGATACAGCAGATTGCGAATGGCAAGGTTGCCAGCAGCGTGAACCTGGTCGTAGTGCCCGCGCTGCGCGCTCGACATCCTTCCCGCCAAATTGAGGTTGGCGTCGATCCCTCCCCCCAGCTCGGTGCCCGCCGGCAACGGCATGAGATTCTTGATCTCCCCGAGATTGATTTTGCCTTTCACATTCGCATTGAGCTGGGGATCGGAAATCGGCGTTTTGACCAGCACACTGGCGTCAAAGGGCTCGCGGCCCAATTCCACATGGAATTGCCTGAGATCGATGACGGTGTTGTCCAAACTCCCGCCGGGATTGTTCACGAGCAAATTCATTTTGACATTGTTGACCGCGGTGGGCAATTGCGGATACTGGAACATGCCGTTGTTTATCTGCAATTGCACATGGAATGCGGGATATTGATTTTCGCCATAGGTGCCTTTGGCACTGCCCTGCAAAGCGAACTGACCCGAGGACTTGAGCTGCGCAAAATCTTTCGCGTAAATGGCGGGAATCAGCGAGATGAAGTTCTTGAACTCATTTTGCGGCGCCTCGAATTTCAAATCCAAATCCATTTTTCCCCCCGCCCTCGCCATCGTGCCGGCAAAACGCAAAATCAAATCGTTCAGCCGCAGCTCATTGTCCAGCAAGGTGTACTTGCTCGCGAGGTTGTCGATATCGACATCGGCTTTCAGTTTGGTGTTGACTTGGTTCAAATACTTCGTGCCGCCTGAAGCAAAGCTCAGGCTCGCGATTTCGGTCAGCGTGCGCAGGCTGAAGTGATCTTGCGAGAAATCGCCGCTGCCGCTGTGGTTCAAACCTTCGACGAATGCGGAGAGCTCTGCCGCTTGGTCATAAAAGACCATCTTGCCGTTGTGGAGGGCATATCTTTGCAGCGCCAAAGTGAAACTAGATTTCGCTTTCGGTTCCGGCTGAGCCGATGCGGGTGCTTTGGTAATGTTCCAATTTGCCGAGCCGTCTTCCAAGGCGATCAGCCTGACGCGCGGTGCGTCGAGCTCGACGGATCGAATCGTCATCACACCGCCGAACAGGCTGAACAAGTCCAGGCTGGTTCGGAATTTTGTGAGCGCGATCAGCGTGTCGCCCGCGAACGGCGCGTGGTTGATGATCGCGAGATGGTCGAGGCTCAAGCTCAAATCCGGAAAATCCGAAAACAAATTCAAACCGAGGTCGGAGAACTCCAGCGTGGCGTTGAGCTGCTGGTTGGCTTGGGTTTTGACCAATTCCAAGATTTTGCCTTTGAACAGAAGCGGTGTCAAAACGAGTGCCAACAGCACCACCAACAGAAAAACTCCCGCCCCGACCAGTATTTTTTTCATGACTGACTTCTCCTGCAATTTCGCGAGGTCCATGTTCTCACAAACAGAACGGCTGCCGGGGATCCATCAAGACAGCTTACCCAATAATGAGGATAAAGAGTTTTTGAATAAAAGTCAATGCTACGGCTGGTCTGCAGCACCTCCCTCAGGTCAAAATAATTGAAAACAAAATGATTCATCCGGCAGTTGAAAAGCTTTGGGGAATACTGGCCCCATAAAGTGTCTTTTAGTAATGGGTCGTACCACCTTGATTTTGTGATCTGCGATCGTTCCAAAGAAATAAAAAGCCGGCTCTCGTACGAGAAGCCGGCTTTTGTTTCTAATAAGAATTGCCGCGTTTTGACTGCGACGGATATTAATACATGCCGCCGCCCATACCGCCCGGAGGCATGGGAGGAGCTTTCTCCTTCTCCGGTTTCTCGACGATCGTGGCCTCGGTCATCAACAACAGGCCGGCGACCGAAGCGGCGTTCTCCAAAGCCGTGCGCACAACCTTGGTCGGGTCGATCACACCGGCTTTGATCAAATCGCCGAACTCTTCGGTATCCGCGTTGAAGCCAAAGTTCGCGTCCTTGCTCTCTTTGACCTTTTGCACGACGATGGAGCCTTCGTGGCCGGCATTCTCGGCAATCTGGCGAATCGGCTCTTCGATCGCGCGCTTGACGATGTTGACGCCGACTTGTTCGTCGCTGTTTTCAAGCTTGAGTTTTTCAAGCGCCGGAATGGCACGCACCAACGCCACGCCGCCGCCCGGCACAATGCCTTCTTCCACGGCGGCGCGGGTCGCATGCAACGCATCTTCCACGCGCGCCTTTTTCTCTTTCATCTCGACTTCAGTCGCCGCGCCCACGCGCAACACGGCCACGCCGCCCGCCAGCTTGGCCAGGCGTTCTTGCAGCTTCTCTTTGTCGTAGTCTGAGGTCGTACTCTCGATTTGCTTCTTGATTTGCTGGATGCGGCCTTTGATGTCTTCCTTTTTCCCGGCGCCTTCGACGATCGTGGTGTTGTCCTTGTCGATCGTGATTTTTTTCGCTTTGCCCAGGTCACTGGTGGTGGTGTTTTCCAGCTTGAAGCCGGCTTCTTCGGAAATCACCCGGCCGCCGGTGAGCACCGCGATGTCTTCGAGCATGGCTTTGCGGCGATCGCCAAAGCCGGGCGCCTTCACTGCGGCCACGCGCAACGTGCCGCGCAGCTTGTTCACGACCAGCGTCGCAAGCGCTTCGCCTTCAATGTCTTCTGCGATGATCAACAGCGGGCGGCCCATTTGCGCAGTTTTCTCGAGAATCGGCAGCAGGTCTTTCATCGCGCTGATTTTCTTGTCGTAAATCAGAATCAGTGCGTCTTCCAGAATCGCTTCCATGTTCTCGGGATCGGTCACGAAGTACGGCGAAATGTAGCCGCGGTCGAACTGCATGCCTTCGACGACCTTCAATTCGGTCTCGGTGGATTTGGCTTCTTCGACGGTGATCACGCCGTCTTTGCCGACTTTGTCCATCGCGTCCGCGATCAAATCGCCGATGGATTTGTCATTGTTTGCGGAGATGGCGCCGACTTGTGCGATTTCGGTCTTGCCCGGTACGGGCTTGCTCATCTTTTTGACTTCCGCTATCACCACGCTGACCGCTTTTTCGATGCCGCGCTTCAGGTGCATCGGGCTGGCGCCGGCAGTCACGTTCTTCAAACCTTCATTGAAAATGGATTGCGCCAACACCGTCGCGGTGGTGGTGCCGTCGCCGGCATTGTCGCTGGTTTTGGACGCGACTTCTTTCACCATCTGCGCGCCCATGTTCTCCACCGGATTTTCCAACTCAACTTCTTTCGCCACGGTGACACCGTCTTTGGTTACCGTCGGCGCGCCGAATTTCTTGTCGATGACGACGTTGCGGCCTTTGGGGCCAAGCGTGACTTTCACCGCGTCCGCCAAAGCGTCAACGCCGCGCTTCAGCGAGGCGCGTGAATCAATACCATAATCGATAATTTTTGACATGGTTAAGAGTCTCCTTCAGGGTGATATTTTCCGAAAATTGAATTTGCCTCTTTGCGTTCAACGAAACTTGCTTGAACGGTTCTGCTTACATCACCGCGAGCACGTCGCTTTCGCGCATGATCAAATAATCCGTGCCGTCGATCTGCACTTCCGTGCCGGAATACTTCCCGTACAAGATTTTGTCGCCCTTTTTCACTTCCATGGCCACTTTTTGCCCACTGTCACTGACTTTTCCGGGGCCCACTGCCACGACCTCGCCCTGCATCGGCTTTTCTTTCGCCGTATCGGGAATGATGATGCTGCCTTGCTTCTTTTCCGCAGCGTCCAACGGCTTGACCACAATACGATCAGCCAAAGGTTTAATATTCATAGCCTTGTCTCCTTGTAAAAATAAGGTCCAAAACCAAAAATTATTTTACTCAAGTTAGCAGCACTCATTACATGTAAGTGCTAACACGGCACACAAGATATGAAACCGGATTGGATTTGTCAAGTTCTAATTTGGCAACAAACATGACAAATTGGCCGAGAAGGCTTTGGCGCCCTTTTGCTTAACTTGACCATGCCAAATCTAGCTTAACAGTGTTAACTTAACTGCCTCCCCCGATTCATGTCATCCCGGAGGGGGCTTTTTCAGCACTCTGTAATACGAACTCTTAAAACATAGCTTTTCTAGCAAAGTTTCTGGCGTAGTCAGCTATAAGTGCGATCTTTGTAATTGACCGTGCAAAAAACTCTAGCAGTTTGTCTAAAAAAATCCCATGGTATTGTAGAATAACACTGTTTGCTTCCTTGCAAAAACAAACGTCGGTTAACCTTGTGAGCAAATATTTCCTGTGTCAAGCGTTCACGACTACTGCCGGTGGGCCCAGAGCCGAAAACTCGACGCTCGACGAGCGAATTCAAATCATGTCGAACTCGAGTCCTCCAACCCTGGCAGCAGCTTTGTCAGTTCTTTTTTTCGCCAGCAGTTTTACCGTGCCGGGATTCGCACAGCATGAGCACCAGCGTGAATCCGGGGCGCAAAAAAGCGATACCGCCAGCATCGGGTCACCCGGGATCAACATGCCGAGCGCGTTCTTGCTCACCGTACCGGGATCGCGCGACGGTTCCGGAACCAGTTGGCTGCCGGATACCTCCCCCATGCATGCCTGGCATGGACAGTGTGGCAAGTGGGGGCTAATGCTGCATGGCAATGTGTTTGTGCGCTTCACCTATCAGGATGTGACCAATAGTGGCGAGCGCGGCAAGCAGCAATTCAGCGCGCCGAATTGGATCATGATGAGCGCGCAGCGCCGCGTTGGTGCACGAGGCCAGTTCATGCTGCGCGGCATGTTTTCCCTGGATCGTCTCACCGAAGGGGGCGACGGATATCCCTTGCTGTTTCAGACCGGCGAGAGCTGGAAAGGCGATCCCCTGGTCGATCAACAGCATCCTCATGATCTTTTCGCGGAGCTCGCGGCCGGCTATAGCCATGCGGTGGGCAAGCAGGGCGGGGTGTATCTATACTTTGGTATGCCGGGCGAGCCGGCTCTCGGACCGCCCGTTTTCATGCACCGTCCTTCGGCGCAGAATAATCCTGAGGCCCCTCTCGGCCACCATTGGCAGGATGCCACGCACATCACCTTCGGCGTCGCCACTTTGGGAGTGCAATATCGCTACTGCAAATTGGAGGGTTCGTGGTTTACCGGGCGGGAGCCGGACGAAAAGCGCTACGGTTTCGATGCGCCTCATTTGGATTCATACAGTGTGCGGCTGTCGGTGAACCCGTCCGCGCATGCGGCGCTGCAGTTTTCACACGGCTGGCTCGCTGGCCCGGAAGCCATGGAGCCGGGAGTCGATGTGAATCGCACCACCGCCTCGCTGATTTCTGTTTATCCCTTTGCCCGCGAAAATTCTTGGGCTGCCACTTTGGCGTGGGGCATGAACAAGCCCGAATTCGACGAGAGCCAGCATTCTTTTCTGCTCGAGTCCGATCTCCAAATCAACCATCAGGCATTTTTTACGCGCCTGGAATGGGTGGAAAAACCCGCTCAAGATTTGAATGTGATCCAGCTTGAAGAGCGCTTGCTGCTGGTGCGCGCGTTTACGCTTGGCGCTGCACAAAAGCTTTTTAGCGTGGGCGGTTTATCCCTGGCTGCCGGAGTGCAAGGCACCCTCAATGTGGTTGACGAAAGCCTGCAAGTCTTTTACGGTGAGCGGCCGGTTTCGGTGGGGGTTTTTCTGCGCTTGTTTCCGGGCTTGCAGACGGTGAAAGAACACGGCACAGAAAAAAGGTGATGCTGATGCGCAATATCTGACTTTTCTCATGATTTCGATGACGAAACAGAGTACATGGCAGACATTTTTCTGTCCTCCATCTTTCTGTCTTTTGAGGTTTGGCACGAAGATTGTGCCATTGGGGTACTCGAATGGTTTCGGGTTTCAGCACGTCTGAAAATCCGATCGCATCCTGGTTTCCCAGGACGGTTCCCGGGGCTAGTCACTTATTGCCATCTCCACCGGCTGCCGCTCGGGCTGTCTTCGATGATGACGCCCGCCGCATTCAAGCCCTCGCGCAACTGATCCGCCAGCTTGAAATTCTTTTCCGCGCGCAGCGCCTGGCGCAAATCGAGCAGCACTTTCATCACTGCTTCGAAACGAGAGTTGTCAACTTCCTGCGCCGCGGTTTCGAAAATGCCCAGCACGGTGTTCCATTCGTCGAAGAGATTCTTCGCCTCGCCCAGCAACAACATATCGCTTGCGGAGAGATGCTGCCGCTCCGTCCAGCGATTGACTTCGCGCACAAAATCAAAAATCACGGCCAGTCCTTGCGCGGTGTTGAAATCGTCGTCGAGCGCGGAAATAAATCCGGCGCGTGCTTCTGCCATCGCCCTTTGCAAGCTCTCTTGCTCGGAAGTCACGACCTCGCCTTTTGCTGCGGGTTTGCTTTCAGCTTGCAGTTGGCGTTGCAAGCTTTGATACGCCAGGGCCAGCCGCTCACGCGCTTTCATGGCGTTCTGCAGGGACTCCAGGGAGAAATCGATCGGTCCGCGATAATGCTTGGTCAAGAAAAATAGGCGAATGGCCGTGGCCGGAAAGCGTTGCACGAGCTCGCGCGCCGTTTTGAAGTTGCCCAGTGATTTCGACATTTTCTCGCCGTCGATGTCGATGAAACCGTTGTGCATCCAGTATTTCACGAACAGCTTGCCGGTCGCGGCCTCGCTTTGCGCGATCTCGTTTTCGTGATGCGGAAAAATCAAATCCAACCCGCCGGCGTGAATGTCGAAACTCTCCCCCAAATAGGTCATGGACATGGCCGAGCATTCGATGTGCCAGCCCGGCCGGCCTTTGCCCCAGGGACTCTCCCACCAGGGCTCGCCGGGTTTCATCGCCTTCCAGAGCACGAAATCCAATGGACTGTGTTTGTGCTCGTCCACCTCCACGCGATGGCCGGCCTCCAGTTCGTCCAATTTCTTGCCGGAGAGTTTGGTGTAACCTTTGAATTTGGCCACGTCATAAACCACGTCCTCGCCGGCCTGGTATGCGTAGCCCTTGGCGATCAACGCAGAAATGATCTGAATGATTTCGTCTATATGCTCGGTTGCCTTGGGATAAACATCCGCCGGGCGAATGCCCAGCTTCTGAATATCTTCAAAAAAAGCCTGTGTGTATTTCAATGCTACCTCATGCGACGGGACACCCAGCACGTTGGCGCGCTGGATGATGCGGTCGTCGATGTCGGTGAGGTTCATCACAAAGCGCACTTGCCAGCCGCGGTATTGCAAATAGCGGCGGAAAATGTCGAACATCACGAAAGGCCGCGCATTGCCGATATGAAAATAATCATATACCGTCGGCCCGCAGAGATACATGCCCACGCGTCCGGGAATTATGGGAACGAACTCTTCCTTTTGGCGGGTGAGGGTGTTGTAGATCTTGAGGGACATTTGGCATCCTAAAAACTGTTCTGAGCAGATCGAAAATTGAGGATAGATGATCGTATTTCTTGTCTTCGGCACTGCACCTTTTATCCTCGCCTGTCCTGCACGAGCGGCTGCAGCACACGATTATGACAGCGCACGGCAAATTTTGACCAATGCTTCGGCCCGTTTCTGGTCGATGGCGTTGTGGATTTTGCCTTCAGTCTTAATCGCGGTGCCTACGATTGCGCCCTCGGCGAACGCCAGCATGGCGGCGGCGTTTTCGAGATTCAGGCCGCTGCCGACGATGACCGGCTGATGGGGGACAATGCCGCGCACGCGGCGCAGGAATTCGACCTCGACCGGCTTGCCGCTGCCCGCGCCGGAGACGATGATTGCGCTACACATCGCCCGCTCGAAATACTCCTCGATTTCCTGGGCGAGATCGCGTTCCACCAAAGGGGCGGCATGCTTGACGCGCAGATCGGCGAAAATCGCCACCGGCTCGCTTTGTAGATTCTTGCGCAGGCGGAGGAGATGATGCGCCTGCCCTTGAATCAACCCTTGATCGGTCACCACCGCGCCGGTCAGCACGTTGACACGGATGAAGGAAAGCTGCGCCGCCATGGCGATCACTATGGCCGCACGTGCATCGTTGCGCAACACGTTGATCCCCACCGGCAAGCGGGTTTGGCTCTTGAGGCGATCGGCAATGATGGCCATGGCGGCAACGGTTTCGTTTGGAACCGCCTCGGGAAAATAGGGCGTATCGCCCAGGTTTTCAACCAGGATGCCGTCGAAGCCGCATGCTTCCAGCAGTTTGGCCTCGCGTTGCGCGAAGTGAATCGTTTCACGGAAACTGCCGCCCGCATTCGGGCTCCCGGGCAACGCGGGCAGGTGCACCATGCCGATCAAAAAGGGCGTGGCCGGAAAAATTTTTGAGATGGACTCAGGCAATGTGCATTGCTACCGCAACATGAATCAAAGCAATCGTTAACAATGGCCGTTTTTCTAAAAAGTGATCGCGTGGATGGCTATCCGCTTCAACCGCCAAAACAGCTGCAAAAGAATTACTCAACAATCTGCGCGATCAACTTGCGCACTCTTTCTTTGCCCAGCAACGCCGCGATCGGCGGCAAGTCCGGGCCGTGCAGGGCGCCGGTGAGCGCAATGCGAATCGGCATCCACAAGTCCTTGCCCATCACGCCGGTTTCTTTGTTGACCGTTTTCATGATTTGGCGGAAGGCTTCCGCCGTGAGCGTTTCATAATTGCTCAATTGCCGGAGAAAGGACCAATAGACCTTTTCCGCGGCCTCGGACTGGCTCATGGCAATCGCCGCGCCGTCGGTCAAGTGCATACGCTCGAAAAAGAAGAAATGCGTTTTTTCGGCCACCTGCTCGAGATACTCCAGGCTGTCTTTCACGATGGCCAGCAACTGCTTGAGCTTCTCGCGCTCGGGCAAAACAAATCCCGCCTTTTGCAGGAAGGGCAGGCATGCGTCGCACAGCTCGTCCGGTGAAAGCTGGCGAATGTAAACGCCGTTCATCCAATTCAATTTGGCAATGTCAAAAATCGCCGGCGATTTATTCAGGCGCTCGAATGAAATCTCTTGCATCAACCTCTCACGCGAGAGAATTTCATCACCGCTGGGCGAAGACCAGCTCAACAAGCTCAGAAAATTGACCAGGGCGTCGGGCAAATAGCCCTTGCCGGCGAATTGATCGAGCGAAGTGGCGCCGTGGCGTTTCGACAGCCGGCTGCGATCTTCGCCCAGAATCATGGGAATGTGGCAAAACTGCGGCACCGGCCAGCCGAAGGCTTCGTACATCATCTTCTGCCGCGGCGTGTTGGTGACGTGATCGTCGCCGCGGATGACATGTGTGATGTTCATGAGATGATCGTCGATCACCGCGGCAAAATTGTACGTGGGCAGGCCGCCCGAGCGCAAAATCACGAAATCGCCGAAATTATTCGGCGGAAAGATCAATTCGCCGCGCACCAAATCCACGAAGCTCATGGCCTGAAGGGGCACATGAAAGCGGATCGCGGATTCATGTCCCTGCCGCCGCTTTTCTTCCTGTTGCGCGGCGGACAGATGGCGGCATTTGCCGCTGTAATGCGGCTGCTCGCCTTTCTTCATCGCGAGCTCACGCTCGGCCTCGAGTTCGGCTTCGGTGCAGAAGCAAAAATAGGCATGGCCGGCAGCGAGCAATTGCTGGACGTGGTTTTGATAAATCGCCAAACGCTCGGATTGGCGGTAAGGTCCGAACGGACCGCCGACCTCGGGGCCCTCGTCCCAATTCAAATTCAGCCAGCGCAAATCCTCGAGAATGGACTCTTCCGAGGCCTGCGTCGAGCGCTCAGCATCCGTATCTTCGATGCGCAGAATGAACGCGCCGCCGCTGTGGCGCGCGAACAGCCAGTTTAAAACCGCGGTGCGGGCATTGCCGATATGCAAATGCCCCGTGGGGCTCGGGGCAAAACGAACACGTACAGAAGTGGACATGAAAACTCTTGACGTTGAATGATGCTTAGCGGTTGAAATCGTCTTCGCTTTGCCACCCCATTGTTGCCTTTTCGCCAGAGATGCCAAAGCGCGGTTCTAATCGATCAACACGATCGCATGCGCCGCGGCGCCTTCTTTTCGACCAATGAAGCCCAATTGCTCCGAGGTCGTGGCCTTGATGGAAATCTGCGCGGCGGAGATTTTCAGCGCGGCGGCGAGGTTCTCCTTCATTTGCGGCGCATGGCGCATCACTTTGGGCGCTTCCAACACCAGCGTCGAATCGATGTTGACGACACGATATTCGTGCTGCTGCAGCAATGCGGCGATATGTTGCAGCAGCAGCAGGCTGGAGATGTTGGCGAATTGCGGTTCATGATCGGGAAAGTGCTGGCCGAGATCGCCCAAATTCGCGGCCCCCAGCAAAGCGTCGCCTATGGCGTGGCAGAGCACATCAGCGTCGGAATGTCCGGCCAGGCCGAAATCGTGCGGAATGAGCACGCCGCCAAGAATGAGCGGCCGTCCGCGCACGAGCGGATGGACATCATAACCGAGGCCGACACGCATTTTCTTGAACTGGAATAGTCACGAATCGTAAAAGTCAACTGCGCTACTCAACACGCCGGCGAAGGCACGGCGAACTCACGCACGAAAAATTCCGCCAGTTTCAGATCGTCGGGCGTGGTGATTTTTAAATTCGAAATTTCGCCTGCGATCCAAGCCACCTGGCCGCCGCTGCGCTCGACCAGCGCCGCCTCGTCCGTGCCATGTATGTGCTCCTGCTGTGCACGCTGGAACGCGTGCAGCAATGCTTCACTGCGAAAGGCCTGCGGCGTTTGCGCCAGTTTCAAGCAGTCGCGATCCAGAGTCGCCACGAGGATTTCGCCCGCCACTTGTTTCACCGTGTCCGGCAGCGGCAGCGCGGGAATGCAGCCGTCATGCTGTTCGCAGCCTGCAACGACGCCTTCCAATAGCTTCCTGGAAAAGAGCGGGCGCACGGCATCATGCACGACCACAATATCCTTGGCTTTGAGCGGCAGGGCCTGCAATCCCGCCCACACGGAGTCTTGCCGGCGTTCGCCTCCGGGCACGATTGCCTCACATTTCTTGAAATGAAACCGTTCCACAATCTCGCGGTTAAGATACGACAGCCAGGCCGGCGCGGCTACGACCACGACTTTGGCAATCAGCGCGGATTCTTCAAAACGCTGCAAGGTGTGGGCGATCACCGGCCGCTCGTGCAGCAGGAAAAACTGTTTGGGCATATCACCGCCAAAGCGCGTGCCCTGCCCGGCGGCGACGACAATTACGTAGTTAGCCACGCTGTTCCGCGCCTCACGTCCCTAAGTGCTCAGCAATGATTGCAGCTCAATTCACACGATCAGCATCGCATCGCCATAACTGAAGAAACGCCATTTTTCCTTGACCGCGCGGCGATAGGCTTTCATTACGAATTCACGGCCCGCGAATGCCGAGACCATCATGACCATGGTCGAAGTCGGCATATGAAAATTCGTGATCAGCCGGTCAACGATTTTGAAATCGTAAGGCGGAAAGATGAATTTGTCGGTCCAGCCGCGGCCGGGTTTCACCCAGCCTTCGCTGGTGACTTCGGTTTCGAGCGCGCGCACAACGCTGGTGCCCACGGCGACCACCCTGCCGCCCTTTTTCATGGTATCGTTAATCGCCTGCGCCGATTCGAACGAAATTTCGAAATACTCCGAATCCATTTTATGCCGGCTCAGGTCCTCGACGATCACCGGTCGGAAGCTGCCTAGGCCGAGATGCAAGATCACCGGCACGATCTTCACGCCTTTTTTTTGAATGCGGCGTAACAAGTCTTTGGTGAAATGCAGGCCCGCGGTGGGCGCCGCCACGGCGCCGCGCACACGCGCATACACGGTTTGATAACGCTCTTTATCCATGTTTTCCGGTTCGCGCTTAACGTACGGCGGCAGCGGGGACTGCCCGAGCTTCTCGACGATCTCGAAGAAGTCGCCGTTGAAATTGAAGCGCACCACGCGCCCGCCGGAAACGGTGTTGTCGATGACATCGCAGGCCAGATCACGGCCCACGGAAAGGCGGTTGCCCACGCGCACTTTGCGCGCCGGCCGCACCAGCACCTCCCACAAACCGTTTTCGAGCTGGCGCAGCAGGAAGATTTCGACGTGGGCTTCGGTCTTGTCTTTCGTGCCCATCAAGCGCGCGGGAAAGACCTTGGTTTCATTCACGACCAAGCAGTCGTCCGGGCCGAGATAGTGGGTGATGTCGGTAAATTTTTTTTCTTCGATCTCCTGGGTTTTGCGATCTAACACCATCAAGCGTGATTGGTCGCGCTTCTTCACCGGGTACTGCGCGATTAGTTTTTCCGGAACGTTGAACTTGAAATCTGATAACTTCATTTGGTCCGTTTCGTTAGGATGTTGATAACCGCTTCCTTCTCCTCGACGGCGGGCCGATGCTAGCCCGCCGTGTCACCACAATTCTTGTTGCGGCGCGAACTGGCCTTTACGGGTGTAGCCCAAATGTTGATACGCACGCGCCGTGGCCACGCGGCCGCGCGGCGTGCGTTTGAGAAATCCTTCTTGAATCAAGAAGGGCTCGTAAATTTCTTCCAAGGTGCCGGTCTCTTCGCCGACCGCAACGGCCAGCGTGCCGACGCCGACTGGGCCGCCCTCGAATTTTTCAATCAGGCTGGCGAGCAGGCGTTTGTCCATCTCATCGAGGCCGAGCTCATCGACGTCCAGCCGGCCGAGGGAAGTGCGCGCGGTCTCGAGATCGATGGCGCCGTTGCCGTGAATTTGCGCGAAGTCACGCACGCGGCGCAACAGGCGATTGGCCACACGCGGAGTGCCGCGCGCGCGCCGGGCAATCTCGAGCGCCGCAGGCTCCTCGACGCTCACCTGCAATATTTTTGCCGAACGCGCGACGATGGTGCACAAATGCTCGGCGGAATAATAATCCAGCCGCATCACCACGCCAAAACGCGCGCGCATCGGGGCCGTCAACAAGCCGGCGCGTGTCGTTGCACCGACCAGCGTAAATTTCGGCAGCCGCAGTTGAATCGAACGGGCGTTCGCGCCTTTGTCGATGATGATATCCAGCTTGAAGTCTTCCATCGCCGGATAAAGATACTCTTCCACCACGTGGTTGAGGCGATGGATTTCGTCGATGAACAAAACGTCGCCCTCGCCGAGATTCGTCAACAAGCCCGCGAGGTCTCCGGCCTTTTCCAGAACCGGGCCGGAAGTGATCTTAATGCCCTTGCCCATTTCGCCGGCAATGATATAAGCCAGCGTGGTTTTGCCCAATCCCGGCGGCCCATAGAGCAACACGTGATCGAGCGCTTCATTGCGGCCGCGCGCGGCTTGCATGAACACGTGCAGATTTTCTTTAAGCTTGTCCTGGCCGATGAAATCCGCCAGCAGCGCGGGACGCAAATGCGCATCGAAATCGCGCTCTCCGGCTTCGATCTCGGGTGCGGTCGCGCGCAGTTTTTGGGGTTGCTGCACGGCTTCACTCATAGACGATCATTGCGAACAAAAATTCATCGACTGCAGTCTCCGCTGCCGAATGGCCGGCACGGCTTGCGAGGAAATTTGATTCGGAGCATCATGAGCGCCCCACCAAAGGGCGGGACGACGACGATAATCTACAAATGCCGCAGCGTTTGTTTGATCAATTCTTCGATCGGAAAATCAGGATTCTCAGCCAACGCTTGTCGAATCGCCTTTTCGGCATTGGCGCGGGGATAGCCGAGCGAGATCAGGGCCAGCAGGGCTTCCTCACTCGCGCGCGATGGTCCGGCAGCAGCGCCGAATTTTTCCGTTTCCGCCAGCAGCGGCGCAATACGATCGCGCAGCTCCATCACCAGCCTCTCCGCCGTCTTTTTGCCAATGCCCGGGATCGCGGTGAGCGCATGGGCGGCGTTTTGTTGCACGTATTGACAAAAGGTTGCCACCTCACAACCGCTCAAAATGCTTTGCGCCAGTTTGGGGCCGACGCCGTTGACAGCGAGCAGAAGCTGAAACAACTGTTTTTCCTTGGAGGTGGCGAATCCGAACAATTGCAGCACTTCTTCGCGCACATGCAGATGCGTCAGCAGCGTGGCGCTCTCTCCCACCGCTCCCAGCTTCTCAAAAGTGGAGAGCGGTATCGCGACCTCGTAGCCGACGCCTTGCACATCCAGCAAAACCCGCGTAGGGGATTTTTCGAGCAATCGGCCGTGCAGTCGTGCGATCATGCGCTGTGATAATTCTCCCGGTGACGATGGGACAAGGGATCAAACCCAGAATAGGCGGAGTACCTATTCAAACACACAACAAAATTCTCTGTAATACAAACTCGCAAAACTTAGCTTTTTTAGCAAAGTTTCTGGTTTAGTCAGCTATAAGTGATATCTCTGCAATAAAGCAGAGATTAATTCCACGCGGATTAAAAAACCACGCTGATAGTTTAAAAACTTCCGTGTGGTTTTTTGATCCGTGTGGAACCATTTTGGTTGCGGCTCTGTCGCGTTGTGAATCTCCGTGCGCTCTGTGGCTGCGTTGAAGAGCCTTTGTGTCTTTTTGCCGCCCGAAGGGCTTCGATTTTCAGCACGTCTAAGAATCCGAAGGAGCACTCCTGCCCGCGAAAATCAGCATCATCCGTGGTCAAAAGAATACAAAACACTGCTTTTGAAAAATCTCGGAGGGCCCGGGGCGACCTCTTTGATGGTCGCGCTGACTTGCGTTGCAGTCCCAAGCAACAGGCGCAGGCTATCCGGCATTTGCCCTCACCCGATGTGCGTGGCAAATCGCCAGCGCCAAAGCGTCCGCAAGATCGTGCGGCTCCGGCAGGGCCGGCAGCGACAAAATCGCCTGCACCATACGCTGCATCTGCTGCTTCGAAGCCGCGCCGTTTCCCGTGACGGCCAGCTTTACTTCGCGCGGCATATATTCCACTACGGGTATGCCGGCGCGCGCCGCAGCCAGGAGCAACACCCCGCGTGCGTGCCCGAGCTTCAGCGCCACTTGCGCGTTGCGCGCGTAAATCAGCTTTTCCGCCACCATCACCGCCGGATCATGCGAGCGCATGAACGCGCCGGCTTCGGAGAAAATCTGATCGAGCCGCGCCGCCAGGCTTTCTTCCGCCGGCGGAGTGATAATTCTTGCTCCCACAAAAAAACAACGACCGGACTCAGCTCTCACCACGCCAAGACCGGTCACGATCAGTCCGGGATCTACGCCCACGATGAGGTATTCTGCGTTTTTCTCCCTCACGCTGCCAGTTGGCTCATCACTTCATCGTCGATGTCAAAGTTCGTATAGACGTGCTGCACGTCGTCGTGGTCTTCAATGGCATCCATGAAGCGCAGCACCTGCGAGGCATCTTTACCCTCGACCATCACGGTATTCTTCGGATACATGCCGATCTCGGATTTTTCAATCTTGAGACCCAGCTTTTCCAGCGCGATTTTCACCGTATCGAAATCGGCGGGCGCAGACAGAATGTCGGAGGATTCGGGATCATACTTCAAATCCTCGGCGCCGCACTCGAGCGCGATTTCGAGCAATTCGTCCTCGCTCCTGCCGGCGGTCGCGACGGTGAAAATACCCTTCTTTTCGAACAACCACGACACCGCCCCACTTTCCGCCATGTTGCCGCCGTGTTTCGAGAAAAGATGGCGAATATCCGCAACCGTGCGATTCTTGTTGTCGGTGACCACGTCGATGATCACCGCAATGCCGCCTGGACCATAGCCTTCGTAACTGGCTTCTTCGTAGTTTACGCCTTCCAGCTCTCCCGTGCCTTTTTTGATCGCGCGCTCAATATTACTGGCCGGCATGTTGGCGGCCTTGGCGTCCTGAATGGCTTTGCGCAAACGCGGATTGGCGCCCTCGTCGCCCCCTCCCATGCGCGCGGCGATGGTCATTTCTTTGATGATGCGAGTAAACACACGTCCACGAATCGCATCCTGTTTGGCTTTGACGTGCTTGACTTTAGCCCATTTATTATGACCTGACATGCATCCTCCGAAAAACCACCAGGCGGAGCTATCTCGTGCTCCTCCTTAACTTATCTTGAATTCGACCACACTTGTTTCTGCCGAAGAGTGATCTGCTCTTGGCATGGTGAAATGCCATGAACGCCACGCCGGCACTATTGCGAATAGCATACCAATTTAATAAGAATTAGCCCGGATTCCAATTAAAAACTTACATTGTTTTCATATTTGGCATGATTTTTAAGTTACTTTAATGCGCCTACCTCATGCTCTGCTCGGCTAGTTCATAGGCACGAATTTTAATCGACGTCCGCACCACCCAGGAGTTGGTGTACCCCTTTCCATCAGCCAGGGTTTGCAAACGTTCTGCCTCCGTGCGATTGAGAAATCGGCCGGCGCGCACTTTGTAGTAGGGCGCATCGTAGACGATTTCAACGTCGGTATTCAAATCAAGAATCGCCAAGCGCAAGGTCTCACGAGCTTGCGCGCCGTTTTCGGTTTGCAGCAGTTGCAACTGAAAACCCGGCACGATAACCCAGGTTGTATCTCGCGCCGTGGTATCACTCGCCAGCGGCAGACCGGTCTGCGATTGCACCATGGACGAGCCGTTTTTGCGCGGGATGCTGAAAGGAATCTCCTTCAAAGCCGCAGGATCGAAGGATTCGTCGTAATTTGCGGCGGGCGCCGCCGCGGCCGGCCGTTTCGAGGCTGGCGGCTCGACTTCTTTGGGCGTGCTTTTGCTCGTTTTCGCGCCCGAGGCGCAGCCGGAGAGGAGCAGAACGAGAAGCATAACTCCTGCAGTTTTCCAGATTGATGCCGGCGAGAAAGTGTTCGTCATCGCGTGAACCTGTCGCAAAGTGTGATGGAATTATTCAAACCGATTTTCGAAGCCGAAGAATCAAAAACAAGAGAAACTGTTGCCAGCGATATTGTTGTGTTACGTCAAAATAATCATTTCCGCCTGCCAACGCAAGCCTGAGCATGCGTTTCTTTACAATCAGAGTGTGTGAAAACGCTTGGTTTCCACGCCGGCTGGGCTTGTCGGAGCCGGATTTTTGAACTGAGCACCCTTCGACAAGCTCAGGGTGCGGCATTCTCAAGTTTTCACACCGTCTGAATGCTTTGCCGGACACCGCACACGCATAGGCGTCGCGCCCACAGTACCGTGGAGAAAACTTTCGGCATTTTGGCATTTGCGCGGTTTTGTTCAGGGTCGATTCTCATCCAAAAATCACGTGGCAAATCAGCACCGCCATGATCAGGCCGGCCGCGTCTGCAATCAAGCCGACGGCGAGGGAATGGCGGATGCGTTTTATGCCCACGGATCCGTAATAAACCGCCAGCACATAAAACGTCGTTTCCGTGCTGCCGTACATCGTGGAAACGATGCGGCCGATGAGAGAATCCGGGCCATGCGTTTTCATGAGCTCCGTGGCAATAGCAAGCGAGCCACTGCCGGTGAGGGGCCGCATGATCGCCACGGGCAAGGTCTCCGCAGGCATGCCGATCAAATTCGTCAGCGGCGAAATGATTTTCACGAACAAATCCATGGCCCCCGAGGCGCGAAACATGCCGATCGCGAACAGGATCGCCACCAAATAGGGAATGATGCGAATCGCAACATTGAACCCTTCTTTTGCGCCATCGATAAAGCATTCATACACTTTGACCTTACGGATAATGCCCGCCACCGGAACGAGAAACAGCAGCGTGGGAATCGCCCAAATCGAAATGAATTGCACCGTTTGCCGGAATGCTTCACCCATCTCACGCCTCCGTTCCCGCTTGGGCTGGGACGTTGGGGTCGTCTTTGCGGAAAACCGCCAGTCTGCCCAAGAGCTTCGCCATGGTGATGGCGACAATGGTGGCGGTTACGCTGGCCACAATGGTGGTGCCGATGATCTCGAACGGATTCGCCGAGCCTAATGAAATACGCACGCCGATGATGGTTGCCGGAATCAGAGTGATGCACGAAGTGTTCATGCCCAGAAACATGACCATGGCATTGCTGGCCGTGTCTTTTTGGGGGTTCAATTGCTGCAGTTCTTCGATGGCCTTCAAGCCGAATGGTGTGGCCGCGTTCGACAAGCCCAGCCAATTTGCAGCGAGATTGAGCAGTATCGAGCCCATGGCGGGATGATCGGAGGGCACTTCGGGAAACAGCCGTTTCATAATGGGCGCCATGGCGCGCGCCAGCATTTTGATCAAACCCGCGGCCTCCGCCACTTTCATCAATCCCAGCCACAACGTCATGATGCTGATCAAGCCCAGCGCGATTTTGACCCCGGATTCGGCGGAATCAAAGGCCTGCTTCGTCACTGCTTCGATGTTGCCGGTGGCCGCGCCCATGAGAATCGCGATCACGATCAACCCCAGCCAAACGTAATTGAGCATGCTTCCTCCTTGCCAGTTCATTGCATACCATTTTGCAATCTGCTCAGATTTTTTTCGGCATGCAAGGAAATTTTCGAAGCTTGCATTTCATGGCGAATTTTGCAATTTTAATGGATACTTGATCGTGGATGCTCGATGTACCAAGCATCCGGCATCAAGTATCCAGCATCGAGACAACAGCCTAAGATCCGGAGAAATCAACCGTATGAAACTCGGCTATATCGAATACATGGACTGTGCGCATTTTTTGCCTGGTCACTTCAAATGCGGCAACTTGCACGGCCACACGTATAAAGTGGAAGTCATCATCTCCGGCGAAAACAAAACCGGCATGATTCTCGACTTCGGCGAAATGAAGCAAATCATTCGCACCGTGCTGGCGGATTACGACCACAAAGCGCTCAATGATTTTTTGGAATATCCCTCTGTTGAGAATATTTGCGAAATGCTGCAGAAGCGCTTTCGTGAAAAACTAAATTTCCCTTTCACGATTCGCGTATGGGAAGGGGAGGGGAAGTGGGCGGAGTTGTAGCTTGTTACTGGTGACTGGTCGCTGGAATAATGCATTGACAATTAACAATTGACAATTATCAATTATCAATTGTTAATTGTCAATTATCAATTGATAATTGTTAATGGTGGAGCTCATACGCCAGCATCATGAAATCTCTTACGGAATACCTCTGGTTCAACACTCCCCATCGCCGTGACTATCTCAACATTACGCCGCAAATCGAGGACTTGGTGAAGAAGAGCGGCGTGCAAGAAGGGCTGGCGCTGGTCGCGGCGCAGCATATCACTGCCTCGGTATTCATCAATGATAATGAATCCGGCTTGATTCAAGATTTTGACGACTGGCTGGAAGGCCTGGCGCCGCATGAACCCACTTCGCATTATCGCCACAATCGCACTGGCGAAGACAACGCCGATGCGCATCTTAAGCGCCAAGTCATGGGCCGTGAAGTGGTGGTGCCCATTACCAAGGGCAGGCTCGACTTTGGCCCTTGGGAACAGATTTTTTACGGCGAATTCGACGGGCGGCGGCGGAAAAGAGTGGTGGTAAAAATTATCGGGGAGTAGAGACGGCCCGGCGGGCCGTCTCTACATGCACGGTTCAAAACACGAGCAATTGGAAGACCAACCGATCAAATGGATACCATGACCTACCAATTTCTCCAACTCGAAAAGCAACGCGCCACCGGCATTCTGCGCTTCAACCGCCCCGAGCGCTTGAATGCCTTTGAAGCGAACATGGTGCAAGAAATCCCTGTTGCGCTGCGCGAGATATTGAACGATGACAACGTGCGTGTGCTGATTCTTACCGGCAACGGCAAAGGTTTTTGCGCCGGCGCGGATGTGAATTATCTGCAAAGGCTCGCGGCGGAAAAAGACATTGCGAACGGCAAAATTCTCGTCGCGACCGGCAGTGAAGTTGCCGAAATCATCCATGCCGCAGAGAAGCCCGTCATTGCCGCGATCAATGGACCAGCCGCAGGCGGCGGCGCAAGCTTCGCGCTGGCATGCGACCTCCGGCTTATGGCGCAATCCGCCACGCTCGGTTTCACCTTCATTCGCATCGGCCTGCATCCCGATCTCGGCGCGACCTACTTCCTGCCCCGCCTGGTTGGACCGGCCAAAGCCGCGGAATTGCTCATGCGCGGCGACATGATTTCCGCGGAGGAAGCTTTGCGGTTGAATTTGGTGAATCGCATCGTTGCCGATGCTGATTTGATGCCAGCCGCCCTTCAACTTGCCGAAACCCTTGCGGAAAAATCCCCGCTGGCGCTGCGACTGATCAAGAAAAGCTTGCAGCAATCATTCGAACAATCGCTCGAAGCGATGATCAAATATGAAATCCATGCGCAGAGCTTGTGCTTTAAGTCCCAGGAAGCTCATGACGCTATCGAAAAGTTTTTAACGACAAGAAAAAAATAACCCGTGGAAAACGCAAATAGGCGAAAAAAGCGACCCTTTTCGTGTATTTTGTGTATTTCGTGGTATTGATTTTACTAAACCAATCAGGAACCCATTATCCGCCATGATCGACTTCTCGCTTTCCGAAGAACAGCAACAATTCCGCGACCTCGCGCAGGAGTTCGCGAAGAATGAAATCCGCCCCGTTGCCGCCGCGCTGGACGAAGAAGAAAAATTTCCCGCCGAGCTCTGCCACAAAGCCTGGGAATTGGGTTTGATGAACGTGCACGTGCCCAAGGAATATGGCGGCCTTGGCCTGGGCGTGCTGGAAGAATGTTTGATCTCCGAAGAAATCGGTTGGGGCTGCACCGGCGTAGGCACGACCACGACGTGCAACACGCTCGCCACCGCGCCGGTGATCGTGGCCGGCAATGACGACCAGAAGAAAAGATTTCTCGCGCCATTGCTCGAAGAGTATTCATTTTGCGCGTATGCCGTCACCGAGCCGGGCGCGGGCAGCGACGTGCAGGCCATCAAAACCACGGCAAAAAAAACCGGCAATGATTACGTGCTCAACGGCCAAAAAATGTGGATCACCAACGCGGCGCAGGCCAAATGGTTTTTTGTGATCGCCTATACTGATCAAGCCAAGGGCTACAAGGGCATCAGCGGTTTCGCCGTTCCCGCAGACACGCCCGGCGTGAAAATCGGCAAGCACGAGCACAAAATGGGCCAGCGCTGCTCGGACACGCGCGGCGTTTCTTTTGAAGAGGTGAAAGTTCCGGCCACAAATCTGCTGGGCAAGGAAGGCGACGGCTGGAAAGCCGCCATGGCCGCATTCGATCATTCGCGGCCGGTGGTCGCCTCGATGGCCGTCGGCCTGGCACGCGCGGCCATGGAGCATGCCGCCGCTTATGCCAAGGAAAGAAAGACGTTTGGTGTGCCGCTCGCCGCCCACGAAGGCGTGAGTTTCATGATCGCCGACATGGCGCGCGAGGTCGAGGCCGCGCGCCTGCTCACTTGGCAGGCGGCGTGGACCATCGATCAGGGCAAGCGCAACACTTTGCAAGCGGCTTACGCCAAATGCGCCGCGGCCGACACCGCCATGCGCGTCGCCACGGACGCTGTGCAAGTCTTTGGCGGCTACGGCTATTCACGCGAATATCCCGTGGAAAAATTGATGCGCGATGCGAAGATTTTTCAGATTTACGAAGGTACAAGCCAAATTCAAAGATTGATCATCGCCAAGGAAATATTTGAGCGCAATTAATCCGCATTATGCATTAGCTTTCACCACCAACAACCCGAAACACACGAAAGTTAGTGCACTGTTTCCTTAATTGCTATACCCTCAGCCATGTCATCCCGCCTTGCGGGATCTTGGTTGAATCAAGCACTGTGCTTATGCCGCACAAGATTCAGACTGTGTGAAAACGCTTGGTTTTAACGCCGGCTGAGCTTGTCGAAGCCGGATTTTTGAACTTAGCACCCTTCGACAAGCTCAGGGTGCGGAATTCCCAAGTTTTCACACAGTCTGAATCCTTCTGAATGACACAGTAGGGAACATCCACTTGGAGGAAAAATGCTGAAACAAAGCCTGTGCTGTGGCGCGTTTTTTTTGTTGCTGCTGGCTGCCACGAGTCCTGCGCAAAACTGGACACCCCTGGTGCCCGCGTCAGGTAACACGCCCGCCCCGCGCCGCAACGCTGCCGCTATTTATGATTCCCTTCTTCAGCGCTTGATTGTCTTCGGCGGCAAAACGGACGCCGGCGACCGCAATGACGTTTGGGCGTTTGATTTTAACGGAAGTGTTTGGACGGAATTGACGCCGGCTTCGGGTGAGGCGCCGGCGCCGCGGTTCACCGCCAACGCAATTTATGACGCCGACCGCCGGCACATGATCATCTGGTCCGGCCAAGGCGCAAGCTTCTTCAATGACGTTTGGGCGTTTGATCTTCAAACGAATACCTGGTCGCAGTACAACCCGCCTGCTCCCATGCCCAACATTCGCTACGGCACGGCCGCCGTTTTCGATCCGCGCGCACGCCATCTCGTCACCTTTGCCGGTTTCACCGATCAAGGCCGCTTCGATGACACCTGGCGCTTTGAGATCGAACAGTCCAAATGGCAGGAGGTCTCGCCTGCCAGTGTGCACCCCGGGAAACGATGCTTGCACACCGCGAGTTACGACCGCCGCCGTCATCGCATGATCATATACGGCGGGCAAAACAACGGCCCCCTGGGCGACGTTTGGGCCCTTGATTTGAGCCAAAATACCTGGGCAGATTTAACGCCGGCTCATATGCCGCTGGGCCGCTGGTTTCCGGCGAGCATTTACGACGCGCGCCATCATCGCATTTTGATTTTTGGCGGCAATCTGGGCGCGGCTCAAACCAATGAGGTTTGGGCATTTGATCTCAATGCCAACGCGTGGCAACAACTTTTTGCAGCCGGGGTTGCGCCCTCGGCGCGCGAAGGCGCGGCAGCGGTTTACGTCGAACGCGAAGATCGCATGATCGTTTTCGGTGGCAGAGGCGAGGCGCACAGCCATGAGGTCTGGGCGCTGGAAAATCTCTCGGCTACGGTTTCAGTTTACGAGCCATCGGCGGCCGCTCCACCATCCTTTCGCCTGCTGGGCAATTATCCCAATCCCTTCAATCCCAGAACGGCGATCATATTTGAATTGCCCGGCGCAGCGCCGGTGACCGTTAAGATCTATAATAACCAAGGTCAAGTGATTCGAGTTTTGTTTGACCAGATCGCGGCTGCCGGACGGCACCGACTCGTGTGGGAAGGCGCCAATCAAACTGGCGAGGCAGCCGGAACCGGTGTTTATTTTTGCACGGTTCAATCCGGCCATTCTTCTCAGACCGGGAAAATGCTGCTGGCCAGGTGAAACTCAAGATCGCGGCTCAATAGGAGTTTGCCATGAATCGGCGGCTGGTCGTGTTTTTCACTTTTCTCATTGCCCCGGG
>JBIOXB010000013.1:0-3131 GCA_044869275.1 bacterium
GTGCAGCGCATCGAGCAAGCCATCAAGCCAACACAACAGCAATTGGATGCGTTCGACAGGCTAAGAATCGCCTCAGCGGAGGCCGCCAATCAGTTGCAGGCATCCTGCCCCACGCAGACGCCACAAACGCCGTTGGATCGCTTTGACGCAGTTGCAAAGCGTCTTCAAGCGATGGATGACGCGATCAAAACGGTAAGCCCCGCGCTTGCCAGCTTCTATGCCTCATTAACTGACGAGCAGAAAGCACGGTTCAATACGCTAGGGCCGCCGAAGAATGGTTCGCCCCGCCGGGGCTAGACCGCGTGGCGTCGACCATCCTATTTTTTCGGCTGTTCTTCCAAGGTCAATTCACGCAGAAGCATCTGTGCCAGCCTTTCGGCGGGCAAAGTACCCAATCGCGCTGTCTTGGTGCCGGTCCACGCAGCCATTGTGACTTGCCCATCGGAGACATAATATTTGCCTCGCAAGGACTTGCCGGCACGCTGGATTGTCACCTCTTTCCACTCTTCGGAAGTCATTTGAACTTTGCGAAGGTCGCTCGCCATTTATTGGTTTGGGGCCAAGAATTGCGTCTGTGGCTTGAACGATCATTGTGCCACTAAAGCGGCCAGACTGGCATTGTAATGGGCACTGCCGTCCGGCTAGGACCGGTGGAGGACCTCCGCCCGGTCGGTATTCAAAACGCCCTACCACCCGGGGGTAATTCCAGCAATTAAGCAATAATTAAGCCGATTTAAGACACTATTAAATCGATCATTCAAATGGTTCGTTGTTTTGGACGTGGCTCATGAACACCGTTGCTGAGAATAACGTTTTGCCTTCCGAATCCTATGTAGTCGAAATCGATGGAGAGATCAGATCGGTATATGGAATCTTTGTTGAGGCACTAAAAGCAGGCATGGAATTGAAGCAAAAATTTCCGCATAGCCATATCAAAGTGCACGACGTAATTGCGACGTGAAATTTGAAATCGTCGAAATTTTTCCAGATCTAGCGGGGAAATCGCAGGCGGGAGGCTACAGCAAGCTAAGAATGCTGGTGCCGAAAGTCGCGAAGATCAAAGTCGCAAAGACCGCCGGAAAGAGGATCCAGTACGAAAGCCGCCAATCAAGCGCGGCCTTGATCCCCATGGCGGCGAACGCCACCAGCACAATTGCAAGCAACACCCATAGAAAGCCTTCGCGCGATGGCGACATTGTTACGCTAATGAAACCAAACGAGGTCGCTTGCATTGAAGCAATCGCGGCGACAACCGACAGGAACAGCAAGACCGCTCGGCTCGCGAGATAGATCAAGTGCGGGCGCATCCTGGCGCCGAGAATGCAAAGAAAAAAAACAACGCAAATGATGGAAAGAATCGTGCCTGCAAGGACAGGGTTCTCGGGGAATGTATCGATAAGAAAATATGCAACGGGCACCCAAATCTTTGCAGATAAAAGTGTGCCAAAAATTGCGACAGCGAGCAGGCCTGCGTTCCTGCCGATAAGCATGACTATTTCCTGTCTGACCCGAGCTCACATGCACGTCATGTTTTTCGGAAATGCTCCTGCGCTTTCCAGAGCGAGGTCAGCATCCAGCCGCTCGAGATTCCGACAAAGCCGCCGGCGATAACATCGCTTACGAAATGATAATTGGCGCCGATAAGCCCGACGGCAACGGCAAGCACCGCAAGCGCGTAAAGCCACCGCCATTTCGGATAATAGATCCACAAGACCGAGATCACCGCGCAGGTAACGGCGGTGTGGCCCGATGGGAACGCTGCATAGGCGTGGCCGCCGTGGAAGAAATTAAATCCATAGACGCCGTCGTGCAGGAATGACGGGTTGTTGTCTCTGAATGTGTCGGGCCAGGTGCGCCCGAACACGAGCTTCAGCTGGATTTTGGTCAATTCCGCGACAATCAGGCTGAGGCTGCAGAGCAGGGCGCAATTCTCGAGGCGCGACAGCGCGCGGCCGGACAGGTTCATCAGCCCGAGGACGACGAAGACCGTCACGGCCAGCGGCACCATCGGGTCGGGTGCGTAGGTCAGCCTGGCGAAGGTCTCGGGCCGCGCCACGGTATCGTGAAAAAAGAGGGCGACGGGACGGTCGAGCCATTTAAAAGAAATGGTGCCTGCGATCGCTGTTCCTGCGAGGCTCACGATCCATTTGTGCAGTCCACTCATTCAGTTCCTGTCCAGGCTTGTTTCCGCGACCGGGATCACAGCGGCCCGACCGTATATCCGGTTTGTCAGTGGGCCGACAGGTACGATTCATGGTTCGCTCAGTGCGAAGGGGCGGGTGCTGTCGGCCGTCCAATATCCAATATTAAGTGCTGATTAAGAGATTGGTCCGAGGCTTAGGTGGTATTGGCGCAGCGATTCGACCGCTCCGCCGCATTTCCGTGCCCGAGATGATGCGTTTGATCCGCCTTCAACAGGAAGCGCTGGACCATGAAACTCGTTGAGCCTGCCTTTGAGATCGGCGGAGACCTTTGGCGGACATCATCAAACGTCCCTGATGCCGACGCTCGCGCGCTCAAAGAAAAACTCGCCAGGCAATCGGCTGAATTGAACCGGCGCCTCACCGAGATTCTCGAATTACACAACGTGCACCAGCGCCAAGCTAATGAACTACAAGATGCGCACGACGAGATCGATCGTCTCAGCCAGACTGTTTCGGCGCTTCAGGAAGCCGTGACTCAGTACCAAGTGGGCGCTGCCGCCGCGGAAGACGAAATCGTTCTTCTGGAAAGTGAAAAAGCGGCCTTGCAGGCGCAACTCGATGGCGCCCTTGAAGAATCAAAAACGTTGGCTGATCGGCTGCTTGCAGCGGAGGCAGCAGCAAAGCGAAGAGAAGATAATGTCGCTTCGTCTCTCAAGCAGATCGATTTTCTGAATGCTGAACTCGTGGCGGCGTCGTCCGAGCGGTTCAAGGTGGTTGCGGCGATGCAGGGCGAACAGAGGCGGCAACGTAGCGCCTTCAATCAGCAGAAATCGATGCTGGAAATTAGACTTCAGGAAAAAGAAGCCCTGGCGGCAACTCAAGCGGCGACAATAAAACAGCTCGAGGGCGTCCGCGATGAACTCGATAAACGCTTCCGGGTCATCGAGGCCTTGCTCACGAGCGAGCGCGAGGCCGCAGAGCGGAAAA
>JBIOXB010000014.1:0-91263 GCA_044869275.1 bacterium
AACCGAGCGCCAGGCCGACAATGAGTATCACCGCTTGTATTTGGTCAAAAAAGAAGCTGATTTGACCGGCAATTATCTCGTCGACGCCAACGCCAATATCGGCGGCGGCAGCATGGGGCCGCAAGGCGAGTGGCAGGTCAACATGGAATTTAACAACGAGGGCGGCAAAATTTTTGGCATCATCACCGGCGCGAATGTCAATAAGAGGCTGGCCATTTTGCTCGACGACAAAGTTGTGACCGCGCCGAATATCAATGAAAGAATTCCCAGCGGCCGCGCGGTGATTCACGGCAATATGGACGCGAACGAGGCACAGGATCTGGCCATCGTACTGCGCGCCGGCGCTTTGCAGGCGCCGATGCACGTCATCGAAGAGCGCACGGTGGGCCCATCTTTGGGGCGCGATTCGATCGCGAAGGGTCAAACTTCGGCCATCATCGGGCTCGTGCTCGTCATGTTGTTCATGGCCATTTACTACAAGTTTTCTGGCATCATTGCCAACGTTGCGCTCCTGCTGAATCTGATGTTGACGATGGCGGTGCTGGCGCTGATGGGCGCCACATTAACGCTGCCCGGAGTCGCCGGGCTCATTTTGACCATCGGCATGGCGGTCGATGCCAACGTGCTCATCTTCGAGCGCATTCGCGAGGAACTGCGCGCGGGCAAAACCGTGAGCGCAGCCATCGACCAGGGCTATACGCGCGCTTTTTGGACAATTTTTGATGCCAATATTTCAAATTTGCTCACGGCGCTGGTGCTGTATCAATTCGGCACCGGTCCCATACGCGGTTTCGCCGTAACCCTGTCCATCGGCATAACCGCGAGCATGTTCACCGCCATCGTGGTCACGCGCGTGGTTTTCGATTGGCTGACCTCGCGCCGCAAACTGGCTACGCTCAGCATTTAGGCGGTTGTCATCATTATTGAGGAGAAGTTTTTCCATGCTGCAGTTTTTTCACGAAACCAATATCGACTTTCTCGGTATTCGCAGATACGCGATTTCCTTGTCCGCAGTATTGATTCTGCTGGGCATCGTCTCTTTGATCCTCAAAGGCGGCCCGCGGTACGGCGTCGATTTTCTCGGCGGGACGGAAATCAACATTCACTTTCAACAACCACACCGCACCGCGGAGGTGCGCGAAGCGTTATCACAATTGGGATACGGCGAGGCGGAAATCAAGCAGTTTGGCGGCGCGAGCGACTTTCTGATTCGCGTGCAGCAAGAGCAGGGCCAGGGCACACAGATCTCCGACAATATCCTCGAGGCCCTGCGCAAAGCTTTTCCCTCCGATGTTTTCACCGTGCGTTCGATCGAAAGCGTCGGCCCCAAGATCGGGCAAGAACTGCGCACGAACGCGATTTGGGCCATTTTGATTTCGCTGGGCTTGCTGTTGGTGTATATCAGCATCCGCTTTGAATTCATTTTTGCCGTCGGCGCGATCATCGCCCTGTTTCACGACGTGATGATCACGCTCGGTTTTTTCTCCTTGTTCAACCTGGAGATCAGCCTGGCGGTGGTGGCCGCCTTCCTGACGCTCGTGGGTTATTCTTTGAACGATACCATCGTGGTGATGGATCGTATCCGGGAAAACAGCCGGCTGCTGCGGCGAGAAAATCGCAAAATCGAGCACATCATCAACCTCAGCATCAATCAAACGCTGGCGCGCACCATTCTGACCTCGCTCACGACTTTCATCGTGGTCGTCGTCCTGTTCTTTTTCGGCGGGGAAGTGATTCACAACTTCGCGTTTTGCATGCTGGTTGGCATTATCGCGGGCTCCTATTCCACGATCTACATCGCGGCTCCCGTGGTGGTAGAATGGTACAAAAAGCATGAAGTGCAAAAAGTCAAGCGCAGTCCGGTAGCGGTACGGTAGCTCATTCATTACGCATGACGCCTGACGAGTGTGCCATGAGGCGCCATTCGTAAAAAGTGAGGAACGAGGTGTGCCATGACGATCACAGAAAAAGATTTGCGGGATATCGTCGTGCTGGAGCTTTCCGGCAAAATCATGGGCGGCCCGGATGCAGGCCTGCTCAATGACAAGCTGCACGAGCTGATCGATCAAAAGAAAACCAAGATCGTCGTCGATCTCGGGAAAGTGGATTGGATGAACAGTTCCGGCCTGGGCATCTTGATCGGCGGGTTGACTACCGTGCGCAACAACAAGGGCGAGCTCAAGCTCGCCAACGTCACGGAGCGCATTCAAAGCCTGCTCATGATCACTAAACTGATGACGGTTTTCGAAACCTACGAGAGTGTGGATAAGGCTGCCGCCAGCTTCAAGTGATGCGCTTGCTGGCCAATCTTTTCCCATGACCAGGCCGACTCCGAGACTCGAGTATCGACTCCGCGGCGCGCGACTGCGGGCGTCACATGATCCATGCTGCGAGTACTTTCGGAGTTTTTTTATTGCTGGCCTGCAGACTTTCGTTCACGCCGTGCTTTCCCGCAAATTCTCAATCACACTGCGAACATGCCAGTTCAAGTCGTAATCGGCGCGCAATGGGGCGATGAGGGCAAGGGAAAAATCATCGACGTCCTTAGCGAAGAAGCGGACCTCGTGGCGCGCTTTCAAGGCGGCGCGAACGCCGGACACACGGTGATCATTGCCGGCCAAAAATTCGTTCTGCACTTGATCCCTTCCGGCATTCTGCAAAAGCATACGGTTTGCTATCTGGGCAACGGCGTGGTGATCGATCCCGCCGCCTTGCTGCAAGAAATCGAATTCTTGGCGCAGCAAGGGGTGGCGGTGCAGAAACGCTTGTTCATCAGCCATCGCGCGCATTTGGTCATGCCCTATCACAAGCTGCTCGATCAAACACGAGAGTCGGCAGACGAGCTGCGCAAGATCGGCACCACCGGCCGCGGCATCGGGCCGGCGTACGTGGACAAGGCGCATCGCATGGGCATTCGCATCGTCGATTTACTCGACGAAGCGACTTTGCGCGAGAAGATTCTCTACAATCTCGAAGAAAAGAACGCCATCCTGCGCACGCTTTACGGCCAGATGCCGCTCGACCCGGAGAAAATCCTGCATGAATGCCTCGAGCTCGACGAGCGGCTCGACCCCTTCATCACCGACGTTTCGCGCGAATTGAACCAGGCGCTTGCTGCCGGCAAAAGAATCTTGTGCGAAGGCGCGCAAGGCACCCTGCTCGATCTCGATTTTGGCACTTATCCTTATGTGACCTCCTCCAGTCCGGTGAGCGGCGGGGCGTGCACCGGTCTCGGCCTCGGCCCAACCAAGATCAATCACGTGTGGGGTGTGATCAAAGCTTATACCACGCGTGTGGGTATGGGCCCGTTCCCGACGGAAATCGGCCCGGAGGAGGGCATAGATTTGCGTACGCTGGGCGCGGAATTTGGCGCGACCACGGGCCGGCCGCGGCGCTGCGGCTGGTTCGACGCGGTGGTGGCAAATTATGCCGTGCAAGTCAACGGCATCGCAGCATGGGCCGTCACCAAGCTTGATGTTTTGGACACGCTGGAGGAAATCAAGATTTGCGTCGCCTACCGCCATCGCGGGAAGGAATTCAAAAATTTCCCCGCCGCCATGCACATTCTGGAGCAATGCGAGCCAGTTTATGAGAGCTTTCCCGGCTGGCAGGAGGCCACGACCGCGGCGCGCCACTTTCGCGAATTGCCGGCACGCGCGCAAGCCTATTTGAAAAAAATCGAAGAGATCACACAGACACGGCTGGCCATGATCTCCGTCGGCCCCCAGCGCGATCAAACCATCTTGTGCTGAATTCAGAGTTCTCCTCTGCAGGACGGCCACGCCAGAAGCAGCAAGCGAGAATACGAAGGAGCCATGCAGATGATCATCACCTCCACTTCTTCGGTCGAAGGCAAGCAAATCAAGCGCTATTTGGGGATCGTCGCCGGCGAGGCGGTCACGAGCTCGAATCTGGTTGACGACCTGCTGCGCAGTTTGAGGGGCATCATGGGGGGCAACACGGTGCGGCGCGAGCAGGACCTGATGAACGCGCGCAGCATCGCCTTGAAGGAGATGGAAAAACGCGCCAGAGACCTGGGCGCCAACGCGGTGATCGGAGTCGATCTGGATTATGAAGTCATCGGCGGCAGTGAAGTGATCGTGATCGTGATTGCCAACGGCACCGCCGTGGAAGTAGCCTGAGGTCAGTATCCAGTATCAAAACTGGATACTGGATACTGAGCACTTGCCATCCAATTACACACATAGAAAAATCAACCCTATGACCCGCGATCAAGCTTACCAACTCATGTGTGCCTGGACGGCTTCCGACAGTTTGCGCAAGCATATGCTGGCGGTGGAAGCGGCCATGCGTTTTTACGCGCGCCGGTTCGGCGAAGACGAGGAAAAATGGGCCGTGGTGGGATTGTTGCACGACATGGACTATGAGAAGCATCCCTCCAAGGAAGAGCATCCTTTTCAAACCGTCAAGCTGCTGCGGGAAATGGGCGAGCCCGAAGAAATTGCCCGCGCGATTCTGGCGCATGCCGACTATTCCGGCGTGGCGCCCGAAACGCCGATGGAAAAGTCCATTCTCGCCGTGGATGAGATGTGCGGCTTCATTACCGCTGTGGCTTTGGTGCGGCCGAACAAAAGCGTGCTCGAAGTGGAGGTGAGCTCGGTCAGGAAAAAAATGAAAGACAAAGCCTTCGCTCGGCCGGTCAGCCGCGCAGACATGGCGCGCGGCGCTGAATTGCTGGGCCTCGATTTGGATGAGCACATCGCGAATTGCTTGGAAGCGATGAAGGCCGTCGCTCCCGCGCTGGGATTGGCCGGAGTCACCACGTGATCAAGGCGCTTTCATTACTGTACCGTTCTTTGAAAACCCGGAGGAGAAACAATGACCCCCAAAACACAACGTTGGTTGGGCCTCGCTTTTGTTGTTGCAGCGGCCCTCATTGCAATTTTGAATCTGAAGCGCGTCGCCAATCTCAACATGTTCCCGTTGCCGACAATATTGATGGTTTTAGGTATCGCGCTGATCGTGCGCGCCAAGAAAAAGCTGCAGGACAAATCATAATTTCTAGCACGCTCAGCTTTTCATTTTCAACGTAAACAGATTGGAAATTTTTCGAGGGAGAGCGACATGAAAGTCATCAAGCTCATGGCGGAGCACAATCACGAAGAGATCGTGTTCTGTCACGACAAGGACGCCGGCTTGCGCGCCATTATCGCCATTCACGACACCACGCTGGGGCCGTCCCTGGGCGGCGCGCGCATGTGGCCCTACAAGACCGAGGAGGAAGCGTTGCAGGACGTGCTCCGCCTCTCGCGCGGCATGACTTACAAAGCCGCGGCCGCAGGCCTGAATCTTGGCGGCGGCAAGGCCGTGATCATCGGCGACCCCCAATCGCAAAAAAGTGAAATACTGTTCCGGGCGTTCGGGCGATTTGTCGAAGGACTGGCCGGGCGCTACATCACCGCGGAGGATGTGGGCACGGAAGTGCACGACATGGAATGGGTGCGCATGGAAACGCAGTGGGTCACGGGCATTTCCGAAGCGCTGGGGGGCAGCGGTGATCCTTCACCGGTCACCGCGCGCGGCGTTTATCACGGCATGAAAGCCGCGGTGGAGGAGGCTTTCGGCTCGCCCTCTCTGCGCGGGAAAAAAGTGGCGATCCAAGGCGCCGGGCACGTGGGCTACTATCTCGCGGAATTCCTGACACAGGAAAAGGCCAAGGTTTTTATCAGCGACATCCGGCCGGCCAAGGTCGAGAAAGCCGTGCAGCAGCTCGGCGTGGCCGCGGTGGAGCCCGAAAAGATCTTTGACGTCGAGGCAGACGTCTTCGCGCCCTGCGCGCTGGGGGCGATTATCAACGACGAGACCATTCCGCGTTTCAGCTTCAAAGTCATCGCCGGCGGCGCCAACAATCAGCTCAAAGATGAAAGACAACACGGCAAAATTCTGAAAGAGAAGAAAATCGTCTATGCGCCGGATTATGTGATCAATGCCGGCGGCTTGATCAACGTCGCGAATGAGATCGAAGGCTACAACCGCGAAAAAGCGCTCAAGCAGGCGGAAGAAATCTATCACATCGTGAAAAAGATTCTCGAGATCGCACGCCAGGAAGACGTACCCACCAACATCGCTTCCGACCGCCTGGCCGAGCGCCGCATCGAGCAGCTCGCCAAGCTCAAGCGCATGCATTTGCTCGAAACACCCAAGCATTTTCGCGGCAAGCGGCAAGCTTGGTAGATTCAGGCGATTCAAAAACAGGAACGCGCGTATCTATTTTGCAGTAAGCAGTCACCAATCATCAAGCCATGAATTGCCAGCCATGAGCTGAGCATTGCTGGCGGGCGAGGGGCATTCTAGATCCGCAACGAGGGCATATGCGGGGTGCAGACATTACGGAAAAACGGCTTCATGAGCTTTGGCAACAGCAGAAAATACCGCGCGAGTATCTGCATACGCTCGAAGGCCAGCCCGTTGAAGTCGTCAATGCGGGGCAGTACAATCGAGATCGCGGCCCGGATTTCCGGCGTGCGACCCTGCGCGTAGCGGGCAAAATTCTGCAGGGTGATATTGAAATTCACGTTCATGCCGGAGATTGGAGCGCGCACGGGCACCATCTCGACCCGGCCTACAATGACGTGATTTTGCATCTCGCCCTTCTCGCTTCAGACTCTCCAGAAACTGATCGCACCATCGTGCGTGAGAATGGCCTGCCGGTTTTGCAGATGTTGGTGCCCGCGGAAATCCTGTCTGTGCCACCGCCACAAAATGCTGCGCTTTTCATTTGCCCTTTGAGCTCTACTTCTACTGAAAAAATTCTATCCACCGTGCGGCACGCGGGCCAATTACGGCTGGCAGCCAAAGCCAGCGCTTTTACCGAGCAATTGACTCAGTCCTCGTGGGATCAAGTGATCTATCGCGGCATTGCCGAAGCGCTGGGGTATGACAAGAATCAAGAGGCCTTCCGCCGCCTGGCCGAATTGCTGCCGGTCGAATTGTTGTTTGCGGAATTGCGCGCGGTTCGCGACCTTGGTCCGGAAATCGTATTGGACGCCCTGTTGTTCGGCGCGGCCGGTTTTCTCTCGCCCAACCCGAGCGACGCGGCCAGTGCAGCGTTTGTTTCGACGCGCCTGAAACTGTGGGAGGAATTGCGCCACACGCTGCAAATTCGCCCGCTGCGTCCGGAAGCCTGGCAATTCTTTCGTTTGCGACCGCCCAATTTCCCCACGCGCCGCCTGGCCGCTTTGAGCGCGTTGATTTTGAAATTCTATCGCGCCGGCATTTTGGAGCATTTGCTGAACGTAGTGGCCACACTCGGCCGTGAGCCGAAGAAGCTGACCCACGAGCTGCTGCAGCACGTCATCTGTCCGGCTGTGGGTCTCTGGCAGGCGCATTATGATTTGCAAAGCCAGCCACAACCCGCGCGCCGTATTGCCCAGGCGGGAGATTTGCTCGGCCGCGAGCGCGCGCTGGACATCGTGACCAACATTTTCATGCCGGTGCTGTGGCTGTATTACGGCGAAGCCGGCGACGGCGTTCTGCAGAGCCAGGTGCAGGAAGCTTACAGCACTCTGCCCAAATTGCAGGAAAACCAAATCACGCGGCGCATGCGGCAGCAGCTTTCCGAAACATTCCCCCTGCAGAAAAAGGTAGCCGAAGCAGCCCGCAGCCAGCAAGGTTTGATTCATTTGCACAAGGTCTTTTGCCGCCCCTTGCGCTGCCAGGAATGCCTGGCTTTGACAGAGGGCGAATATTGATTGTTCGTTCCGCTTTCCTGGATTTGTCAAACTCCTATTGGCTATTTCCTTTGAAAATCTTATCTTGCCGCTCAACTTTACAGCCTGCTCTCATCGCTCACTTCAAAACGCGCGAGGATTATGCCTGCCCCGAAACGTTGCTCACGCCGTCATTTTGCTGTGCTGGTGATTGCCGTCTTGATTCCTCTGAAAAACTTTGCACAATACCGTCCCGGGGTGAACAATCACGTCACACTGCTGAGTCAATTTGACAAGTATGGTGGGTACTCCAACATTTGGGGCTATACCGATGCACAGGGCCGGGAATATGCCTTGCTGGGGGCAGATCCGGGGCTTTCCATCGTGGAAATTAGCGACCCGCGGCATCCAGTCGAACGCGCCTTTGTGCCCGGGCCGGTATCGAGCTGGCGTGAAATCAAGACCCATTTGCACTATGCTTATGTGGTGAGCGAGGGCACTTCGCCGCAAGATTACACCGGCGTGCAGATCGTGGATCTTTCCAGCTTGCCCGCTTCCGTTTCGTATCATTCCTACCGCTGGCCGAATGTCGATGCCGGCAATGCGCGGGCGCATACGGTTTCCATCGACGAGGCCGGTTATCTCTACGTGCAAGGCGGCACGGCCACCCGCGGCACCGGTGGCGAACAAGGCGGCGTGCGCATTTTCAGCCTGGCTGATCCTGAAGCGCCTGCACCGGTAAGCTATTTCAGCAGCCGCTACGTGCACGATTCCTTTGTCAAACACGATCTTTTGTTTGACAGCAACATCAACAACGGCGGTTGGGTGGATGTGCTCGATATTTCCGATCGCGACATACCCAAGTTGCTGACCTCGATTGTCTACCCGCAAGGCTTCTCACACAATGCCGGCACCACCGAGGACGGCGATTATTTGATCACCACCGACGAGGTCAACGGCTATACCGTAAAATTTTGGGATATTCGCGTATTGTGGGATGGCAATCCCGCAAATGACGACAACGTCGAACTCGTGGCGGAATATTTGAGCAATCCCGGTGAAATTGCGCACAACGTGCATGTGCGCGGCCAGCACGCGTATATCGCGCATTATGATGAAGGCGTGCGCGTCCTGGACATTTCCGATCCGCGCGATCCGGCGGAAGTGGGTTATTATCAAACACCCAGCGATTGGGGCGTTTATCCCTATTTTCCATCGGCCAATTTCGTGGTTTCGGATATTCCTTCGGGCTTGTACGTCGTGCGTTTTGACAGCGTGGCCGCAGGCGCGGTGCAAGGCACAATCACCAACGCCGAAACCGGCGAGCCGGTGCCGCGCGCGGCGATTCGTTTCGTGGAAGCGGACCGCCGCCTGCAATCTCAAACCGACGGCCGTTATCGCTTGCGCACCAGCGCAGGCGCGCACCAGATCATTCTGCAAGCCTTTCCGTTCAAGACCGATACGGCGGCGATCCATCTCGCAGCAGACGAAACGCTCACGCTGGATCGCGCGCTGCAGCCTTTACTGCACGCGAGCGCGATCAGGGGAACGGTGCACGACGCCGGCGGCAAGGGCATTCGCGCCAGACTCGCGCTGTTTGCCAGCAGCAATATTGTCGACGATTTCACGCTCACGACCGAATCGGATGCGCAGGGGAAGTTCGCGTTCGAGAATATCTTCTCCTCCTCGCCCCCGTTGTTGAGCTACGACCGGCTACTGGTCGAGCCGGAGATTCCCTTCGCCTCAAAATCCTTGCTGAATATCGCCGTTTCAGCGGACGCGCCCACGGTTCTGGATTTGGTCCTCGAGCCTGCGGATGTGCTGCTGGTGAATGACGATCCCAACGGCCAATATGGAAATTTTTACCTCGACGCGCTGGCGCAACTGGGTTTGACCGTTTATGTTTGGCAGCAAAACCAGCGCGGCCTGGCTCCGGTCAGCACCGTGCCGCGCTTCAAGCACCAGAGCCTGATTTGGTTCACGGGTGGCGCCGCGGGTGCAAGCGTACTGGCGCCCGCTGAACGCGACAGCCTGGCCGCGCATCTCGATCGCGGCGGGCGTTTGTTTCTCACCGGCCAAAATATTGCGGAGAGCTTGCAAGACAGCACGTTTTTGCGCGAGCGTTTGCATTCCGGTTTCGTGCGCAATGTGACTGATTTCATTTTGCACGGCGTGGCGGGCGATCCCATTGGTGGTGCGCTGAGAAACATGGTCAATGCCGGCGGCGGAGGCGCAAACAACCAAACTTCACGCGACGAATTGCAGCCGTTGAGTTTGGCGGCGGCGTGCGTGGTATTTGATACCACGACGGGCCAGGTTGCAGGCGTGCGCGTGACAGATCCTGCGAATCAGTCGCGCCTGGTGTTCTTTGGCTTCGGGGCGGAGGCTATTGTGGCGCGCAGTGGTTATGCCTCACTTGCCACGGTGCTGCATAGCGTTTTGAATTGGCTGGACGGAACCACGGCCGTACATGAGCCGCAAAATCCCGCGGACAACCTGCCGCTACGTTTCGCATTGAGCGCGGCGTATCCAAATCCCCTGCGTCTGGAATCTGCCGGCGCGAGCGCTGCGCTGCGCTATCAACTGCCGGCGGAAAATCTGGCAGCAAAAGTCTCTCTAAAAATTTATGACATTCTCGGCCGTGAAGTGCTCACGCTCGTGGACGCTGCTTACCGGCCAGGCACATTCACCGCGCGTTGGGACGGCCGCGACCGGCAAGGCGCTGCCGTCATGAGCGGCGTTTACTTCTTGCAATTGACCGCAGGCCGTTTGCAGCAAATGCGCAAGTTCGCGGTGGTGAGATAAAAACTTCGGCACCAACGGCGCTTGGGATAATGCAGCAGTGCGTTTCAATTCCTCCCTTTCCGTATAGCGCAGTAACTCATCCTAAGCTGAAACACAAGCCCAGCGAGGTAGTTATGAACAAAAAAACAGCGCTGCTATTTGCACTTGGATTGATGCTCGGCGCAGCCGGGCTGTTGCTGGTATTTGATCACAACGGCTCGAAACCGGCCCTAAATGCGCTCACGGCGGAGGTTGTTCCTCTGGATGTCGGTATTACACTGCCTTTGCAAATACGCTTGACGCCGCTGGCGGAAGCGGCGCCGGGGAAGGTCGTGCCAATGCAAGTGGAATGCACGCTGCAAATGCCCCAGGCTGAAGTTGCTCTGAAGCTTGAGTGGCCGCGCACGGCGCAACTCGCCGGCGGTGCAGCAGAATGGCGAGGCCTCATGCGCCAAGGCGAGCCGCTGAAACTTGATTTTGCCCTGCGGTGGTCGGGCGCAGAGCCCGGCTACGTGTTCGCCAAAGCGGAAGTCTTCAAACCTGATGGTAACACCTTTACACAAGGCTCCAGCATATATCTAGATCCGCAACGGCGCGCGGAATCGGCGCAAGCGATGAGACCAGTGCAAGGCTATGCCGGTGCCGGGCAAATTCGTGTGCACCGATCCCAAGCAGAGAAAAAACAATAACGCCCCAAGGGAAGTGAAAAGATGAAAATTTGGCACCCAGTCTTTCTTTGCAGCCTGGCGGCGCTCGCGGTACCGCGGAGCCTTTTCGCGGATTATACCGTTACCGGACGTTTTGCCTATCAAGATTTGAAATTGGATATCCGTGGCTTCACCGGCGAAAAACCGGAACGGCCCATCCGCCTCGCCGATGTTTTGATCATGGACACCAGCACGGGCGAGGTTCTGGCACAAGGCGCGACCGATCGCAACGGCGACTTCTCCATTCGTGTCGTCGCCAGCCAGAGTCGGGATGTTTCCGTCATCGTGGTGGCCAACAGCGCGAACACGCCGGATTTGCATCAAGCCGTGATGAGCGACCCGCCTTCGGGCAGCAAAAACGGCACGACCCCGCATGCGTTCGAAGGCGGATTCTATTCCGGCCATTCGGCCACGCAAAATATCAGCATGGGCACGGCCGTCGCGCGTTACAGAGACGGCGGCGAGCCTTTCAATATCTATGACACCATGCTCGACCATGCGGATTTCATCGCGCTGCACATCGGCAGATGGCCGGAAGAAGCCATTAAAACGATCATCAATTTCAATTTGGGGGCGACCGGCGATTTTGCCTATTTTAGCTCCGGCGCCGGACCGGCAGGGGGCGTATTCTTGGGTCCGATTTATGGCTACGATGACACCATCATCTTGCACGAGCTGGGGCACTATGTGCAGAGGAATTACGGCGATTTCTCCGACAATCCCGGCGGTACGCATTTTATCGGCGACAATGCCCAGAACGCGCGCCTTTCCTGGGGCGAAGGCTGGCCGACTTTTTGGGGCTCACACATCCGCCAATTTCGTGGAGAGAATCATCCCAATGTTTACGTGAACACGCTGGGCGACTCCACCCCCAACCGCATCAGCTTTTCGTACGATTTGGAGCTGCGCACCGGCGAAGGGGCGTCATCGGAAAACGCGGTGCAATCCGCATTGTGGGACATGACCGATGGACCGGATACGCCGGATTTTTCTCCGGGCGTGGATGACGAACCCGGCTTTCAGCTCACGCGTGACTTTTTTGAAACGCTGGTGGTGGCGGCTTTTGAGATGTCGTTCATCACACAAGAGCAGCGTACGTTTGAAGATTTTTACGATACCTGGAACACCGTCACTCCTGACCCGCAAACCGCGGTATTGAATGACTTGTTGTTTTTCAATCACAATATCCGCTACCGCGCCGATGATTTTGAAGACGATGACACCCTGTCCCAGGCGTATCATTTCTCCCATGTGGAAATCGGCAGCACCGTGAACACGCTGCGCACGCATTATCCCGCCGGCGACGAAGATTGGGTGGTCTTCGACGGCTTTGCGAGCGTCAAATACCGGCTCAGCACCAACACCATGCGCGACGGCGCCGATACGTTTTTGAGCGTGCACAGCGCGACGGGCGATCAGCTCGCCGCCAACGACAACATCGGTGTGCCGACCCCCGGCACAGCCAATGCTTTTGAAGCCTTGCGCTCCGAAATCATTTATCAGCCGCCTCAAAACGGTCCAGTGTACGTGCGCTGCCGCCGCAGCACTTCCAATCGCGATTCAAAGTACGGCGCATACAATTTTGCCATTGCCGTGACGGAAGTGGGGGAGGCTGCTCCCAATATCGTGCTCTCTACAGCGGCGGTGGTTCTGAGCTTGAAACAGGAAGAAAAGACGGAGCGCACCGTGATCGTCAAAAACACCGGCACCAGCGATACCTTGCTCTATCAAATACAAGAACAGCAACGCGATGGAACGCCATTCGATTTTACCTGGCTGCTTTCATCGCGTACTGAAGGAAGGCTGCCGCCGGGCGTTGCGGATACTGTCACGCTGCAGTTTGACGCCACGCAAGCCGGCCTGGGCCAAAACGTCGCCCGCCTGGAAACGCTCAGCAATGACCCCAACGCGGCGCGGCGCCCGATCGCCGTGGCGCTAACGGTCACTCCCGGAACCACTGTGGCTGACTCCCGGCCCGAGGTTCTGCCCCTGACATTCGCGCTTGGCCAAAGCTATCCCAATCCTTTTTTTTCGAACGGGACCGCCGCCGGCGCAAATCGCATCTCCTACGACATTCCGGAGCAACACGCCGCCAGCGTACCGGTGTCTTTGCGCGTATATGATATTCTCGGCCGCGAAGTGCGCACCGTGGTCCATGAGATGAAAACCGCAGGCTCCCACGCCGCGAGCTGGGACGGTAACAACAATTTCGGAGAACCGGCGCCCAATGGCGTCTATTTCTATCGTTTGAAAGCCGGAGCGTTTACCGCCGTACGCAAATTAATTGTGGTGAGGTGACGTGCGGGAAACCTTCTTCATGGCATGAAATTTACACGTGAAAGAATAGCGCTTTTTAAGGAGACTGAAGTCATGCAAGATCGCTGCAAAGCCACTTTCGCATTTCTGCTTTGGCTGGGTGCTCTATTTGCCGCGCCGGCAATGGCCCAGGAAACGCGCCCGGTGACGACGCCAGAACTGGTCGCGCGCGCGCAGAAAATCATCCTCGGCGAAGTGATCGCGCAGTACAGCGCTTGGGACGATCAAGGCCGCAATATTTACACCTACACCACACTGCGCGTGGAGCGCACGATCAAATCCGAGCACGCGGATACCGTGCTGATGATCCGACAGCTGGGCGGCAAAGTCGGGGCTATCGAGTCGCACGTTTCTGGCGCGCCGCAGTTTTTTCCCGGCGAGCGCACCCTGGTGATGTTGGGGCCATACACCGGCACACCGTATTTTGATGTGATCGACTGGCATGCAGGAAAGTATGTGATCAAATCCATGGCCGGGCGTCAAGAGGAAATTCTGGCCGGACAAGGCCCCGGCAACGGCCAGCGGGTTGAAGATTTCATTACCACGCTGCGGAGGTATTTATGAGCGTGCGCCTGAAGCAGCTGTTTGCGATCGCCCTGCCCGCGACGCTGATCGTACTGGCTCTGGCCAGCATCATTTATCCCTTCTGCCTCATTCGTGACACCGGCCGGCAGAACGGTCAAAACCGCTGCTGCGATGGCCGCATCCGCTGGTGGCACTCGAACACCCTGCCCGTGCCTATTACCATCAATCGCACCGGCTCCAGCCAGGCACCCGGAGAAGCCACAGCCAACGCCGTGCGCCGCGCCATGCTGACCTGGAACGACGTTCCCTCCGCATTTTTTCAGTTCAGCGATGCCGGCTTGACGGACCAGGATACCCCCGGAAACGACAGCATCAACATCGTGGTTTTCGACGTTGCCGGCACGAATTTCCCCGTGGGCACTACGACCCTGGCATTTTCGAACACCTTCACCACCGACGATGCGCTCGGCTATCGCGCCATCGATTCCGACATGGTCTATAACGCACGTGATTATCAATGGACTGCGGGCGGGGGCGGCCAAAATAGTTTTGATATCGAAACCGTCGCCTTACACGAATTCGGCCATCATCTCGGTTTGGATCATGCCGGCGGGCGGCGCGATATCGCCGCCGCCAGCTCGGGATGCGGACCAGTGCTGACGAGTGCGGTGATGTATTACGCCGTATCACAAGGGTCGATCAAACGGAACCTGCATCCCGACGATATTGCCGGCATCGCACAAATCTACCCGGAATGGCAGGTGGAAGGCTTTGTCTTTGATGCAAGCGGCCAGTTGATTGCCGATGCCGAGGTGCGATTTCAGGGAACGGTGGTTCCCAAAGACACCGTCGCGTTGACCACGCTGCGCACGGATCAAGACGGCCGCTATTTCGGGGCAGTGGTCAATCCGCAATTTACTATTTCCGTGCCGAGCTTCGGTTATCAATACACCGGGGAAGTTGCGGTCAATCTTTCTTCATCCGGTACCAAGAGCATTGATTTTCAATTGCAACCGCTCGCGCGCAGCAGCATACGCGGAGCGGTGCGCGATGCGGCCACCGGCCAGAGCCTCGCCGCGCGTGTGGAGTTATTCGTGGCAGATGAGGTCTTTCAAACGGTGCAAACCAATAATGGCGTTTACGAGTTTGCAGATCTGCCGGCCACCGATCCCGTGACCACGAATTATCAAAAAATCCGCGTCACACCGGAGCTGCCCTATCCGGTAAGGGAAACCACCCAGGAGCTGATCGTGCAATCCGGCCAGCCCACGGTGTCGAATTTTGATCTCTCGCCGGCCCAGGTGCTGCTCGTTGATCAAGACGGAGGGGCTGACTTCGAAAGATACTATATTGCCGCGCTCGAAACCCTGCGCACCAGCTACGTTGTTTGGAACAGCAACGCGCAGGGAGCCGCCACCGCCGCGCTGAAGTTCTTTCCGAACAAACCCGTGCTTTGGTGGACGGGTAACAGCACCAACAATTTTCTTCTGCGCGCCGAGCGCGACAGCATCCGCGCCCATCTGCAGCGCGGCGGCAGCCTGTTTCTCACCGGCCAAAACGTGGCCGAGCATTTGACACAAAGCGACAGCGTGTTCCTGCGCGAAGTGTTGCGGGTGCGCTGGGGCGGAAACAATCGCGATCCTATCGTGCACGGCGTGAAAGGTGATCCGGTGGGCGAGGGGGTGCGCAACATCGCCCTGGGTGGCGGGGACGGGGCGCGCAATCAAACTTCACAGGATTTGCTGGTGCCGCAAGCGGGGGCGGAAGTATGCGTGGTTTTTGACACCACCAGAAACAACCCCGCCGGCGTTAGTGTCGCAGAAGCAGTGCCGGGCGTGGCGGGCTCGCGCCTCGTGTTTTTTGGCTTTGGCCTGGAAGGCGTCAATGGCTTGCCCGCGGGTTTTGCCACACGCGAGAAAATATTGTCGAATGTGTCGCATTGGCTCACGAGTCTTTCCAGCTCCGTGGCAGCGCGTACGGGCGACTCCGGCGTCGCAGATCATTTTCAGCTGCTGCCGAATTATCCGAATCCTTTCAACGGCAACACCGAAATCGCCTTTTTCATTCCCGTGCGCGCCGCAAACCGCAACGTCACGCTGAAAGTTTTTGACCCGTTGGGCCGTGAGCTGCGCACGCTCGTGAATGAACCTCTCCCCGCCGGTGAACACCGCGTACGCTGGGATGGCCGCGATCGCTCCGGCTCTCCCATGGCCACCGGCTTGTATTTTTATCAAATGGCAGCCGAACAATTCGTCGCCGTGCGCAAATTGCTTTATCTGAAATAACTTCGCAAAGCGCAGAGGGCGGAGCGCATAGCGTCATGCAAGCTGCAAAATCAAGGGTGATGGAGTAATTCTCCATCGCCCTTTCCGTTTTCATTGCCCTCTTCCCGCCAGCATCACATACACCGTGTGTAGAATGATTTTCAAATCCATCTTCAGCGACATGTTCTCCAAGTAAAACAAATCGTAGTGCAGTTTTTCCTTGACGCTTTCAATGGTGGTGTCATACCCGCCTTTGACCTGCGCCCAACCCGTGATGCCAGGCTGCACGCGCAGGCGCCGGGCATATAGCGGGTATTCCTTGCGGAGTTGCTCGACGAAGAAAGGCCGCTCCGGGCGCGGGCCGACGATGCTCATCTCGCCGCGCAGCACGTTGAGGAACTGGGGAATTTCATCGAGGCGCCACTTGCGAAGGAATCGGCCCACGCGTGTAATGCGCGGGTCTCCTTTGTCCGCCCATTTCGGACCGGTGAGCTTTTCGGCATTCGCCACCATCGAACGAAATTTGACGATATTGAACAGCCGGCCGTCCTTTCCCATGCGCTCCTGCCGGTAAAAAACCGGGCCGGGTGATTCCAAGCGAATCGCGATCGCCAGCAAAAGCCACAGCGGCAGGCCTAAAATCAGAATCGTACCCGCCACGGCAACGTCGATGGCGCGTTTGGTCACGCGCTCCCAAGTGGGCATGTATTGCGGCAAGATTTCGATGACGGGAAAACCGTAGATCTGATTGGTGCGCGCCTGGCCGGTGATGATGCTGTACAAATCCGGCACGATCTTCAAACTCACAGGCAGGCCATCAGTCTGCGCGATCACCTGCATCAGCGCGCGTTGATCATGCTGCTGCAACGCAATCAGCACTTCCTCCACTTCGTGCTTGCGAATGAGCTGCGAAAGTTGCGGTAAACGGCCCAGCAAGGGAATGCCTTGAAATTGCTTGCGCTCTTCGCTGGCGGCAATGTCGACGAATCCCACCACTTGAAAACCGAGCGCGGGGTATTTGCTCACTTCGGAATACAGCTCGCGCGCCTTGCGCCCCCAGCCGACGATCAGGGTGCGATGCACCCCCAGGCCGTTTTCCAGCAGATGCCGTTGAATCGTGCGCACGACCATCCGGCCGGTCGTGACGGCGCCGGCCACGAGCAAGCCGTAATTCAGCAGCAACATTCTGGTGCGGGGAAACGGATCTTGCCAATCATGCTCGAGATCGAAAGTAATGAGAAAAATCAGCAAAACGCCGAGGGCCGTGGCCTTGAAAACGGCAAGGGCTTCATCAAACCGGGAGGCCGCATTCCACGCGCGATACAGGCCCGACAGCAGAAAAAGCAGGAACCAAAACACGAACACCAAATTCGCCAGAAGGAAGGCAGGCTCGAAATTCGTAAAGGAGAAAAGTCCCAGCTCGGCGCGCAAGTAGGTCCAGAGCATGAACGCCGCAACCAGGGCGACGTAATCGCTGGCGAGCACCGCGGTTTTTTCCAGCCACTTCGGAATGGCCGAGCCCCATTTTTGGGCGGTGATCAATCCCGCCATCGCGCCGACGCCAAAGGCCGCATGATCGGCGGCGAGCAGCCAGGGCAGGAGCGGAAGCTGCTGCCAGCGGCCTCGCGCGGCGATGGCACACGCCACCGAGAAATTGTAAAGGCCATATGCCGATGCCCACACCAACACGAGCGCAGGATTGAAGAAGCCGGCGGCGGCGGCGAAGAGCAATGTCAGGGCAAACAACAGCATCAGTCCCGGCAGGGCGAAGCGCAAGCGAAATGCCGAAGCCTGTTTTTTCAAGCGATTGCTCCAGGCATAGCCATGCCACAGCGCATGCCCCAACAAGTCCAGAACGTGGCCGCGCCACGGCATGGTAGAAACGATCTTGGGGGAAACCCGGCAGCGATGGCCGTTTTGCGTCAGGCGCAGAGCGACTTCGTATTCGTTGCCCAGCATTTCATGCTCAAGCACGCCTGCTTGCTGCATCGCGGCGCGGCGCACGGCGGCGTGTTTGCAGCCTTCCACGCGCTCGGCAGGCGATTGCAAGTCCTGCGTCGCGATCGGCGTCACCCACGCGGAACCCAGCACCGCGGCGGCGGCGCTGGAGAAATAGCCTGTGGTGCGATAAATCGCCCGCCCGCCGATGAAATCGGATTTTTGTGCCTGTGCTTCCGCCACCACTTGCTCCACAAAATCATCGGCGAGCTCCGCGTTGGGATTGATCGGGATCACCCAGTCTTCCGCATGCGCCGGCTCGCGCAGGCGGCGGGCGCTTTTCGCCGCGCGGCGATAAATACGGAATTGCGGATGGCCTTTGATGAACTCACGCACGAGCTTGCGCGTGCCAGGAGGAGAATGATCGTCGAGAAACTCGATCTGTATGAGCGTGTGCGGGAAAGTTTGCCGAGCGAGCGCCGCCAGACAGTTTTCGAAATTCTGCAAGCGGCGGCGCAAGGGAATGATCAGAGTCACGAGCGGGTCTTCGGCACGCGGCCGGGGGGCGGCGAGAGAGAGGGGGCTAGGGAGGGGTGGCGTCATAGGCTTCTCGCATCCATGCGCAGCACAACAGTTGTAGAGCGCGGGCAAGGCGCTCTACAACACCGCCAAGATCAATGTTCTTCGTGATGCCGAAGATCTGCCGGAATCGAATTGTTGCCGCAGCCGAGCTTGACGACTTTGTGTTTGCCGTTTTTGACGCCTTTGGTGGCGTTGCGCGTGTCCACCACCAGCTTCGCGTGCCGGATGATTTCATCATACTCGTAATCGTCGTGATCGGTTGCAATGATGACGCAATCCGAGTTTTGCAGAAGCTGCGGCGTAAGGTTGCGCGATTTGTAAGCTTTGCCGTTCACGCGCAGCGAGGGCACCCAGGGATCGTTGTATTCCAGCTTGTGGCCGCCGCGGTTGTAAAGCAACTCCATGATCTTGATTGCGGGAGAGTTGCGCACGTCATCGACGTTCTTCTTGAACGCCGCGCCAAGCACGAGAATCTTCGCGTCGCGAATGGCCACGCCGTGGTTCGACAGCGAGCGAATGATCAAATCCAAAACATAATAGGGCATGTTTTCGTTCGTCTGCGCCGCCAGTTCGATGAAGCTGGTGTGAAAATCGTATTCGCGCGCTTTCCAGCTCAAATAATATGGATCGACGAGAATACAATGCCCGCCGATGCCGGGCCCCGGGCGGAAGGGCATGAAGCCAAAGGGCTTGGTTGCCGCCGCGTCGACCACTTCCCAAATATCGACGCCTTCCATGCGATCACAGAGCTGGGCCAGTTCATTGACCAGTGCAATATTGACCGAGCGGAAAATGTTCTCGAGCAGCTTGGTCATTTCCGCGGCTTTGGGATTGGAAAGCTCTTGCACCTGCACCACGACTTTGCGCGAGATCGCGCCGGCGAGTTTTGTGCAGTTTTTCGTCACGCCGCCGACCACCACCGGCGTCGTCGCCGTGGTGAATTTCTTGTTTCCCGGATCGATGCGCTCCGGCGAAAACGCCAGATAGAAATCCTTTCCCGTTTTCAATTTTTTTGCTTCTAGAATCGGCTGCACGACTTTTTCGGTGGTTTCCGGATACGTCGTCGATTTCAGAATGATCAATTGTTCGCGCCGCAAACCCGAAGCGATGCCATGGGCGGCATCGACGATGTAGGAAACATCAGGTTCTTTGTTATCGGTGAAAGGTGTCGGCACGCAAATAAAAATGACGTCCTGCTTGCCGATCGCGTGGTAGTCGCCCGCGGCGGACAGCTTGCCACTTTTCACCATTTCCTTGAGTTTCGCGGCCTCGACGTCGTCGATATAGTTTTCACCTTTGTTGAGCTTCGCAATCTTGCGCGGATCCAGATCGATGCCCAGCACCTCGAAACCCGCCTCGGCGTATTCCACCGCCAGCGGCAGGCCAACGTAACCCAAGCCGATCACACATATCTTCGCGGAATTGTCTTCAATTTTTTGCGCCAGCGTCATAACCAATATTCCTTCCTTAAGGAAATCACAAGTCCTCAGCAATCATGCACCAAGACAAACGCAACGGAGAGTCTTACAGCGCCCGTCCGTAATGATTCTTATAATATTCGAGGTATTCTCCGCTCTTCAGCTTTTCCCACCACCAGCGGTTTTCCATGTACCAGTCGATCGTGCGCGCCAGCGCCTGCTCCAGCAAGTGCTTGGGCTGCCAGCCCAGCGCCGCGATTTTGCCGGAATCCAGAGAATAACGGCGGTCGTGACCCAGGCGGTCTTTGACAAAAGTTTTGAGGCTCTGCGGCTTCTTCAAATAAGAAAGAATGAAGTCCGTGATGTGGAGATTGGCGCGCTCGCTGCCGCCGGCAATGTTGTAGACTTCCCCATCCTGGCCGTGCTGCAGCAGGAACAAAATCGCATCGCAATGATCATCGACGTGAATCCAATCACGCACATTTTTACCGTCGCCGTAGATCGGGAGCGCATGATTCTCAAGCGCATTGGTCACGAACAAGGGAATGAGTTTTTCCGGATACTGATAAGGGCCGAAATTGTTGGAACAGCGCGTGATGATCACCGGTACGCCGTAGGTGACGAAATATGAAAACGCCAGCCGGTCGGCACCCGCCTTGGAAGCGGAATAGGGGCTGGAGGGCATGAGCGTATCGGTTTCTTTGAAGCCGCGGCCTTCGGTGCTGCCATAGACTTCATCGGTCGAAACTTGAATGAACTTTTTTACGCCATGGCGGCGCGCCGCCTCCAGCAATACAAAGACGCCGAAAATGTCCGTGCGAATGAATGCATCCGGGCCGCTGATGGAACGATCCACGTGGCTCTCCGCGGCAAAATTAACCACGACGTCGATGCCCGGCATCAGCTCGTCCACTAAAGCGGCGTCGCAAATATCGCCTTTGACGAAACGATAATTTGCATGGCCTTTCAAATCGCGCAGGTTTTCCAGATTCCCCGCATAGGTGAGTTTATCGAGATTGGTGACGCTGGTGTCGTCACGTTGGCGCAACAGATAGCGGATGAAATTACTACCAATGAATCCAGCTCCTCCGGTGACCAAAAATTTTTGCATCTGAATATCCTTCTAGAATGTCGCCCAAGATGTTGATCATTCGATGCGAACACCGAATCAAAGGCGCCAATTTATACATTCAGAAACTCAAAGTCAATAACTGCATGGCCGGGATTTCGCGGAGTAATTTAAGTTGTGAAAATACTGTAACCTCTTAATTTAACTCTGCCGCCACGGTGCGCGCAAAACCTTGCCGGCAAGCTTGCCGGTAAATTTCTCCCGATCGATCACCATCTCGCCATTGACCACGACAAATTCGACACCGGTGGGATATTGCTGCGGTTCGGCCCAGGTGGCGCGATCATTTACCGTCTCCGGGTTGAAAACGGCAAGATCAGCACTATAACCCGGGCGAAGATGGCCGCGGTCGGGCAGGCCCAGCGCCTCCGCCGGCAACGCGGTAACCTTTCGAATCGCTTCCGGCAAACTCAGCAATTGCTCGGCGCGCACGTATTTGCCCAGGAGCCGCGGAAACGTTCCAAAGGAGCGGGGATGAGGCTTGCCGCGGCGCAACCGGCCCTCCACCGCCTGCGCCGAGCCGTCGCTGGCGATCATGCAGTCGGGATAAGATAAAACCTGGGCAGCTTCCTCCTCGTTCATCGCAAAGCCCACCATGCTGCCGCCGCCCTCCTCGGTGACGATCAGCTCGACGAGCTTGAGGTAGGCATTTTCCTCGTTGGCAATCTGCAGCATGTTCTTGCCTTCATAAAGCTGGCGCTCCGGATTTTTCGCCAAGCTCGACACCATCACCGCAGCCCAACCGCCGATTTTCTCAACGTCTTTCAGCACGGCGGTTTTAAGCGAATCTTGCCCGTCGGGGTCTTGCAAGCGCGCCACGAATTTTTCGCTGCCGCCCTCGCGGCTCCATAGAGGAAAAAGATTGGCAAGGTCGGTGCTGTAGGCAATGTAAGGATAGCGATCACAGGTCACCTGCATGCCCGTGGCGCGTGCCTCGTCGAGCTGCTTGAGCAGCGCGGACAGTTTATGCCAGTTACGCTGGCCCGAGGCTTTGAGGTGCGAAACATGCAACGCCACGCTGGCGCCGCGCGCGATGCGAATCGCTTCTGCCAGCGCTTCGAGCACGGTATCATCTTCATTCCGCATATGGGTGGAATAAATGCCACGGCCGTTCATTGCCCGGCATATTTCGATAATCTCATTTTCATCGGCAAAACTGCCGGGCGTGTATTCCAGACCGGAAGAGATGCCATACGCGCCTTGGGCAAAAGCCTCGCGCGCGAGCGCTTGCATGCTGGAGATTTCTTCCACCGTTGCGGGGCGATTCTCGAGGCCGACGGCACAATGGCGCAATGCACCCTGCCCGACCATGCTCAACGCGTTGCCAACCAAGCCGCCTTTTTCCAACTGCTGGAAATAGCCGGCGAAATCTCTCCAATTCACTTCGAGCTGGAACCGTTCGCGCAAATCTTGTTGCAATTCCTCGCGCCTCGCGTCATGCAACGGCGCCATGGAATCGCCGTCCTGCCCCAGCACCTCGGTGGTAACGCCCTGGCGGATTTTAGACTGTGCCTCGCCGCCGAGCAGGAGCTCTTCATCGCTGTGCGAATGAAAATCGATGAAGCCCGGCGCCACGGCGAGGCCGTGGGCGTCAATCTTGCGCGCCGCAGGCCGATCTCTTATGTTTCCAATCTCGGCGATCTTGCCAGCTTTCGTGCCAATGTCGGCGGCAGCACCGGCCTGGCCGCTGCCATCGTAGAGCGTGCCGCCAACAATGATCAGATCAAAAGCTCGTGGGGATTGGCAGGCCAGATTCCAGAACGCCGAACCGGCGAGCGCGGTGGCCGCGCTGGTTTTCATAAAATCGCGGCGCGTACAGGATTTAGTCACGAAATCACTCCACTGAAATAAAACTTGAGAATAAATGCCATAACGCCTATTTTGCGCTGTCGCCACAAAAGGTCTTGTTTCATCCTCCACTTCCGGACGGTGTTATGCGCTGCAAAAAATGCCAGGCCGAAAACCCCACGCGCTTTCAGCACTGTGGCGAATGCGGCGCGCCGCTGTATCTCGCGGTGCTGAAAGAGATCAATGAAAAACCCGAGATCGTGGCGCACTACGTTTTCGCCTCCGGCGCGACCCTCGGCCGGCACTACGACAACTCCATCGTTTTGCTCGATCCTTCGCTGTCACGCTATCACGCCCGCATCGATTATCAGGATGGACGCTTTTTCATCCAGGATTTGAGCAGCAGCAACGGCGTGCTGGTCAACGACGTCAAAGTCACACGGCGCGAGATCAAAGACTACGACCGCCTCGCGCTGGGCAAGATCATGCTGCTGTTTCGCACCTCCAGCCTGCTGGAGTTTGAAAAAGAGCGGATGCTGCCCACGCAGGATCGCTTTCTCGCGGCGATACAAAACATCAATCAAAACGCCAAAAGCGCGGCGCTCTCCAATCGCGTGCTCGAAATCGCCGCGGAATTCGCGATTACGCTCACGCGCGCTGAGCGCGCCATCATCTTCTTGTATGACGAAAACCTCAAGCTGCGCCCCGCGGTCTGCCACAACCTCGCGCCCAAGGAACTGGCGCATGACGAATTCGAAGTGAGCCTGTCCGCGATAGCCGAAGCCGAAAGCAACGGCGAAATGCTCATGCGCGAGCAATTGCTCGACGATCCGCGCTTCGACGCGCAGCAAAGCATTCAGGCCCTGCGCTTAAACACCATCATTTGCCTGCCCTTGAAATCGCCGCACGTGGTCGATATTTCCACGACGCAGGACGCGGGCACGGAACGGCTGTATGCCAAGGGCGTGCTCTTCGGCATGCTCTATCTCGACAGCCGCCGGCCGTTGAAAGGCCTGCCACAGCATCGCCAAACCATGCTGCAGGTGCTCGCGGATCAAACTTCGCTCGCCATCGAAAACGCGATTCTGCAGCGCGAGATGGAGGAGAAAAAAAATCTCAAACAGCAAATGCGCGCGGCCAAAGCCTTGCAGCAGCGCCTGTTTCCGGCGGCGAGCTTTGCGCACGAAAAATTCGAGATGGCGAATCACTATGCCCCCGCGCAGCAAATCGGCGGCGATTATCTCGCCTTTTTGCCGCTGGGCGATTCCCGTTTTGCGATCGCCATCGGCGACGTGGTCGGCAAGGGCTTGCCGGCGGGATTGGTGGTGATGACGCTGCACGGCGGCTTGTACGCCGAAATCGCACATCAAGACGACGCGCTCGCCTTGCTGCGCAATCTTGACCGTCTGGTTTATGAATACGCCGAGGGCAAGGTCTTTGTGACATTCTTCCTGGGCATACTTGACGTGGAAAAAATGACGCTGACCTATGCCAGTGCGGGACACAACCCTCCGCTTGTATATCGCGCCACGAAGCAAGAATGGCATGAATTGCGCGCCGCCGGAATCCCCTTGGGGCTCGATCCGGAAACGGAGCGCGGCAAGGGGACGATTCAACTGCAGGCAGGCGACGTGCTGACTTTTTACACCGACGGCATCACCGAAGCGCGCAACGCTCACAACAAACAGTTTGGGGTGGAGGGCCTAAAAAAAGTGGTCAGTCATTGGCAGGCCGCGCAAAAGCGCGAAACGCAAACGCTGGGCGCGCTGATCAATGCCCTGCTTGAGCGCGTGCGTAATTTCGCAAAGCACCACACCTTGGAAGACGACACCACCATCATGGTGGTGGCGATCAAATAGAAAAGTCCTGACATGATTCAGGGCTGGTATTTTTTAGCCCAAATGCGCGGTTCATTTTTCATACCCCTCCATCCTGCCATTCCGAAATCCCGAAGCGCCAGAGATTTCTCATAAGCAGTTTTTTATAGTCTTTTGACCACGGATGCCACGGATTAGGCGGATTTTAGTTCTGATCGACACGTCTCGCAGCAGCGTCACGCTCGACTCATTCACATATTGCCGATGATCGCCTGGGCAAACTCCGAGCATTTGACTTCCTTCGCCCCCTCCATCAAGCGCGCAAAGTCATAGGTCACGATCTTCTGCTGAATCGTCTTCTCCAGGGCTTGGACAATCAAATTCGCCGCCTCGGTCCATCCCATGTAATTGAACATCATCGCTCCGGAAAGAATCACCGAGCCGGGATTGACTTTGTCGAGGCCGGCATACTTCGGCGCGGTGCCGTGCGTGGCTTCGAAAATGGCATGGCCCGTGCCGTAATTAATGTTCGCGCCAGGGGCGATGCCGATGCCGCCCACTTGCGCGGCAAGCGCGTCGGAGATGTAATCGCCGTTCAAATTCAAAGTGGCGATCACGTCATATTCTTCCGGGCGCGTGAGAATTTGCTGCAAGAAGGCGTCGGCAATCGCGTCTTTGATCAGAAGCTTTCCTGCCGGTGGCTTGCCGCCGCAGTCCTCCCATGGCACCACGCGATCGGCAAACTCCTGGCGCGCCAATGCGTAGCCCCAATCGCGAAAGCCGCCTTCGGTGAATTTCATGATGTTGCCCTTGTGCACCAGCGTGACCGACCGGCGCTTGTTCGCCAGGGCGTACTGGATCGCCGCGCGCACCAGCCGTTTGGAACCTTCCTCGGAAACCGGCTTGATGCCGACGCTCGAGGTTTCCGGAAAACGGATTTTCTTCACCTTCATTTCGGTTTGCAGCCAGTGCACGACTTTCTTCGCCTCCTCCGTGCCGGCGCGGAATTCAATGCCCGCATAAATGTCCTCCGTGTTCTCGCGAAAGATCACCATGTCAACTTTTTCCGGATGCTTCACCGGCGAGGGCACGCCCGGGAAATAACGCACCGGCCGCAAGCACACGTAGAGATCGAGCGTCTGCCGCAGCGCGACATTCAAACTGCGAATGCCTTCGCCCACCGGCGTGGTCAGCGGGCCTTTGATGGCAACGCGATACGCCTTGACCGCCTCCAGCGTTTCCTCCGGCAGCCACATATTGGGCCCGTACACGGCCACGGCTTTTTCGCCGGCATACACTTCCATCCAATGCACACGCCGGCGTTGAGCGTACGCGCGTGCCACCGCGGCGTCCATCACCACTTGTGACGCGCGCCAGATATCGGGGCCGGTGCCGTCGCCTTCGATAAATGGAAGAATCGGATGGTCAGGAACTTGGAGCTGGTTGCCGCTGAATTGCATGAGCTGGCCACCGGCGGGAACTTTCACGTGGGAAGCATTCGCCATAATCCTCTCCTCGCGCTTTAACGCAGAAACCCCGAAAGCATCGGGGTTTCATCGGTCGTGGGTTGAATATCTTTGAAGGTAAGAATGTTTTCTTGCGACTACATACGCTGCTTATAGAACTCGATGCGCTTGTCTTTGGAATCCAGGCCCAATTCCTTGAGCCGGCGGCGCACATCGAACCAGCCCATGCGATAGTTGCCGTAACGCGGCGTGGCCAGGAGCTGCTTGATCTTGAAGGTGCCGGCCTCGGGATTCTCGGCAACGATCGTGCGGATGTAATCCTCGAGGCCTTGTGCGGTTTTGTTTTTCGTGCCCGATACTTGTTCGGCCACGGCGGCGCGCGTGGCAGTCTTCACCATAACGCCGTCGTCGCTGGCGGCTGCAGACGGTTTTCCGCTCGCGGGTTTCCGAGGCAGGCTGCTGCCCCTGTCGAAATCTTGCAGCGCCTCCTCGATCGTGTCGAAAGCCTTCAAGATGTAATGGAATTCGAGCAATTCGAAGACTTCATAAACATCCGGGATCATGCGCACCAGCTTGAGGTCGCCGCCTTTTTCGCGAATACCTTTGATCTCGCTGATGAAAATACCCCATCCCGCGCTGCTGATATAATCAACGTTGCCGAGGTCGATGATAATGTCGTACGTGCCCGCTTTCAAAAGCCCGTCCAGCGCATGCTCCAATTCAGCAGACGTGGTCGTGTCGATATAACCGCCTACTTTGATGATGGCGATATGGTGATTGACACCGGCTCTTTCCACGGACACTTGAATACCTTCCATGGTTCACTCCTGAGGCATACAAATTATATTTTGAACCATTGCGCAATATAAAGGAATGGTCACCAAAAGTCAACACTGAATTAAGGTAAAAATGGCTTTGCGCACTAACAGAAAGAATACCCACCGACGGGCGGAATTGCGCAACGCCCGGGGGTTAAGTTTTCCCAAAAGCGCTCTTCCAGGAAACTGGCGCCCGAGCTGGCCGAATGGCTACGCCGTGACGGCGCGCTTCATCATCATGCGGCCGGCCAGCTCGATTTTCCGGCGAATATCGTCGCGGCTGGAGTCGATTTCCAGCACGCGCTGCCATTCTTTCATGGCCTCCATATATTCCCCACGATTGGCGTAAATGACCCCGATGTTCTCGTAGGCGGTGGTGTCGGAGGCGTCCAATTGTTTGACGCGCTGGTAGGCGCGCGCCGCCTCCTCGTACATGCGGTTGCGAAAATAGGCATTTCCCAAAATGCTATGCGCCTCCTTGAAATTGGGAAACAGCACGATGGCGCGCTCGAATTCGCGGATCGCTTCTTCAAACTGCTGCGCCCGGTAAAATCGCAAGCCCGCGATCAGCAATTGTTCGCGCTCGTCTTCGCTCGGTTCCGTGTGTCCCTGCTCTTTCGGTGGCAAAATCATGGCGGTGGTGTGCAGGCTTTGCGGCACGTCTGTGGTTGCTTCCTTGCCGTTGCCATTGAAATCGGGCGATCCGGCTGCCGGTCGCGCCAATTCCTCGCCGGCAAACGTTTCGCCCACCGCGGCCGCGGCCGTCAAATCCGGATCCTCTTCCAGCGGAACCGCAAGATTCTCAGTTCCCGCGTAGGTCATGAGTTCATCCAACTCCACAAAAGGCAATCCCACCTCGCCCTCGTGTTGTCTGCGATCTTCCGGAGCTCCCTCGGCCTCCTCCGCTGTTTTGGAATCGGCGCCGGTCAAGTGCTCGCGCTCCAAGGTCTGATCCTCCCGCACCGGCAGCGCCTCGCCGGGGAGTGCACCGCTAAAAGAAAAATCGATTTCGCGGCGCAACAAATCATCCACCGCCGAAAAATCCTCGTCGCTTTTATGCCGCTCTTCGCCGCCCTGAAAAACTGAGAGCGCGCTCCCTTCTTCCTTTTGCAGTTCTGCAATCGACGCTGATGCCGGCGGCGAAGATTCGGCTGCGGGTGTTTCCGGATTCGCACTGGGGCGCTGCCCGTGAAACTCTTCCAACATCGTTCCCCCCGCAAACAAGTCTTCAAAACTGATCCCCACGGTATCCGTGTGAGAGACCGGGCGCACGACAGGTGGATTGCCGGCGCTGCGAATCTTCTCTTTGTCCAAAACTCGGGACGGCCCTTGCTCACGTGGCGGCGGGGACGCCGGTGTGTCAGGTGGAAGGGCTTCCTCACTTGCCAGCAATTCCTCGATCGGCGTAAACAGAGAAACGGTTTCAACCTCCGGCGTCGTTTCTTTCTTTTTGTGAACGACACGCGCTTCCGGAGCCTCACGCGCCGCCGGTGGCGCGGGGGGCGCTGCCGGCCTTTCTTTGCTCTCTTTTTTTGCCGGGGGAATGGCAGGCGGAGCCGGCGGCGGCATGGGCCGCGGCGGTTTTGCCGCGGACTCGAAGGCTCTCGAACGGTCCAAAATGACTTCACCGGACAGCGTGAGCAAGGGTGTGCCGGGCGGTTTCATCGGGCGCTTGGTGCGGCCACCGCGCGCGACAAAGCCTTCGCGCAATTGCCGGGTGTTCAGCCGGTTGCGCACCAACTCGTCGTAGATTTTGTTTTCCGGAATGAGAGTAGAGCCGTAAGCTTCGGTATTGAGCTCTTCACTGATGCGCTTCGCGCCGTATTCGGGATGGTTCTTGATGATGTCGAAAATCTTGACTTTGTCCTCGATCGCGATGTGCTTGGCCTCCACCTCGATCTCCGCATCGACCTCGACGCTCTCCACGCCTCTTTCTTCGAATTCCTTTTTGTACTTGTTGTAATAAGCGTAGGTCGTGATGCCCACCAACTCGCAGGCTTCGCGGATGCTTTTGCCTCCGACAATGAATTGGTGCGCCTGTTTCGCGCGCTGCAACTCCACCTTTTCGGGCGAGGTTTTTTCTTTGATGGCAACGAGTGTGATGTCGTCGGATTGCATTTCGCCGGCGGTGAACGAGAGAATCTCGTCTTTGATCTTCTCCACAAACGGCTTCACGCGCAGAACGCCGTTCTCGCGGATAATCTTCAGCAGGCGCTCTTCGCCGAACAGGTCGCGCTGCGCGTTCATCGCTTCGGTAATGCCGTCCGTATAAATGAAAAGAATGTCATCCTCCGCCAGCTGAATGGTGTCGCTTTCGATCGATTTACGGAACAATTCGTCGTCGGGCAGGCGAATGCCGACGGGAAACCCGCGCGGATTCAGGTAATAAGTCTTCTTCGAGCTCGGGCGATAGAGAATCATGGGGTTGTGGCCGGCGCTGGCATAATTCAGGCGGCGGCGCTTGCTGTCGATGATGACGTAAAAAAGGGTGACGAACATGCCCCTTTTCATGTCATCGATGACGGTCTTGTTCACGCGCGCCAGCACTTCCGCGGCGTCTTTCACGCCCCGTGCTTCGGTGCGCAGCGCCTGGCGTATCATGGTCATCACCAAACTGCCGGGTACGCCTTTGCCGGAAACGTCTGCGACCACCACGCCGAGCGTGTCTTTGTCCACTTCCACGAAATCATAATAATCGCCGCCGACTTCGCGCGCCGCCTCATAATGGCTCGCGAGCTCGTAGCCGTCCAATTCCGGAAACTCACGCGGCAGCAGGGTTTGCTGAATCTCCTGCGCCACCTGCATTTCCTTTTGCAGGCGCTCCTGGTCGGCCAGGCTTTTTTGTGATTCGCGGAACTTGCTGGTGATCTCGGAAAACGCCTGGGCGATTTCGCCGATTTCGGTGGAGGAGTCGATGTCCATCTCGTCGCCCATTTCGCCGTGGTCGGCGAGGCGCACCCATTCGGCCAGGCGATGCAACGGCGTCATCAGGATATAAACCAAAGCGAACGCGCCGACGCAGCCCAACAAAATCACCGAGGCCGCCACGCGTGCGTATTCCCAGCGCACCGCGGCGATGCGGTCATCCACATAAGCCTTGTAGGCGCGGATGTGCAGCGTGCGCTCTTCCGGCGGATCGCCGCGCGTTTGCAGCTTGGTGATCACGTCGTAAACTTCGAAGCGCGTCGTTTGCTCGTCCGGGCCTTTGTGCTCGACTTCATACAACGAGGTATTTTTATCGATCTTTTGCTTCTCGGATACGGCGGCGGCAAATTTGCCAAAAAAAAGTTCCTGATTGTTGTGTCCGACGATGTTGCCCAGCGGATCCACCAGCGCGATTTCGTACAACAATTCCTGGCGGTCCTTGTAAGCGTCGTGCAGCAGCTTGCAAATCTCATTGCCCAAAAAGTCGTTCAACAGGGCAGGATTGTATTCCAGGTTGCGCGTGACTTCGGCATCGACACTGCGCAAGGAAGTCAGCAATCTATTGAATTCGGTTTCCTTGGCCTCGTAATGAAAATACAAATACCCCACTGCGACGAGGGCGATCAACGCCAGACACGTACGCACCCAGTATTTCGCTTTGAGCGAGAAGGGGATCGCTTTGACTGCGGACTTGAAGACGGGAATGCCGAAGAAGGACTTTTTGGGGCTGACCGTCTCGAAGCTTTTGGTCATGCGCAGCTCATTGCCCTCTTCCGTGCGGCGATAGTCGATCTCGTCCATGAGCTTGCGCATCATGAAAATGCCCAAGCCGCCCTTTTTGCCAATTTGCACGTAGCGCTGCAAGTCCGGGTCTTGCACGCGGCGGGGGTCGAAGAACTTGCCTTGATCGATCAGGCAGATGGTGAGGCTTTGCTTGCGAATCAGCGCGCGAATGGTGATGAAGCCTTCGCCGCCGGCCTCGCGATAAGCGTGGCGCATGAGATTGGTGCTGGCTTCATCCACGGCCAGCTTGAAAGCATTGACGACCTTGTCGGGGAAGGTATATTTCCTGCCGATGCGCACGACGAAATCGCGCATATCCACCAGGTGATCGGTGTGGGCAGGAACCTTGAGTTCTTCTTTTATGATTTGTTTGAACAACTCGCTACTCCGCGACCGCGCCAAAGATCGTCAAAAAAGGGCCATCAGCTACGCACCGTTCCGGCTCCACGCCCGAGAGGGGGAGGCCGTTTTTCCAATCCCCAGTTTCGCTTGCAACCATGCCCTTCCCGGGGGCGGGACAGCCATCGTACAGCGGAACAAAGTGAAGGCGGTTTTTGGCAACCGCCTTCAAAAATCGTCAATTCAAATCAAAGTTGCAAGGAAGGATTTTCGAGGCTGCCATGCCCGCAGGGCAATTTGGGGGCCTCGTGCCACGCTACTTCCGGTTCAGCTTGTCACGTGCTTGATCGATCGCGTCGAGAATGTATTTGTTAAAGCGATCTTCCGTCTGAATCTCTTCGAGAATCTTCAGGGCCGCAGCGTAGTTTCCGCCCTGGCTCAAGCGCGCGGCTTCGGTGAAGCGCTGGCGCAATTTTTCCGTGGCGAATTCTTTGACTTTCGCGTTTAGGCGCGACTCGGCATCAAAGATGTAACGCTTCGCCAGCGGATTGCCCGGATCCGTCTTCAACACCTCTTGGAAGGAGCTGACCGCCGAGCGATAATCCCGGCTGTTATAATATTGCACGCCCTGCGTGACCAAATCCTTCACATTCAATTGTGTTTGCAATTTGGCCACCAAGTTGGTGATTTCGTTTTTCTGGCTGGCGCTCAGACTGCCGTCGCTCAAGGCGCGGTTGTAAAGCTGCACCGCTTCGCTCAACTTGCCCTGTGCCTCCAGGCTGCGCGCGCGCTTGAGCAAGTCGGTGACTCGACCATCGAGTTCGCGCTGCGTTTCGTTGATCAATTCCTTCAAGCGTGGATTGTTGGGCGCGCGGTTCAAACCGATCTGCCATTCGCGAATGGCTTCGCGGTAATCGCCGGCGGTGAAATAGTCCATACCGCTTTTGATTTGCGCGGCCACGGCCAAGCTGTCCAATTCGCGTGTCTTTTTGGCCGCGGCAATCTTTTCCAGTTCTTTTTCCTTCAAGCGTTGCTCTTCCGCGAGCTTCTCTTCGGATTTTCCGGCCCACTTGCGCGCGTCTTCATCGCCGGGGAAGATGCGGCTGGCCTCGGTATAGCGCAGCTGCGCCTGGAAATATTCACGGCGTTGAAAGTACTCGTTGCCATCTTCCATGGCCTTGGCAAAATCCGCTTGATTCTGCAAATGCAATTGGCGCTTGACTTGATTTTCGGCGCGATCCTGTTCTTTGCGGCGCTCGGCCTCGATCAGCTCGGTTTTGGTTTTGCCGAGCTGCATGGTGATGCTGATGCGATGCGGCGCGTTCAGGCCCTCGGTGCCGTTGACATCATTGGAGTAGTTTGCCATGGCGTAGTCAATGGTGAAGTTCTGATACGTCACGCCGGCGCCAAAGCTGAACACCTGGCCGTTACTCCCCAGGCGCAGCATGGCGCGGTTTTGATACACATACTCGGCGCCAAATTGCAGGCGGCTGGGCGTGCCTTCCACGCTGTTTTTGAAATTGAACAGCAGATTCACCACGTCCGCGCCGTCGCCCAGATGCACGGGTTTGGCAAGCGAAGCGCGAAACGTGCGCGGTGGAATATCGGTTTCCGTGTCCAGACGCAAACGCGGCTCGATCAGATTTTGTATGGCCACACCCAGGGACAAATCCTGCCAAATGCCTTCGCCCAGGTGTGGGCGGTAAATAAATCCCAAGTCAAACGATACGCCCGTGGCCGCGTCAATATCCGTAAACGTCTGGCGATCATATTTGATCGTCCCCCCCACGGACAGGGCGAAAGGAAATTCCTTGGCGTATGAAATCAAAAACTGATCCTGGCCGAAAGTGGCAATGCCGGTTTCCTGGCTGGTCAAGTCTCTGCCCTGCACATCACCGACGTCCCAATGCAGCCAGGCCACGCCAAAAGTGCCCACGCGCAGGCTCGGATGCGCATAGCCGACATAGTTGTATTTCGCGCCGGCCATCAAGGGCGCATAGAACAAGGTGACATTCTTGCGCTGCAGCAATTCCAAACCGGCAGCATTCCAAAATATCGTCGTGGCATCGACCGGCATGGCAATCGTAGCGCCGCCCAATCCAATGGATCGCGCACCCGCGCCCAATGCGAAGATGGATTCCCGGCCGGCAGTTTGCGCCTGCCCGGTATGCGGCAGCAAATGGAGGAAACTGCACATCAAGCCAAAGACGATTGCGTGCCAGCCCAGCGCACGGCGTTTGGCTTTGGAATTGCCCCGCGCATCAGCCTTGCCTTGCATTCTTTTCATTTCATCACCTGAGGATTGCAATGCTCGTGCTTTCATTACTTCACCACCGCGACTTTGGTCGTGACCGTGCCAGCGCTGGTCTTCAACACGGCCATATAGACGCCATTGAAAACCAGATCGCCATTGCCGTTCCTGCCGTCCCATTCGATGAAGCCCTGGCTCACCCCGTTGGTGCGCGCGCCGGCTTTGCCCTGGGGATCGGTCGATTTGAAGGACTTGGTATAAACCAATTCTCCCAGCAGGGTAAAGATGCGGAAATCCACCTCGGAGTCCTGCGGCAGGGAGTAGTTGAACGTCGTCCGGCCGTTGCGCACCGTGGAGAACGGGTTCGGATAATTGTAGAATGAATCTTCGTAATTGGCGCTCGACAGCACCGCGGCCACGGAAGTGATCGTGCCGCCCGCGAGATTGACCTGCACCTGCTTTGACGGTGAGTCCGCGTTTTCTGCAATAATATCGTTGCCGCTGCGCACCGTCAGGAAGAAATCATCGGCGGTCGCGGCATTGGCCACGTCAACCAAAATCGTGGCTTGCTTCGAAGCGCCGCCGAAAACCGTGTCGATGATCGCGAAGTTGAGCGTCAGCGGATTCGTATTCGGAATCTCTGTCAGTTGCCCGAGCACCTTGTTCGGATCATCGCCGGCCACCACTTGCACGCGCGCGACCGCCGCGTTGGGCGGCAGGTCCTGGTTTTGACTATTGACGACGTAAAACTTCAGAGTTTTCATCACGATATTGCTGGAGCCTTCATTGCCTTCGTTGCGCCAATCCAGTGCCAGCACGGGAATGCCCTTCTGCTGGCTGATCACCGGTCCGGCTTTAATGCCCTGGCTCGCGCTGATATCGGTCACCGTCAAGATCGTCTCTTCGGTGCGGATGTTCAGAGTCCTTTCCACGACGCTCGCCGGTGCTTCATCACCCGTGTTCCTGTCGTTGGGATAAGGCTTATTCAACGTCAGCGTGATCACCTCCGCAACCACGGAGGGGGTGTTGCGCGCCGTGACCTGCCATCTGGCTTGGCTGTTAATCGTGGTTTTGGCCAACGGTTCGGCGGTGGTGTACCCGGCCGGCAAAACCAGGTTGATACTCCCGGCGCCCACGGTATCTGCCTCGCCTCGATTTTCCAAGATTGCCGTGATTTCGAACGGCTGCCCGATGCTGGCAACATTATCCAATGCTACCGATTGCGGATATGTAATGGAGGCGGACAAGAACAAGTCTGCGCTTTCGACGATGTCAACCACCAAATTCGACGAGATGGAGCTCACTTCGCTGCCGCTGTTGGCATCCTTGCCAGTGACGGTGACGTAAATCTGTTGCTGCGACAGCCGGTTACGCGGCGCCCGCATCTGCCAAACACGCGAGGTTTCGACGTCCAAGCTGTCAAACCTTTGGATTCTGTCCGCTTCATTGACAAAACTGAACCCTGCTGGCACAACCAGTTCTGCGCGCAACGTCGTCAGATTGCGCCCTTTAATCAGGGCACGAACTCTGAATTCTTGTTGCGTGCTCAACGTATTGTCCGCTGCCCCAGCCGGCTCGTAAATATAGAGTTGATCTACAAATAAAGTGCCAACCGAGTCCGTGCGCACGGCTTTGTTGATGACAGAATTGTCAATTCCGCGATTCCATACTGCCGGGCCGCCACTATTCTCATCATTCAACCGATTCAGCAATTGCACAGTCAGTATGCTTTCCGGTGTCGGTATGGGTGGCGCTTGCGCAATCCATTCCACCACGCCAGAGCTACCACTTGAGATGTAGATTTTCTTCTCCAGGTCGTCTGTGGTAGTAACACCAGTTTCACCCAATTGCAGACGAACGGTGGCAGTGTCAACCGCGGCAGCCACACCCTGGTTAGCCAAAGTCGCCCGAATCGTGAACGTCTGATCGACAGTCAATGCGCCGGTCGTATCCTGGCCCGGCTTGATAAGCTTGACAGAAAAATCAAGCGTGGCTTGCTGGACGGCTTGAACACGCACGGTGTCGCTGTTCGTCACTGGTACACCTGTGCCATTCTCGGTGACTCCTTCAGCCTTGATGATAAACGAGCGTGTATCCACCGGTGCACCCGGCACTAGTATCTCCCAGCTTTCTTGCGCGGAGAAATCAAAAATCGTGGCTGACGAACCGGATCTGAACTCGTATCCAGTGTTGGAGGGCAAAGTCAACGTGATTTTCTTTTGTGCCAAGTCTTTGCTGAAAGCCAGGGAAGATTCAATCTTGAAAGTCTGGCCGGTGGAGACCACGCCGTCCTTCGCGCCTTCGGGGTCGATAATGACGGATTTACTGATATTCAAATTTGAGAACACGACGTTCACCAAAGCACTATCGGCGGACTTCGCTACTATCGCGCTTGCGGCACTATTCAGATCCCTGGGCACCGTGGTCATATTCACAGCCAGTGGGCCTGCGGTAGCGGAATCCGGTGCCTGTAGCCTCCACACCACTCTCTGACCCGGGTTGAATGGCTGTTCCATGCCGGGATCGAGGATGGTGAATCCGCTGCCTTCCGGCAGGCTGAGGGTGAGGCGGCCGGATTGATCCACCTCGGCAGCATTCGGAAGGTTACTTACTTCGGCGTTCAGCTCAAATATCTGATTCGTGGTCAGATTATTGAAATCAGCATTGACCTCAAGCGCCAGCTCTGCCGGCAATTGGATGCGGACTTGCGCCGTGGTATCGGCGCCGCGATTGATGTTCGCACGGCCGCCGCTGATGGCCGCGGTGGCATCCAGAACTCGCGCGACGAAATTTTCCGGCTGATTGTCCGGAGTTGCCGCGGCGATTACCTCAAATCTGATCTGGCGCTGTTGTCGTTGCGGCAGAGAAACAATGGTTTGCTGCTGCGCTGGAATGTGCGAGCTGTTGGTGCTGGAAACCAGTTCGACCAGGACGTCTCTCACGTCTTCCAGACTGCTGTTTTCAACTTCGACTTCGATGGCAAAATTCTGATTGGTATTGACGGAGCCGACGTTCGAGTTTTGGAAGAAATGATTCACGATCGGCCGCGTGAAGGTGATTTTCACCGAGGCGATGGTTTCGATTCTGACTTCCCCATTCTTCTCTGCGCTCAAGGCCAAATTATTATTTCGATCCTTGCCCGCGATCAGAGCGTGAATCGTGGCCGCGCCGCCGCGCCGGCCGGTATTATCCACGCGATACAGCAACGTGTCAATCTCCCCGCCGGGCAAAATCAAATTGCCGTTGCGCGAGAGAAACGCAGGAGGCACGATGGTGTAATCGTTCTGCTGCGCTCCGTCAATCGTGATGGTGAGATTATCGTCGATAGGCGGATTGAGCGCAATGGCCGCGCCGCCGTTGTTGCGCAGCACCACGGGAATCGTCCAGGGATTGTTCGACTCGGCCGGCACCACTGCAGCAGAAGGATTGACGCTCACAATTGCCAGCTCGGCACGCCGCTGCACGATCACGTCTTCGGTGTTATCGACGGGCTGCTCTTGTTGCGCCGTCGTGCGGGTATTGTGCGCCTTGGCTGAAATAATCGTGGCGGTGAATCTTTCACCGTTGTTTTCCTGGTTGCTCGCCATCACGGCAAAAACTACGCTTTGGGGTGAGCCGGAGGAAACGCTGGGTATGAGCTTGTCGCTGGGAGGATTGATCGTAGAACTGCCGTTGGAAGACAGCCGGACGATCACGCTGTCCGCCGCCTCCCCGCCGCGGTTTTCAACTTCCACTCGCACTTCAAAGGGCTGGCCGATGTTCACGCGCGGAGCATTCGGCGCGGAAGCCGGCACGATCGCCGTGCTGGTGAGGCGCAAGCTCGCCGCGGTCTGTACGGTGACGAAGCTGCTACCGCCGCTTTGTGTATCGTCCGAACGAGGATCGTCGCTATTCACCTCGATGGCGCCAATTTGGCCTGTGATGTTGTTCTGGCCCACTTGCGAGCCGGTTTGCGCGATCTCGAATCTCAGCGTACGCTCGCTGTTGCCCGCAATGATGTCGCCGCCCCCCACCAATGCCGTCGGCTGAGGCATGAAATAGCCTGCGTTCGGTGAAAAAGTGAGGCGAGTCACCGCTTGGTCAAATGACACGCGTACACCGCTGCCGCCGTTGTTCCTCACCAGCATGTCAACCGACCACACTTGCGTTTGGTTCACGGTCACGGTTTGCTGCGAGGGAGTCAACGAAACGATGTTCAGCGCCGCCCGCGATTGTACCTCGAAGCTGCCGTTGTTGCCGCTGCTCCGCGCCTCAAGCTTTTGATTGTTGGAGAGATCGACGACGCGAATATAGCCCTCTACCGTGGTGCCTCCGATTTTCTCGCCAGTCTTGCGAATCTCAAAACGCAATGAATCACGGGCCCCAGCGGCCAAATTGGTATTGTTGGAGCCCAAAAATCTGCTAGGTGTTACAACATCAAAATCTCTGGTGACATCTCCGCCATTCAACAATCGCAAGCCCACGCTATCGAGCTGCGCGGGAGAATTGCCGTTGTTGGCCACGGTCATCACGATGCTCCAGGGCTTTAACATCCCGGCGGTGACCTTGGTCTGCGTGGAATGCATGCTGATCACCTGCAAGTTCGCCGGCGCGGTGACGCGCAATTCATTGCTCGCAAAAGTGACGTCGGAAGAGTAATTGTTGCCGTTGTGCGCGCCGCGCAACTGGAGCGTCGGCGCGTAAGCAGTCTGCGGCATGTTCACCGGAATGTTCTCTCCCACGAAGGTTAACGTGGTATCGCCCGGTGGAATGCTTCTCACCTTGTTAAGATCCAGATCGGCGCTGAAAGTGACGCCGCTGCCGAACACAAATCTCGTGGGCGTGGGAGTCGCCGTCAAATCCAAGGTGGCGGTGCCGCTGTTGCGCACGCGAACTCTGAAAGCGTATTGCGTGCCGTTGTTGACGGTTTTCGGGGTGAGGCTGTTGGGAATGTAAGTCACGTTGGGTGACGTTTGCACCGTTACGGATGAGCCATTATTGGTCGCAACGCGCGAAGCGCTGCTATTGAGCTCCGTCGCCGCCACTTTAGCCCAAATGAATGCCAGGCCGGGGGCAGTGCCCGTCGTGTTCACGGAGAAGCGCAAGCTGTCCGTGGTATTGCCGGCTAAATTCAACGAGCCCGTGCCCAGCCAGCTCGGCTGCACCAGGCTCGAGGCATAGCCGGATTGAAAAGCATTGCCGATACGGAAGCGCACGTTCGTGGAGGTATCCACTTTCACGCTGACCGTGCTGCCGCCTTGATTGCGCACCACCAGTGTAATCTGCCAGGGATTGGTCTGCTCGGCCGTAACCGAGGGCCGCGAGGCGCGCACCTGTTGGATGACGAGATCGGCCGGGGTCTGCGACTCAATCGGCGTGCTCACCGGCGCAGAGGCGATTGGCGGGCCGCTGGGATTGTTGTAATCCGTGCCTTTGAGGCGCAGCGAAACTGGCAGCGAGCCGATTTGGTTGCCGCTGCGCGTGACGGTGACTCTCAGGGCTTTCACTTCATTCGCCGCGATAATCGAATCGCCATCGAGAAATGCCGTGGGATAGCTGAAGTTAAAAGCCGGGTCGCTGCCCACGGTCACTCGGGTGGAATCCGTCGAGTAACGAACCGCGCTCTGGCCGGTATTGGTAACGTTCGCGGTGATGGTCCATGGCGAGGTTTGGTTCCGTGTGATGGTGGTTTGCGAGAATTGCAAAGCGCCACTAATATCCAGCGTACCGCGCATCTGCACCGTCACTTCACCCGAACCACTGTCATTGGTGTTGTCGGATAGGGGCTGGCCCGCGCCGTCCGTGCCCGCGACAAAGCCGACGATAGTGGCCCTGCCGGCACTAAGACCGGTTTGCGTAATGCGGAACGTCAAAGCGCCAGTAGCATTGCCCGGCAAAACCGTGCCGCCGCCGTCCAATGCCGTGGGATGTTGAATGCCATACTGCGAAGTCAAATCAACAGCGCCGATGATGAAATGGATAAGCGTCTTGTCCTGAGCGAGACTCAGATTTACCGGCGAGTCGGCAGAGTTTTGTAATTCCATGCGCACGGTCCACGGACGCGTCATGTTCGCGGTGACGCTGGGCTGCGAGACCGTGATTTGCGTGATACCGAAGGCATTGCCCGGAATGACGGTCCAGCTATCGGGGGTGGTGGCGCCGTTCAAATCATGGGCAGAGGCGCCGGAGTTGGCATCATGGCCATAGGCTTCGGCGTCGATCACAATGTCGCCCAGCACTGCACCGGTGCGCACATTGACCACGAAACTAAAATCCGCCGTGCCGTTGCCGGAAATACTCCCAGGATTGTTACTGTTGGGGATGACGGCGTATCCGATCGATTGATCGACCGCGCCCTGACGGAAGCGCAAACGAACGCTGTCGATCACGGCGTCGGCGGAAAACTGCACGCCCGAATTGTTCGCCACAGTCACGTTGACCGCAATGCCGTTTTGCCCGCCCGCCACGGTCGTGGGCGCAGTGTTCACGATTTGCACCGCAAGCTGTGCCGGGCGTAGCACCTGCCACGTATCCGTGGCGTTCGCGCCGAGATCATTGACCGGAGTGCCATTCACGGTGCCTGAGATGTCACCATCGATAGTGATCATCTCGAGAGCCGCGTTATTGCCAACGGCAACGTTGAAATTCAGATTAACCGTGCCATTACCTGCAATAGTTGTGGGGTTATTTGCCGCCGGTGTCACGATGTAATCCGTGTTGCGGGGCTGCGTGCCGGTAAAAGTCAAGCCGCCTTGCAAAGCTTGGATCGGCGTGGTGCCCAAATTCTGCACGGACATGCTCACACTGGCGCCGGTTTGGCCGCGCGTGACAAAAGAAGGCACGGCAACAATCTGTATAATGCTCAAGCTGCCCAGATTAATCGTCGTGCTGCCAGTCGCGCCTAAACCACTGTTCACACCGATGGTGGCGACACCGCCAGCAATGCCGGCGCGGAAGGTAAAGCTCAAGCGGCTCTGGGCATTGGTTTGAATCTGCTTTCCCGGCGTCACCGGATCGACGTCCGGGTCTGTAATCTCACCTGAGGCTGGAGGTGTTACCGCCACGGTAAAACGGCGATTGGGACCGACTTCATTATTATCCGCATCGCGAATGACCGAACTGATCACAATGGCGGTGGCTGTGCCATTCGCCGGCAGACTGTTCGGATTAGGCGTCAAATCCACCGTGCCGCTGGGATTGCCGGGCCGAACCGTGATTTGGCCGGTGGCATCCGAAATAACGCCGCCGGTATAAGTTCCGACGATCGTCCCATTCACGGAGCCGTTCGCCGCTCCCAGAGAAGGCGAAAATGTGAGCGAGGAGCCGGTCGCGCTCACGGCCGGAGAGAGGTTGCCGGTGTTCGACCAGGTGACATTCACGTCGCCAAGAAAATTGTTGCCGGCGTCATAACCTGCGGCATGAATTGTAACCGCGGAATCCGTGGTCATGTTATACACGCCAAAAACCTCGCCGCCGCGATTGGCGGCGGTGCGCAACTCGACTCTCGCCACCACGCCGCTCACCACCGTGATCGTGCCGCTGTTGCCATCGATCACCGTGGCAGTCGGGTGATTGGCGCGAATGGATCCGCTGCCGATCGTCCCGGCGGTAAAGACGGTTGAGAGGCCATTGGCATTATTGACGGTGCCCATGCTGCCATCGACCGCCCAACCCACGATTTCATCGCCTCTGTAGTTGTTCTCGGCATCAAAGCCACCGGCGTGAACCGTGAGTTGCTGGCCGGGATTCATCGTGATATCGCCTTGCGGCGCGGTGGCGCCGGTACCGCCGGACAGCACTACGACGCGATGCAGCGGGCCGACCGTGATGTTGATCGTACCCGTGGTGTCAAAACCTGCCGCGGCATGCGTGGCGCGAATCGTGCCATTCGCCGGCGCGAGCGTGGGCTGAAAGGTGAAGTTGGTGACGCCTGTGGCAGTGACCACTGGAGCCAGCGTGCCGGCGCTGCTCCAGTTCACGGCTTCGTCGCGAATGTAATTGCCGTCGAAATCAAAACCGGCGGCGTAAAGGCGCAGCTCCTGAATGGCACTCAGGGATTTATTGCCCAGCTCGGCACCCTGACCGCCGGGGTTCTCAAAAACTTTAATGTAAGAAAGCTGGCCGGGATTGACGGTGATGATGCCGGTCAAATCACTCCCCGCCGAGGCATGATCCGCGCGAATCTGGCCGCGTCCGGTTTTTGTCGGGTTGAAAGTCGTGCTGGTGCCGCTCAATGGAGAAACGCCGCCAATGGGGTCACCCGTGATCGTCCAATTCACCGTGACGTCATTCTTATAATTATTATCCGCGTCAAAACCGCCGGCGTGCACGGTAAACGATTCGTCCGTGGTCACGGAGCGCTCGTCCACCGGAAGCAGATTGCCGGCATCGCCGGTGAGAATGGTGAGGTGATGCAAATTGCCCGTGATCACCGTAATCACGCCGCTGGAATCGTCGCGCGCCGAGACATGGTTCGCCACGAGGCGCGCCGCGCCGGGCCGTGTCAAGGTCAAATTGGTCGAAGCGCCGTTCGTGGGATTCAAAGCGCCGATGGCTTCACCCAAGATGCTCCAATCCACCGTTTGATCGCCGAGGTAATTGTTCTGCGCATCATAACCGGCGGCATGGACTTGAACCAGGTCGTCTGTGGTCCGGGACAGGTTGCCAAGCTCAGAGCCCTGGCCGGCGGGCCCAAGCACGACCTTTACGTAGCTCAAATTGCCGCTCTGCACCGTGATCGTGCCGGTGGCGTCATCGTCCAATGAGGCGTGGTTCGCCGTGATCACACCCGAACCGGCAGTTGTGGCCGTAAAGCGCGTGCCGATGCCGGTCGTCGGAATGAGGGTGCCGATTGGAGTGCTCAGTTCCCACGTCACGCTAACGTCTGTAATGCGATTATTGTCGCGATCAAAACTGCTGGCGTGCATATCCAGGGGAGGATCGCCTGTGACCAAAGTTGCGTTGTTGACTTCACTGCCATTGCCGGAGAGGCCGGCCAGAATTTTCACGCGCACCGGTGCACCCACCGCAACCGTAAACAGGTTTGTGCTGTCGTCCAGTGCCGTGGCATGATTCGCCACGATGCGGCCCGAACCCGGCACTTGCGGGTCAAACTCCGTCGAAACATTGATCGCGGGTGAGACCACGCCGATGCCGTTGCGCGCGATCCACGTCACCGTGTAATCGCCGAGATAATTATTTGAGGCATCGTAACCGGCCGCGTGCAACGTGAGCTGGCCGTCGGTGGTGAGATTTCTGCCGGTGAAGCGCGTGCCGTCGCCGCTGCTGCCTTCCACAATACGCACGCGGAAGAGATTGCCGCTCGATACCGTGATCGTGCCCGTGAAGCCATCGATCAAAGTGGGATGATCGGCATTGATCACCCCGGTGCCGGCAGTCGAGGCCGTGAGGCGGGTGGTCACGCCGTTATTCTGTGACAGTGAACCGATATTGCCGGTAACGTTCCAGCTCACGGACACGTCTTGCATATAGTTGCCATCTGCATCAAAGCTCGCCGCATGCACGTCCTGGGTCTGGCCAGTGGTCAGATTCAGCGTGGTAATCTCACCGATATTGCCGGAGGTGCCGGTCAAAACTTTCACACGATACCCTGCGCCGGGATTGACCGTGATCACACCCGAGCTGTCGTCAATGGCCGAGGCATGATTCGCGACAATTCTACCCGTACCGGTGGTGTTGGCGTAAAACGTGGTCGAGGCGGCATTCGTGGCCGGATCGAAGATCCCGATGTTGGCGGTGATCTGTGCGACCAGCCAATTCACGTTTTGATCGCCGGTGTAATTGCCGAATGCGTCATAACCCGCGGCATGCACCGCCAGGATCTGATCCGCGGTCAAAGTCTTCGTGGCCAGCTCTGCCGGCGCGTCGCCGCTGCTGCCTTCCACCACCTTGACGCGCTGCAAGGGTCCGGCAATCACGTTGAATTGGTTGGACTGGCCGCTCTTACCGCCGCCACTAACGTTGAGAAACACCCCGTCCTGTTTTTTCGTGAGGCGCGCATTATTGACCGTTACCACGGTGCCGTTCATCGCCACGCTCGACGGCGTCAATGTGCTCGTGGCATCGCCCAACGCAACCGTGCCGTTGAAATTGACGTCGTTGCCGCTGGCGTCTTTAGCCGTGATCGTAAAACTGAAATTCGTGCCCGCTTGTTGCGTGGGAATGGTGCTGAACACGAAATGATCCAGGCCCGAGGCGCTGACGTTGAAACTGGTGGAGTTGCCGCTGTGACCCGCGCCATCCGTGACATTGATGATGCGACTGCTGCCCGTCGCCGCAATGGTGACACTTACCGTGCGCACGCCGGCGCTGAAGGCACCGCTGGTTGAGGGCGTAATCGTGCCGGAATTCAAGGAAATCGTGACCGCTCCGCTGAAACCGGTCACGGTATTGTCGAATTGGTCTTGCGCCGTTATTGTAATCGGGAAGCTTTGCCCGGCAATTTGATCTGCAACCGTGGAAATGGCGAATTTGCTCAACGCCGCCGGGGCGACATTGAAAGTGTTCGATGGGTTGGTTTTGCCCAAGCCGGTGACCGTGAGGCGATTGCTCGTGAAGCTTTTGGTAATGGTGAAATTCTGTGTCAGAATCCCGGCGGTAAAATTGTTGCTGGTGGCGGGCGCAATCGAGCTGCTCAAATCGGAAAGCGACACGGTGCCGGTAAAATTCGTGACCGTGTTGTTGCTGGCATCTTTCGCCGTAACCGTGATATTGAATTGCACACCCGCGGTTTGATTGCCGATGGTGCTGATTTCAAAATGATCCACGGTCTGCGCCTGCACGTTGAAGGCGTTCGAATTGCCGCTTCTCACCGGCGAGCCACCGCTCACGCTGATGATATTGGCCGTGCGCGCCTGAGTGATGGTGACACCTTCCGTGCGCACACCGCCAATGAATGTGCCGCTGGCAGCGGGGGCGATGGTGCCGGTCAGGTCCGAAATCGTCACCGTGCCGGTGAAATCGGTTTTGAGATTGTTTTGTGCGTCGCGCGCACGCATGGTGACACTGAACGGCGCACCCGTGGCCTGGTCGGATATCATGTCCAGCGTGAAGCCATTCAACGCGCCGGGATTGACATTGAACAAATTCGAGGTGCCGCTGCGGGCCGGCGCGCCGCCGGTTGCCGTGAGCTGATTATCGTTGCGGGTGAGATTTACGGTCACGTTTTGCGAGGCCAGCACGCCGCCCGACAAAGACGCGCTGGTGACGCTGATGCCAGTCAAATCCGTTATCGTCACCGTTTGGTTGAAATTGGCGACAGTGTTATTGAACGCATCCTGCGCCACGACGCGAATCGCGAAGGTCGTGCCCGCGGTTTGCGCGCCGATATTGGCGTCGCTCGTATTCGTCACTCGGAAATGATCCAGCAGCGCGTGCGTCACTGTAAAGCTGCTGCTCTGAGCGGTTTTACCGCTGCCACTGGCAAAAATCACGACATTATTCTGCGCCCGGGTAATGCGCGCATTATTAATCGTCACTGCAGATTGATTGCTGAACACCAACGGCGAGGCCGTCAAAGTGTTCGTGTTGTCACTCAGAGTCACCGTACCGGAATGCGGGATATTGTTGTTGTTGGCATCCTGTGCCGTCACGGTCACGCTGAAATTTTGCCCGGCAATTTGATTGCCGACCGCGGCGATCACGAAATGATCCAGTGCGCCGGCATTGACATTGAACACATTCGACTGTCCGGCCTTGCCGGCGCTGGCGATCGTGATCCTCGTGCTTGTGGCCGGCTGCGTGAAAGTCACCGTCTCCGCGCGCATGCCTCCGGCAAACGCCCCGCTGGTGGCAGGCCCCACCGTGCCCACAGTGGCGCCGATCGTGGCCGTGCCATTGAAACCGGTGACGGTGTTGTTCAAGGTATCCTGTGCCGTGAAGGTGACCGGAAAGCCGGTGCCGGCAGTCTGGGGCGTCGCAATGTTCGAAACCGCAAAATGATGCAGTGCGTTTGGATTCACCGTGAACACATTAGTGCTGCCAAACTGTCCCGTGGCCGCGGTTGCCGTGATCACCCTGCCCGTGCCTGCCAAATCGGTTCTCACCGCTTGCGTGAGTGCACCCTGCGCAAATGCGGCACTGGTGGGCGGAATCACTGTACCCTGATTCGCGGTGAACGTGACTATGCCGGCAAAAGATTTGACCACGTTTTCATAATCGTCGCGCGCCGACATCACCAGATTGAAATTCACGCCCGCGACCGGCGGCGTGGTAATATTATTGATTGTGAAATGATCCAGTGGCCCGTGAATGATTCTGAACGCCGGCGAGGTGGCGGAGTCTATGCGCACATTCGCCGCGGTGAGCGTTTCAATAAAAAGGCGGAAGGTGTCCGCCACTGTGGAATTATAAACGATCGCCAATTTGATTTGCGCGGAATCGCCCGCCGCCAGGGCCGTGCCGGTATTGTCGCGCGTGAGCGTCAACACGTGATTCACGTTTTGGATGCTCGCGTAGCCTCCATTCAGCCCGCTATCGTTGATCACGGCGGCAACCGCGGAATCGGTAAAACCCGGAGGGAACGTGATACGAAGCTTGCCGTCGGCAGGAATACCGGTCCCCGTGAGGCTGCTGCGGAATTTAATGGTATAAAGCGCGCCCGAGCCGGCGGTGGAATCCGAGGGCGTGACATTGACTCGGGAGAGCAGGCCTTGTCCCATGCCCGGCGCCGCCGCGATCATCACGGCCAGACCAGCCCAGCGCAAGAATTTCCTTGGACGATGCGTCATCATGACACGAATGCTCTATTTTAGATTAAGGGGGAGGCGTTATTGATTCGTCTTCCGCACGAATTGGATCGGATAACTCTTTTTTCCCGCGGCGGCATTTCCCGAGGCACTTCTCTGCATGAACGTGACCTCGAGGTTGCCGGCCAGCGTCGCCGGACTGGTGATCAATCCCAGCATCAGCTCCACTTGCCGGCCTGGCGGAATGGCTGCACCCAAGCCGGTGCGCCGCACGCGCACGAGGCTGCCCTCGCGCGTGAGCTTGAAGCCGCCGTTGATGGTGGTCGAGCTGGCTATTTCCAGCAGGCGCAAATCGAGCGCGGCAGGAAACTCAAAAACCAGCTCGGCTTGTGTGTCGAGCGTATCGGCCGTGGTGTAGCGAATTTCGTACAACGAGGGTTTGCCTGCCTCAGCTCTGAGGGCTTGCATGCTGAACGCAGGGGAGGCATCATTTGGGCGGGCGCTCGACCGCTCTTGCGCTATCACCGCGAAAGCGGAGGCAAGCAAGGCGAGCGGCACCATGAGTGGCAGCCTGCGAAGGCTCAGGCTTCTCATCGGTTCAACTCCTGTCTCATCCATGTGACGTTGTTTTATCATGGAACATGAAAGTAGGGTTTAACTCAATAAAATTGCGATTTCGCAACCATTTTCTGCAAACATCACGCCAGCAAGGACTTAGCGCGCATGAGCAAATGTAAATGCTTTTGAATCAAGCGCGAATACCATGCTTCTTTGTCTTTGATTCTCCCATCGGTGAGGCACATGTCGAATCAAAGCGATACTATGTCCAGAATTGATCAAAATCGCGGCTGGCGCTTCGAAGAGATAACGAATGATTTTGAACGTGAGGCGAAAATGGAGGCAAACCGTAAAAGGTTCAACAACTATTTCAGCATCGCCCGAAGCAAATACACAAAGCTCTTGCTGTCATTTTCCGTGAGCTTCAGATTCCTTTCCGCACGCTTGTATTCCGGGTTGATCTTCACCGCTTGCCGGAACTCCTCCAGGGCGCGCAGGAACAAATTCCGGGACTGAATCAAATAAGCAATGCCGAGGTGATTGTGTAGGTCGGGGTATTCGGGGAAGTCTTGCGCCGCGGCGAGCAAGCGTCCGGCGTATGTTTGAATGTATGCCTCATCCCGGCTTTTGCCGCCAAACATGAATTTCAAATAAAACTCGTTTTCGAGAATCTTATCCGGCGCCGCGGAGGTTTCTTCGCGGGCGTTTTGCAGGTGGATGATCGCCTCGACATGATCTTTCCTTGCCAATGCCGCGTGCGCCTCTTGTATTTTAAGAGAATGCTGCGGCGGCGCTCCCGGCGGTATCAGTGCCTCAAGCAGATCCTGCGCGCGCTTGAGGCGCGTGGACGGCGGCGGCGGATGATCCTGCAACGGTTGCGGCCCCTGCAAAGTGAGCAGCAACGTCAGCGCGAGCAGCAAATGGGTTTGTGAAAACCTGGGGTTGAGACGCAACGCCGCTTCGAAACAGGACAGCGCTTCCAGCAGGCGTTCCTGCTCGAGCAAGGCAAGGCCGAGATCGTGATGCAAATCGGGATACTCCGGCGCCAGCTCCAGGCCACGGCGGAACATTTCCTCAGCTTGGACGAAGTCCCGCTGGCGCAAAAAGGCGCGCCCCAGGCCCTGATGCGCCTCCGGCATCTCCGGACCCAGCTCGACTGCCTGCCGCAACACGGCCAGGGCTTCTTCGGGTAAGTTCTTTTCCAGGAAAAAAGCGCCCAAGCGCAGGTAGGAAGGACAATGCTTGGTGCGGCGGACTCTTTCCGCGATATGAAACAGCAATTCCATCTCCGCCATCACTTCCAGATGGAACTGTTGCAGCTTCGGCGAGAGGCTTTGGGGATTGGTCTCGCCCGGGCAAAGCAGCTCGTGCTGGTCAATGACGCGGCCTCGCTCGAATACATGCGAGACGAATTTCTGCTTGCCCGCGGAATACGTCGTCTGTACGTGAAAGCGATGCCCGCCGGCTGCCACGTCGCCGTTCAGTCCTAATTGCTGCATGCTCCTCTCTCCTGATCCCATCCCTCAGCATGTTACAGAATAGTCACTCGCCTTCACTTTTCCCCTGCGAGGGAGAGGGGAGGGGAGCTTTGGAAGTCGATGATTTCTTGGTTGCTTCGCTCGAGGTTTTCTTATCCGGCGTCTTTTCGCCGGAGACGGTGCCGTTTCCGGCTTGGGCTTTCTCCTCGCCGGATTCAGATTTGCCCTCGCCAGACTTCGCAGGCTTTTTGTAGTCGGTTAAATAAAAACCCGAGCCCTTGAAAATCAGTCCCGCGCCGCCATGAATCCGGCGTTTGACGGGCCCGCCGCACTTCGGGCAGGTATCCGCCGGCGGCTCCGAAATGCTTTGAAACAATTCGAAAGTATCGCTGCAGGCTTCGCAATCATAGTCGTAGGTTGGCATAGTGGAACTCCATTACAGAATCACTAAATGTTGGCAGTCAATTTGACAAGATAACGATGAAATGCAAGGGGAAATTCGTCGAGTTTCTGTCAAGCTTATTTCTGCCTCTTTTCCCGAGGCAGGCGAAAGACGGCAGCTGGCCCTTCCGGCCCCCGGAATGGCGAGCGGGCCGGGCAGCCTTAAGACTGAGAAATCTCCGTGCAGGCGCGCAGCAGCCGTCGCGTACCCTCTTGCAGATTCTCCATGGAAGTTGCATACGACAGGCGCAAATGCTGCGGCGCGCCGAAAGCCTCGCCGCTCACCATGGCCACGCCCACATGCTCGATCAGCATTTTGCACAAAGTGGAGGGCGTGTCAATATGTTCGCCCTTCCAGGTTTTTCCGAGCAAAGAAGCGACATTAAACAAAACATAAAACGCCCCACCCGGGCGGCGCACGGTGACACCCGGCATTTCGCTCAGCGCAGCGCAGGTGAAATTTCGCCGCCGCTCGAATTGCTCACGCATTTTCAGCAGCTCGGTTTCATCTCCTAAAATGGCCGCGAGCCCGGCCGCTTGTGAAATGGAACATGGATTCGAAGTCGTATGGCTTTGAATTTTGGCTATGGCTTGCGTCAGCGCCAGCGGGGCGGCGACGTAGCCCAGCCGCCAGCCGGTCATGGCATAGGCTTTAGAAAAGCCATTCACCAACAACAAGCGATCGTACAATGCAGAAAACGTGGCCATGCTGGTGGTGGCAAGCCCGCCGTACACCAGCTTCAGATAAATTTCATCTGACAGCAGAAAAGTTTCGTGACGCGCGAGCACGGCAGCAAGGGCTTCCAATTCATTCGTGGCATATACCGCGCCGGTGGGATTACCGGGATTGTTCAGAATCACGAGCTTGGTGCGTGGCGTGAGCGCCTGCGCCAACTGCTCGGCCGTGATTTTGAAGCCGTTGCTTTCAGCGCCGGCCACGAACTTCGGGACCGCGGCCGCCATCTTCACCTGCTCGGGATAGCTCACCCAATAAGGCGAGGGAATGAGCACCTCATCGCCGGGATTGCAGAGCGCGAGAATGGCGTTGTGAATCGCCTGTTTCGCGCCAGTGGACACCACGATTTGCCGGGATTCGTATTGTGCCCCGGTTTCCTGCCGGATTTTCTGGCAAATCGCCTCGCGCAAAGCGAGGGTGCCGACATTGGGCGTGTATTTCGTTTTGCCTTGCTGAATTGCGGCAATGCCCGCGGCTTTCACATGCTCCGGCGTATCAAAATCCGGCTCGCCCACACCCAAATCAATGACGACCTTGCCTTGCTTGCGCATCTCAGCGACGAGCGTGGTCACGGCCAAGGTCTCGGAGGGCAGTATACGTTTTGCGAACTCGGATTCTTGAAAGTGCATGCTGGTCCTTCAAATTATCAATTGACAATTCATCGTTGGCAATTGGCAGTTAACGATTCGCCACTAACGATTGAAATTCGACGACCAAGAATTGTGAATTGTCAAGGGAGAACGGTCAATTGTCAATTGCTAATTGATATTATGAATCTCTCACGACAAAATCGAACAAATACACGCAACATTCACGATATCATCCGCCGAGCAGCCACGCGAGAGATCATTGATCGGCTTGGCGAAGCCCTGCAGAATGGGCCCAATGGCGTGATAGCCCGCGAGGCGCTGCGTCAGTTTGTAGGCGATGTTGCCCGCGTCCAAATCCGGAAAGACCAGGACATTCGCATTGCCCTGCACGCGGCTGTCCGGCGCTTTGCGTTTCGCCACCTCCGGAACCAGGGCGCTGTCAATCTGCAATTCACCGTCGATTTGCAGGGCCGGAGCGATGGCGCGCGCCAGTTCCGTTGCTTCCCGCACTTTGTCCACGCGGGCGTGGCGGGCGCTGCCCTTGGTGGAAAAGGAAAGCATCGCGACCACGGGGATTTCGCCGGTCAGCTGTTCGTGCCTGCTTGCCGACGCCACGGCGATTTGTGCGAGTTGTTGCGGTGTGGGATCGGGCACGACCGCGCAATCGGCATAGGTCAAAACTTTGCCCGTGGCCGGAGACACCATCTCAAACGTGCTGGAAGCCAAATCGTTCCCCGGGGCCAGCCCAATCAGCTTCAGCCCGGCACGGAGCACCTCGGCCGTGGAAGACACCGCGCCCGCAATCGCACCCTGCGCTTTATCGAATTTGACGTACGCTGCCGCAAAGAACAGCGGCTCGTATAGGATTGATTGCAGCCAGGCGCGCAATTTCACCGGTTCAGAAGCCGCTCTGCAATAATGCTCGATCCAACCCGCCAATTCGGGCGCGTGTCGCGGATCGACAATTTCCACCTCTTGCGGTGCGTGCGGATCTTGCGCCAAGGCCGCCGTTACCTTGTCATATTCGCCCACCAGCACGGGAATGGCGAGGCGCTCGGCCAGGAGCATGTTCACGGCTTGCAGCACGCGCGGCTCGGTCGCTTCGGGGAACACCAGGCGGCGGGAGCGTGCCTGCGCGCGGCGGCGGAGAGAGGTGATGAAATTCATGACTGCTTCCCGAACTTCTGCCGCAATCTTTCACGCACGAGCGGCGGCACGAAACTGTCCACTTCGCCGCCGAAACGCGCGACTTCTTTCACGATGGTCGAATTCAAATACGTGTAGCGTTCATGCGACATCAAAAAAATCGTGGCGATGCCGTTGGAGAGCTTGCGATTGACCAGCGCCATTTGAAACTCGTACTCAAAATCCGAAATCGCGCGCAAGCCGCGAATCAACGCTTGTGCGCCGCGCGCGGCGGCATATTCCACCAGTAAGCCGGTGAAGCTGTCCACTTCGACGTTGGCAAACGGCGCGGCGGCCTGCCGGATCATCTCGACGCGCTCGGCCGTAGAGAACAGCGCCGTCTTGGCGGAATTCGTGGCCACGGCAACAATAACGCGATCGAAAAGCTGGGCCGCGCGCTCGATAATGTCGAGATGGCCGTTGGTGATCGGGTCGAAGGTTCCGGGGTAGATGGCCAGTCGCATCACGTTTTCCTTCGGTAAAATCGCGCCGCAGTTTCGCCGATCAGGCGTTCCCTGGTTAACTGGAGCTGTTCCACCTGCGGAGCAGGGAGGCGCGCCGAGGTTTCGAGCACGATCAAGCCATCAACGGCCAAAACGGGGTGCGGCTGCATCAGCGCGAGCAAAGCTTGGTGTTGCGAAAACTCGTAAGGCGGGTCAGCCAAGATTAAAGCATACGGCGCGTGTTTCGGGCGCGCCAAAAAAAGAAACGCATCTTCGAGTATCACTCGGCCGTGATCCTCAAGATGCGTCCTGCTTAAATTCGTTTGAATCGCGGCGAAGCTCTCCCGGCTTTTGTCCACGAAATCAGCCCATTCGGCTCCACGACTGAGCGCTTCGATGCCCAGCGTGCCGGCGCCGGCATAGAGGTCCAGCACGCGCGTGTGGAGGGGAAAATCGCCGAGCATGTCGAAGATCACCGTGCGCGCCCGGTCGCTGGTGGGGCGAACCTCGCGGCCCGGCGGCGTGATCAGCGCATGCCCTTTGCGCGCTCCGGCAATGACGCGCATTTCTTTTACATCTCGACGTAGCCGAGATGCATGACCAAATCCAGCACTTCGGAATTCAAACTACGGCGATCCGAAGGGCTGACGATGATCTTTGAAACCGCGACGCTGAAATTGCTGCTGCCCAGTGTGTTGAGCAGCGAGAGCACGCTCGCTTTGCTGCCGGTAAATTGAATCTGCATCGGGATGCGGCCCAAATCGTCGCCGCTCACGCCCTCGCCGATGCTGAAACGCTTCAGCGTCAGGCCGCTATTTTGCCCTTGCTGTTTCACCCATTCGGCAAACTGGTTGGCGCCCATGCGATTCAGGCTGCCGCGCAGACCCGCCATGCCGGCTTGGGGATCCATCTTGCCCGAAAGCACCGCGGTGCTGCGCATGCCGCTCTCGGTGGCGACATTCGATGTCGAAACCGCTTTCAACTGCATGGGCGAAACATTGCGTTGAATCACGGCGCTCAGCTCGCTCGTGGTCGCGTCGGAGGGCGAAAGGAATTCCACCAAGAAGTTGTTGTTGCCGTAATACGTGATCAGCGTGAACCCGTTGGCGGCGGAAAATGAGTTCGTCAACGCATTCACGGTTTGGGTGCTGAGCCAGGTCGAGGCAATCAAATCCCTTTCCAACGGCGACAGAGCTGCGGCGCTGGGGGGTGGTGCGGTAGTCGTCACCGAAGGCTGATTCGCCGCCATGCCGGTCGAGGTTGAAGGCTGGCCGGCAGAGGGTTGCGATTCAGCAGGCGGTGTCGTGAGGGCACCCGGCGCCGTTTCCGTGCCCGCGGGCTGCTCGGAACTTGGTTGGTCCAACGGAGATTCTGCCGGTGCCTCAGTCACTTCAGGCTCGATCACGGCCGGCTCTTCCTTTTGCACGATGATGGGCGGCTTTTTCGCCCCACGCGGAATCAGGAAAAACACCGCGGTGAGTGCGGCGAGAATCAGGCCCAAAACGATAAGATACGCTTTGGTGCGCGAGGAGCTGTCGCCGTATAACTCCGAGGGCTTGCGCGCGAACTTGGGTGCGGGTGGCTGTTTTTGATAGCTTCTCGCGCCCGTTTCTTTGTATGGGGGAGGATCGTCTTTCAGAATCGGGTCATCGAGGCTCACCGTTTTGGCGAAGCTGGATTCTCGCTGGCGATCCTCGCTGTTTTCGTCCTCACCCATGAGGTTGATGTCGACCATAACCGGCCTCCACTCGATGATTGTTTTGTCCTAAGAAAAGTTCTTCAGCGCAGCTCCGATGCAGACGGCAAAGCTTTCCGGGTGCGTCTGCGCCAAAGGATCCGCTGCTTGATCTTCCATTTTGAGTTTGCGAAACGGATTGACGCGCTCAATGCGGATCTTGTGCGTCTCCTGCAAAGCGTGCACGATCTGATCGGAAACGTTGTCGCCGTGCAAGTAGATCGCGTTCAACTCCTCCACACCTTTGCCAAGTTTTTGATCCAAAATGATGCGGCGCAGCTCCTTGGAAAGCAGCCGCGGTAAAAACATTTCGTCCGCATGCGGCGAAGCGGCCTGCTCTTCCAGGGGATAATCCACTTCCTGCACGAGCAAGAACGTTTTGTCTTTGACCAGGGCAAATTGCAGATTGTCTTTGCGCAGATCGACCAGTGCGGTGTAAGCCTCGCGGACGGATTCATAGTTCGATTGCAGGGCGCGATGTGCCGCGAAGACATCGACTTCGATGGCCGAGATGCGCAGATCGGTTTCGCGAAAGACCTTTTTCAGAAAATTGACGGCGGCACGGCGCACGGCGACGATGATGGCTTCGGCGTATTCCTGGTCGGGCGAGGAGGGTACGTGCTCAAAGTCGATGATGTATTCGTCGCGAGGATTGATGAAGCACTGTTCAATTTCCCAATGCACGTGATCTTGCAGGCGCTGGCCTTTCAAGCTGCTATCCACCGGCACCTTTTTAATCGACACCATGTTGGAGTCGAGGGTAAAAGTCGCCTGTTGTGCCTGAAAGCTCGAAATCTCGTACAAGCGGTTGATATCTTCGGCGAATTTGTGGGTCAGGGCCTCGTCCTTGAACACGGAGAATTGAAAGGGAATCTTGACCTTGCCTTGCGAGAGTTTGGTGATTTTTGCTTCGCCATTGGCCGGCTGCAATTCCGTCATACGCAGCGCCGTATCCCGGATGCTTATCCCGATCACTCCCCGGTTTGCGTCATTTGCCATAGCCTGTTTTTTCGATCTAGGTCTTAGAAAAATGCTCCACGGTCAGGCTTGGCGGCTGGCCAATCCGTCCGTGAGGAGGTCTGCCTTGGTTTTTCTTTCTGCCCTGGGTCTGATCATTTTGCTGTCGCAGCCCCGTAAAAGTTAATCTATCTGCAAAACCAAGCATTTGCCGAAACTGAGAGACAAATTCTTTGCCACGGTCCTGCCGGGCTTCACTGCAACACCACCCAATCCTTCAAAGCTTCGAGCTTGCGTTTGCCTATACCCTTGACTTTGGCCAGGTCTTCCCAACGCCGGAATTTCCCGTTCTGTTCGCGGTAGGCAACCAGGCGCTGCGCCATAGCCGCACCGATGCCGGGCAAGGCGATCAACTCCGCGGGTGTGGCGGTGTTGATATTGATCCGTTTGCGCGCTGCTGCTGGTATTGCAGACGGCGCGGTCAGTCCACGCACTTGCGGGACGGAATCAACTCTAGCCGTATCCGGCTCCAATTGCCGGGAGAAGATTTGAAACTGAGCCGCCAAGGCCGGAGCCACTGGCGGCGGTGGCTGCTGCCGCCGGTAATACAAAATCACACACCCGGCTCCAAAACTTGCCAGCAGGAACACCATGGCGCGCTGCTGGATCTTCGTAAAACCCCACATGGCCCCGGCTCCCCAAATTGAACCCGCCGCATCCGTTCAATCCGCTTAATCCGTTTACATTTCTTTCATGAGCTGAATAATCATTCCTGGCTTTTTCAACTAGTTCTCCCGATTCCGCTTCAGCGTGCCCCTCCAATCCGTGGGCGGACGAATCACCTCGGACTTCGACAATTGTTGGAACAATTCGCGTTCTTTCAAAGGCAATTTGTGCGGAATCCAAACCGTGATGCGCACCAGTTGATCGCCACGGCCATAGCCGTTCAAGTGCGGAATGCCCTTGCCGCGCATGCGCAAAATTTTTCCGGATTGCGTGCCGGCCCCGATCTCCAGCACGGCCTGGCCTTCGATGGTCGGCACTTCCACGCGATCACCCGTCACGGCTTGTACGATGCTCACCGGCAGATCCAGCAGAATATCATCGCCGTGGCGTTCGAACAACTCGTGCTCTTTTTCATCGATCAGGACGATGACGTCGCCGGGCGGCCCGCCCTTGGGGCCGGCATGGCCTTCACCGCGCACGGTGAGATAATTGCCGGTGGCCACGCCCGCCGGAATCTCGAGAGTGAGCGTGGTTTCCTCTTCGTGACGGCCCTCGCCTTTGCATTCGCGGCAGGGGTCGCGCACGATGCGGCCCTCGCCGTTGCATTGCTGGCAGGCGGTGACATTGATGAATTGCCCGAAGAGCGAGCGCGAAACCTGCCTTCGCTCTCCGCTGCCGCCGCAGGCCGGACATCTTACGCTTTCACTGCCGGGCTGTGCACCCGAGCCGCCGCAAGAATGGCAGCGAATCTGATGCTTGATTTTGACTTTCTTGGTGACGCCCGTGGCAATCTCTTCCAGTGACAGCTTCAAGCGGATTTGCAGGTCGCTGCCGCGCAACTGACCGCCGGCGGTCCGGCCCGAACGGCCCGCGCCGAAGAAATCTGCGAAAATGCCTTCAGACATGAAGGTGCGCAGCGCATCCGCCAAATCAAACTCGAACTCCTGCGTGGTGCTGTAGCCACCGCGCGCACCCTCGTGGCCGTAGCGATCGTAGCGTGCGCGCTTGTCGGCATCGCGTAGAACTTCATAAGCCTCGGCGGCTTCCTTGAATTTTTCCTCCGCCGTCTTATCCCCGGGATTGCGATCGGGATGGAACTGCATCGCCAGCTTGCGATATGCTTTCTTGACATCGTCTTCCGACGCGTTGCGGGCAACTCCCAGAACTTCGTAATAATCACGCTTGGCCATGGCGCCTCATTTCACCGCAGGAACATTCGCTCATTTGCTGACAATCACTCTCGCCGGGCGCAGCACCCGGTCGCGATAGGTGTAACCTCTCGTCTGCTCCTCCAGCACGATGCCGGCCGGTTTGCCTTCCACCGCCATCTCCGTCAAGGCGTCGTGTAAATTGGGGTCAAACTCCGCGCCCACTGCCTGAATGGGCGCGAGGCCGCGGTCGGCCAGCACTTTGGCGAATTTTTGCTGAATCAACCGCACCCCTTCCAGCAGCGATTCATGATTTTGCGATTCGGCTTTGGTGTTGAGCGAGCGTTCCAGATCGTCGAGCACGGGCAGAAGCTCTCCCACCAGTTCCGCGAAGGCGGATTGCACGCGATTGTTGAAATCCCGGTCGATGCGTTTACGATAATTGTCGAATTCCGCGGCCAGGCGCAGATATTTATCCCGCAGCGCTTCGTTGTCGCTCACGGCCTTCTCGAGATCGGCTTTCATTTTTTTGATCTCGGGGGCCGGCGCTTTGCGCCGCAACTTGTTTTTCAGCTTCTCGGCAACGCTCTCGGAAGCTCCGGATTCAACGGCCTCCGCCGAGGTTCCTGCACCCTCTTCGTCGTCGGAAACAACCTCCGCCTCACCCAATTCTTCTTGCCAAGCTTCGGCTTCCCCACCGCCTGCGCTTTCAGATTCAGCCGCGCCGTTGTCATTTTGACCGGCTTCTAACCCCGTTTCAACGCGTGGCTCGGGCGAAACCAGAGATGGGGTGTCAGCAATGTCGTCGCCGCCATGGCTCATTTCCGGCCGGGATTCATTTTGCTTTTGTTCCGGGCCAGCCGGCTCGTCCGCCAGCCGTGCCTGTTTTTGCTCAAAAGAGTTATTTTGAAATTCCGTGGTCATTATGATGATCTTTGATTGACTGGTGTTCTTTCTGTGTGATATACTTGTCCTGCTGGAGGTGCTTTCAAATGGAGCAAGACGAAACTTTAGCTCACCCCACCGCCGTGCCGGTGTTTTCATCCAAAACCTGGGTGAGCACTTTCGCCATGAAATCGACCAGTGCCACAACTTTGGCATAACGCATGCGCGTCGGTCCCAGCACACCGAGCGTGCCGGCCACGCTGCCGACATGATAGGAGGCCGTGATCACGCTGCAATTCTTGATGAGCTCCTCCCGATTCTCGTCCCCGATGGCGATAGTCAATTCGTTCGCATTCTCTTGCTGGTCGAATAATTGAATGACAATGTTTTTGCTTTCCAGCAAATGCAAAAAACTGGAGAGCTTGTCGTAGTCGCTGAATTCCGGTTGGCGCATGAGGTTGTTGGTGCCACCGAAATGCAGGCTGCGCAGCTCGACTTGGTCGATGATGGGCACCGCCGCGCGCGCCACCGAACGCACAAAATCCGGGTTCACGCCCTCACCCAGATCGCGAATGCGGCTGTCCAGCGTGTGCTTGATTTCCCTCAAACTCAGGCCGTGCAAGCGCTCGTTGATGACCCCCGCGGTTTTTTCCAGCACTTCGCGCGATACCTCGGCTTCCATCTTCAACATGATGGTCTGTACCAAACCCGATTGAATCGACAGCACCATCAACACTTTCTTTTCCGCGATGGGCACCAGCTCGATTTTTTCAAAGATGCCCTCGAAAAAGCGCGGCGACAGCACCACCCCAAGCTGCTCGGAAATGCGTGCCAGCGTTTGCGAAGCCGCATCCAAAATCGAGTCCACTTCCTGCGACACGTGCACGAGCTGGCTCAAGACATGGCGCCGCTCCTGCTCCGACAGCTCCTCGACATTCATGAGAGAATCGACGTACAGGCGATAGCCTTTGTCGGTGGGCACCCGCCCCGAGGAAGTATGAGGATGCGTCAACAGTCCCTTCTCTTCCAAATCTCCCATCACGTTGCGGATCGTCGCTGGGCTCAAAGACATGCCAAACTTTTTTGCGGTCAGGCGCGAACCCACTGGCACCGCATGCCGGATAAAGTCCTCCACCACGGAATTCAGAACCATCCGTTCGCGTTCCGAGAGAAGGTCAGGTGTAGGCATTGTCATATGAAATCAAAGACTTCTTGTGCAAACTGACAAAACTACATCACAAATCATGCCAAGATACTACAATCGCGCCAGTAATGTCAAGCAAAAATTCCAATGCTCAGCCCACTGATCTTACGGAAAAACAGCAATTTTAAAGCGTAACGAGGGACTTCAAGTCAGATTTCGTTTTTGTAAGGTCCCCCTGCAGTTTGACTCGAGCTGAGCCAGTTTATGGGTTCGAATTGTTCACAAATAAACCCTAAAGAATCAGCACTCGTTGCCGTTTCCAGTGAGTGTAAGAGCCGGCGCAAATAGACGCGAAATCTTTCCATTGCCAAGCCGGCAAAATTAGGCGGGGCCATCTCCAGTTTCGCCAGGGCGTTTTTCAAATGCTTGATGGCGCCATGGCGGATACCGCGCCGCCATTGGTGATGCGCCGCTGCGGCTTGAATCAGCCCTTGCACAAAGTACCGCCAGGGCTCACGATGGCGCTGCCAGATTTTTTCCCACGCTTCGTGCGACTCCCAAAACTCGCCGGCATTGAACAAAGCCACGCCCTCGCGCAAATCGGTGAGATCTTCTTCACTCAGCTTCGGCGTGAGCTGCGCGGCGTTTGGGGGCGCCGGGCGCAGGCGGTACGGGTTCGACGATTTCACCGAGCACCGTGTGAATGGTCCATTCTTCCGCTTTGCGATAGCCTTCGTCAAAATCCAACATGCTGATCGTTTCCCACGGGCAGTATTTGGCGCACAGCGTGCAGCCGATACAGCGCGGCAAATCCACTTCCACCAAACGATGCACGGTGGGCGCTTGGGGATCGGGTCCCGGCACGATCAGAATGCAATCCGCCGGGCAAAAATCGATGCACACCATGCAGCCCGTGCAACCACCTTGATCGATCACCGCCAGTTGCTTGGGACGCCGCGTCTTGCGCAATTCAATGGGCTTTTCATATTTCGGATCTTTGAAGGCCATGCCTCTTTCTCCGGATTCATTGTGCGCGCTGCTGGTGAAACTCTATCAATCGGGGAAATTTAAGAATTTTTTGCTGAAAAACAACACGCGGTTACAAGCTCCGCCGCGCGATCGCGCGTCCTGGGAAAATGGCATGCTCGCCGAGCATTTCTTCGATCCGCAATAACTGATTATACTTGCAGGTCCGATCCGTGCGGGAAGCGCTGCCGGTTTTAATTTGCCCGGCATTGGTGGCCACGGCGAGGTCGGCAATCGTGGTGTCCTCCGTTTCACCGGAACGGTGCGAGATGACCGCGGTGTAGCCGGCGCGGTGCGCCATCTCGATCGCCGCCAGCGTTTCACTCAACGAGCCGATTTGATTCACCTTCACCAGAATCGAATTGCCGACCCCCTGCTGGATGCCGCGCTGCAATCGTTTGGTGTTGGTGACAAAGAGATCGTCACCCACGAGCTGCATGGTCTTGCCCATGCGCGTGGTCATCATTTTCCAGCCCTCCCAATCATCTTCGGACAATCCATCTTCGATGGAAATGATGGGATATTTTTTCGCGAGATTTTCATAATAGTCGATCATCTCCGCCGAAGTGAAAGCACGGTTTTCCGATTTCAATTCGTAGACTTTTTTCTCGCGCTGGTAAAACTCGCTGGAAGCGGGATCGAGCGCGAGGCAGATTTCCTCGCCCGGCTTGCGGCCCGTGGCCTCGATGGCTTGCATAATCACCGCCAGCGCTTCTTCATTGGATTTCAAATCCGGCGCGAAGCCGCCCTCGTCACCGACCGCGGTGTTGTAGCCTTTCTTCTTAAGCACGGTTTTGAGGCTGTGAAATATCTCTGCGCCCCAGCGCAAGGCCTCGGCGAAATTCGCCGCGCCCACGGGCATGACCATGAATTCCTGCAAGTCGACGTTATTGTCGGCATGCGCGCCGCCGTTGATGATGTTCATCATGGGCACCGGCAGACTGTGCGCGGCCACGCCGCCGAGATATTTGAACAGCGGCAGCCCGCAGTCTTGCGCCGCAGCTTTCGCCACCGCCAGCGACACGCCCAAAATCGCGTTCGCCCCGAGCTTGCTTTTATTCTCGGTGCCGTCCAATTCGATCAGGGTTTGATCGAGGGCCAGTTGCTCCGCTGCTTCCATGCCCACGATTTCCGGCGCGATGCTTTCATTGACATGCTGCACCGCTTGCAGCACGCCTTTGCCGGAATAGCGTTTGGGGTCCCGGTCGCGCAGCTCGATGGCCTCGTGCTCGCCTGTGGAGGCGCCGCTGGGCACTGCCGCTCGGCCCTGAACACCGTTCTCCAAAACCACGTCCACTTCCACCGTGGGATTGCCGCGCGAATCCAATATTTCACGCGCATGCACTGCGATGATCGTTGACATTCTTTTCTCCTTTACTCAATCAATTCCACTTTGATCAAATTCGTCGTGCGCGGCGCGCCGGGAGGCAAGCCCGCAGCGATCACCACCAAATCGCCGCGCTGCACGATGCCCGTGGCCAGCGACAATTGCTTGCACTTTTGCAGCAGCTCATCCGTGCTTTCATATTCCCGCTCGATGTGCACGGCATGTACGCCCCACACCAACGCCAATTGCCGTACGGTCGAAAGCATCGGCGTGATGGCGATGATGGGCACGTTCGGGCGATAGCGGGCGACCATGCGTGCCGTCGCACCGGTTTGCGTGGGCGTCACGATCGCCGCGGCTTTCAAATCTTGCGCCACCGCCGTGACGGCGTGACTGATGGCGGCTGGAATCGTGACCTTTCCTTGATGCCTTTCGACGGGCAGAAGATCGCGCGGCACCAGCCGCGTTTCCGCCGTGCGCAGAATGCGATCCATCACTTGCACGGTCTGCGCCGGAAATCTGCCCACGGCCGTTTCTTCCGAAAGCATCACGGCATCGGTGCCATCCCAAACGGCATTCGCCACGTCCGCGGCCTCGGCGCGCGTCGGACGGGGGTGATCGACCATCGAGAGCAACATCTGCGTGGCCGTAATCACCGGCTTGCCCGCGAGATTGCATCTTTCGATCAAATCCTTTTGCACCAGCGGCACGTGCTCGAACGAGGTTTCCACCGCCAAATCGCCGCGCGCCACCATCAGGCCGTCACAGGTGGCGATGATTCTTTCGATATCGGCCAGCGCCTCATGTTTTTCGATCTTGGCGATGATGGGCACTGTACGCCCGCATTGCATCATATATTCGCGCAGCGCGAGAAGGTCCTCCACCTGGCGCACAAAAGACATGGCGACGAAATCCACGCCGGCTTGCAGGCCGAACTTGACATCTTCCTTGTCCTTCGCCGTCAGGCCGCTGATTTTGAGCGAGCGCCGCGGCAGATTGATGCCTTTGTGCGCATCGAGAATACCCCCATGAATCACCTCGCAAACGATATCGCTTGCCTCACGCCGCAGCACGCGCAATTCGATCGTCCCGTCGGCGAGCAAGATCGTGTCGCTGGCTTCCACCTGGCCCGGCAAATCGGGATAGGTGATGCTCACTTCCCGCTCGTTGCCGAGCACTTCCCGACTGGTGAGAATTAAAGTGGCGCCGTCCGGTAGCAATACGGGCGCCGCCATCGGTCCGGTGCGAATTTTCGGGCCGGACAAATCCTGCATGACGGCCACGTACACGCCCTTTTGCACCGCCGCGGCGCGCAAGAGCTCGATGCGTTTCAGATGGCTGTCGTAATCGCCGTGTGAAAAATTCAGGCGCGCGACGTTCATGCCGGCATCGATCAGCGCGAGCAGAGTTTCAACAGACTCGCTCGCCGGGCCGATAGTGGCGACGATTTTGGTACGGCGCTGCAGCAGAGGCCTCCTCCGCTTATAGTCCCTTAGAATCGCCGCTTAATTAACTTGCCCGTATTTTGAAACCGCTAATTAGCGCGAATGTACATTAGTACACTAGTATGCTCTCCATTCACGGCTATTAGCGTGCATTCGCGGTTTGAGAAATGGGAAAGTTATTTAATTCTCAATCCTTAACTTGACAATTCTATTAAACTCCACCATGGCGGCAGATCTGAACGCCAAACGACACTTATTCCCCCACCAGCATGATGTGCAAATCCATCACATTAGTGCCGGTCGGGCCGGTGATGAACAGATCGCCGAGCTTTTGAAAAAAAGTATAGCTATCATTGTCGCGCAAATAGCTGCTGAAAAAGCGCAATCCCAGCGCGCGCGCCCGTGCCACGGAATTGCCGTCGGCAAAAGCGCCCGCAGCATCCGTGGGCCCGTCGATGCCATCCGTACCCGCGGCGAGAAAAACGCACTCCGGCAAGCCGTCGATATCCAGCGCCACCGACAAGGCCATTTCCTGATTGCGTCCGCCCTTGCCGCCGTGATTTCGTACGGTGACGGTGGACTCGCCGCCTGCTAAAATGCATGCCGGCGTATGCAACGGCTGCTCCGAGCTGACCACATTGTGCAGGATCGCCGCATACAAACGGCCGAGGTCGCGCGCTTCACCTTGCACGCGATTCGCCAAAACGAGCGTATGGTATCCCATGCTGCGCGCGTGGCGCTCGCATGCGGCCAGCGCATCCGCATTGCAACCGATGATGCCGTAATGGCTGCGCGCGAAAACGGGATCGCGCGGCTTGGGCGTTTCCGAAATGCGGCCCATGCAGCCGTTCTTGATGTGCTTCTGCACGGCCAGTGGCAGCTTTGGCCAGATGCCATACAATACCAAAATGCGTTCAGCGTCGGCAAAGGTGGAAGGATCGGCGACGGTCGGGCCGGAGGCAATGATGTCCATCGGATCACCAATGACATCGGAGAGGATCAGGGTCATGATCGCCGCGGGATAAGCCGCGCGCGCGAGCTGGCCGCCTTTGATGCGCGACAAATGTTTGCGCACGGTATTGATCTCATGAATGGCGACGCCATGCGACAACAGCAAATCCGTGACTTGCTGCTCCTCTGCCAAGCGCAACGATTCCGCCGGCAGCGGCAGCAGCGCCGATCCGCCGCCCGAAATCAAACAAATCACCAGATCGTCTTCCTGAGCGGTTTCCGCCAGCTTCAAAATATGCCGCGCGGCGTCCTCACCGCGCACATCCGGAAGGGGATGGCCCGCCTCCAAAACCTTGATGTGGCGCAATTCTGCGCCGCACGGCGCATTGGACACGACGGCGCCAGCGGTGACGAGCTCGCCCAATTGCGCTTCCACGGCGCGCGCCATGGGAACTGCGGCTTTGCCCGCGCCGATGACGAACAAGCAGCGAAAATCGCGCAGATCATAGATTTCGCCGGCGAGGCGCAAGAAGTCGCCTTCGCGCTGCAGCACGCGGGCCACCGCGGCTTCGGGTTCGACCGCGGCCACACCGGCCCAAAAGATTTCTTTGGCATGTTGCCGCAACCGCTTGAGTTCGGGCGTGAGCATCATAACGGAGGCGATGGTTGATGAGCCACGGGAAAACACCGGAAACTATTTTACGGCCAAATGCTCGGGTCCTCCGCGAGCTTCTGCTCGACAGCCAGCAAGCGGTCTTTGTAGGCCTTGATGCTAAAGCCGAAATGATAAGCCGCCTGTAAAAAATCGGAGGCGAGATTGTAGCGTTCACGATCTTCGGGTTTCGCCAGGACTTCTTCGATCAGCGGAGACAGGCGCTCCTGCATGAGCGCGAAAATCTGATTTTGAATCGCCTCCAGACGGAGATCGAGCTTCAAGCGCTGCGCGACTTCGATCAACATAAGCAGCAGGCGGCAGGTTTCCGCTTTGAAATCGTGCTGCAAATCTTCGCAGCGTTTTTCCAGTTTTGCCTGCAAAAATTGGCTTGCCCAATGGGTATCCAGCTCCAGACCCAGCTTGCCTGCCGTGCGGACAATTTCGAAGCAGCGGCGATAAGCATCAAGATCGCTTGCCTCGCCGACATTTTCCAATTCCGTGCGCAGCTCGCGGCTCAGGGAATATCGCGCGGGCACGCGCAGCTCTTCCGGAATTTTCGCGCCAAATTCGCGCAGCGAGCGAATCAAGCCGCTATTCTCTTCATACAGCTTGCGGTAGCCTTCGCCGATTTGAGCCAGCCGCCCCTGCAGCATCATTTTGATGACTTGCTGCCGCTCATCAAAGAACATGGACAACAGCCCAAGCTGCTTGCCGCCCCAATGCTTCTGCAAATACTCCGTCAAATCGCCTTCGATCTCCGGTAATTTCGCCAGCAGATCGTCGCGATGCCCGGCATAGTCCCAGTGCGGCGTGACCAAGCGCACGTGGCACTCCACGTTGTCCGTCGTGCTGCGCTTCACCAGCGCATAGCCATAAGTATTTTGTTCGTCCGTCACTCCCGAGTGCACGTGCACCAAGCCGGTCTGCACGCGCGTCTGCTCGGTTTGCACTTGCGCGCCATCTTCGCGCCGCAAGGAATACTGATACAACTGTTCCTGCCGGGGTGTTTCCAAAAACAAGGAGCGAATCGCATAGGTATTCACGACGTTGACAAACGAAACCACGGCGGGCTTCACCAGCTTTTCATACACGCCTTCACCATCTTTGTATTCCGGCATGTTGCTGGGTGCGAGCTTGAGATTCTGTAAAAAGCGCCCCTCGAATGGCCGGCGGCTCAAGGTCTCGGCGAGTTGAATGGCGCGCGCCGCATATTTGATCACCTGTACCGTCTCAATGCCGGAAATCTCGGTAAAGAACCAGCCGCAGCTGGTGTACATGAGCTGAAGATTGCGCTGCAATTCCATCAGCTTGATCGCGGCAAGCTTTTGCTCGCGCGACAGCATGGTGCGCTGCTGCTGTGCCAGAAAAGCTTCCACACGCTCCGAGGTGCGCTGTAAAATGACGTCGATATACTGGTCCCGCGCCTGCAGCCAATCTCTGAAAATGGGCTCGCTCAATTCCGTAGTCAGGTTATTCAGCTCATCGCGCAGCTCGTCGAGCGCGTGGCGCAGCGGCGCGCGCCATTCTTGCGTCCAGTGCGCCGGGCCGTCACCGCGGCAGCCGCAGTTGCGCGCCCAGCGGCCCACGCCATGCGCGCAGCTCCAGGCCGTGCCCTCGTTATTCTCCCCCTCTTTGAGCTGCACCTCCCAAACCGACGGATGTAAAGCGAGATACTCGCCGTAATTCGTGACCAGCAGCTCCCGGCGCGGCGCTTCGAGGTTCAGCAGGTAGGCCAGGCCGCGTTCGCCGTAGCGCTCGTGATGGCCATAGCTCTCACCGTCGGTAGCCACCGAAACCAATTCCGGTGCGTCGCCATGGTCTTTGGAATACGCCGCGGTAACACGGTGAGCGAAGTTCTTGGCGTCGCGCACGAGATGTTCGAAGCCGACGCCGCGCGACAAATCGCCATGATAAAAGAAGATGTCGAGAAACCGGTTCTCAATCGCCCGGCCCTGTGCGTCCCGATCGTACCAGCGGAATGCGTGCCGCGTATCGATATCGCCGTTTTCCACACCGATCCATTCTTCGTCGCCAATTTTGCGCACGCGCTTGGCTTGATAGGGCGAGAGAATGATGAACTTCATGCCGGCCTCGATCAAGAGGCGCAGCACGGCGTCGTTTACCGCGGTTTCCGGCATCCACATGGATTCCGGCTCGCGCCGGAAACGGAAGCGAAAATCCGCCAGCCCCCAGCGCACTTGCGTAAGGCGATCCTGCTCGTTGCACAGCGGCATAATGGCGTGATTGTACGCTTGCGCGATGGCCGAGCCGTGTCCGCGGAAACGCACGACGCTGCGCTTGTCCGCCGCCAGAACGCGCTGATACGTCACCGGCGCGAATTGCTCGAGCCAGCTCAACAAAGTGGGGCCGAAATTGAAGCTGATATGCTCAAAATTGTTGACAATGTTGGCAATGCGTTGGGAAGAGTCCAAAACGCGCGCGAACGCATTGGGCGTGTAACATTCGTAATTGATGCGGTCGTTCCAATCGTGAAACGGTACGGCGCTATCCTGCCTTTCGATGGACTCGGTCCATGGATTCTCACGCGGCGGCTGATAAAAATGTCCATGTATCGTCAAATAACGTTGTGCCATGCACGGTCTTCCTGATTTCTGTGACGAAATATTTCATTGCTCTGCGAAGGTCCTTCCCTCCTCTTTCGTCCGGACGGAATCGCTTCGAGAATATTTTTGCAAAAACTTAAAATTTCCCGGCGCCAGCATGTGCGCGCAGGTGGCGGGCCGCACTTTGCTGCAACGGGGCCGGTCAGGTTACTAAATTTTGCCTAAAAGCGCAAGCGCTTTTCCCGGCGCACAGGAGCGGTGAGATTATTTTTCTGCGTGCGCATGCAACCCCGCTATCATGCATGTATAGATCAACATGCATCTCGGGAGGCGAAAGCTTTCCTCAACAATTAGCTTCTGTCACATTCGTGCAACTGCCGCCGCGAGCCGGAAGGAATCCTCCGCACCGCGAGGGAAGGCTTTTCCGGCGGGCAGCGCAAAACCTCCAATCCAAGACGGACGATGCACATGAAAAAACGTTTTACCCTCGCAGCCTTGCTGTTGCTGGCGCTCGGCCCGGCACACGCCCAGGTGTTTCGCTTGATCGGCGGCCGTGGTTTGCCGCACCTGCATTCCGCGTTCACCTTGCCCCGCGGCCAGTTCACCCTGCACACCGCGGGCTCTTCCTCTTATCAGACCGTGGTGGTCAATAAAAACGGCATACCCACGGCCAGCACCTTTTGGAACGTGCAGGCGGCTGCCGGCCTGTCTTTCGCCAGCGGCAAGCATTTGGAGTGGGCTTTGACGCAGGTGATTTATCAAGACACGCATCGCGGCCAGGGCTATAACATTCCGGACGATTTGTATTTGAACATGAAATTCGGATCCTTCGGCAGCAAAGTGAGCCCGCTCAAAGCCGGCTTCGCGTTCAGCGGCCGCTTTCCGCTCGGCGAGAATCACAACGTTCTCTTCGAACCCTACAGCGGCGGCGGCATCGAGATGAGCCTCCTGGGCATGGTTTCATACAGCCCGGATTTGTTGCTGCCGGAAAACGCAGTCAATCTGCATGTCAATCTCGGCTACCTGCATCACAACGATCTCGGCAAACGGCTCACCGGGGCGCCCAACGACACCATCGCTGCGCTGAAGCCCTCGCAAGAGTTTCTGTGGGGTGCGGGCATGGCGATTCCAACGACACAGTTCGACTTCACCTTCGAGCTTTACGGACGCATGTTCACGGCCAAGCCGCCGGTGACCGCGTATGCACGCGAGGATTATATGTATTTTTCGCCGGGGGTCAATTATCGCCCCAAGCACTGGCTCGCGCTCAACGTCGGTTTCGATTTCCGCCTGACTTCGGACAAAGACCAAACGCAATACCTGGACTTGCCGGTGGTGAATGAAGACCTGGCCAATTACCCAAGCTGGCGCGTCAATTTCGGCGCGAAATTTCATCTCAACCAAACACCGCCACCGGACAACCGCCCGCTGTTCATGACCTCGAATGGGCGGTTGGTGCCGCGGCAAAAATCGCTCGAAAACCAGCTGAACCTCGAGCAAAAGAAGACTGAAACCGCCGAAGAAGAATTGGAAAAAATTCGCGACGAGCGCAAGCGCATGGAAGCCATGCTGTCACGCTTGCGCAGTCTGCTGTACAACAATGCCTCCGCCGATCCGAATGCCGCCACGCCGGACACCAAAAGCACTGTGCCACAGAAGGAAGCAAAACCAGACGATCAGCAATGACCTTCGGGTTCGCTCACTTTCCTGCGCCTAATAATTCAGCCTTCCGTAAGTCTCTACGGAAGGCTTTTTATTTCTAAAAATCCCGCTCCAGCTTCTGGTGTTGACTCCCACCCGCTTTTTCTTTACTTTGTCCAGGTTCGAAAACGGCAACAAAAAAGGCGAAATGAGATTTGCCGTTTTGCCATTGCCCAACTGGTGGTTCATCACTTTGGAGAAGATCGATGTCAAATTTGAGCTGGATGTTACTTTTCACCGTATTCACCCTTGGCTGCGAACCCAAAGTCCAATATGAGAAACCCATGATGGATGAAAAAAATCCCGTGGTGAAGATGCAAACCACGGCCGGTGACATTTATATCGAGCTGTTTGAAAAGGACGCGCCCATGACGGTCGCCAACTTTGTCGAGCTGGCAGAAGGCAAGAAAGAGTTCACCGACGCCAAAACCAAGCAAAAGGTGAAGAAACCTTTTTACGATGACTTGAAGTTTCATCGCGTAATCAAAGATTTCATGCTGCAAGGCGGCTGCCCGCTGGGCACGGGCACGGGCGATCCCGGCTACAAATTCAAGGATGAGATCAATGCCGCCTCATTGGGGTTGGACACCATCAAAGTGCAGGACGCGCAGTATGCCGCACGCGAGGCGCAAATGTACATCGGCCGCAAGCTCAATTTGCAATCGCAAGCCGACGTGCAAGCCCGAATGCCGGAAATTCAGCAGGAACTGGCGCTCGTGGCAGAGATGAATCTTGCTGAGTTGTATGCGGCGACCGGTTATGTTTACGACCCGGCGCTGCATTCTCACAAAGCCCTTCGTGGAGCCCTGGCCATGGCCAACTCCGGCCCGAACACCAACGGCTCGCAGTTTTTCATCAATCAAATCGACACGCCCTGGCTCGACGGCAAACACACCGTATTTGGGCAGGTGGTGAAAGGACTGGACGTCGTGGATAAAATCTGCAACTCCCCCGCCAAGCAAGAGCAGCCCACGCCAGAAATCAAAATCGTTTCTGTGCGGGTCTCACAGAAGAGCAAACATTGATTTAATGCTCGTAGTAGCGCCTTCAGGCGCTTTGAGGTTGCGTCTAACAGGATGCTGAAAAACTCTTTCCATGTCATGCCCGCGATGGTGGGCATACGGAAAATGCAAGGAAATCGTGGATTCCCGCTTTCGCGCGAATGACAATTTTGGGTTTTTTGTGGGTTTTTCAGCAACCAGATAAGTGAGAGCTTTACAATTGAGCAAAGATTAGGTGCACGCGGATTAAAAAACCACGCGGATAGTTCAAAAATTCCCGTGTGGTCTTTTGATCCGCGTGTAACCATTTTGGTTGTGACTCTGTCGCGCTGCGCGCTCAGCGTCTGTGCATTGACAAGCTGTTGCATTCTCACGCCAACGCAGAACGATCGTCATTTTTCGTCCACCCACTTCATCGCCGGATGTTTCAAATGAAAATCCGTCGCCTGTTGATAAGCATTCGCGGCGGCAAGCACTGTGGCCTCGTCATATAATCTCCCCATGAAACTGATGCTGGTCGGGCTGCCCTTTTGATCAAAACCATTTGGCACGGTCACGCAGGGATGCCCGGTGAGATTGGTCAACAGCAGATTATTGCCGCCGAAGGAGGGTGCAATGTAGACGTCGATGTCCTTCAGGGTCGTCGCCATTTCCTGAATCAGCATCGCACGCGCGCGATTGGCCTGCACGTACTCCACGGCCGGAATGAAACGCGCCGAGCGAAAGGCATTGGGCCAGGCATTTTTGATTTGCCGCACGAGCAGATCGTCCCGGCCTGAAAGGGTGAGATCGTCAAACGCCGCCGCGGCTTCCGCGCTCAAAATCACGGTCATTGCTTCCACCGGCAGTTTCGGCAGTTCCAGAGGCATGAGCTGCGCCCCCAATGCACGCAGCTTTGCCAGGCATGCTTCATTCGTCACGCGATAGGTTGAATCCTGCTCGAAGTCTTTCTGCAAATACCCAATGCGCCATTGGCTGAGTTTGGCATTGGGCGCGTAATTGAAAGGCAGATCAACCACCGTTTGATCAAGGCCATCCGGTCCATAAATCGCATTGAACACTAGCGCGCAATCTTCCACGGTGCGGCACAGCGGCCCGATCTTGTCCATGGACCAGCTCAACGCCATCGCGCCGGTGCGGCTCACGCGGCCATACGTCGGCCGCAAGCCGGTGACGCCGCATCGCGTTGCAGGCGAGACAATCGAACCCCACGTTTCCGTACCGATCGCGAACGCCACCAGCCCCGCCGCCGTTGCCGAGGCCGAGCCTGCGGAAGAGCCGCTCGAGCCTTGTTCCAGATTCCAGGGATTGCGCGTTTTGCCGCCGTACCACACGTCGCCCCACGCCAGCTCGCCCATCGTCAATTTCGCCACCAGTACCGCGCCGGCGGCTTCGAGCCGTTGAATCACCGTCGCATCCTGGTCGATCACTTGCTCTTTGAATGGCACCGAGCCCCAGGTCGTCTTGTAACCTTTGGTGGCGAGCAAATCTTTTGCCCCGTAAGGAATGCCGTGCAGTGGCCCGCGATTTTTGCCGGCCGCAATTTCGGCGTCGGCGCGCGCCGCTTGTTGCCGCGCCAGTTCCTCGGTAAGCGTGATCACGCATTCCAACTTCGGGCCGTATTTTTTCAAACGCGCAAGATACATGTTCGTGAGCTGCGTCGAAGTAATTTTGCGCGTGCGCAGCAACTCAGCCAATTCTCGCACCGAAGCGAAAGCCAAATCTTCCATTTTTGCCGGCGCGGCAACTGGGGGCGGCGCACTCAGCACTAAAGGCTTGCGCTGCGTGTCGAATTTCATTCCCACGGGGACCGGATTGAAATGCAGCGCCGGCGGCACGCTGTTGTCGATTTTCAACGCGCGCAGCTTTTGATAATTGTCGAGGTTCTCCTGCAAATCTCCCAGCAGGGAATCGCGCTTGGCTTCGTTGAAGTGCAGGCCGAAAAGCTGCTCCGCGGCCGCCACCATCTCGCGCGAAATGGCGATTTTAGATTGCGCTTGAAAGATGGCGCCTAACAAAAAAAAGCAGGAAGCGCCGATGATAAACCCAATGACTGCCGAGGGACGTGATCGCATGCTTTCGCTCCTTTTCTCTCATGGAATACGGATGACATTTGCCGTGAAAGTTAACCGATTGTGCACAGAGAGGCAAGAGAATGCTGACGGCTTGCCGGCCGGACTCAGGTAGGGAAACGATAACGTTGGAGAGACTCCTTATCGGTTGTTGCTTTTTGATATGTCATGAACTAATTTTTACCAAGTCTTGGACACAAACCGTGATCGCTGGCCTCTTGCGCCGGGTCGCTGGGGATTCGGCGGTGTCATTCTAGCAGAAGAATACCGGGAGGCCCCATGAAAACTCTGCATGCATTCCTGCTCATCCTGCAGGCCGTAATCATTCCCGCCGCGTGGGCGCAAGGTCCGGGCTCGGCCGGAGTCCTGTTTCTGTTGATTCAGCCCTCGCCGCGCGCCAACGGCATGGGCGGAACTTCTGTCGCCTACACGGGAAATGATGCGTTCGCGGTCGCTTTCAATCCCGCGCAGCTAGGCCGCATGTCGCTCGATTATTCCTTCGTAGCCGAAGTCTATCCCGGTTCAAGTCAATGGTTGCCGCAATTGGCCTCGGGCCTGGGATATGATTCGAAAACCGTGCTCTTAGGTTATCCCTTCCAACACTACAATCAAAATAAGACCCTCAGTTTTGGCCTTGCCTATACGCGCGTGTCTTTGGACCTGGGCGAGATCGCCATCACTGACGAGTCCGGGCCCGAGGTGATCGGCACATTTCACGCCACCGAGCGCGCCAACGTTTGGTCGGCGGGCGTGGGATTCGACGACCTCGTGCAAGGCGGAGTGGGTTTCAGCTTCAAGGATATTCAATCCAGCCTGGCGGCTGCTCTCTTTCGAGCATGTGCATGAATCGGAACAGTTGCTGGTGCGCATCGATGCGAGCGGGGAGGTCAGCTATGACGGCTGGTTGGGGGATATTGATTTCTGGGACAACGTTATGCTGCGAAAAGGAGGCGCTGAGATCATCAGCAAGAAGGGATGGGAATTAGGTTTGGCTGAAATCGTATCTGTTCGCCATGGCCACTATGACGACCCACTTGGCCACTTGTCTTATGACACCGAGGGCGTCGGCTTCAATTTGCACGGTGTTCTCAAGTTGATACGCCATTTCAACCCTGCCAGCCGGGACGAGACCTGGTTGAATTTCATGTACAATCATCTCGACCTCAGCTACCATGCGAGCCGCCTGAAAGCTGGTGAAGGGCATCCTCTCTCTGGGACCGAGTTTCAGAGCATCAGAATCAGCGTTTTTTAGTGCGATCATTAATCCCGCCACATCCTGGAACAAAAGGAGTGCACGATGCGAACCTCATCACCCCGGCCGATCTGTGCCATGGCAATGGTCATTACCGCAGCCTGGTCTCTCCCCGCCTTGCTGACGGCGCAATCTATCCGGCTGGACGGCCATCAGCATCCCGCCCTCGCACTTGAAATTCTCAAGCCCAATTTTGATGATGCGTTCTTTTTGAGCAACACCACATTTCCAACTTCGGTGATGTTTCTGTCTCTGCGTTACCCCTTATCGGCCAGGGCGGCGGTGGTGACGGAGCTTCCATTTGCGCATGGCGGCGTTGAATTTTCCACCGGCAGTGATGGTGGCGAAAACGTATCCGGGAGCGCCCTCGGCAATCCCTATCTCGGCCTGGAAATAGGTGGAGAGAATTCCCTGTTTTTTGCAGAAATCGGCGCACGCGCACCGATGACGAGGATAAACAACCTGGGCACGAGCATCGCCGTGCTGGCGGAATTTGCCGAGCGCCTCGAAGCCTTTGTGCCCGATTACCTGCCCCTCATCGCGCTGGCCAATTTTCAGTACCGGCACCACAATGGCCTTTCCCTGCGGCTGCGTTGCGGCCCGTCCTTCTGGATCAACACCGAAAGACAGGAAAATGATGATGCCACTGAATGGTTCCTGCTCTACAGCGCGCAGGCAGGATATGAAACCGAAACAGTCAGCGTCCAAGGCGGCGCTAACGGGCGGTGGTTTCTAAGCGTGGGTGAAGGCAGCTTCGGCGAACGCACGGTGCATGAGCTCGGACTGGCCGCCAGCCTTGGCTTGGGCCGAGCGTGGCCAGGTGTGCAATTTCGGCTGCCACTGGATGCTGATCTAAAGGAAATCTTGGATTTCTCGTTTGGTTTCCATATTGGAATTCGTCTGCGCTGAGTTCAATAAAGGGGATGCCGCACCCTGAGCTTGTCGAAGGGTGCGAAGTTCAACAATCCGGCTTCGACAAGCTGAAAACCGAAGCTCGTTACGGAGCAGCTTTAGACAAAAAACTCTCCAACGGATCAAAAACGACCAACGGATTATTCTGAATCCGTTGGTCGCTTCCCATCCGTTGGCGAAGAAACTTTCAGATTTTATTCTGACTTTGAGTGCCTTATGGCGTAGCATGAGGCGCTCAATCATCCGCACGGCTTTCCCGGCCGCGCCGCGACGACGGGCTGCGCTTTTCTTCATCACGCGACTGCAGCTGTTTTGGCGATTCTTTACGCTCCCGGCGCGAGTGCGGCGAAGAGACGCTTGCGACCGGACCCTGCTCTTTTTCTGGCGTGCGAGCAGGATAAGCGACTCGTCTCACCTCCGCGTCACGCCTTTCATACGTTCTTCTTTCCGGTTCTGCCGGCACGCGCTCCGGTGGTGCAAACCGCGGCTCATAGCCGCGTTTGTCATAATCGCGTTTTTTGTAATGGGGTTTGGATCTCCCATAGCGGTAGTCGCGCTCCGGGCCGCGGCAAATGACTCGCGGGCGAACGTAAACCGGTTTCACGACGAACACTGGCGCGCAACGCGTGCCCAAGTGGATGCGGACATCCGCTTCCACGCGCGCGAAGATGCCTGGAAAATCAAAGCGCGCATAAATGATGGGGCTCGTTCTGATCACCAGACCAGCCTCGACAAAACTTCTCTCCAGCCACGGCGCGAGCACTACCGGCTCGGGCGTATAGATCACACCAATTTGCGCGTCACCTTCTTCTTCATCATACAAATAAACATCCTCCGCCAAATCGCTGAGATAGTAAATGCGATCGGGGCGAAGCTCATGCTGGCGATGATACGGCCGCGGGTAGAGGACTTCCACATTTCCATAGGGCGTGATCTGATAAACGGTGACATAGCCGCGCTCGCTCAACCGCAAAAAAACTTCCAGGTGCGCGTCGTCGTATGGATCGTCAGGGCATGGCGCCGTCCACATTTCCACGCGCGCCTCGCGCGAGTGATGTGCGTTCGCCGTTTGCCAGCCCAACATTATGGCCAGCGCAAGAAGCACAGTGAAACAGCTCTTTCTCATGGCAACACTCCTGCAATTTGGTCGAGAGAATCAGAAGACGATTTCATGATGTTGTTCCGCACTGCCACCGGCAAGGTGTCGTCTTGTTTGTGGATCATGGCAAAAGGCTTTGGCCAGCGTCATTACCTCTTCGTTTTTGCAACGGACGTGCCAGGCATATATGCTTTTCAAACTTCGCCAATCCGCCCGCCGGTGTCGGGTGGAAAGTTCTATTTGCCATGGATTTGCCTACCCTCGTTCGCGCATTGCAAACTGTCGAAATACACACGTTTTTTGTGTCTGGAACGAAACTGTGAGGTAGGCAAGACAGCTGGGCTGTGGTGTCTTTACTCAGATGTGTCAAAACACTATGCAGGATGCGGGCGGAGAAGTCAGACCTGAACGCAAAGGGCTGAGATGGCGTTTCAACTCGAGGTGTCCATCCCGAAGCCTCGGGATCGCTCGAAACGAATAAAAGCGCTTGCAACTGGCAGGAGAAAAGCTATTCTGTAAGCAGTCTATCCAACAATGATTTTGAACGAGGGGCCGATGAATCGCCGCATGAAGCTGCTCACCGGGCACATTTATCACCTGTACAATCGCGGCAACCGCAAGGCGCCGATTTTCCATAATGATCGCGACTTTCTTTATTTCCTGCGGCGACTGCGAGACTATTTGGAATCCTACCCCGTCACACTGATCGCCTATTGCTTGATGCCCAACCACTATCACCTGCTGGCGCGGCAGGATGGCGAAAACGCTGTTTCTCTCATGATGCAAGCCTTTGGCACTAGCCTGAGCAAGACCTACAATGAGAAATATCGCACCGTAGGTTCGCTGTTACAAGGGCCGTTCCGCGATGAACACGTGGGAGACGCCGGTTATTTGATGCGCGTGGCAGGCTATCTCCATCGCAATCCGGTGAAGGCGAGATTGTGCCGCAAGCCGGAGGACTGGCCGTACTCAAATTTTCGCGATGTGATCGGAAAGCGCGCGGGAGTTCTCTGCGACTTTTCACCCTTGCTGAAACTTTTTGCCAATGATGCCATGCTCTATCAGGAGTTTGTGCTCGATCCTCTTGCCGATGATTGGGAGCCAAAGTTGATGCGCAAAATCCGAGCACGAGAACAGCGGCAGCGCTGACAAAACCCGGGAAAGGCACAACCCGGGGAAGTCAGACTTGGACGCAAAGGGCTGAGATGGCGTTTCGATTCTTTGAGTCCAAGTCTGACTTCGCTCAAGTGTGGTTTTGGGACAAGGCCAGCTACCTTCGCTTTTGCTTGAAAACGTTGTGTTGGCTGAGGCAGCATAACCGCGGCCTTTATCCAACCAAGGCAAAGTGAGGGGAGTCAGCCCCAGACACGCGGAGCTTGAGATGGGAACTCGATTCTTTGAGACAAAGTCTGGCTTCACTCGATACGCGAATTGATAAAAACAAAAAAGGCGCAGGCAGATGCCTGTGCCTTTCAAACAAAACAACTCAACCTTAATACCGATAATAATCCGGCTTGAACGGCCCGGTAACCGGCACGCCCAAATAATCTGCTTGCTCTTTGTTCAGCGTGGTCAGCTTCACACCCAGCTTGCCCAAATGCAAACGCGCGACTTTTTCGTCGAGGTGTTTGGGCAAAGTGTAAACGCCGATCTCGTACTTGTTGTTGAACAACTCGATTTGCGCCAGCACTTGATTGCAGAAGGAATTGGACATCACGAAAGAAGGATGCCCCGAGGCGCAGCCCAGGTTTACCAGGCGGCCTTCGGCCAGCAGCAGAATCGCACGGCCATCCGGGAAAACGTACTTGTCCACCTGCGGCTTGATTTCGATTTTCTTGATGCCGGCGAAGGCATTCAACTGCGCCACTTGAATCTCGACGTCGAAGTGCCCGATGTTGCACACGATGGCACCGTCTTTCATTCGCTTGATGTGATCGATGGTGATGATGTCTTTGCAGCCGGTCGCGGTCACGAAAATATCGGCTTTGGCCACGTAGTCTTCGATCGTCGCGACTTCATAGCCTTCCATCGCAGCCTGCAGCGCGCAAATGGGGTCGATTTCGGTCACGATCACACGCGCGCCAAACGCCCGCAGCGATTGCGCCGAGCCTTTGCCCACCTCGCCAAAACCCGCGACCACCGCGATCTTGCCCGCGATCATCACGTCGGTCGCGCGCTTGATGCCGTCGGTCAGCGATTCGCGGCAGCCATAAAGGTTGTCGAATTTGCTTTTGGTCACGGAATCGTTGACGTTGAACGCCGGCACTTTGAGCTTGCCGTCTTTCAAGTTTTTGTACAGCGCATGCACGCCCGTGGTGGTCTCTTCGGAGATGCCTTTGATGCCCGGCAACAATTCCGGACGCTTTTCATGCACCCAATGCGTGAGATCGCCGCCGTCGTCGAGGATCATGTTCGGGCCCTGGCCATTGTCAAATTTCAGCGTTTGATCGATGCACCACCAGTATTCTTCCTCGCTCTCGCCTTTCCACGCGAACACGGGAACGCCGGCGGCGGCAATGGCAGCGGCGGCATGATCTTGCGTCGAAAAGATGTTGCACGAAGACCAGCGCACTTGTGCGCCGAGCTTCGCCAGCGTTTCGATCAGCACCGCGGTTTCAATAGTCATGTGCAAGGAGCCGGCGATGCGCGCGCCCTTGAGCGGCTGCTTGGTGCCGTATTCTTCCCGCAATGCCATGAGGCCCGGCATTTCTTTTTCGGCCAATTCGATTTCTTTCCGGCCCCATTCGGCGAGTTTGAGGTCGGCGACTTTGTAATCGCTGAAGGAAGAACCGGTTGCGCCTTTGCCGTTGGCACTCACGGTTGCGGTTTTTGGGTTGACGACTTCCGTTTCGAACATGATGATCCTCTTTTTAAAGAATGAAAATCCAAAACGCAAAAATCCATGTTACAACGCTAAATATTCTTGCTTGCTTGCACCAGCAGCACTTTCATATTCTTGCTCTTGTTCAGAACTTCGGCTTTATCCACAGTAAATCCTGCTGCGCGCAACCATTTGGAGACGTCGGCCTTTTTGAATCCCAGCCACAGGTCCGCATACTGCTCGCGCATTTCGGCAATATCGTGCTGCTGCAAATCCGCAATGATAAACCGGCCACCCCTCTTGATGATACGATAAACTTCCTTGATCGCCGCCGCGGGATGGGACACGTGATGCAACACCATACACGCCACCGCCGCGTCCACCGCGCGATCAGAAATGGGCAAATGCTCCAGCTCGCCGAGGCGAAATTCGCAGCGCGAACGGTGCTGCGGCAATTGCTGTGCGACATAATCGGCCGCCACCTTCAGCATGGTTTGCGAGGAATCAACGGCCGTGACATGAGAAAATCTTTGCAGCAGCTCGGGAAGCAGCAAGCCGGCGCCCGCTCCCAGATCAGCCACGGATTCTTTGTGGGACGGCACAAGCTCCAGCACTTGCTCGCGATAGTTGTTGCTGTCAAGCACTTCACGCTGCAGTTTTTCCCATTCCGGGCCGACGCGATTGAAATATTTCTGGCTCAATGAACGCCGTCGCTGCACGATGGATTCGAGGTGCTGCAAGTCGCCTTCACACTCCGGCAATGCTTTCGCGCCGTGGAGTGCGATCGGCATGGTCCTGGCCAAATCCGAATCTTCGCCATTCGTGGCCAGGGAGTAATAAATCCAATTGCCCTCCCGGCGATTGGTGAGCAATTTGCTGTCCGTCAGGATTTTCAAATGCCGCGAGATGCGGGACTGGCCCATGCGCAAAATTTCCAGCAACTCATTGACGTTGAAGTCGCCCTGCGACAGAATGGCAAGCAGGCGCAACCGCGTGGGATCACTCAAGGCTTTGAAAACGTGTAACATATTTTTAAGAAAATAACTATATCAAGATTTATTGATATAGTACGGTTGTTGGAGCAAAAATGCAAATGGAATTTTGGGATTTTTTTAGGAGGGGTCGAGAGCTCGGATAGCAGGGAGAAAAAGGTGGAAAGAATCTTGCTTCATGCCTAGACAGTAAAACTCATAGGATCAAATGATGAATCAGCGATAAACCGCAATGGGTACGGATTCTGTTCGTTCCGGTTCTTTTTGGCCCTTTGCAATTTGATCGACCTGATGCAACACTTTTGCGCCATAATAGTGGTGCCCGCATTGATCACAAACTCCTACAGGCACATTTTCTAGAATAACTAGGCCGTTTTTGTGACGAAATATCTCTCGTGGCAAGATTTGTTCGCGAACCGTGCCACTACAATACTCACACCGATCGTGGTCCATGTTTCAATCCTCACATTGAATTTCGTAAATCGTAACAATGCGGTATCGCCCTGACGCCAGAAACCTCCCAATCGTGCAAATTCTTGTCTCGGAATGCTTTCCCGGGCCATGAATAGTGTATTTGTCGCCAAGAAAGTCACCTTTCTGAATTCGTACGATGCGACCAGACAACATCGAGCTTTCGACCTCCAGAATACTCAGCTCATCGTCGGCCATTTCGTCGTTCGCATGTGTAGTTAACTCATAGCTGCCGGATCGAACACACGCACGAATCTTCCCCAACACTTTGCTTGCCATTCCGCCCCCTCAGCTTGAATCGAAGTGCAATAAAATAATCATTATTTATTGACATTCAAGCTGAAAATCTATCGAGAAATTTGTAGTACATCCCAACCACCGGCAAAAACCATGGCTGGCGGCGATAGAAAATACGCCTGGGAAAACTCAAATTCAAAAAAGGCGAATCGCATTCCTCGTCGCATAGTATCCGAGCGAGACACTTGCCAAAATAGACGCTCATCACCACGCCGTGGCCGGCATAGCCCATGGCGTAGTGCAGGCCCTCGTGCATGCCGAGATGCGGCATTTGATCAAACGCAAATCCGACGTTCCCATGCCAGGCGTATTCGATTTTGATGGCGTGCAATTGCGGAAAGACTTGCACCATGTCCCGTTGTAAAATTTTGGCAGCGTTTTGATCAGCCATGGGCGTGAAACTGGTACGCCCGCCGAAAAGCAGTCGATCATCCGGCGTGCGGCGGAAATAAAAGAGAAAATTTTTCGTGTCGTAAGCCATGCGATTCGAAGGCAGCAGTTCTGCCGCCAGGTTTTCCTCCAGCTTTTCGGTCACAATGATATAGCTGCCCAGGGGAATGATGCGCCGCCGCAGATTGGATAGAAAAGCCGGCGTATAAGCATTTGTTGCGGCAACGACCTCTCGGGCTTGCACCGTTCCTTGTGAGGTTGCCAGCAGAAATCCCGAGAACTGGCGGCGGCAGGAGAGCACCGGAGTGTTCTCGAAGAGCAATGCCCCGGCGCGCTGCGCGGCTACCGCCAACCCTGCAACCAGTTTGGCCGGATTCAGCCCGGCACTTTTAGTATCGATCAAGCCGCCGTGATAGATTGGTGAGCCCAGCTCCTTTTTCATTTCTGCCGCTGCCAGCAATTGCGTTTCATGGTGAAAATTCTCCCGCAAGAATTTTTGTGATGCCCGCAGGCCTTGAAAGTGAGAAGGCTTATATGCGACGCACAAATCACCGCAGCGCTGAAAATCACAAGCGATTTTTTCCGCGATGAGAAGTTGTTCGAGCTCGGCAATGGCTTCGAGCGAAGATCGAAAAAATCGTCGCGCGCGCTCGCGTCCGTATTTTTTGACCAGCATTTCGGGCGAGAGCTTCAAGCCCGTGAGCGCCATGCCGGCGTTGCGCGTGCTGGCGCCCCAGCCCACTTTTTCCTGCTCGCAGAGAACAACTCTCGCCCCTCTTTTTGCCGCATGCAGTGCCGTTGACAGGCCGGTCAATCCGCCGCCAATGATGGCGAGGTCTGTTTGTGCCGGAAGGTCGGCCGGTGGGTTTTGAGTCAAGGCGGCAATCGGGAAGGAATCCGTCCAATAGGGCGTTTCTCTCAAAGCAGGGTTTGCTTTTTTCGACATGGATAATTTTGCGCTAGGCCCAATAAGTGCTTAAAGAACCAAACATGGAAGGCAGAAAAATAGTCTCGGCATCCCAAGTGATTCTGTTTCAAGTCGCTGGCAGGTTTTACTCGTTATCGCCAGTCTTTCCAGTTTTTGTGCTGCGCCAAGCTATGTAAGAATTACAATCTTGGCTTTTGCAAATCACGCCGTCTCCTCCATATTCTACCCGCTGCGATTGTGTTAATTGAATAAAACCAGTGCACAACTGCCTGCTGATCTGCTCCAAGGGGTTTTGGAACCAATTTTGTATGTGGTTTCATAGGGAGTAAGTGTTCTTATGCTTAGGTTTTGTCTAAACGTAGTAGCGGGCACGAATATCGAATGTGAGCATCAGGACTGAGGTCTCCTCATGCTGAAAAATAAGGACAGCGGTGACTATGAAAGAACTCTTTTACTTTGTCTTCGCGGATTTGCTGGCGCGGATCGAATATCATCGCGCTGATAATTCGCTGCGCTATGCCACGCACCGAAAAATGACCGTGAGTGAGCGGGCCCTGGTGGAGCAGTACTTGTTGGCCACTTTTGCGCTGAAGACGGAATACTACGAACGCCAACGGGCGCTTTTTGTTTACCTGGGGATAGATAAACTGCTTGCCAAAGCTTTGGATAAGTTTCACTCCAAAAACACCTTGCGTGAGTTTGGCGAGAAAGAAAAAGTGGTCAATGACTCGGTCAGCGACCTTATTGGCCGTTCCATGCAAAATTACTATTTCGAGCAGATTGGTGACATGATTCTGGAGGCACGCCGTGAGCAGGCCGGCATCGGGGCCGGCTTTGGCGCCGAGCGCCGTGACCGGCGCAAAGTGAAATTGGAGGAATTGGTCAAGGCCTATAACGTTTATGCGGATCACGAAATAACCATCGATGAAATCATTCCCGCCGAGCTGAAATCCTTCTTCGGCATTCCCGCAGATACCGAGCACTTTCAAGCAGAACATACCGTGCGTTAGGCGATCGGCTTTTCAAACTCAGGATAAAATTCCAGCCTCTTATCGCCAACGGATAGATTAAGCCCAAGTGATGAAAAGACCAAAAGTTTTGTCCGTTGGACTTAATCTATCTGTTGGAGCCGCCCGCAGGGCTACGGTGTTCATCCCGACCCTTCGGGATGAAAATCCGTGGTAGCCAGTTACAAGTGCACTCTCCGTAAAAAGACAAAAATTTTCTCCCGCGGAAAAAGTATAAAAAACTGCCGTTGAAAAACCTCCGCAACGGCGGGATGGCATGACAAAGTACAGTTTTCAAGATGAAACTGCACTATTATGAATCAATTTACCAATTCCACCCGAATTTTTCAAGCCGTGCAGATGGCCTTGCCCTCAACGCCGATCCTTTGTGCCGTTCCAAATTTTGTCTTGTCTTTGCTCGGAGCGGGCGTTACTTTTCGTCACCTTTTGAGGTAAAGTTCAAGTATCAACCGTCGCAGGTAAAAAAATGCCACACGCGCACCAGCTAGCCCTCGAAAATCCCGCCACCAATGAGATTTTCAAAACGCTCGAGATGCCGGATAAAAAAGCACTGCACGCCATGCTGCAAAGAGCGCGGCAGGCGTTTGGCAATTGGCGCGGGACGCCCATAGCCGAGCGCGCCACCCTCACGCATCGTTTCATCGATGAGATGATGAAACGGCAGGAAGAAATCGCACGAGAAATCACGCTGCAAATGGGCAAGCCTATCAAACAAGCACGTGCGGAAGTGGCGACCATGGCGGAGCGTGCGCGCTTCATGGCCGCGATTGCGGCAGAAGCATTGGCCGATGAAATCCTGGCGGAAAAACCCGGATTCTTTCGCAAAATTGCGCACGAGCCGCGCGGCGTAGTGCTGGATATCGCCGCGTGGAATTATCCGCTGTTGATTTCGATCAACATCGTCGCGCCGGCGATTCTCGCAGGAAACGCCGTGCTGCTGAAGCATTCTTCGCTCACGCCGCTTTGCGCTTTGCGCCTGCAAGAAGCTTATGCCGCGGCGGGTTTGCCCGAGGGTGTGCTGCAAGCGGCGACAGTAGACCGGAACGGCGGAGATTTTCTCGTGCAGGCGCCGGAGATCGACGCCGTGTTTTTCACCGGCTCCGTCGCTGGCGGCCATGAAGTCTATCAAAAAGCCGCGGCGGGATTGAAGCGCGTGGGCCTCGAGCTGGGCGGAAAAGATCCTGCCTATGTGCGCGCGGATGCCGATCTGGCTTTTACCGTGCCCAACGTGGCCGATGGAGCCTTTTACAACTGCGGCCAAAGCTGCTGTGCGGTGGAGCGCATTTATGTTCACAAAGAAATCTATGACGAGTTTCTGGAGGCCTGTTTGAAAGAAGTACAATCGTATAAACTCGGCAATCCGCTTGCCGACGAAACTTATCTCGGCCCGCTCGCGCAGAAAAAGCAAATGGGTGTGTTGGAAGAACAAATCGAAGAAGCCGTGCATCGCGGCGCTCAAGTTTTGCTCGGCGGAAAGGCAACGCTTGTCAATGGCCACGGCAATTACTTCGAGCCCACGGTGCTGGTGAATGTTTCGAACGATATGAAGGTCATGCAAGAAGAGAACTTCGGCCCGATCATCGGCATCATGCCGGTTGGGGGAGACGAAGAAGCCGTGCGTTTGATGAACGCCAGCCGCTACGGCCTCACCGCCAGCATTTGGTCGCGCGATGAACAAGCGGCGCTGCGACTTGCTCCGCACATTCAAGCCGGCACGGTTTATCTCAATCGTTGCGACTATCTCGATCCCGCTTTGCCCTGGGTTGGTTATAAGGAAAGCGGGCTGGGGTGCTCGTTATCGCATCATGGATTCATGGAAGTCACGAGGCCAAAAAGTTATCATTTCAGGCGGGCTTGAGAATTTGAAAAGTTGCGAGGGCGCGTCAGACCTCAACGTGCTGTTAGAAAACCTCTTGCTTTTTGCGCTTGGCTGCTTTTCCTTCCAGTGCCATCGTCACTTTTAAGGATCGCCGTTTTAAATAACTTGCCCGTCCATTGAAACCGCTAATCAACGCGAATGGACGCTGATATGTTCTCGATTCGCGTTGATTAGCGCCCATTCGCGGTTTGAGAAAAGGGAAAGTTATTTTATTCTCAATCCTAAATTCAATCCATTCCTTCGACAGCGCAAGCTTCCGCAGACAGCCCGGAACCGGATGCATGAACGATCAGCAACGGCAGTTGGTGTCCCGTATTCAGGCCGGAGACGCCGCGGCGAAAAAAGAATTATTCGAGCGCTACAAAACGGCCATTTTTTGGAAGATTTGCCGCGTCCTGAAAACCGATGCTTTCAGCCTTGAAGATGTGGCGAGTGAGGTGCATCTCGCTTTGATGCAAGAGCTTTCCAAAGCAAGCTTTCAACCCGACCATTGGATTTCTCTCGATGCATTCGTCTGGGGCGTGACCCACAATAAAATTCGCGATTGGTTCAAAGAACAGAAACGTGATCGCCGGGTTTTTCAACACGATGCTTTTGCCGAGAAAATGGCTGAGGCTGCGGAAGACTATCGTTTGGAAAGCGAAGAACTCGCCCAGCTTCTCAGAACATGCTTGCGCAGATTGAAACCGGCATACCAGGAAGCTTTGGATTTGCGCTATTTCAAAGAATTATCCGTAGCGGAAATCAGCGCGCAGCTCGGTCTGCCGCCGCGCCGGGTGAGCGAGCGCATTCATTATGCCATAAAGCTGTTGCGTAAAGCCTGGGAAAAAGCCGGCAAAGTCGCATCAATATTTGCCCTGCTTGGGTTATTCTTACAGAGAGGGCCAATCACATGAAGTGCGAAATGATGGATCGCGAACAACGCCTCGACGATTTCCTGCTCAACAAGCTGCCGGTGCAGGAGGCCGAGTCCTTCGAGCAGCACGTTTTCGGCTGCCCAGAGTGTTTGGCAGAATTGCGCCTGCGGGGACAGATGATCAAGCTGATCAAAGAAGAACGCATCACCGCAATCGGCGAAGTTACACAATCACGACGCGCGAAGCCGCGGGCAGGCTTTCTCGGGGCGATCTCCGATTTTTTTAGAGTGACGCCCAACGCCTGGATTTACGCCGGCGTTGTGGCCGCGCTGGTCATTCTGATTTTGGTTTCACCAATCTTTCGCGGCAAAGAGGCCGCAGAAAACTATGCGGCTAATTTTGCGGTTTCACCGCGGCTTGAAAGCTTGATTGGGCAGGCGCTACGATCCGCGGATTTGGCTGTTTCAGTGATTTCCCCACGCCATGATGAACAATTTTCCTCGGGAGATATTTTGTTTCGCTGGCATATCAAAAGAGGTGAGGAAAGTGTTGAGTTGCCGCTGGAGCTGAAGATTTTGAACAATCAGGAAGCGCTAATTCACAACTTCCAAGTGAAGGGGCAAGAGTATCGCTTGCGAGAACGCCTGACGCCGGGGCTTTATTATTGGACGCTGGAGTATCAGGGAGAAATGGCATATTTAGGTAAATTCACAATTAGTGAGGAGAGGCGATAGACAATCGGAATTTGTACTTGTCCAACAGAAGCTGGAATGAAAAATGAAGGATAAAATCAGGCATAAACAAGATTCAAACAAATCTTATTTTTTGAGATGCTCTTTTTACCTCGTCCTCGTGCTCGTGAAAATACCTTGCTTGTCTCTGGCTGGCTACTGTTTTGGGCAGGTGCCTGTTACACCGACAAAAGAGGATACGGCTTTGGCGCGTGCGTATCACACCAGCGCGGAAAAATTCTTTCAAGAGGCGCAATACGACAGTTCAATTTTTTATTATGAAAAAGCCATCGGCATTTACGAAAAATCAGCAAAGCTAGGCAACGATTTCAATCTTTGGGTTCGGTATGTGCAATGCTGTAGCCAGCTTGGAAACAACCTGAGATTGAAGGATAAAATTACCGAGGCGTTGGCGTTTTTGCATAAAACTTTAGAAATCGGGACTGATAAGTTGGGCGAAAATCATCCTGAAATAGCCTCGATTTACGAAAACCTTGCTGCTGCCTATGCGAATCAAGGCGGCGGCCAATCTCCTGATGAGTACATTGAAAAATCGCTGGCCATTCGACGTCAAGCATTCGGGGAGAATCATCCACTCGTCGCTAAAGCGTACTATAAAATGGGATACTATGGATTTCGAAATGACCGCGATAAAAAACTCGAATACATGCATAAGGCTTTGGACATCCAACTGCGTTTGTTTGGGGAGAGCAATCTAGATGTTGCCGACAGCTATTTCAGCATCGGAACTATCCATGGCAATAACGGCGATGTTGATCTTGCGATAATCTGGGAAAACAAAGCGCTCGCTATCCGGCAGAAATTGCTGGGGATGAAGCATCCGGATGTGGGCCATACTTTCAATAACCTGGCTATAGAATACGCTAAGAAAAAGGACTTCGCAAGGGCAATTGAATATTTTACAGCTTCCGGAAATATTTTCAGGCATAACTTTGACGAAAATCACCAATTTGTCACCCGCAGTTATGTGAATTTGGCTTTGGTGCACGCCACTAACGGGGAGTACGATAAAGCCCTGGAGTATCTACTCAAAACTTTAGATTCGTTTAAGAAATCATTCGGAGAAAACCTGTTTGTGGCCAATAATTACCGTATGATCGCATATAGTTATATGGGCAAAGGAGAACATGCGATGGCGATGAAATACCTGGATGATGCCATTGCCTTGTTTCGGCGTTTAGGCGCAGAGCACACGATTTCCATGGCGATTACGTACCAAGTTTACGGCGAGCTCTATTACAAGCTTAACGAATTCGAAAAAACACTTCACTACCTCCAACTGGCTATTATTGCAGCCGCCTCCGATTTCGCCGACACCGATGTTTATGAAAACCCGCCTTTAGCCAACCAGAATTTGAAAGGGGCTTTGCTTGACTTCCTTTCATTAAAGGCAAAGACGTTTGCACGGCTTTACCAGACAACCTCGCATGAGTATCAAGACATTCATGCGGCATTGTCAACTTATCAACTGATCTTCGATTTCGTTGACAATATCCGCAGTGGACATAAAGGAGAAGAAGCGAAGCTCTTGTTGGGCGAGAATACCATGAAGCTTTATGGCGAGGCCATTGCCGTTGCCTTGCAAGTTTATGACATAACTTATGACAAGACCTATCAGGCTTTGGCTTTTACCTTTGCTGAAAAAAGCAAAGCCGCCATACTTGCCCAGTCACTGCAGGAATCTCGTGCCAAGCAGTTTAGCGGTATCCCAGAGGATTTGTTGGAGCAGGAAAAGGGCTTGAGGATCAACCTGACCTTCGATGAAACCGAGATTCAAAAGGAAAAGTCCAGAGCCGGGACGTCGAAGAGTAACAAAATTCTTCAATTGGAAGACCAATATTTTCAGCACAAACGCGACTATGATGCGCTTATTGCAACTTTTGAAAAATCCTATACCAACTATTATGATTTGAAATATAGGACACAAACTGTTTCGGTGGCGGCCTTGCAAGAGAAACTCGATGGGCAGACAGCGGTAATGGAGTTCTTTATGGGAGACACAACGGTCTTTTCTTTTGTTGTTACCCAACGGAAGTTTGCGGTAGTTGTTTATCCCAAAAGCACAAACCTTGAAAAAATTCTGGCTGAATTTGCCAGTTCCTTTACGAATGTCACCTCGAAATCCTTTTACTTGGATCACGCCAGCGAGTTATACCAGACATTGATTGTACCCATTGAGCCTTGGGTGCGAGAAAAGCCTAAATGGGTGATCATTCCTGATGGCGGGTTGTTTCAAATTCCCTTCGAGTCTTTGCTCGCTGGGCCAATTGCGCAAGGCGCCTCTTCGGATTATCAGAGTTTGCCGTATTTGATCAGAGCACACGATATTTCGTATCATTTCTCCTCCACCTTGTTTTTAAGCATTGGCCCGGAAATCTCCCTCGCAAGTTATGGCAATAACTTTGTCGGTTTCGCTCCAGTGTTCAGCAAAAATGGCACGTTGAGCCCAGGTATTCTCAATTCTTTTACCGTGGCGCGCCCAGATGCTTCATCGTATCTCATTAGCCGCGACGGCAAAACGCTGGATGAATTAAGATACAGCGAACAGGAGCTGCAAACGATCGTGCAGGCTTTTTCCTATGGCGGCCGCATCTACCTGCACGAGGAGGCTTCAGAGGAAAATTTCAAGAAGAACGTCAATGGCCACAAATTTGTTCATGTCGCCACGCATGGCTTCATCAACAGCGAGAACCCCAAATTATCCAATCTCGCTTTCTCGCAGCCGCGAACTGCTGACGCTCAGGAAGACGGGATTCTCTATGCCGGCGAAATGTATAATTTGGATTTAAACGCAGATTTGCTGGTCTTAAGCGCCTGCCAAACCGGTGCGGGAAAAATCATGAAGGGCGAGGGTCTCATGGCTCTGACGCGCGGTTTTTTTTATTCCGGCGCGCGCAATATCGTCGCGTCGCTGTGGAAAGTTCATGACGAGCACACCAGCCGTTTGATGGTCGAGTTTTATCGCGAGATCGCAGTGGGTAAAACTTATTCCGCGGCTTTACGCGCAGCCAAGCTGAAGATGATTGCCAATCCCGAAACCGCCGCGCCGCAGAGCTGGGCCGGATTTGTGCTGATGGGAAGGTAGGAACGGAAGTGTTCCGGCGATGGTACTGTGATGGATCAAGGAAAAATGATATCAACATCGTCAACCCGTCGAAAATCCTGATCCATCATCGCGATCTTCAGGTTGAAATTCTTGGCAAGAACATGTTGATAAGCGTCGTCGAGATCCAAAGCAAATTCTCGAGCGGCCTTGAAAAGGGATTCATGAGTATTTGCCGGAAGGCTCAAGATTTGAATGCTGGGAAGGGTATCAGCAAGAAACTTTCGAAAAACGTCCATTGCCTTGCTTTTTAGCAGAACGATTCCAATCGAATGCCGGGAAAAATCGGAAATAAAAAGACCCGTCGTATTTTTGCTCAAAAAGTTCTTGCAAATTTCACTCTTCTTCTGCTTCAGAAAAATCTCGAGAAGGATGTTGGCATGGGCAAGCTTCATTCTCATTGGGAGATAAAACTATGTACCGTTACCTTTATTTAGTGCTTTTGTGTTTAGACGCCGCTATCGCACAGACCGGCGTTTCCTCGATTCGCGAGGATACGACGCTGGCCAATCAATATTTGGCTCGCGCCGAGAAGCTTTCCCAAACCGCAGAGCGCGATAGCGTTAATTTCTATTTGGAAAAAGCTTTGGCTAGCAGACGCCGGGTCTTCGGAGAAAATCATCTGGAAGTGGGCAGGGCTTATTTCAAAATGGGAAAGTACGGATTTGCCGGTGATCTTGACAAAAAACTTGAATATGTTTATAAAGCATTGGCGATTCTGCTACCACTGCTTGGTGAAAACCATGTTGAGGTTGGTGCCTGCTATGGCAGGGCTGGAAGCCTGCAAAATGCCAAAGGCAATTTCGACACGGCCATAGAATTGATCTTGAAAGCATTGACAATTCGGCTTGAACAACTCGGCAAAGCTCATCCGGATGTTGGACACACCTACAATGAATTGGGGGCGGCATACGCCCGCAAGAAAGATTATAAGAATGCCATTGAAAACTTCGCGGTTGCCGGAGAGGTTTTTCGGCAAACTTTCGGCGAAGACAACCAGTTCGTGGCGAGAAGCTATGTCAATCTCTCGCTGGTTTACGGAACGAATAAACAAAATGAACAATACGACAAGGCCTTGGAATACGGCTTTAAAGCTTTGGACCTACTTAAACGATTATTTGGCGACAATGCAGTCGGGACTAGCTATCGCAACATCGGCTACTATTATATGGGTAAAGGGGATTACAATCAGGCCATTACTTATCTCCAAAACTCCATCAATGTATTTCGCCGGGCAGGGCAGGGAAGAACCATGGCCATTGCCAGTAGTTATCAAATTTTAGGGGATGTCTATTCTCGACTCAACGAAATTGAAAAAGCTTTGGATTTCTATCAAAAATCACTTATCGCCGTCGTTCCCGATTTTGCCGATAGCAACATTTATGTGAATCCGCCGCTGTCAAGCTTAAATGATGACGCCAATGTGCTTGAGCTTCTTTCCTCAAAGCCAAGGGCATTGATGCAACTCTATCGGACCACAACGCATGCGGCCCGAGACATGCAAATGGCATTGTCAACCTATGAACTGGCCGCGGGGTTGATTGATAAAATTCGCAGTAGTTATCGCGACGAAGAGGCCAGATTGCTTTTGGGTGAAAACTTTGCCAAAATTTATCATGAGGCCATTGCTGCGGCGCTGGAGGGTTATAAAGTAAAACCGGACGTCGTATATCAAACGCAAGCTTTCACTTTTGCTGAAAAAAACAAAGCCGCCGTATTAGCACAGTCGTTGCAGGAATCTCGCGCCCGTTCTTTTGCCGGTATTCCACCGGCACTGTTGGAAAAAGAAAAAAGCCTGCGGCGTGAGCTGGCCTTTGGTGAAACTACGCTGCAACAAATCAACCAGCGCGACGCCAAAACGCGTGAACTGGAAGATCGATATTTTGCCGTCAGGCGGGATTATGAAGCTCTTATAGATCAATTTGAAAAAGCATATCCCAAATACTTTGATTTGAAATATAGAACCCAAACCGTTGCGGTGGCGGAATTGCAAAAGGCGCTCGATCATCAAACCGCCGTGATTGAATATTTTGTCGGCGATAGCACCATTTTTTCTTTTGTGGTGACGCAACGACAATTCAAGGTGACGGCGCAGCCGAAAGATTCCACCTTCAGCAAAATCGTCGCCGAATTGGCAAGCTCGTTTAAGAATGTGACTTCGAAGCCGGCTTATTTGCGTGGCGCGACGCAATTGTATCACACTTTGATTTCACCTCTTGAACCAGCTATTGCCGCCAAACCTAAATGGGTGATCATTCCCGATGGTGAATTGTACCAAGTTCCCTTTGAAGCGCTACTCAAAGCGCCGGCGATTCCGCAAGACGCCGCCGATTATCGCGAATTGAATTATCTTCTTCGACAGCATAGGATTTCTTACCATTTTTCCGCAACCCTGTTTTTGCAAAGCCAGCAACAAACGGCCGGTAACGCGACGAAAATCTTTGCCGGATTTGCGCCGGTTTTCGATACAGATGCGAAGAATGGCCATATTTACCGCAGTGATCTCGAAGACTCATCGGCGATTTCACTTATCCCCAAAGCGGATTCGACCTTTCTCGCCACTCGTGACGGTAAAACTTTGGATCCACTCCCGTATAGCGCCCAAGAAGTGCAAGATATCTTGGTGGCCTTCCCAGGCCGCAGCCGCGCGTTTATGAAACAAGAAGCTTCGGAGGAAAATTTCAAGCAGCAGATCAAAGGGTACAAATACGTCCACGTCGCTACGCATGGGCGCATTGTCCAGACAAATCCCAAACTCTCCAATCTTACTTTTTCGCAGCCACAAGCCCCAAATGCCAAGGAAGACGGCATCCTCTTTTCCAGCGAAACGTACAATCTGGATTTGAATGCGGATTTGTTGGTGTTGAGCGCCTGCCAAACAGGCACAGGAAAGTTGGTAAAAAGCGAGGGCTTAATGGCGCTCACCCGCGGTTTTTTCTATTCCGGCGCGCGCAATATCATCGCGTCGTTATGGAAAGTTTATGACCAGCACACAAGTTTGTTGATAGTGGAGATGTATCGGCAGATTGCCGCGGGCAAAAGTTACTCGGCAGCGCTGCGCGAAGCCAAATTGAAAATGCTCACGAACCCCGAAACTGCCGCGCCACAATCGTGGGCCGGGTTTGTATTGATTGGAAAATAGTGCTCCGCGCGTGAAAAACTGTCTTGCAGAAGATTCCTAATAAAGAGACCTGTCCTCGCCGCCGCTGTTCTTTCATAAAGCCCCGAATCCATTAATCTCCCCATGCTTCCTGCAAATAAGCCTCTTTCTTTTTGCCCTCTTTTGTTCAAAAAATCCCCTGAAAATCTTCAATATTTTTTGGGCTTGAACTATTAGTCATATAGCAACTGCTTGAATTCACCCCAACCGTGAAAGAGGTGACTATATGGCCGGAAATTATTTCGTTTTTCGGGAGCCCCGCTCGATAAGAGAGCTCAAATGCCTTTTGCGATTGCGGCACGATGTTTATCACGAGAGCCAATATGGCCGTTCTTCGCATTTTACCTT
>JBIOXB010000015.1:0-13861 GCA_044869275.1 bacterium
AAGATGAAGATCAGGAGATAAAACCAACTGGTGCAGATACTTATTTTCAGGTCAAATCCGTTTCCTCCCCCCTCATTTGTTGCTTTCCTGTAATTCCTCTCTTCTTCGCCGTCCGCACTTTGCGTGAAAATGTGTATTAGTAGCTAAACAACTGGACGTTTTTACGCAATTGAAAGGACGCAAGATGATGCGAAATCGTCAGTCTTCACTTATTTTTTCGTGTGCTGTAGTGTTGGTGCTGGCAACCGGATGGTTACAGAGCGCAGCTGCGCAGGAAAATCAAAATCAACAAGTGGATCGTAACTGGGGTATAGCTGCTACTTTCCAAGGCGGACAAACTTTGGTCGTCGTTCCGATATGGCTGGGCCAGCGATTTACCGTGGGGCCGATCGTGAGCGCCACTCATACCGAGAATGTCAACCTGAACATCAACGCCGGCGTGGCGACACGCTTTTATCCCACTTTGTCGCGCGTCGCGCCTTTTTGGGGTGTGGCGGCGACCGCCACGATCAACAAGCCTCAAATCGGCGGCAGCAACAGCGCGACCACGTGGACGGTGGGAGGATACTTCGGCGGGGAGTTTTTCATTAATCAGAGATTCAGCCTCAGCATTCAACCGGGCGTATGGGTCATCATTCCGCCCAACAGTGGCAATATCACCATCTCCTCGGCCACATTCTTGCTGGGCTCGGTCTATTTTTGATCTTCGCCACTCAATTTTGACTTGTCATTCCGGAGGAATCCTTTTGAGTTCTCAAATCGAGGTCTATTCCGATCTCGTGCAGATGCTCAATAGAGATTCTTCCAGAGTGACGATTTCGAGCAAGTCATCTAATTCCTCGTTACATATTCGCCTCCTTTGATGCTTTCGCGGGTTGGGATTGCCTCGTTGTTCCCGTGCCAGTGTTATACGGCCGGTCTTTCTCCGCTTGCAACCTTCCTCATTTCTGCTATCTTTGTAAAACTGCTTGCGCTGTCATTGTATCCGCTACTTGCTTATTTCTTTGCGCCAAAAAACTCACTTGTTTAAAACGTTTCATCTGTGTAAGGAGGAGCATTATGCGCTTGCGCAAAGTCTTCATCTTGATGGTGATCTACTTTATCTTTCCTCTCATCCTCCTCGTGCAGAGCCAACCTGCAGCCAAAATCGACAGCGTTAAAACCGACGACAAAAAATCAGTAAAAAAAGACTGGGACATCACCGCGCCGCACGGGCCGACCCAGGAAATCGAATTCACCACGGAGGAAGGCACGTGGATGAATCTCGACGCCAGCCCGGACGGCAAAGAAATTGCGTTCGATCTATTGGGTGACATTTATATCATGTCCGTTACGGGCGGCGAGGCAAAGCTGCTTGCGGGCGGCCCGGCCTTCGAAGTGCAGCCGCGCTTCAGTCCCGACGGCAAAAAAATCAGCTTTACCAGCGATCGTGCGGGCGGCGACAATATTTGGATGATGAATCGTGATGGCTCCAAGCCCGAGCAAATCACCAAGGAAGATTTTCGCCTGCTCAACAACGCGGTGTGGACGCCGGACGGAGAGTATCTCATTGCCCGCAAGCATTTCACCAGCACACGCTCGCTCGGCGCAGGTGAAATGTGGCTGTATCACATTTCCGGCGGAGAGGGTTTGCAGCTCACCAAGCGCAAAAACGATCAACAAGACGTGGGCGAGCCTTGTGTTTCTCCCGATGGCCGTTATGTTTATTTTAGCGAAGACATGAGCCCCGGCGGCTCTTTTCAGTACAACAAGGATCCCAATGGGCAGATCTATGTCATTCGGCGGCTCGACCGCGAAACCGGAAAATTGCGCGACTATATCTCCGGCCCAGGCGGTGCCGTTCGACCACAGATTTCTCCGGACGGCAAATACCTCGCTTTCGTGCGGCGCGTGCGACTGAAAAGCGTGCTCTATCTGCACGAACTCGCCACCGGCGAGGAATGGCCGGTTTATGACAAACTCGACAAAGATCAGCAAGAAACCTGGGCGACGTTTGGCGTGTACCCGAATTATGCCTGGACTCCCGACAACCAGCATCTGGTGATTTGGGCGCAAGGGAAAATCTGGAAAATCGCGGTTGCGAGCAAGCAGGCTTCGCCCATTCCCTTCACCGCCACCGTGAAACAAACTTTGACCGAAGCTTTGCATTTTCCACAAACGGCATTCACCGATTCTTTTGAGGTGAAAATGATTCGCGACCCCGTCACTTCTCCCGACCCCCAGGGAAAATGGCTGGTGTTCAGCGCGGTGGGTTCGTTATGGAAGAAACAAATGCCAAACGGCAAGCCGCAACGCGTGACCGGCAGCTCAGATTTTGAATGCTATCCCGCCTTCAGCCCGGATGGGCAATGGCTGGTGTATGCGGCATGGCAGGATACCGCGTTCGGGGCATTGTACAAGGTTCGCCTCGACGGCCGGCAGACGGTCAAATTAACCAAACGCAAAGGCTATTATCTCACGCCTTCATTTTCCAGCGACGGCCAGAGAATCGTTTATCAACGCGACAGCGGCAACAGCATGCTCGGCTTCGCCCACGGCACCGATCCAGGACTGTATTGGATTTCTGCCACGGGCGGCGAGGAACATTTCATTCAAGAGGAGGGCTACGCACCGCGCTTCAATCGCAAAGGCGATCGTGTCTTTTTTCAAACGGGGGGAGGGTTGGACAAAAAATACAAAAGCGTGCAGCTTGACGGCGGCGAGGAGCGCACGCATTTCAATTTGAAATACGTCAATCAAGTCGTGCTCAGCCCGGACGAAGAGTGGGTGGCGTTCACGGAATTGTACAATGCCTATCTCGCGCCCTTCCCCCAAACCGGCGGAGCGATCGATCTCAACAACAGCACCAAAGCCGTGCCGGTGAAGCGCGTGACGCGCCATGCCGGCGATTATGTGCACTGGTCGGGAGACAGCAAAAGCTTGCATTGGACCATCGGTCCGGAGTACTTCACGCGTGCATTGCAGAACAGTTTTAAGTTCATCACCGGCGCGCCGGATAGCATCGCAGGGCCAGACTCTTTAGGATTGAAAATCGGTTTCAAGCTCAAATCCGACGTTCCCACCGGCAAGGTTGCATTTGTGGGCGCGCGCCTCATCACCATGCGCGGCGACGAAGTGATTGACAACGGCGTGCTCGTGGTCGAGGGTAATCGTATAACGGCCATTGGCAAAGCGAATGAAGTCAATGTTCCGGCAGACGCAAAGAAGGTGGAAGTGAGCGGTAGGACGATCATGCCAGGCATCATCGACGTGCATGCGCATGCCAATCATTTTTTCACGGGCTTGATGCCGCTGCAAAGCTGGGCATATTATGCCAACCTCGCTTACGGTGTGACCACGATGCATGATCCTTCCGCCACGACCGAAACGGTTTTCACGCTGGCAGAAATGGTGGCTCATGGCAAAATGTCCGGGCCTCACGTGTTTTCCACTGGCACGATTCTCTACGGCGCGGACGGCGATTTCAAGGCCGTGGTCAACAATCTCGACGAAGCGCGCTCGCATTTGCGCCGGATGAAAGCGGCGGGCGCGTTTTCAGTGAAAAGCTACAATCAGCCGCGCCGCAATCAACGCCAGCAAATTTTGCAGGCCGCGCGCGAATTGAGCATGCTCGTCGTGCCCGAAGGCGGATCGTTCTTCTATCACAACTTGACGATGGTCATGGACGGCCATACCGGCATCGAGCACAGCATTCCGGTGGCGCCGGTTTATGGAGACGTGCGGTCCTTTTGGGGCAGCAGCCGGACTTTCTACACGCCGACATTGATCGTGGGATACGGCGGCATTTGGGGCGAGAACTATTGGTATCAGAAAACCAATGTGTGGGAGAAAACGCGGTTGCTGCATTTCACCCCGCGGCCGCTTATTGATGCCCGGGCGCGGCGGCGCATGATGGTACCCGATGACGATTTTGGCTTCATCCAAAACGCCAAAACGGCCAATGCCCTGAGCGGCGCGGGCGTGAAAGTGAACCTCGGCGCACACGGCCAATTGCAGGGTTTGGGCGCGCATTGGGAATTGTGGATGCTTGTGCAAGGCGGCATGGCGCCGCTGCAAGCCCTTCGCGCCGCCACATTGAACGGCGCGGAGTACATTGGCATGGCCAAAGAGCTCGGCTCGCTCGAAATTGGCAAGCTTGCAGATTTGATCGTAATGGATAAGAATCCGCTCGAGAACATTCAACACACCGAAGCCGTTCTTATGGTCATGAAGAATGGACGCCTGTACGACGCCGAAACCATGAACGAAACCGGCAATCACCCGCGCGCGCGGCAGCCCTTTTATTGGGAGCACCCGAAAACCAGCGAAGCTTTTGTGTGGAAGGGGGCGGGAATTGGATTCGGAGAGGTGCAGTACGGGTGTATGCACTGAAAAGCTAAGCGCCTTACTCTTCTCGCACGAATTTCACCAACGCGGCGACGGCCCGCGGGTCTTCGCTTTGTCCCAGCCAGAAAATCGCTTCTTTGCGCACCGTGGCGTTGGTGTGCTTTTCCGCGATTTCGATCAAGAGGGGAACACTCTGTTCGTGAGACAATTGCGACAGCGCAAACACGGCATGCTTCTTGATCTCGGTGTCTGCATCTTCTTGGATGGTCTCTTGCAAGCGAGCGACCGCTCGCTTTGAGGCCTTTTGTGCCAGCCAGAAAATGGCTTGTTTGCATACTTCGCGGTCGTTATGGTTGCGTGACAATTCGATCAAGGCCTCCTCGGCCTCGGTGGAATTCATTTGGCTCATGGCAAACACCGCCTGCTCGCGCACTTCTGTTGAACGATCCGTCGTCGCGGTCTTTTGCAGAATGCTCAAGGCGCGCGGCTCATTGCTCTGTCCCAACCAGAAAATTCCTTCTTTGCGCACTTCCGTGTTGGTATGATTTTGGGCAATATCGATCAGCACAGGAACGCCCTGGTCATGGGGCAATTGCGTCAGCGCAAAAACTGTATGCTTTTGGATTTCAGTGTCCATGCCCTTGTTGATCATCTCTTGCAAAAGAGCTCCAGCCCGTTCCGATCCTTTCTGCGCCAGCCAGAAAATGGCTTCTTTGCATACTTCTCTGTCGCTCTGATTGCGCGCCAATTCTATCAACGCGTCCTCGGCTGCGGTCAGGTGCATTTGGCTCATGGCAAACACTGCCTGTTTGCGCACCTCGGTCGCACGATCGTTTCGAGCGGTTTGTTTCAAAATCCGCAAGGCCTCGGGATCGTCGATCTGCCCCAGCCAGAACGCCGCTTGCTTGCGCACCTCGTCGGCTTCGTTACTGTTTAAGGTCTCTTCCAGCAAAACTCTTCGTTTTGAAGATTGGCCGTGGAGGCCAATCGCTGAAATCAGCTCTTCTTTCATTTTGTTTGAAGCGGCTTGCCGGTAAAGCCCCTCGATCAAGATGAGGCTTTGTTCATCATCTGTTTTCTCCAGCCAGAGCAGGGGCAGGCCCTTGAAATCGACGCTCAATGAAAACGTGCTTTCTTTAATATTGGTTAGTGCGCCGCTTTTGGGATCAAAACCGAAAAAAATGCCGACTTCTTTCATGACTCTACGGTCTGATTTTGCCTGAGAGGAAGTCGAGGCTTCCAGCGGAATTTCCACGCCATAAATGAGCTCCGACAGGCTTTTCCCCGGCCCGCGATAAATCCGGTCATTTTTGATATGCACGTTTCCAATGGTGGAGTTTTCTTCCATCTCGCGCTGGATGCTGTACCCGATCCAATATCCTTTTTGAAAACGGGATTGATTTTTCGGTTGCGCCGTAGCCCAGGCCCAGCGCTGTTTCAGCGTTTGAGAGGAATCCGCAGAGCGCACGACCTCTTGCGCCTGGAGCGATTGCATCGGCACCACCAGCAGCAGGGCGATTCCGAAAATGAATTTTGAACGCATCATGTCTCCTGGGTATTTGTTAATGAAATTAAGCGATCAGCCTTTTTAGCAAAGCTTCTGGCGTAATGGCTTAGAAGTGAGATCTCTGCAAAGCACAAAAATTAATTTCACGCGGATTAAAAAACCACGCAGATAGCGGCAAAACTTCCCTGTGGTTTTTTGATCCGTGTGTGACCATTTTGGGCAAAACGATTGCAGCATGGTTTTGCCCTCAATCGTGTTGCCTTTTTGCTTCCGGCTTGTCCGGATTAGGGATGGCTAAAACTAAGACACAGGATGGCTACAATAAGTTGACCGCACCGTAGCAAAGCCAGCAATAAATAGTTTTGCTGATTTCCGGTGCACATGCTATTGCAGAAAAGTGAGGAAACAACTCGGTGGGACTGCCAACGTGGTGTGTTGCGTGACTCAAATCTTTGCGGCGAAACCGTGGCGACCGGTGGCAGGGGTCATATTTCGTCACGAGAACGAAACGGAATCGCGCAGTTTTTTTTACGATCCACGCCTTACGCATCACGTGAGCTGTAAAACGTGATGCGTAAACAAGTATGGTGGCTTTTTCTAAGCCTTTTGTTTTATCCGAAACATCACGCGACCGAGATAACCGCCATTATTGATTTCAGCGATGTACATTCCCCTCTGCATATGTGCCTGTGTTTTCAGCGTGCGCTCGGAAAGGCCTTGCAGCAGATCGTTCACTTCCCAGTCTTTTTCGCTGTCACTCAGAAGAATCGAATCACCGTTGTCGACGATTTTTTGCAGAATTTCTTTCAAGCTCATGTGGTTCTCCGTTCTCGTATTTGAGGGTTCGTTCAATTCTTAATCTATTAGATGGCTTAAGAATTGAATAGTTGCAAAAAAAGTAAAAAATTTTTGCATAAAGCGGCCAAGCATCGCAAAGGAAAACGCTACGGATTCTTCGCGTTTCTGCTCGCGGGATGCGCTTTTTATATCTGGCTTTGCAAGCTACGAAATAATCATTCTCAACAGGTGTGCCATGCTTGTTTATGCTTGATTTAGAAGCGGGAGAGAAACTCGCTAAAGGAGCTAATCATCCGCTAGTATTACAGCAGATGTACGCAGGCGAACAGGAGGTGGCATTGAAGTAGCCTGCGGAAACTTGAGCCTCATTGCCTATCGAACACCCAAACGTTATCGTGGCTGTGTTGCTTGCCACGCAACTGCTCTGCGGCCATGAAAGTTCTTCCCTCGTCTGTGATGCTGTATCGCACGATATTCGTCGCTGGCTCACCCTCCCAATCAAATCTGCAATCAAATACAAGGGCCGTTTCTTCCCAATGTAAGCTGACATGCATTTCAATCCCCCTACGATTCAAGATAACAACTTCTCCATTTGTCATCAAGTCAATCGAGAGCGTGTCACCATTTCCTCCCACGACATGTGTTCTCTCTAGATGGAAATGCGGCTCGTTGTGCTCGATTACAAAGACCGAGGATTCGGGCGAGGGGATCTGTAGGGAACTTCTGCTCGGGTTGAATTTCCAAGTTCCACTGAAGTCTGGTTTTGTCATAAGCAAGTCACAGTCACGCATCCCAGCGCTCTCTGTAGAAAGGTTAAAACTTCCAGATTTAATTGTTGATGGAATTTATCTCGATCGAAGCTTTCTGGATCCTTTGCGGCGTCACCAACCGGCTCTGCAGAGAATATATGAATGCCAAATTTCCATCACCGCTTTTCCACGCTCACAGTTTCCTCAATTTGCTTCAGCATTCTTTGCGCGTTCGCGAAATTGGGATCCACTTCCAAAGCTTTTTTATAGTACCGGATCGCCTCCTGTTTTTCGCCTTTGTTCAAATGAAACTCGCCGAGGCTGTCATAGAGGTTGGCGACCTCGGGATGCAGCGCTACCGCTATCTCGAGCAAGGCGAGACCTGCATCGAGCTGGCCGGCGCGCATCAAGTCATAGGCGAGGCTATTCAAATCGCCCGCGCTGGTGGCGTCTCCGTTGTCGAAGTTCGCCGCCTTTTGCACGAGCGCGCGCGCCTGCTTTTTGTCGCCGCCGATGAGATGGACAACCGCCAACGTGACCTGGGTGCGGTCCGATTGCGGATAAAGCTGTACGCTCGCTTCAGCCGCATGCCGGGCTTTTTCCAGTTCGCCCTTGCCGGCCAGGGAGCGGGTCGTGGTGGTGAGCGCGTCGATCAAGTCCGGATAAACCTCCGCGCCGGCAAAGAGAGTCTTGAGTTGCTGATCAACGGCGGCGACTTCCCATTCGGAGCTCAATTGCAGCTCGCGCACGAAGGCGGTGTTGGTGCGCTGCCAGTCGCTTCGCCACTTGGCAAGCATTTTCTCGAAAGCGGGGCTGAAGCGCAGGCTGCCGTGATTTTCACCCTGTTTGTAAGTCTCAACGTAATCGCCAAAGAAGGAAAACGCACCTTGGTTGCAATAGGTTTTCGCGCGCTCCACGCCGAAACGCGTAAGATTTTTGGCCGCCATGTACGAGCCCAGTTTGACAAAAGGCAGGCCCGCCGGGGAGGGATGCTGGCCCTCGTCAATCTGCCGCATGGCCTTGTCGAAACCCGAACGCAGGGCATTGCGATCCACACACTGATTAAAGTAAGCCAGCGCCGCGGCCAGCTCGGCGGGATCGTCGCTCAACGGCCGTTGATGGCTTTCGAAATAGGCGAGGCCATTCTCGAAAACTTCCTTCATAGCCGAATAGATCGCGGATGCTTCCTTGCCTGCCGCGTATGTTGCCGTGTGCCAGCGTTCATCCGTGAGCAAATCGTACAAGCGCAGTACATAAGGCACCGGCGTGGCATCTTCGAAATTCATCGCAGCGGCCAGCGCCAGGTTGCGGCCGGGAAAAACGTAAAGGACGGTACCGGTCTCCTGCTGGCTGCCGGTGTGGCTGACGATGAAACGGCCATTGAGCGAGCCGATCTCCCAGCCCATGCCGTAACCCGTGAGCCGCCCGTCGCGCGTTTGCATGGGAGTAAACATCAGGCTGGTGGTTTCTTTGGTCAGCGCTTTGTTCCCGATCACGCCTTGCGCAAATTTCAACAAATCGCCGACGGTGGAGCGCGTGCCGCCGCCGGCAAAACGGCTGCTGATGTCGACGAATTCCGAGTTTTTGATCTCATTGTTGATCAAGCGATAGCCACGCACGCGATGAGGAATGAGATCGACCGGGTTATCCATGCGCGTGGACTCCATGCCGAGCGGAGCCCAGAGGTGTTCGCGCATATAGTCGCCATAGGATTGTCCCGAGGCCCCTTCGATCGCGGCGCCGAGTAGATTGTAACCGTATGTGGTATAGCTGTACTTCGTGCCGGGCTCCGCGACGAGATCAAAATTCTCAAAAATCGCGAGGGCTTCACGCGTGTTCTTGTGCACCTTGATCGTTCCCTCGACGGAGTAGTCCTTGTAATGACTGACGCCGCCGAGATGCCCGAGCAGTTGCCGTACCGTCACCGGCCATTGCTTCTTGGGAAAGTAAGGGACATAGGTCTGCACTTCAGCGTCCAAATCGATCTTTCCTTTCTCAACAAGCTGCAGCACCGCCATTGCGGTCATGGGTTTGGTGACGGAAGCGAGACGAAAAGCAGATTCAGCTTTCATGAGCGTCTGATTTTCAACGTCCGAATAGCCAAAGCCTTTGATCCAGACTTCGCCATCCATCATGAATCCAATGACCATGCCGGTTACTTTATCTTTTCCCATTTGCCCGAGCACCCATGGTTCGAACGCTTGCAGCTTGACCGCATAACGATCCGAAGTTTGAGCAGCAGTCGAGGAGGTATGTTGTGCGGCGGCGAACGGTACAACAGCATAGACGAAAGCGATGGTCAGCAGGCGGCGCAAGATCTTTTGCATGGGAATGCTCCTGATTTCTAGATCATCATTATTGCAAACAGAAACCACAGCGGCAAGTTAGAAAGGTTTAATGCTCTGCCTCGTAAATTCAGTGACGTTTTTACATTTTGCAGCTAATCATCTGATTTCTTTTTCGGCCAATCCCCAGGCTCTTAATCCCGAAGGGATGCAATGATTATAGCTTGATTCCACGAAATCCGCATTTCTAACCCCGCAGGGGTGAAATACTATCGATCCAGCCATTCCTTTTTCCTCCTATTTCACCCCTCCGGGGTTCGGGAATGCTTACGGCTGTCGTATATAATCATGTCACCGCTTCGCGGTTTGCTTTCGGCGGCTTTGGTTTTGGTGATGACGGCATTGGAATAAATTCGTGATCGAAGTTCTGAAAGTGTGCTTTTAGCTCAGTAGCAGTGTGTTGCAGTGCAATATCAAAAAAATCGTACGAATTTGGCCATCTAAAGCAAGCTTTGCTCCCATGGAACTGGAACACACGGAAATTGGAAAAAACTTCCGTGGCAGTTCCAATTCCGTGGGCGATTCTTTAGGCTTTGGTTTCATATCGTTAGTACCACAACGTTAAGTTCACATTTTTGCACTAAAAACCAGCACTGTCATGCCGAGGCTTCGGGATTTTCCCATGATACAATATTACAGTCCAATTTGGCATTGTGCCCAGTGCTTGGGAAGATCCCTCCGGGATGACATGAATCGGGCAAGGTCAGCCAAGTCAACATTGTCAAGCTAAGAAACTCCTGAAGAGTTATGAAATTCCAACAACTATGCCAATCTGATTTTTTTGAGTTTAATACGAGAGTTTAGATTGGAGGGGGTGAAGAATGTGCGGTAGCAAAACACTCACTATACGCCAGCGAACAGAATCTTGCGGCTTCTTGTTTGTGAATAAATCAAGTTAGTGGCTGTTTGCAAGGCGGGGGAGAGGCGCCATTTTCCTCAATGCGGACCAATGATGTCCGTCAAAAGCCCAGGTATCCCCAAAAATATTTTCTCCATCGTGTCCGCCAAAGAGCACGATTCTTTTATTTTTAGCCTCGTAAACCATGGCGGAATGATTGCGGGCGGCAGGACCTGAGGTGTCGATCTTGGTCCAAGAAACGCCATCATACTCCCAAGTATCGTTCGTTCTTGCCTGTCCATCCCAGCCGCCAAAACGGATGACCTTGCCTTTGTCTTTATCGTAGGTCATGGCGGCATTGTAGCGTCTCTCAGAATCGGCTGTGCGAATCTGGGTCCATTGTTGGCCATCCCACTCCCACGTTTGCCCTCGAGACCGTTCGGCATTTTGCCCCCAAAGCACGACGACACGGCGCAACTCGTCATAAACCATGGTTGTTCCACTCTGTGGAGGCGGGCCTTGCGCGCTCATCTTCAGCCATCTCGCGTCGTGCCATTCCCAAGTATCTCCCCAGCGCTTAATTTCGCCGTTGCTGCGGTGGTATCCTCCAAACAGAACGAGGTGTGCTCGTTTATGATCGAAAGCCATGCCGGCCTCAGCTCTTGCGGAAGGACCCGCAGTGGCAACTTGTTTCCATTCCTTTCCATCCCAGGTCCATGTATCATTCAGAAATGTGTTTTCATCTTTGCCATTGCCAAAAAGAACCCGGTTCCCTCCAAACATGACAATTTGTTGGCGGGCGTTGTCGTAAGTCATCGCTGCAAAGGTTCGTGGCGCCGGGCCAGCGGCGCTTATTCGGATCCAATTATCGTTCTGCCATTCCCAAGTGTCACCATACACTTTGGAGATTCCAGCCCCACCGAATAGAACAATCTTCCCGCGATGTTCATCGTAGCCCATGACATGTGCGTTGCGGAACAGTTGATTAGTGTCGATAACCGGCAAATCTACTTGGTAAATATCTCCTGGCGGCCTTCCCTGCACTTGATCTCCGCTGACTATTCCAGGCCGCTCTGAAGTGAAAAACAAATACTTTCCATCTGGACTAATGCAGGGCGCGAAGTCAGATTGCGGTGAATTTATTCTCTCTCCCAAATTCACTGGATGCGACCAACTCTCCTCATCGAAAAAACTCATATATAGATCGCTGCCACCATATCCCCCTAGATCCGAGGTCGCGAAAACCAGCAGATGCCCGTCGGGGGAAATAAAGGGATTTCCCACACTGACATCGTTGGGGATATTTAGTTCTACCGGTTCTGGCGCGCTATAGACTCCATCTCTAAAACATGAGCGCAATATTATGTTTCTACCCTTCTGATTCGCGTCCGAACTGAAATAAATAATGCCATCTCGAGTCATTGACACGAATACTTCATTTGCGTCGCTGTTCAATGGCGAGCCTGGATTGACTGATTTGCTCCACTTGCCGTTCTCAAATGTTGATTCCACAATATTGAGAGTTTTTCGATCCGTTGAAGCGATATTGAAATGCACTTTCTTGCCATCGTGTGTAAATGAGGTGGAGAACTCCGGGAGTTCGGTCGAGACAATCTTCTGTCCAAGAATTCGGGGCGCGGTCAAGGGTTCGTTGAAAATGTAGGGAGGATCAACCAGCTCAGTACTTTGGCCGGAGGCGGTGCATGAAAAAAGCAGAGTTGGTAACAAAATCGCTATAAGGAGGTGCCTGAGTAAATTTTTGGACTCGAGTTGAATCGGCATTCCATTTCCATTCGTTTGTGGTGTCCAGGCGACTGGCCCCTGTACATGTTCAGCCATCTGAAACAAGCTATTCACCCACGAAAATCGAACCCACGGAATCGAATTCAAGAAATCCTTCCGTGGGAGTTCTAATTCCGTGGGCGATTTTTCTCATCGATTTGAGGCGAAGCTTTGCTGGATTCTTGCAAACCAATAGGCTTCTAACACAGCCAATCCCGAAAGTGTGCGGCGATCCGAGTGCAAGAAGCTTTTTTGCGACAGCCTGGTGAATGGCGGGCATCCAGAACACATGCACAGCATGGACTCCCGCTTTCGCGGGAGTGACTTTTCGGATCGAAGTTCACGAAATCCTACACACTCATATCATCTATCCATTCACAGGAGTAATATGGATAGGACGACTCAGGGTCGAGCGACGTTCAATTTCAACACCCGAGCCAGAAATGTCATTTCATCCGTTCGCGAATCGATCACCTGCTCCGGCGTCACGCCAAAATTATGCCCCGCGCCCCACATCATCTTTAGGAGAACGGGAGGTTCACATCCTTGCGCGGCCTGCAGCGCGGCGGTGAATTTATAAGCATGCAGCGGCACAGTCACTTCATCGCGATCGCCAACCATAATTAGCGTGGGCGGATAACACTGGCCTGGCTTGATGTTGTGATATGGGGAGTAAGCGTACAGCGCTTTGAACTCTTCCGGATTTGTGGAGGATCCGAACTCTTGTATCCAGTGCGTGGCGCCGGTAAATTTGTCGAAGCGAATCATATCGAGCGCCGGCCGGTCGATGATGCTTGCGCCGAACAAATCAGGGCATTGGATAATGGCGGCGCCTACCAATGAACCGCTGGCGCTGCCGCCGTTGGCGACCAGCTTGGAGGGCGAGGCATATTTATTGGCAATTAGCCATTCCGCCGCGGCGAGGTAATCATCAATGGCATTCTGCTTATCGCGCTTCGTGCCGGCTTGATGCCAGGCTTCACCGTATTCTCCTCCGCCGCGAATGCTCGGCTGCGCATAAATGCCGCCCAGTTCCATCCAGACCATGAGATGCGGCTGATACCACAGAAATGAAGACCAGCCGAAGGCGCCGTAGCCATAGATGAAGGCTGGATTATTGCCATCTGGGTGCATCCCCTGCTTGTGGGAGATAAACATCGGAATGCGCGTGCCGTCCTTGCTCCTGTAAAAAACCTGCTTGGTGACGAAGCTGTCTGGATTGAAGCCCAATTGCGACCGGCGAAAGATCGTGGTCTTTCCGGTTTTGAGATCCAAGCGATGAATCGAGCTGGGATCGGTGAGGCCCAGGAATTGATAAAAAACTTCGTGGCCAATTTGTGTCCCACTAAAGCCTCCCCAAATCGAGCCGCCGCTCGGCAAATCTACTTTACTCAACTTTCTGACTTCGTGATTTGAGGCTGTAAAAACAGGCCTGCGGCGACACTCATTAGATCGTCAATTAATTGCGTCAGAAGTTTTTCGCCGAGCTCCCATCGCTGCCTTAACCGTTCAATCA
>JBIOXB010000016.1:0-2539 GCA_044869275.1 bacterium
GTTTCCCCTTCCACGTGCTCCATGGCGATGAAAAACTTATCTTCGGCTTCGCTCAACTCGTAAATGGTGCAAATATTGGGGTGGTTGAGCGCAGCAGCAGCACGGGCCTCCTGCTCAAAACGGGCGCGTGCTTCGGCATCGTCGGCAAAATGGGAGGGCAGAAACTTGAGCGCAACTTTGCGGTAGAGCTTGGTATCCTCGGCAAGGAAGACCTCACCCATGCCGCCCTGGCCAAGCTTGGCGAGGATTCTATATTGGGAGATGGTTTGGCCGAGCATGGAGGTTGAGTTTTATTTGCAATCTTGTTGTTCTCAAGGATAAGCAATTTTTGCAGAAAAGCAAGCTTGCCTTCGCAGGGTAATGGGCCTGGAAGCTTTCACAGCCATTTACACCGTCGCTACAAACGCATCCCATTACATGCGATTGCACCTGCACCGGCTCATTCGACAAATTATCACTCCATCCTCAACTTTTTTAAAATGCCCTGAAACCTCGGCTCTTCGCGCAGCGGGTCGAATTCGGGATCGACTTTCAGTCCGATCAACATAAAACTGTGAGCTTCACCGGCCTTTTCCAACCAGGCCAGCGCCTGTTCCTTGTCTCCCAGCGCGAGGTAAGCTTTCATCACATCCGGCGGCGCGCGGCATACAGGCAGACTCCCAAAGAAGAATTGGTCTCCGGCGAAAGCGGATCGAGTTCTTGGGCTTTTTTTGCTTCGGCAATTCCGGCCTCAAAGTTTCCCGTCGCCACCAAAAACGCGCCGTAATAACTGCGCGCGAGAGCATAGTTGTGGTTCAATTCAAGGGCGCGCCTGAATTCACGGAGGGCGGCGGGTTGATTCCACTCATACCAAAAGTGCACCACCGCCAGCCACGCGTGCGCTTCTGCCAGCGTTTCGTCCAGTGCGATCGCCTTCTCAGCCGCCGCTTTGGCTTTGGGCATGGCCTCATGCGCCGGCACGAACCAGTCGGTGATGCCGACGTAATAATAAGCCAATCCGAAGTAGGCCAGCGCAAAGCTCGAATCCAAGGCAATCGCCTGGTTGAAATAGCCGATGCCCTTGTCCAATCCTTCACGGGTATATTGGCTGGCGTGGTACTGTCCCAACAAATAAAGCCGATAGGCCTCGCTATTTTCCGTGTACTGTTTCTGCAAATGTTGTCGCTCGGCATGCGACAATCGCAACCGCATTTTTGCCGTGATTTCAGTGGTGATCTCGGTTTGAATGGCCAGAATATCCGCCAGGCGGCGATGGTACTGCTCGCCCCAAATCACGCTCTGATCGGTGCTCGAATTGACAAAGGGCAACACCGCCAGCGAATCGATCGCCGGCGATGAAGCCTTGAAAAAAATCAGCGTGGCGGCAATCAGCGCCAGCACCAAAACGGGAATACCGGCATACCACACGAGCCGTTGGGGAGGGGAGGATTGGGATTTGAAGGTTGATTCGGTTTTGATGCTGATCTTCCGCTCTTTGACCAGCGGCTGCAAATCGGCCAGCACTTCTTCCGTGGATTGGTAGCGCTCATTGGGATTCTTCACCAACATCTTATTGACGATCGCCACCAATTCTGGCGGCGCATCATTTCGCCGGCTCGCCAACGGTTCGGGCGTTTCATTGATGATGGAATAGATCACCACTTGCGGATGATCGCCGCGAAACGGCAACTCACCCGCCAGCATCTCGTACAGCGCCACGCCCAGAGACCAGATGTCGGTGCGATGATCGATTTTTTTTCCGCGCGTCTGCTCGGGCGACATGTACGCCACCGTCCCCATCACCGTGCCCATTTGCGTAAACCTCGAGCTACCCAGCAATTGCGCCAAGCCGAAGTCCATGATCTTCACGCGCCCCCGGCTATTGATCATGACTTTGTTGCTGCTCAGGTCACGATGCACGATGCCTTTCTCGTGCGCCGCGTGCAAACCTTCGGCAATTTGAAACGCGATTCCGAGGCAATTGTCGACGGGCAGCGGATGGCTGCCCACTGCGCTGCTTAAGCTCTGCCCCTCGATAAACTCCATCGCGATAAAAAGTTTTTCCTCGACTTCCTCGATCGCATAAATCGTGCAAATGTGAGGATGATTGAGCGCCGCGGCCGCCTGCGCCTCTTGCATGAATCTCTTTTTCGCTTCGGGATGGCGGGTCAGATGCTCCGGCAGGAATTTCAGTGCAACGAGGCGTTTGAGCTTGGTATCTTCCGCTTTGTAGACCACACCCATGCCGCCCTGGCCTAACTTCTCCAGGATTCTGTAATGAGAAATGAGCTTTTCAACCATTTTCGGGCAAGATCTGCACAATCCTGGAATTTGTCTTTCACTTTTGAGATAAACGCACGGCGTCTCTCTGTTAAAGTATCGGTAAGCAGTGAGAAAAGCAAGTCACCACAGCAGTTTTCTCTCGGCCTGTCTCTTATCATTTAGACTGTGTGAAAACGCTTGGTTTCAACGCCGGCTGAGCTTGTCGAAGCCGGATTCTTGAGCTTAGCACCCTTCGACAAGCTCAGGGTGCGGCATTCTCAAGTTTTCACACAGTCTG
>JBIOXB010000017.1:0-30728 GCA_044869275.1 bacterium
GCACCAAGCGTTGATCCTAAACTGGTTTCTGGTTCATCCACGACTATCAAACGGTGTGGCTGAGGGTTTCAACAACAAAGCCAAACTTGTCATCAGAAAGGCGTACGGTTTCAAAAAGTTTCAGACAATTGAAATCATGCTTTATCACATACTTGGTGAGCTACCCATGCCGCCGCTCACCCACAGATTTTTATGACGAGGCGATTCTTGAACAACAAAAACAGTGACACGCGAACGGGTGGGCAACGGAACTTGTAATTCTACGCGGCCGTTTTCCCTCACTTCGAGATCGTACTTAAGCGCTGTTTGAATCATGGGAATAGCTCCTGAGTCATTTTTCTTGGCCATAATATACGATTTTTTTCTCAAAATGCAATTTTCCCAGTGAAGCCATGATCATCACCCGCGGAAGCATGCGCCTGGACGACGCCGATTGCCAATTTGACTTCCAACGCATATATTAATGCTGTTTGGCTCGTCAGAAAATCCCTCATTTTTCCTGACATAGAATTCTTGTTGACAAAAGCAGTGGGTCTTCATATCGCCATGAAACCAACACCATTCTTCGCCCTCTCCTCACTTTGCCAACAACTAGAAAATACCGCCAAGAAACTCGAAAAGAGCGCCCTCATCAGCCAGTTTTTGCGAGAGCTGCAGCCGGACGAAATCGCGCCGGCAGTTCTTTTGTTGTTGGGAAGAATTTTTTCTGCGACGGATACGCGCACGCTCGAGGTGAGCGGTCGCACGCTGCAAAAAATTGCAGAACAATTGCCCAAGGGCGGCAAGAAAAAACCCCCGTTGTCGATTCTCGAAGTGCATGAGCATTTTGCCGAGATTGCCGGCACCTCGGGCAAAGGCTCGCGCCAGCGCAAGGAGGACTTGCTCAGCGATTTGCTCGCCCGCACCTCGGCTGCGGAGAAAAAGTATCTCGTCAAAATGATCTTCGGTGAAATGCAGCACGGTGTGGCCGAGGGCGTGATGCTGCAGGGCATTGCGCAGGCGATTGATGCCGATCTGCCACTTGTGCGCCGCGCGGGGTTGTTGCTGGGCGATATTGCGGAAGTCGCGCGGCTGGGATTAACCAAAGGCAAGGCCGCGCTTGCAAAAGTCTCGCTGCAATTATTCCGGCCTATTCAACCCATGCTGGCGGAATTGGCGGAAGATTTTACCGAGGTTTTCAAAGAACACGGTGGGGGAACGGCGCTGGAATTCAAGTACGACGGGGCACGTGTGCAAATTCACCGTGATCGCAGAGCGAAATCGGCTCCCGTCAAAATTTTCAGCCGGCATCTCAGTGAAGTGACGCCAAGCCTGCCGGAGCTGGTCGAATGGACGCAAACAAAAATTGCGGCGGATTCCTTCATCGTGGAAGGCGAAGTCGTTCCGGTCAATGCCGAGGGCAAGCCTTTGCCGTTTCAGGAATTGATGCGGCGCTTCCGGCGCGTGCATCAAATCGAAGAAACGATGAAAGAAGTGCCGGTGCGTTTGTACCTCTTTGACTTGCTTTATTTGAACGGGGAAGCGTTGATTGATCATCCGTACAGGGAGCGCTGGAAACAATTGGCGGGAATTTGCGACCGCAAATTGCTCGCCGATCGCATGATCGTCAAAGAGCCGCTTGCGGCAGAACAATTTCTGCAGGAAGCCATGCAAGCCGGACATGAGGGATTAATGGCGAAAGATTTGAGCAGCCTTTATCAACCCGGCTCTCGGGGCAAGAGATGGTTCAAAATCAAACCGGCGGAGACGCTCGATCTCGCCATCGTCGCGGCCGATTGGGGCTATGGCCGCCGCACCGGCTGGCTCTCGAATTATCATCTCGCCGTGCGCGACGAGGAAACCGGCGAGTTTCTCGTCATCGGCAAGACATTCAAAGGTCTCACTGACGCCGAGTTTCAATGGATGACGGAAAATCTGCAGAAGCTGAAAACCACTGCCAGCAATTATACGGTACATGTTCGTCCGCAGATCGTGGTGGAAGTCGCCTACAACGAAATTCAACGCAGTCCGCATTACAAATCGAAGCTGGCGCTGCGCTTCGCGCGCCTCAAGCACATTCGCACTGACAAGTCTATCGAACAAATTGACACCATTGCAAGATTGCGGCAGCTTTATGAAAAGCAATTCGAAAAGAAGGGGAAGGTGGGCCACAAAGATCGAGATGCTTATCAATAATCCTTGCTTTCCGATGCGCCCAAAGCTCGTCAGTTGAATTCTTGCTTTTCTCGCCGGTAAGTGTTATTCTTGAGCATGAAATAAGGGGGAGGGGATGATGTCGTTCGTGTTTTTAGACAAAGCCCAAGCGAATCTTGCGGCAGCGCAAGACTGCTTTGATAACGGCTTTTACGAAGCCTCAGCCAATCGCGCTTATTGCGCTGCGTTCCAGGCTGCGGTTGCTGCACTCGCTGCACAGGGAATCCGCAGCAACAAAAATGAACACAAATGGGTGCAAGCAAGCTTTACCAGTGAATTGATCCATCGAAGAAAAATATATTCGAGTCGATTCAAATCATTTTTGGGCGACATGTTGCGCCTTAGAAACCTTGCAGACTATTCAGAGAAACCGACTAGCAAAAAAGTCGCCGCTTGGCAATTGACGAGAGCTATAGATTTATTCGAAGCGATTTCTCAGGAGTTGCAGCCATGATCAATTTCAAACAACAACAACTGATCGATGAATATCTCAAAGCCATCAAGGAAAAATTCCCCGAGGTACAATTCATCAGTGTGTCTGGGAGCCCGGAAGATCCCGCTGACCTTTGGCTCAACGTTACTACCCCCGATGAAGATCGAGAGATAGAGCTATTAGAATTCACAGCAGACAAATCAACGGATATTTTACTGGATTACGGCTTCCAAATTCTGGTCATGCCGCGTAGCAAGGAAGAAGCGGCGCGCTTGAGTGCTCTATCTCCATAAGGGACAGCGGCCTCATTTGTGTTTTCATTCTCAAGACCATAAACTAAGCATCGGAGTTGTTCGACCCATCATGCCCCAACCTCCTCGCAAAGTCATCCTCCTCGGTAGCGCGGCGCTGAAAATCGGCGAAGCCGGTGAATTCGATTATTCCGGCAGCCAGGCGATCAAAGCGCTAAAGGAAGAAGGCCTCACGACGATTTTGATCAATCCCAACATCGCGACCATTCAAACCTCCGAGCATCTTGCCGATAAGGTCTATTTTTTGCCGGTGAATCCGTACTTCGCCGAAAAAGTCATTGCCAAGGAAAAGCCCGACAGCATTTTGCTCGGCTTCGGCGGGCAAACCGCGTTGAATTGCGGCCTGGCGCTGGCGAAAAACGGCGTGTTCGAAAAATATGGCGTGCAGGTGCTGGGCACGCCGATTTCCGCGATCGAAGATACCGAAGACCGCCATCTCTTTTGCGAGCGCTTGCACGAAATCAAGGTGAAAACGCCGCGCAGCGTGGCGGTCACGACGATAGCCGAAGCCGTGCGCGTCGCGCGCGACATCGGCTATCCGGTGATGATTCGCATCGCATATGCGCTCGGCGGCCTGGGCTCGGGTTTGTGCACGAAAGAAGAAGAGCTGCGCGAACTGGCCGAGAAGGCGTTCAGCTACACCAGTCAAATTCTCGTGGAAGAATATCTCAAAGGCTGGAAAGAGATCGAATATGAGGTGGTGCGCGACAGCTTTGACAACTGCATCACGGTGTGCAACATGGAGAATTTCGATCCACTCGGCATCCATACCGGCGAGAGCATTGTGGTGGCGCCCAGCCAGACCTTGAGCAATCGCGAGTATCACAAGCTGCGCGAGCTCGCCATTCGCACCATCCGCCATCTCGGCATCGTGGGCGAATGCAACATTCAATACGCGCTCGATCCGCATTCTGAAGATTATCGTGTGATCGAAGTGAATGCGCGTCTGTCGCGCAGCTCGGCGCTGGCTTCCAAGGCCACGGGATACCCGCTGGCTTTCGTCGCGGCCAAGCTCGCGCTCGGGCACAGCCTGGTCGATCTCAAGAATTCGATCACGCAAACCACGATGGCGTGCTTCGAGCCGGCCTTGGATTACGTCGTGGTCAAGATTCCGCGCTGGGATTTGAAAAAATTTCGCAAAGTCAGCAAGCGCATCGGCTCGGGCATGAAGTCCGTCGGGGAGGTGATGGCCATCGGCCGCAGCTTCGAAGAAGCGCTGCAGAAAGCGCTGCGCATGCTCGAGATCGGCGTGCAGGGCTTGATCGGCAACGAACATCTGCAATTTGGCAATCTCGAGGAGGAATTGCGCAATCCCACGGACGAGCGTGTGTTTGCGATTCCGCTCGCGCTGAAAGCCGGCATGAGCATCGCACGCATCTACGAGCTCACGCACATTGACAAATGGTTCCTCTATAAAATCAAAAATATTCTCGAGGTGGAAAGACAGCTGGCGATTTATGCCAATGGCGTTTGCCCCCGCGGTGTATTGGAGCGTGCGAAGCGCGCGGGATTTTCCGACAAACAAATTGCGGCAATTCTAAAAACGGATGAACTCGAAGTGCGCAACATGCGGCGAAACTACGCCTTGTCGCCGCAGATCAAGCAAATCGACACGCTCGCGGCGGAATATCCCGCACAGACGAATTTTCTGTATTTGACCTATAACGGCAGCGCCACCGACGTGCAGCCCAGCGGCAAGCGCGCGGTGATGGTGCTGGGCTCGGGCGTCTACCGCATCGGCAGCTCCGTGGAATTCGATTGGTGTTGCGTGAACGCGGTGATGACGCTCAAGCAGCTCGGCTATCGCACCATCATGATCAATTATAATCCCGAGACCGTGAGCACGGATTATGATGTATGCGACCGGCTGTATTTCGATGAGCTCAGCCTGGAGACGATTCTCGAAATCTATGAGAAAGAGCAGGCGCTCGGCGTCATCATCTCGATGGGCGGGCAGACACCGAACAATCTCGCGCTGAAACTGCAACACGCGGGTATGAACGTGCTCGGCACTTCGCCACAGCAAATCGATATGGCAGAAGACCGCCATAAATTCTCCAAGCTGCTGGACGAGCTGGGCATCGATCAGCCCCTATGGCGCGAATTGAGCGCGCTGGAAGAAGCCAAAGCGTTTGCGAACAAGGTGCAGTATCCGGTGCTGGTGCGGCCCTCGTATGTCTTGAGCGGCTCGGCCATGGCCGTGGCCTCGAACGACCACGAACTCCTGCAGTTTCTCGAGAATGCCACCACGGTCTCGCGCGAGCATCCGATTGTCATCAGCAAATTCATCGAGAGCGCCAAAGAGATCGAGATCGACGCCGTGGCAAACAACGGCGAGGTTATCGTACACGCCATTTCCGAGCACATCGAGCACGCCGGCGTCCATTCCGGCGATGCCACGCTGGTGCTGCCGCCGCAGTTCACGTTTATCGAAACCATTCGCCGCGTGCGCACCATCGCGCGCAAAATTGCGGCGGCGCTCAAAATCACCGGGCCGTTCAACATTCAATTCGTCACGCGCGGCACCGACGTCAAGGTCATTGAATGCAACTTGCGCGCTTCGCGCAGCTTTCCGTTCGTCTCGAAAGTCTATCGCCTGAATTTCATCGATCTCGCCACGCGCGCGATGATGGGCGAAAAGGTCGAAAAGGTGGATCGCTCTTTATTCGAATTGGAATACGTCGGCGTCAAGGCGCCGCAGTTTTCCTTCACGCGGCTGTCCGGCGCCGATCCGACGCTGGGCGTGGAGATGAGCTCAACCGGCGAAGTGGGATGCCTGGGCGATGATTTCGACGAGGCTTTTTTGAAAGCGATGATTTCGGTGGGCAACAAGCTGCCGATCAAGAACGTGTTGCTGTCGACCGGCCCGATTGAAAACAAAGCCGAATTTCTTTCCAGCGCCCGCCTGCTGCAGGAAAGCGGAATGAAGCTCTACGCCACGCGCGGCACGGCGGAATTTATGGCACAGGTTGGCGTCGAGGCCGAGGTGCTGAATTGGCCGCTCGAGAAAGAGAAACCGAACGTGGTGGATTATTTGGCCGAGCGCAAAATCGATTTGGTGATCAACATCCCCAAAAACTTCCAGGAGAAGGAATTGACCAACGATTATATCATTCGCCGCAAGGCCGTAGATTTCGCGATTCCGTTGATTACCGAGGTCCAGCTCGCCAAGCGTTTTGCCGAGGCGATCACGCGCAAGAGCTTGGAGGAGTTGCAGATCAAAAGCTGGGAGGAATATGGGAAGTGAAGGGGATTCGTGCGCGTGAGGTGAACGGAAAACAGAAGATAACCCCCGTGCTTCTTCTGCAACCGCCCAGTGCAGAGGGTATATTCTATGCCAGTTAAAGATTGCTGGCCTCGAATTCCATCCGCATTGACTTCATGAACTGGTTGAAACAAGTTGTCGTCGATTTGCTGATCACCGGCGTTATTCTCATCACCGCCCTTCAAAACCTGCCCGGGCTGGAAATCCTGCTCGCCATTTACACCGCTCTTCTACTCTTCATAAAACTCTTCTGCTGGTTGAATGAGGGCATTTTGAAACGGTTGAAAAGGGGAGCAACCGCCGCGCCCGATTGGTTTTATCATGTGCTCCATGCCGCAAATGTCGTGCTGCTGGCCGGGACACAACGTTGGGCGATGGGGCTGACTTGGCTCTCGATCTGGCTGGTGTCCTGGCTCATCTCACGCAAGCTGCAAAGCCTGCGATCGTCTTCTTCCGTGCGCCAGCGATAAGGGGGTTGCAGGATCCGCACCAACGCATTTGCCCTGAGGTTGTGGCCCTCAGGCGGGCAGGGCCAGAAGCGGGCGATTTTCAAACTTCGGCAAATCCGTCTTTTCCGCTTCCAACAAGCGCAGCGCTTCAGCAATACCGCGCTCCAATTGTGGATCTTCACCGCGCACGTGCGCGGCGGGGTCGAAATCCACGACGATATCGGGATCGACGCCGTAATTCTCCACCCGCCATTCCACGTCCATAAACCAAAACGAATATTGCGGCTGTGTCGTGCGGCCGCCGTCCGCCAAGGTGTATTTCATGTCGATGCCGATGACCCCGCCCCAGGTGCGCTTGCCAATCAACGGTCCGACTTTCAGCAATTTGAAGCTATGGCAAAAAATATCGCCGTCCGAGCCGGCAAATTCATTGGTGAGAGCTACAATCGGGCCGCGCATGGCATGCTGCGGATACGGCTCGGCCGTGCCCCAACGCTTCACGTCATAGCCGATCGGCCGGCGCAGTAGTTTTTCCAACAGCATGAAAGAAACATTCCCGCCGCCGTTGTAGCGCACATCTACGATCAGACCTTGCTTGCCGGTTTGGGCGAGATAATACCGGTGAAATTCGATCAACCCTCTCGTGCCCATGTCGGGAATGTGCAAGTAGCCGACCTTCCCGCCGGTCTTTTCTTCCACGAGCTTGAGATTGCGCTCGACCCAGTCGCGATAGCGCAAGATATACTCGTTATGCAATGCTTTGACCGTGACTTGCCGCGGCGCACTCCCGGGCACAGGAGCTTGCACGGTCAACACGACGTCTTGCCCGGCTTGATTCGCCAGCAAGTGTCCAGGCGTGACGGCCGCGCCGAGGCGCACGCCGCCGATCGCCAGTAGCGCATCACCTTCGTTGAGGTTCAATCCCGGCGCGCACAGGGGCGAGGAACAATCTTTCATCCACACGTCGCCACGATAGATCTTTTTCAAAATGTAGCGCTGATCTGCAGCCCCATACTCCAAATCTGCGCCCAGGCGGCCGATGGTGTAGGTGGCCGTATAGCGATAGTCGCCGCCGATTTCATAGGCGTGTGAAGTGCCCAGCTCTCCTTGCATCTCCCAAATCAAATCTGAGAACTCCGAGCGTGTGGCGACGCGGTCGAGCTGTGGATAATAGCGCGCATAGACTTTTTGCCAATCGACGCCCGACATGTTTTCATTCCAAAAAAACTCGCGCTGCAGACGCCAGGCTTCACGAAACATCTGCCGCCATTCCGTGGGCGGATCGATGGAGAATTTTGCGCGCGACAAATCGAGCCATCCGGTTTTGCGGCTCGTCACCGCATCGTTGCTGTCGGCCGGTTTTTCGCCCGCTTTCAGCACGCGAATGCGCTTGCCGCTGCGATAGCTCAAGGTTTTGCCGCCGTTCGCGACTTGAATGGTGTTGACGTCGCTGGCAATCGTATCCAGCTTTTGCGTGACAAAATCATACACGTACAGCGTGCCGCGCTCGTCTTCCTCGTCACACGCCGACCAGTCTCCCATGTCGGCACGCCCACGCATGGAAAAAGAGGTGAACACCACCTTGTCCTTGATGCCCAGCACTTGGCGATAGATGCCCTCTTTCACCGGAAATTCGAGTACACGTTGCTGGATGCCATCAAGATCGATGCGCATCGCTTCCGCGGGCTTGTCTTTGCTTTCAGGTTTTTCACTTGAGCTTGGCGGCTCGGGCGATTTTTCCGCCGTCGCACCGTTTTTTGGCAATTCAATTTTAGCCGCACTCTCTTCACCCGGCGCCGCCGGTTGAGGAATGAACGGATTGGACAGTTCTTTGCGCAGCGTGATCAAATAAGGCTTGATGGCGCCCGGGAATCCCACGGCAAATTGGATGGTGTCATTCATCGGATTCAACACACGCGCGGATAGAAAATAAAGATAGCGCCCCTCGGGATCGAAGTGCGGAGCGAAATCGCGCAAAATCGGCTGGGTGATTTGGTACACGGCGCCGGTTTCGATTTCACACAGGAAGATCGCGCTGACCGCTTGATTCACGCGCTTGCGATAGGCGAGCCAGCGCCCGTCGGGTGAATAGGTCAATCCCGAGATTTCCGCGTGCTGGCTGTGATCCAGGCGCCGCGTTTCGCCGGTTTCCAAATGAATGAACCACAGCTCGAGGCGGCTGTTGGTGAATGCCGCCTGCGCCGCCACCGGGGAAGAAATGAGATACTGAATGCGCCCCGGCGGAACATCGAAGCTGCGCGCCGGCTCGGCGGCCGGCTCGCCCTCGAAGACCACGATTTTTTCCTCGCCCGCCTCGGTATCGCTCACCGCGACCAGGCGTTTGCCTTCAAACAACCAATGGATCAGGCGATGGCGCGCGCCTTCACGCACTCCCAGTTGCACGGGCGCGCCTTCCCAATGCGCCATGGTGTGCAATTTGCCGCGCGCGACGAGTGCAATGGCATGGCCTTTGGGATTCAAATGGTACGTCTCCAAATAGCGTGCGGCCGAAGAAAATTTGCGCTGCGTCTGCACCAGCGGGCTGCGCCATTGCATTTGCAGTTTCCGGTCTTTGCCCTTCGCCACCTCCAAGGCATACAAATCGCCGCCGGCTTGATAGACGATGGTTTTGCCGTCCGTGCTCGCGTGCCGCGCATAAAACTCACGATGCTCGGTCTCCCGGCGCAAGCCTTCGCCATTCAAGTCGCAAGAATACAAATTGCCGATGCCGTCATGATCCGAAACGAAGTAAATCCGGTTGCCGATCCACAGCGGGCCATTGGGATTGCCCTGTGGCAAATGCAGTTTGAGGAAGTGCCGGTCGCCGCGCCGATCGATCCAGATTTCGCCGGCCGTGCCGCCGCGATATCGCTTCCAGCGCGCGTTGTCATCATTGTTGCGGCCCAATACCAGGCCCGGCCCCTCCGGCTGCAAACAGAGGTTGCGCGTCGGACAATTGAGAAAACTCTTCGGATACTCGGCCGCAAGAGTGACGCTGTAAACCAGCGGCTGTTCCATGGGGTTGGAATTCGCATGTGTGCTGAGGAAGAGGATGGTATAGTTATCAGGCAACCAAGCCACGACTTTCGCCACCGCGCCAAGATGGGTCAAGCGCCGCATTTCACCGCCTTCCGCGGGCATGACATAGACTTCCGGCTGGCCCTCTTCGCGGCCGCAAAATGCCAGCCAGCGGCCGTTGGGCGACAAACGTGGCGAGCTCACCACCCCGAGGTTGCTAGTGAGGCGGCGCGGGATGCCGCCGGACAACGAAACACTCCAGAGATCGTCTTCACATATGAATACAGCTTGATCGCCCTGTACAGTGGGATGGTGATAATAACCTTGGCGGGCATCACTCATCGAACCGCCTCCTTGCCTGGGTGAAATTCAATGTATGATGGGATGAGATGTGCGACGCAATATACTCAGTTACAAAGTAATTCGCAAAGGCGAGTTCATTTTTTTTGGCGGCGATTTTTTTCGGAACACCGTGCAACCTTTTGTTACTTTCTTTCACTCGGCTTTGGTTTGGGCAGATGGCAAGGCCAAACGCCAGAAGTTTCTTTGGGCGGCTATTTTCTGATTGCAGCCAAAAACTTGGAGGAGGCTGCCCGTCTCGCGGCAACTTGCCCGCACCTCAAGTATGGCGGAACCATTGCAGTGCGGGAAATCGAGCCCACGTGATTTGAAAGCCGCACCCTGAGCTTGTCGAAGGGTGCGAAGTTCAGAAACCCGGCTACGACAAGCTCAGCCGGCGACGAAAGCAAGCGTCCTCGCATAGTCAGATTTTTACAAAATGACCTAGAGAACGGACCTGAACACTTGTTTTTGAAAACAGCTGTGAAAAAGCTCAGAGGAGGTTCAAAATGTCGATTTTCATTTCACGCCGAGCGGGGAACTATTTTAACGTTTTGTCCATGGGCAAACATGTGGGAGTCATTTCGCTCGTCGTTTTTTCTCTTGCGCTCTCCCAGGAGAAATCCAGTGTCAACGCCGCAGGCACCAATGGCCATGCGGCAGAAATGGCGAAGTTTGCATTCGAGCGGTTCAAAAAGCTTGAAGGCAAAACTATCACTTTCACTTTTTTCGATGCCACCAATCTGAAGTCTCGTGATCAGGGCCACATGGACAAGGCGGTGCTTCGCTTCCTCGACAATGATCATTTCACCACACAATGGACCTGGTACCAGAATGGCACAGAGAAGTGGAGGGAGGAAATCCAGATGGCGCGGCAGCCCCGCTAAGCAATGAGGGATCGCTGAATGAACGGATTGCTGGATTACTCAGACTGTGTGAAAACGCTTCGTGTCGAGTCAGGCTGAGCGGAGTCGAAGCCTGATTATTGATTTTAGCACCCTTCGACTCCGCTCAGGGTGACACTATTTTACGTTTTCACACAGTCTGACTGCTCTCGTGCCAATCCAACGATCCAATCATCCCTCACTTCAACGTCGCGAGGGCAGATTCGGCCTGCCATCTCAGCAAAAGCCTCTTGTTTTTGGGGCAACGTCCTCACCTTTCCTGCTCCAAAACCTGCCAAATCTCGGCATCTTCATTCCCCAAAACCCAAGCAGAGAAACCGCGCAGCTTGTATTTTTTCATGAGCGCGAGCTTGGCGCGAAAACTGCGTGCGTCTTCGAAGAAGATGTACTCAAACAATCCGCCGTTCTCAAAAAAGGTGAATGGCACTTGTTGTTCTTCGTGCCACATGACTTTGGCGCCGTAGCGTTCGGCTTTTCCCATGGCCCATTCATAATCGAGATTCTCGCTCCAGGAGCGCGCGTTGGCGACATATTTTTCGTCATCGTGCACCACGTGCCAATGCTGCGCACCGAGTGGAATGCCCAGCGACAGTTTTTCCGGCGGCACCGATTTCAAGAAATACTCAATGTTCATTATCACCCACGGGACGCCGGCATTTGGCCCGGGCGGAGTGCGCCGCGTATGCTGAGAATATGTCATCACCGAAATAAAGTCGCCGATTTCAGCCAGGGCTTTGAGATCATATCCCGCACGCCAACTCGAAAACAGCCACTTGAAATATTGATTGGGGCCGGGATTTTCCTCCGGCCGGTGCACAACCGCCACGCTGATCTTGAAATTCTCCTGGTGCAAAGCCTGCGCTGCTTCGCGATAAAACTGCGTATAGGAGTCGCGATCGGTGAGATGGAGATTCTCAAAATCGAATTGCATGCCATAAAAAGAATTTTCGCGGCAGAGATTGAGCATCGTGGCCACGGCGCGCTGGCGCGCCGTGCTGTCGGACAAAAGCTTGCTGAGCATGTCCTGCTTGAATCCGGGATTGACGAGCAAGGGCATGACTTTGACGCCATTTTGCCGGGCCAGCGCCAGAACGCGGCGGTCGATCTCGCCCCATACGACGCCGTTTTCATCCACCGCATAGGAGCCGGCGCCGAGGATATCAATTTGTTTGATATGCTGTTGCAAACTGGCGTAGCTTTGCTTTTGGTCGATATAATAAAACAGCCGCTCGAAGCTGTGCTGGGCATAGGCGGTCATCGCGAACACCAGCAGGATCCCAGCAGTTACGGCCATGATCGCTTTTTGGCGCAAGTCGCATTTCATCTTCCGCTCCAAAATGAAAAGTGGCGTGAAGCTCGCTTCACGCCACTTGAGATTACGGTTCAGGATTTAGAAAATCATATCGGCGGATCGGCCGGCGTGTTGGGGTTCGAGGCGCGTTCACTGTCGGGATAGGGCAGCCAATTGCGCGTGCGGCTGCGTGTGGCCGGATCGGTTTCCGCGCCGGGCTTGCCGAAGCGCCGCGTGTCGCCCCAGCGTACGCCGGTGATGAACAGCTCATACAGACGCTGTTTGTAGATTTCATCGAGCATGGCCTGCTGCGTGGGCAGATCCGCCGCGGTTTTGGGCGGCAGGCTGGCGGCGATACCAAGCGGGTCTATGGTTTTGCCGCGCACCAAATTGACCTGCGCCAAAGCGCTGGTGAGATCATTCAAGCGCGCATAGGCCTCGGCTTTGATCAAGATCACTTCGCCGGGCACATAAACCGGATAAGGCGCGGCAGCGGTCTTATACTGCGCAAAATCATCCACCGCTTTGCTTAAGAAGGAAGTGGCTGCGGCTTCCGTCGCCCAGAAGGCCACACGGCCGTCGCCGGCTTCTGCGTTCAGGCGGAAGTCATCGACGGGTTTGTAATAGATCAACTCAAGCGTGATCAAATAAATCGGGTTGCGCGACGAGCTGCTGTTGTAAAACAGCTTGGAAGTTTTTGCGAGTTCCACCAGATTGGCGGCGTCGATCGCGCCGGCATAGTCTCCGGCCAGCAGCCTGTAACGCGCGAGCATGGCATTGATGGTGTTGGGCAAGTCAAAGCCGATGCCCAGTATGTTGTTGTTGAAATCTGCCGAAGGCGGCGTAGCGACCAAGCCCGCACGTGCGCTTTCCAACAGCGCGATGATCGTCGACAGCACCGTGGCGCGATCGGAGAACACCGGCGTTTGCGAAGTGGTGACGTCGATGGGAACCGAGACAAAGGCTTCGATGAGCTCGCCCAAACTCATGGCCTTGAACAATCTCGCCAGTGCCAAAATACCGCTGCTCGTGCCGGGATCGAGCGCGACGTTGGGCACGTTGCTGATCAAGTCTTCCGCCGATTTGATCACGCGAAACTGGCCGTTCCAAAGAGCGTTGACCGTGCCGTTGAAGCCCTGCACGTCCACACCGCCGGTCTCCAATTCACGCAAGCCCAGAACCGAGGCCGGCATGGTGGCGTATTGGCGCGCGCAGAAATTCGAGGCTTCCACAACTTCATTGACAACTTCACCGTATTGTGCCTGCATGCCAATGGCCAGGGCTTTCAAACCATCGGCCGTGGTCAAGACATCGGCTTCGGTGGGCGCATTGGGGTTGGTTTGATCCAGCGAGCAACCCCACAAGCCGGCGATGAGCAGCAGCGCGAAAATCAAAAATACTATTTTGGATTTCATAGGATTATTCCTCGCTCATGTCCAAAGTGAAAGTGGGGTTCAAAAATTAACGGTCAAGCCGAAGCTGTAAGACCGCGGCAAGGGAATCGTTGACCAATCAAAGCCGCGCACCAGCGTGCTTTGCGCGGACACGTTCACTTCGGGATCGTAGCCGGAGTAATCGTCAAGCGAAAAAAGATTGCGGCCGGCAAGCGTCAATATCACCTCGCGCACACCCAAACCGCGCACGAAGCTTTGCGCCAGGTTGTAGTTCAGCGCCACTTCACGCAATTTCACGAAGCTGCCGTCTTCGACGTATTCCTCGAAGATCGTGCGCTGCGCATTGAAATAACCCACGGGCACCTCGCCGCTCAATTCCTTCTCATAATCTTTGCCATTGCCGAAAGCCGGCGTCTCCAGAATACGGCGTGTAAAATTGAACACGTCCTGGCCCTGAATGGCGTCGATTTGCGTGTGCAGTGAAAAATTGCGCAGGAAGCTGAAGTCATTGGTCAACGCCGCAATGTATTCCGGATTGGGGTCGCCGATAATCGAAGCCACGGGGTTGCGCACCGGAATGCCATTATTGTATACGATGTTCCCTGCGGCATCGCGAGTGTAGGTCGGGCCGTAAAAAACGCCGAGCGGATAGCCTTCCGCAACCCGCGCGATGTTGAAGCTGTTGGGCACCGCGAAATCCGGTCCATTCAATTCCAACACTTTGTTCTTGTTGGCTGAGAAAGTCACGGTCGCGAGCCATTGCAAAGAGGGGTTATTGAAGACGATGGCCTTGCCCAGGATTTCATAGCCTTTGTTGGAAAGGACGCCGACATTGTCGCGTATGCCGACGAAGCCGGTCGAAGGCGGCAGAGTGCGCAGCAGCAGCAAGTCTTCGATGCGCTGATCATAATACGTGAATTCAAAGCTCAGGCGGTCGCCGAACATGCCGAAGTCCGTACCCAGCTCGTATTCGCGCATGCGCTCGGGCTTCAGGCCTTCGTTGCCCAGCAGGGTCGAATTGACCAGCCCGGGCCGGTTGCTGTTGCTCTGCTGGTTGTAAACCGAGTACTGGTCATAAGCGCCCGCGGGTTGCCCGCCGGAGTTGCCCCAGGCGCCGCGCACTTTGAAGCGGTTGAGCGTGTTGCCAAAAGTATTTTGCCACCATGGGGCGGAGGACAACAAGTACGAGGCGCTGGCTTTGGGAAAGGTTTGCCAGCGATCCTCTGCGCTGAAAGTGGAGGCGCCGTCAATGCGCATGGAGGCCGTCACAAAAAGCCTATCGCGCCAGCCCACGGTTTCCTGGCCGAAGGCGCCGTAAATGACGCGCTTCTCCAGCGTTTCCGTGACCGTGGGCGTTGCGCCGGCGCTCAACAAACCTGCCACCGGAATGAGATCGCGCACAAAGGCATTGACGTTACCGCTCTCCAGATATTGATGCTCGCCGCCCAGGGTCGTGGTGAAACTGAAATCGCCGCGCGCTGCCACGTGGGTAGCGGTGAAAAAGTTGTTGATCAAATGCACATCTTGCGTGGAGGATTGCGAATAGCCAGTGGTGTAGCCGGCCGAAGAGCCGCGTGGCATGAAGCGGTTGGCGGCTTCCGTGTATTGATCGTAGCCGAAGGTGTACTCCATGGAGACGTTCTTCATGGGCGTGAGCCCGGCGCGAAAACTGCCAATGAAACGATTGACTTTCAGCGGATTCTGCCAGGTATTGATCACTTCGAGCTCGTTCGCAAATCCGGCGTTCGGCGGCGTGGGGTACTTACCGTCCGCATTGGGGCGCAGGTCAAACCAATTGGGTTGAAAAGTAAAGTTGGTGATCACGCCTTCGCCGCCGACGATACCACCATTTGGCACACGGTCGGAATTGGAGCCGATGTAGTTTGCGCCGGCTGACAATTGCAGCCAGGAATTAACAAATTGGTCGAGATTGAGGCGGAAGTTATACTTGCGATAATTGGTCGCCTCCATCACGCCCTCTTCGAAAAGCTGCGATCCGGCGAGGTAGTATTTCGTGCGTTCGCTCCCGCCGGCAATGGAGAGGTAATTCTCGAAATCATAGCCGGTGCGGAAAATGTCTTTTTGATAATCGTGGCGCGTCACCTGTTTGCGGGTGGCGTCCGTGGGAGGCTTGTCGTACGGAAACAAATTGACGTCGTACGTCTTGCGAATATCGCTGGTGCCCACGCGGCCGCGATAAGTTACCCGCGTTTCACCCGCCTTGCCGCGTTTGGTGAAGATTTGAATCACACCTTCGTTAGCGCGCGAGCCATACAGGGCCGCGGCGGCAGCGCCCTTCACCACTTCGATGCGATCGATGTCATTGGCATCGAGATCGGCGATGCGATTGCCGACGTAGCCGCCCAGATTGACCAGCTCGTTGGAGCTGTTGTCCACGATGACGCCGTCGACGATGTACAGCGGCTCCGCGCTCGAGGAGATCGTCGAGGTGCCGCGCAACCGTATGGACACACCGCCGCCGGGTGTGCCGGAGTTTTGCTGCACCTGCGCACCCGCAACTTTGCCCACCAAAGCGGCGTCAATCGTCGGCGCTTCCGACTCGACCACGGCATTGCCACGTATGGTGGAAACCGTGTTGCCCAGCCGCTCTTTTTCCGTTGCGATGGCCGTGCCGGTGACCACGATTTCTTGAATTTGCAGCAGATCCTCATCCAGCGTCACGCGACCGACATCGACTGATTTTTCTTCCGCCAGCTGCACGCGGCGCGAAGCTTTCTTGTAACCAATGTACAAAAAAGATACGGTATAGCTTCCGGCCGGCACGTCGGCGCTAACCTTGAACACACCTTGCGCGTTGGTGGAAGCGCCGTAAAAAGTGCCGTCGAGCACGACATTGGCGCCGATCAAAGGATCGCCCGTGCGCGCATCGTTGACCGTACCTGTCAACAAGTAACCCTTTTGCTGCGCCTGCATGGGCAGGGCAAGCGTCGTCCAACACAACAAGATCAGCCCCAAGCACCACCGCGATGGGAACCAATAACGCATACTCCTCCTCCTGGTTGTGTGAGAACAAAGCTGCTGTATTTTGTTGAAGAAAAGCTGGTAAGCCGGAGTGAAATCCGCTCATATTTGGCGAAACAATTTCGGATTGTCAAGGGGTTTTCTGTAGTGTGAAATCCCGTCCACCGGGCTGTGGCAAAATGCAGGATTGTGAGAATAGATACGAGATGTGGGGAATGGCAAGGGGCTTTGCTCTGCACTTGTGTGCATGCTTTTTGCAATATCGCGGCGCGAAAAGACAAGGGCAAGCGGCCGGCGGGCTCTTGTCAGGCCTTTCATAGCTGCTGGTTCATACCTCGCAACGCTCTGGCCAGAATATTCCCTGACATCAATCGCCGATATTCTGCCGTTGAGCGCACGTCGGAAATGGGGTGAACTTCCTGCATCACGCTGCTTCGGGCTTGCTCGATTAATTCTTCAGAAAGTTTCTTTTGCGCGAGCAGCGCCTCGGTTTGCGGCGTGCGTATCACCGTCGGCGCAACGCTGCCAAAAGCGATTTTGATGAATTCGAAATTCTGCTGAGGCCTGCGGCGCGCGAAAATCGCCATTACGATTTTCGAGATTGCCTGTGCCTGCCGTGTGCCGACTTTGCGAAAGTACTGCCAATCACCGCTCGCAGGTTTGGGCCAGTGCACCGACAACAGGAGTTCATCTGGCGCAAGCTGGGTCTGGCGATAGCCGGAATAAAATTGATTGAAGCCAATTTTTCGCGTGCCGCGCGCGCTGCCGACTTCCAATTCTGCCTCAAACACGGCCAGCACCGGCAGCGTGTCACCCGCCGGTGAAGCATTGACAATATTCCCTCCCAAGGTGCCGCGATTTTGAATCTGCGCGGCGCCTACTAACTTTGACGCTTGAATCAACGCCGGGGCATGCTGGAGCAGCAAAGGCGAGCGAATGATCTGTGCATAGGTTGTCAACGCGCCGATGCGGATTTGATCGCCCACTTCTGAAATTCCACGCAGCTCTTGCAGGCCCCAAATGTTCAAATAGGCCGGATGTATTTCAATGCGCGCATTGAGCGTCACCATCAAATCTGTGCCGCCGGCCAGCACTTTTACGCGGCCCGCTTCCTGTTGCAAGATCGCATACGCCTCCTGCAGCGTTTTGGGCGAATGAACGGGAATGTGGGAAGTCATTTTCAATAGCGTGTTTTGAAATCCAGAGCACACGGAAATTGTGGATTAGTGGATTGTTGGATTACTGGATTACTGGATTGATGAAGTCTGCTTTTCCATCACTCCATCACTCCATCACTCTATCACTCCATCACTCCAATAATCCATTATTCCAATAATCCATTATTCCATCAATCCACTTGCCCAGCTGCCGCCTTGATTGCGTCGATAATTTTCATGTACCCCGTGCAGCGGCAAAGATTCCCGGCAATGCCTTCTTTGATTTCTTCACGTGTGGGATGGCGGTTCTCATGCAACAACGCGGTGGCCGCGATCAGCATGCCCGGCGTACAGATGCCGCATTGGGCGCCCCCGTGTTCGAGAAAAGCCTGCTGCACCACGCTCAATTTGTCGCTGTGCGCCAAGCCTTCAACGGTGGCGATGAGCGTACGGTCAACTTGACAGGCCGGGATCAAGCATGAATTCACCACCTCGCCATTGAGCAGGATCGAACACGAGCCGCATTCGCCCTCACCGCATCCCTCCTTCGTGCCGGTCAAGCGCAAATCTTCGCGCAAAACATCGAGCAACCGCTTCATGGGCGGCACCTCGAGCTCGTATGCCTTATTATTGACTTCAAATTTGATATTCATTGAGTTTCTATCCTCGACTCGCCAACAACAGCTTCTCCGGCGTCATCGGCACTTCGATCGGGAAAATACCCGTCGCTTGCCACACCGCCGCTGCTACCGCTGCCGCGCCGCCGTCCATGGGCAGCTCACCAATGCCTTTGGCGCCGTGCGGGCCGTATGGGTATGGGTTCTCGATCAAGACCGTGTGCATCTCCGGCGTGTCGAGTGAAGTTGGAATGAGGCAATTCGTCATGCGATTATTCAACACTTTGCCGTTTTGCATGACGACCTCTTCAATGGTGGCGTGGCCCACGGCCTGCAACGTGCCGCCCTCGATTTGTCCCGCCAGCAAAATGGGATGCAAAGCTTTGCCGCAATCAATAGCCGAGACACATTCGAGCACTTTGATCTCGAAGGTATCCATATCGACCTCGACCTTCGCAACGTCGCACCCCCAGCCGAAGACCGGATACGCGTCGCCACGGTAGGTTTCGTCGCTCCACTGAATGTCTTCCGGCAATTTGTAACCATGCAAAATTCTTGTTTCGCCATGCTCGGCCAGGTACAATTTTGCCGTTTCCGCAAAGCTCGCCAAGGCGCGATCATTTGCCCGCACTTCGCCGTTGCGAATTTCTGCTGCAGGAGAATGCCAGCGCGTGCGCGCAAAATCTTCAAGCCGGCGTTTCAGCTCGTGCGTCGCATCTTGTAAAGCTTTGCCCACGATCATACATGTTCGTGAAGCGACCGTCGGGCCGCTATCCGGCACCAGCGCCGTATTCGGCTGGGCAAATTCGACATCTTCATACTTTACGCCGAGGGCTTCGGCCACGAGCTGGCAAAACACGGTTTCCGTGCCCTGGCCCATTTCCGTCGAGCTGCTCAGCACACGCGCTTTGCCTTCCGGCGTCAATGCGATGCCGGCGCGTGTGGGCAGGCGGGTTTCGCCACTGCCGGTAAAACCTGCCCCGTGATAAAACAACGAAAGCCCGACGCCATAGCGCTTGTGGGGATGGTTTTGTCCGGGCGCTGATTCGAATTCTTGCACGAAATTCGATTCTTTGACGGCGGCCTCCAACACCTGCTCCGTGCTAACGCTCAAAGTCAGCTTTTGTCCGGTCGCGGTCATGTCCCCTTCGCGCAGTAAATTTTGGCGGCGTATTTCCAGCGGCGAAATGCCGAGCGCATCGGCAATTTTGTTCATCTGCATTTCGTAAGCAAAACAGGTCTGGGGCGCGCCGAAGCCGCGAAACGCGCCTGCCGGCGGCGTATTGGTCGCCATCACCCGCGCGCGAATGCGCACGTTCGGGCAATTGTACGGCCCGAGCGCGTGAATCGCGCCGCGCGACAACACCACGGCGCTCAACGTCGCATACGCACCTCCGTCCATGATGACCTCAATATCGGCCGCGACGAGCTTGCCCTCGCGTGTGACGCCGGTCTGGTGATGCACGAGGGCGGGATGTCTTTTCGTCGTTGCGGCAATATCTTCTGATCGATCGTAAACAATTTTCACGGCCTTGCCTGATTTGCGCGCCAGTACCGCCGCGTGGCCCGCGATCATGTTGGGATATTCTTCCTTGCCGCCGAATGCGCCGCCCGTGGTCGTTTGCATCACGATGACTTTGTCGTCCGGTAAATCGAACAAGACTTTCAACGCTTTGTGGACGTAATACGGGCATTGCAGCGAGCCCTGCACCGTGATCGCTCCGTCCGGCCCGGGAATGGCGATCATGCCTTGTGGCTCGATGTAGATATGTTCCTGCGCGCCGGTACGGTAGCTGCCCTCCACTATCACCTCGGCCTGGGCAAAACCCGCCGCCACCTCGCCGCGTTGGATCAAATACTTTTTGATGACATTGTCCGATTTGTGAATGATCATCTCGCGCTCGCCCCTCTCGCCGGCAGTAATGGCCTCCTCGGGCGAGAGAATCGGCTTCTTCTCCTCATAAACAATCTCGAGGTGACACGCGGCAGCTTCCAGCATCTCGCGATCTTTGCATGCCAGCAGAAGAATCGGCTCAGCGTGATGCCGCACTTCCTTCTCCACCAACAGGGGCTGATCGTCTTCAATCAAAGCCACGACGTTGCGGCCCGGAATGTCGCGATAGTCTGCCCTCACGATCTGGCTCCAATCAAAAGCCTGATCGAATTTTATTTCACGAATGAGGCCGCGTGCGATCGTGCTGCGTATGGTTTTGCCGTAAAGCATCTCAGGATAGGTGAGATCATCAACGTACTGTGCCTGGCCCAAGATCTTCGCCTGGCCCTCTTTGCGCGGCACATTCGTGCCGACGATGCTTTCCGTCGTCTCATGATTCTTGGCAGGGGCAGTCTCTCGGTACATGGGATGCTCGAAATATGGGATTCATGGTTGGAACTATGCACTGCAAAATAAAAAAATCCACTGGAAAGGCAAGAGCGAAAATGCCGTAGTGCCATGCCGCTGATCAGACCCTCATTCGACGGAAACTTCGCCTGAGGTGGACTGGCGGGTGGCTGGAGACGATCCTGGTTAATTCTTCTACGGGGACGGGAGTGTCTCTTTCATTTTCGTAATCCCGTACCAGGTTGATACACTTGCTTTTCGAGTTAGAGGGGAAGCGCGAGGGGAATAGATGAGAGGCAAAACTTTGCGTCTAAATTTTACGGGAGTTAGCAGGTAAGAAAAAAGACAAATGACGGCAGAAATGCTGGCACATGATTTGATATCAAAATAAACAACACACGATACAATATTTTGTTCGCCTCCGGCGGACGAAATTTACCATAGAGTTTTCCATCCACCCCTCCTTTCCTGGAACGGCGGAGATACGAAAGTGTCTCCGCCGTTTTTATTTCACAGCTGGCGGATGGAAATCGATCCATTGGTGGTGCGCAACGTCACGCGGCCGCCGTTGTCGCCGATCTTGCCCTCCAGTTCGTTGCGCCCCATGCGCCCGGCAACGGTCACGGGAAAATCGCAGTTGATCGAACCATTCGTGGTGCGTGCGGAGATCGTGGCGCTAAAGTCTTGCGGAAAGGCGGCGGTCACGCTGCCATTGGTGGTCTCAAAATACATCGATTCATTGTCCGCAACCTTTGCGAGCGAGACCTGAATGCGGCCATTCGTGGTTTCGGCGGAAACGCTGCCGACGGCTTCTTCGACTTGTACGCCACCATTGGTGGTCTGCAATTCGGCCCGGCCCGAAATATCGCGCGCTTCAATTTTTCCATTCACCGATTTGACTTTGAGCTGAATCTCGCGCGGCACGGTAATGACGTAATTCACCGTCACATTGCAGCCGTCCTCGCCAAACATCCAGCTCCAAAAACTGTCGCCACCTTTGCCGCGCGGCGTGCGCGTATCGACCTCAACGCTGCTGGCCTCCTGCCGTACGATGATCTCCGTGGCCTCCAGCATTTTCTGCGCATCGGATTCCCGGCTAGCGCGCGCGATTTTTTCCGCTTCGATTCTAACCTCGTTCTTGTCCCAAGCCACGATCGTCACGCTGCCATTCTCATTCTGAAGTGAGAAGCGGCCATTTTTGCTCAAGGGGCAAGTTTTCTCGAATTTTTCCCGCAACTCGCCCGCCATCGCACTGGCCGCAATTAACATCAGCATCAATGCAAAATATTTGAGAGGAGAAAGTCGCATGATAATCCCTGCGTTTTGGTGTTTTTATCGTGATTACCGCAGTTCCACCCGGCATTCGCCCAAGCCGGAGCTCACGCGCAACTGAAACGTCTGATCCGCGCGATCGTAATTTTCAGTAAAATAGTATCGTCCATCCTGGCGCAACTCATACGGCAAGTCGAGATGGGATAGAAAAAGAAATTTGGACACGGAAAGCTTTGTGCCGGCTTCGCGAGGCAGGATGATGGCGGTCTCGCCGATATCCAAATCCACGCGGGCCACGGCGTCCTTGGTCATTTCGCCGCTGAAATCAATGGTCAATCCGCCGATGCCGCCGTTGATGTCGGCATCGCGAAAGCGCGCATTGCCGAGGCGGATGTACTTGGAATCGCCGACTTTGGTACTGAGATCAAGGTTGGACATTTCCGTGCGATTCGGCTCTTTGAAATCCAAATTCACCTCACCCGCCATGGTTTCCAGTGCCATCTCGGCGATTTTGAGTCCGCCCAACTGCATGTCGATTTCACCGGCCTTGATCTTGAACTCCAAATGCAATTCGGCTTCGGTGGGCAGTTCCATTTCGAGTTCGGCCGCGTCGTGATTGTTCTCGCGGTCAAACCATTTTTGCCGGTCGAAGGCGATCTCCAGGGTGTTGCGGCTTTCGTTGAAACGAAAAGTATGATGATACAATATCTTATCATAACGCAGGCCCACGTGCACTTTGTCCTCACTGCTCCCTTTGGCCACGCGCACCTGGCCGGCATCGACTTCAACGCGAACGTGCAAAGGCTCGCTCTTGTTCACCTTGAAGCTGGTTTGCAAATCTTCCGCATCCGGCCGTTCCGTTTCCTGGGCCAAGATCAGGCCAGGCACGCACAGGGCTGCCAAACAAATCATCATTCGTATTTGGGTCATAAGCCATCCCTCCGGTACCGGATCATTGATACCATTTTTGTTTTGTTCTAACTTACGAAGAAAGCTGGCCAATGTTACGGGGATGGGAAAATTCAAAAGATTAAAAGAGCACAAAAGTTCACATACAAAGCGGGCAATTGGATATTCGCAGGGCAGGTATGCGTTTCAGCGCGACGGTCGGACACGCGGGTCTGAGAAGAAACTCCTTGGCTGCTTCGGCCAACCTTCAAATACGTTTGGAAAAATACCGCCCAAAAATCAAATCGCTCAATCTAATGACTTCTTTCGCGTATGGGCTGATTTTGCGGCGGTGCAATTCTTGATCTAACAGAGCCTTCGCTTCTTTCCAACTCTGCACCGCTTCCAAACGTTGGACGAATTCCGTATAGGCATCGACGTCGCGTCCGAAAACTTTGCGCACGAAGAGCTTGCGACTTCTTTCGTCAATGAGTTGCACCAAGGAGGGAAAGGGACCGGGGGGTTGCTGCTCCAGCTTCGAGCGGTAGATAATTGGCTCTTCTTCATCGAACCGTATCACCGGCTGGCGCGGAGCCTCTGCTTTTGCCGCAGGCTGAAGCAGGGAGGAATCTATCTCACCGGCAAGAATGCCGGCTTCCACGCCGCTCGCCGCTTTTTCTGCCTCTTCATTTTTTCTCGGAACGAGATTCGAATCAGTTACACGCAGCTCACGCACCGTGGTCTTGACGAGCTGGCTTTCCATCTCGTCCGCGGCCTGTCCGAGAAAATCGCCGAAGTCAATGTCCGGCGCTAATTCCAATTCCTCTGCCGGGGCGGATGGGCGGGAGGACCAGTCGGTGCGATTCCAATGGCGGCGAATGAGCTTTTCGATCTCCCGGATCGGCCAAAATTCCTGTTGCGTGAATTGCGGCAACAGGCTTTCCGCCAGCTCGGTCAAATTACGCTCGTAGAGCATCGCCAGAATCGTCTGATTGGCGATGGCGCCCTCCGGCGCTTCCTGGCCGAGCAGCACGTGGCGGTAGTTTTGATAGGCGTAAAAATCCTGCAACAGCGGCGCTGCAGAGTTGCCGCGATAGACTTGCCGCTCGATTTGGCGGCAGAGTGCACTGAACGCCTCTTTGGTCACGCTGCTGTCGGGATAAGTCGAGACGCTCTCCCGCAATGCCGCTGGAAATGGGCGCTCGCCTTCTAAGCCGGCCAGAATCACGCCGAGGTCTTCGCGCTCTCTTGCGGCCGCGTGTTGATACAGCAACTTCTCCAAAAAACGCCGCGGTTTGACGATGAGATCGAACTGCAAACCGACGCCGAAACCTAATACCGGCTTCAGTTCGGTCAAATCGAAAATCATGCGCTCGCAAAACATGTCGCGTAACAGGCGCAATTGCCGGCGAATGTCAGGATCATCCAGTTCATATTGCCGTGACGATTGCAGCACGAACGGCTTCTCTTTACGCACCACGTTTTTGGCGTGATTGCGCAGCACCACTTTCAAAACTTCGGGCAAATCAAATGCGAGCAACTCCCGCGAAGAAATCGACTCCTTGCCATTGGCGAGATGTTGTAGCAATGCCGTGACCAGCTTATCCCGCTCCGCGTCCCAATAATCGGGCCTGGTGCGGCGAAGCGTTCCGGTGGAAGTTGTCGGCGTGATCGTCTCCAAGCGCAACGGCTCCCAAAAATCAAAATGGATTGAGGGTCGATCGAATTTCTGGAGGCATGCAACCCTAACCCTATATCAATCCAGAAATCATTCACTCCAGGCTTTCACTCTTCCTGGCCTACTTCTTCTTCTGCCACGACGCGGGCCACAGCCGCGATGCGATCGCCTGTGCTGAGCTTGATTAAGCGCACGCCCGAAGTGTTGCGGCTGATCACTTTGATGTCCTTCACCTGCTGGCGAATCACCACGCCTTTGGCGGTGATGATCATAAGGTCGTCTTCATCAACCACTTCTTTGATCGACACCATCCGGCCGATTTTGTCCGTCACCTTCAGCGTGATCAAGCCCGAGCCGCCGCGATGCTGCACCTTGTAGTCTTTCGATTCGCTGCGCTTGCCGTAGCCGTGCTCGCTCACGACCAGAATGGTGCCCTCGCGCCGGAGCTCGATCATGCCCACGACGTAGTCGCCTTTTTCCAGATCGATACCGCGCACGCCGCCGGCGCCACGGCCCATTTCGCGCACTTCGTTTTCGTGGAAGCGAATCGCTTTGCCGCTGTGCGTGCCCAACATCAAATCCATGCTGCCGTCCGTCACCATCGCCGCGATCAATTCATCGTCTTTGTCGATGCCGATGGCGGCGATGCCCGCTTTCCTGGGATTGGAAAACGCATTGAGCGCGGTCTTCTTCACCAATCCTTTGCGGGTCGCGAAAGCGAGGTACTGATTTTCGGAAAACTCCTTCACTGCCACGAACGCCGCGATTTTTTCCTCTTTTGCGAGCGACAACAAGTTCACGATCGCGCGGCCTTTGGCATCCTTGGCGGCAGCGGGAATGTCATACACTTTCAGCCAGTAGCACTGCCCGCGATCGGTAAAGAACAACACGTAGTGGTGCGTCGAGGCAATAAACAGATGCTCGACCCAATCCTGCTCGCTGGTGCGCGCGCCGGTCACGCCGCGCCCGCCGCGCCCCTGGCGGCGATAGCGTGACACGGGAAAACGCTTAATGAAACCGCCGTGCGAAATCGTAATCACCACTTCCTCGTCGGCGATCATGTCCTCCATGGTGAATTCGGTTTTCTCGCTGATGATCTCCGTGCGCCGCTCGTCGCCGTACTTCTGCTTCAACTCCAGCAATTCCTTGGCGATGATTTGCATGCGCTTGCCTTTGTCCGCCAGCAAAGCCTTGAGCTCCTTGATGAGCTTCTGCACTTCGCGATATTCCGCTTCAATCTTTTCTCGTTCGAGACCGGTGAGGCGCTGCAAACGCATCTCCAAAATCGCTTGCGATTGCACCTCGCTCAGCTTGAAGCGTTTCATCAAAGCTTCTTTGGCGGTGGCGGGGTCCTTCGATTTTTTGATGAGCGCGACGATTTCATCGATATTGTTGATGCAAATGCGCAAGCCTTCGAGAATGTGTGCGCGCTTTTCCGCTTTATCCAGCTCGAACTTGGTGCGGCGTACGACGATCTCGTGGCGGAAATTGATGAAGTACTGCAAGATCTGCTTGAGATTGAGCACCATCGGCACGCCGTCCACCAGCGCCAACATGATGGTGCCGAACGTGATTTGCATCTGCGTGTGCTTGAACAAATTGTTCAACACGATTTCAGGCACGGCGTCGCCCTTAAGCTCTATCACCAGCCGCATGCCGTCGCGGTCGCTTTCGTCACGCGTATCGCGCACGCTTTCGATTTTTTTGTCGCGAATCAACTCGTCGATCTTTGTGTGCAGCGCGGCCTTGTTCACTTGATAAGGCAATTCGGTGATGATGATGTTTTGCCGGCCGCCGCGCACTTCCTCCAGCACCGTGCGCGCGCGCACCACAATGCGGCCGCGGCCAGTGCGATAGGCTTCGTCTATGCCTTCGGTCCCGTAAATGATGCCTGCCGTCGGAAAGTCCGGGCCTTTGACTAGCTTCATCAGTTTTTCGATCTTGAGGTCGGGATCATTGATCATTGCCACCAGCGCCTCGACGATTTCACCGAGATTATGCGGTGGAATATTCGTGGCCATGCCGACGGCAATACCGGAAGCGCCATTTACCAGCAGATTCGGCAGCACGGTCGGCAATACCGAGGGTTCCTTGAGCGTGTCGTCAAAATTGGCGGTCCAGCTGACCGTGTCTTTTTCCAGATCGCGCAAGACTTCTTCGGTAATGGGCGCCATGCGCACTTCAGTATAACGCATGGCCGCGGGCGAATCGCCATCGACTGAACCAAAGTTGCCCTGGCCATCGACGAGCGGATAGCGCAGCGAAAAATCCTGGGCCATGCGCACAATGGTGTCATACACGGACATGTCACCGTGCGGGTGGTATTTGCCCAGTACTTCGCCGACGAGACGCGCAGACTTTTTATAGGCGAAATTGGCGCGCAGGTTCAGCTCGTGCATGCCGTACAGCACGCGCCGGTGCACGGGTTTCATGCCGTCGCGCACGTCGGGCAGCGCGCGCGCGACGATGACCGACATGGAATAATCAAGGTAAGACTCCTTGATTTCTTCTTCCAGATAGACCGGGATGATGCGATCGCGTTTGGTGTCCATATTCTTTCACTTTAGATTGATCAAAATGCTTTGCACATTTACCCCGCCTGATCATTCCGCAGGAATCTTTTTAGTCTACCGAGCAGCCGCTGGTAACGATGCTTAAAAAGATTCTTTCAGAATGACGGCGCGCGGGGGTGCAGACGGCACAATGCACTACACATCCAAATTGCGCACGTACTTCGCGTTCTCTTCGATAAACTTGCGGCGCGGCTCCACTTTGTCGCCCATCAGCGTCGAAAACAAGAGATCCGCTTCGAAGGCTTCTTCGATCGTCACCAGCTTCACCGTGCGCTGCTCGGGGTCCATCGTGGTTTTCCACAATTGCTCGGGGTTCATTTCGCCGAGACCCTTGTAGCGCTGCACGTTGACATTGTCTTTATTTTCGAAGCGTTTCAGCGTCGCGTCCTTCTCGTCGTCGTCGTAGCAATAGTATTCTTCCTTGCTTTTCCATACGCGATACAACGGCGGTTGCGCAATGTAAATTTTGCTTTGCTCGATCAGCGCTTTCATGTAGCGGAAGAAAAAGGTCAACAGCAGGGTGCGAATGTGCGAGCCATCAACGTCGGCATCAGTCATGATGATGACGCGGCCATAGCGCAATTTTTCGAGGTTAAAATCGTCGCTGCCGATGCCCGTGCCCAGCGCGGTGACGATGGTGCGGATTTCTTCATTCGAAAGAATCTTGTCCAGACGCGCCTTCTCGACGTTTAAAATCTTGCCCTTGATCGGTAAAATCGCCTGGAATGTGCGATCGCGGCCTTGCTTCGCCGAGCCACCGGCGGAGTCGCCTTCCACGATGTAGATTTCGCAGTGCTCGGGGTCGGTGATCGAGCAATCGGCAAGCTTGCCGGGCAAGCCGCTGCCATCCAGGCCGCCTTTTTTGCGGGTCAATTCGCGGGCTTTGCGCGCGGCTTCACGCGAACGGGCGGCGAGCAGACATTTTTCAATAATCTTGCGCGCCACCGAGGGTGTATTTTCAAAAAACGCCGAAAACCCTTCATTGCAAAACGATTCGACAATGCCGCGAATCTCGCTATTTCCCAGCTTGGTTTTGGTTTGCCCCTCGAATTGCGGTTCTGCGACTTTGATGCTGATCACCGCGGTCAGGCCTTCGCGCGCGTCGTCACCCGTCAATTGAATGTTGTCCTTTTCCTTGACCAGGTTGTTTTTCGTCGCGTAGGTATTGATCGTCTTCGTCAGCGCGGCCTTGAAGCCGACCATATGCGACCCACCTTCGACGGTGTGAATGTTGTTGACGTAGCTGAAGATGTTTTCATTGTAGCCGTCGTTGTATTGCAGCGCCACTTCGATCGGCACTCCTTCGCGCTCGCCGTCGAGGTAGATCGGTTTGTTCATAATGGTCTCGCGCGCTTCGTCGATGTATTGCACGAACTGCGCGATGCCGCCTTTGTATTGAAACTTGTGCTCCTTGCCCGTGCGCTCGTCGCGAATCGACAATTTAAGGTTCTTATTCAGAAACGCCAGCTCGCGCATGCGCTCGGTCAAAATATCAAAATTGAATTTGGTTTTGCCGAAGATCTCAGCATCCGGCATGAACGTGACTTTGGTGCCCGTGGTCTTGCGCTTGCCGATAATCTTCACGTCCGTCACCGGTGCGCCGCGTTCATACTTTTGCGAGTAGAGATTGCCATCTCGCACCACGTGGACTTCCAGCCATTCCGACAGGGCATTCACCACCGACACGCCGACGCCATGCAAACCACCGGAGACTTTGTAGGACTTTTTGTCGAATTTGCCGCCGGCATGCAAAACGGTCATGACTACTTCCAGCGCCGGTCGTTTCATTTCCTTGTGAATATCGACCGGGATGCCGCGGCCATTATCTTCCACAGTGCAGCTGCCGTCGGCGTTGATGAGTACTTCGATGGTATCGCAATGCCCAGCCAGGGCTTCATCCACGGCGTTATCGACAACTTCATACGCCAAATGGTGGAAGCCTTTGACCGAGGTATCACCGATGTACATCGCGGGCCGGCGTTGTACCGCTTCGAGGCCTTTGAGCACGGTGATGGCATCGGCGTCGTACTGTTCCGGAGTTGCGGCGACTTCTTCTTCCTGCGGTTTGAGCGCCGTCTTTTTTTCCACGGGCTTCACGTCCTTATGATCTTTGGTCATAGTTTTTTTCTCTTGGTGGTCATCCTTGCTTGCTGCTGAAGTTGTCTTGATCGCACCCGGCCTGGCTTCCTTCATTGCGGCAATGCTCGCCGCTCTGCCATTTTGCGGCTTGGCCGGATTCTTGGTGCGCTCTTTGGATTTGCTTTTGGTTTTTGCGGGCATATCATCCTCACACAAAAACGATGTCGTTTACAATATTTTGTCCCAGACGGAGATTGAGCTCTTTGATCAATTCTTGTTTGATATAATAAAGCTCGTTTCTCCACACGCTGTTTTCAACCTTCACGAACAAACGCCCTTCGCGTACGTCTTTAGCTTCGGTGACTTTGGCGATTTTCTCCCCGACGACTTCCGCCCAAAGGTTGAGCGCAGCGATTTCTTTGGCGCGCTGGGCCAGGCCGTAGCGCTCGAGCAAATGGTTTAGGACATTTCCTATTGCTTGGGCCATATTCTGGTGGCTTCAATGAACGCGCCGAACCTCGCCGCGCGCAATTTCAAAATGATACCCTGGCTGCACGAGTTGATTGATGCTCATCACCGAGGTGATGAACAGCTGGCCTCGCCCGGCAAAACAATCAATGGCATGTTCCAAGCGATCGGCGTCCAATTCCGAGGGCAAATCATCGATCAAAATCATCGGCGCCGTGCCGGCTTTGTTCTTCAAATACTCCGCTTCGGCCCATTTTAAGGCCATCAGCGCGGTTTTTTGCTCCCCGCGCGAACCGAACTGTCGCAAGTCCTTGCCGTCGACGGCAAACTCGAAATCATCCAAATGCGGACCGATCAAAGTTCTTTTGCGCCGTTCTTCCTGCGCGCGTGATTCCTGCAACAACTGCAGGAATCGTTCGGGCGTCGCGGGCGTGGAGGCGAATCGCGTGCGATAAAAAATCTGGAAGGGAGTAGGTGAGCCGGCAATTCGAGTGTAGGCTTGGTGCAGGAATTGAGCGAAATCATCGATCAATTGAAACCGTGCGGCCACGACGCGGCAGCCGAACACCGCCAGCGCCTGGCTCCACGCGGCGTAATCCTTGGTCGCGGGCGCCGTCGACGCCAGCAACGCATTCCGCTGCCGCAAAACCCGATTGTATTCCACCACATCCGCCAAATACGCTGGCGCACTTTGACACAAGAGCATGTCCACGAAACGCCGTCTCTCCGCCGGCGGGCCGCTGGTGATCTTGTGGCTTTCCGGCGAAAACAGCACCGCCGGAAATTTACCCACCCATTGCATGCCGGACAACCGTTTGCGATCTAAAATGATTTGCTTGCCTTCACGAGCATCGCTGCACACTGTGGCGAGATGCCTGACGCCGAGCTCGTTGATGAATTCTCCCGTGATCTCGTATCCCTCGCCTTCCCAGCGCATCAGATCTTTGTCGTTACCGGAACGGAAGCTGCGCGTCACAGCTAACGTATGCATCGCCTCCAGCAAATTGCTTTTGCCCTGCCCATTTTTGCCGGCGAAAAAATTGCTGTGTTCGGAAAAATCCAGATCCTGCTTGGC
>JBIOXB010000018.1:0-5534 GCA_044869275.1 bacterium
ATCTCTTTGAACTGCTGGCGCAGTTTAGGCAGGTCGTACTCCAGCAACTGCGTGACGCGGCGCTCGAAATAAATCGGGCCCTGCACGGCGATTTTGCGCGTTTCATAAAGGCTGTCCACGATGGAATCGACGATCTCGCGCCGCGCCCGCGCAGGTCCGGCAACAACCGGGTTTTCCTCTTGCGGCGCGCGAGGCAGAGAGAACGATAGCTTGACGGATTGATCGGCCAGCCACGCCTCGCAGCTCACTTGCAGATCCAGCACTTTGCGCGTTAGATTCTCCACATTGGTCAACGGAGCGGATAAAGCGAGTACGCGGCAGATGCCGGACAATTCTTGCAGGCCACTGCTGATGCGGCGCAGCGCCTCTGCTTTTTGCGGCATGACGGCGGGGGGCGAGGCCAGCGGCTTGGTCGCGCTTGCGGCGATCAGGCCGTCGATCGCGCTCGCCACTTCTTCGAGTTCCTCGCCCTTTTCCTCCGCCGGCAGGACGCGCAAAGATATTTCCGCCGGCTTGTTCTCGGAGGAGGCTCGTCCCTGGCCGTTGCGCGGAGAGGGGGAACGCGAGGCCTCGCCCCTCGCCGCGTCGCTTTCTTGCGGCGCGGTGTTTTCCAGCAAGAATCCTCGCACGCTTTGTGTGTGACGCGAAAACTGCTCGAGCGCTTGATATTGCACGGCCAGCGCATTTTGGGTTTGCGTGGTAATGTCCCGCAATTTGCTCAGAGCGCTTTGCAATGCGGCAGGCGTTACCAGCGGCATGCGCTCCTCCGCAAACAAATCAATTGCTGGCACCGCGGCTGGCGCTATCGGCAGAGTTGCTTTTTCGGGCGGTATCTCGCGTGCGCCTTCAACGTGAGTGGCGGTGAAGGGCTTTGTCTCCGGGGCAATTTCCGATTTCGCCGCGGTCGTTGCAGCATGCGAGACGGCCGGCATGTGATTGACCACCGGCGCAGCCATGGGTTCCAGGCGAGAACGCGTTTTGCCCGTGCCGGCGCGTGTTTTCGCTTTGCGCGTAACACTGACCAGCGCGATCAAACTAATGCCCAACAGCAACAATGCAATCAGCATCCACAACCAGCCTTGTTCTTGTTTTGCGGCGTTTTCAGAGATCGTGTCGAGATCAGGTTGGGGCTGCACCTGCGCCGTGGCGCTATCGGACGCAACCGTCGCGGAGACTGCGGCTGTATCTTTTTTCACGGCGGCATTTTTTGTCGTTGAAAATGCGGCGGCGGCAAGGCCCTTTATGGCTTTCGCGGCGGTATCGGTCTTTGTTGCGCTCGCAGCAACCCCTGCCGGGGCCGGCGTTTCAGTCTTCGCCTTTTGCGCGAGCGCATGCGCCGGTGCTTCGGGCGTCACCTTCAAAGTGGCCGTGCCGCGTGCACTGGGTTTGACGTCGAGATTCTCGAAATCAAACTTCAGCACCAAGGGCTGGCGGGAATCGGCTCGCGCTCGCAATGTCAATTGCAGCTCGGACAAGACCGTAAGGGTATCGCCGCGCAAGGCCCAACGCCGCAGGGGCGCAGTTTTCAAATCGAATTTGCGATTGCCAGAAATCACGCAACGGTGGCGCTGAAATTTTTGCGCGGCTGGCACCGCCACGGTAAAAACGACGGAAAAGCTGTCTTGGTGCGCGAGCGCCGGCGCGATTTCAAGCTGCTGCTCCGGAGACAATACCAGCCGGGCACCGACGGGCTCCTCCTGCGGGCGCCCGTCGTGTCTCGCCGCAGCAGCCAGGCCGATACCGATAGCGGCAAAAACCAACAGCCCGGCGATTCTCGTATTCATATCGAACTCCTGAGATAAGCAAATCCAAAATTCCGAGCGCGATCTCTCGAATTCCAAGATATCCGGCTCAATCCGGCCATGGGCTTCAGGATTTGAGACTTGGACTCTCTTTGTAAAAGGTTCCTTCGTACTGCAACAGCCGCGCATACTGTGCCCCGCCCAGTGCGACGCTCGTTTTCAAGCTCTGCAAAGAGAGCGAGCTTGTGGCGGAGGAATGGCCGGAAAAATCATCCCCGCCCGCAAAAATCACGCGGCAGCCCAGCGCGCGGGCGGCGATTCTGTAAATGCCCGGCAACGCCGCGCTGCGCCCGGAAAGATACAGCAGATCGGGAGTTTCCAGGCCCGCCTCTCGCAAGAGTTTTTGCATTTTGCGCAGGTGCAATTCCAGGCGCACGGCGATTACTTTTTCCACGAAGTCGGTTCTCAAACGGAGCTGTTCAACCGTCATCGCCTGCAATTTTCTATCGACGAGGATTTGCAGCACCAGGCGCGGTATCACCACCTCAGCCCGCGCCGCATCGGCTGCGAGCCGGCGTTTCGCCTGTTCGGCGCCATTCCGCAACTGCCTCCAGTTCCAAAAACCGATTTGCTCGATCGCTTTCAACGGTGCAGCCCCGGCGTGATACCACAACGGCAAATGCGGCCGTGTGTGCAGCTTGCGCTCGAGCCGGGCCAGGGTCTGCTGCGCGAGAGATTTGGCCGCGGCCGCGGTCACACTTTGCCCGCCAAATTGATCATCGCCATCCACGCCGAGAATTTTGGACTGGATTTTTACGGCTTCGCTGGTTCCGAGAGTTTTTCCGGTTTCAGCGGCAATCTCGAGCCGCACCAATGCCATGTCCGTAAAGGCAGCGCCCAAGTCATAAACCAGAACATGGCGCGTGAGCACCGTTTCGGCTGCCACGCTGGGGCTCTCGTTTTCCCAGAGCGAAAGCATTTTTCCCAAGCCAGAGAAACAAGACATGGCAGCGGCGGATTGAAATGAGTCGGCTCTCACCTGCACCTCGAGTTCAGTGAGAACCTGCCGCAGCGTTTGCTTTTGTTGAAACGTAAAAGTCGCGGGACACGCGAGCAGCACCCGCTGCAACACGCAAGCGCCGAAATCCGTCTCCGGATGGTGCCGGACGCGTTGAAAGAGCTCCTCGGCAAGCCGATCTTCCGCGGCGCGCAGCAGGCCGCGCAGATAATCCGAAGCGATCGTGCCGTTCGTCAACAGTATGGGTGCCGCTGCTTGCGCCGGCAGCACCACGCGAGGTTGCTCATGGCTGAATCCCTTTTTAAAATCTTCCAGTACCTGCCCGGAAGCCGTGCGGGAGGGCTGCGCCGCGAGCCCGATATCATATGTCCGTTCTGGCTCTTCCACGCGATGATAAATCAAAGCCGTAGGCACCAAAGCCTGGCCCTGAATATCCAGCAAGCGCGCAGCACGTTGGTCGTGCTCGAGAACCGCCACGCAAGAGGAACTCGTGCCGAAATCCAGCGCCGCGGCGCCCTTGAATGCCGAGGGCAAGCGCGTCTCCACCTGCAGGGCAAACTGCACCGCACGCTCATGGCTTGTTTCCTCCGCGCGAAAGCGAAAGGCGACCAGGCCCTGAATGTTTGCCGCAACCGCGACCGTTCGCATGTCGAGCATAAAATGAAAAGTCGCTATTTCCTGCGGTGCAAGGCGCATGGGCAAAGCCGGGCTTTTGCGCATGAGCAGATCCAATTCTGGCGTGGCCTCGACTGCATGAATTTCGAGGATTTGGTCACCCTCGTTTCTGACGCGCACCGGCAAATCGCGCACGCGCCCAGCCAGCCCCCATGTTTTCAGCTCAGGTTGGCCGCTGCCGGCAAAATCCGGAAAGGCCAGATTCGCGAGCAAGCGCGGCATGATTTGCAACGGCGCAGGAAGCGGTTGAAAAACGCCCGTCGGCGCCGCACAAATGACCTTGAGGCCGGCGAGCAACGGCCGGTCTTTGCGGCGGCAAACCGCCATCACCTCATTCGCCACTTCCACTTGAAAATGGATTACGTTTTCGCCACCGGCCTGCAAATCCACCGGCAGCCCATTTTGCCCGACGGCAGTGAAAAGGACGCCCGCATGTGTACTCTCGAATCGGGAGATTCGCACGGCCCCCTGGCGCAAACGCAAACTGGCCGGCGACGCGCATTTTACGGTGGCGGTACTTGCCTCGTGGCCCGGCAGCAAATGTAATGCGGGCGTCAACCATTCGAATTCCGGCGGCGGCAGAACCGTCAACTCACAGACCGGCGCCCGACCCGCGGGGGAAAGCTGCAATTGCAGCTGCAGCTTCAAACTTTGTAATGGGGTTGCGGCCCTGGTCTCTTTGAGCAATTCTGGACTAACGCTAGTAGTAGCTGCTGGCACCTGCGCTTCTTGCCAGACCTCGAGGTCCGGCGCTTGGCGCTGATATGCTTTGGTTGGGGATGCGGCCTCCTGCTTTTGCGGCGGCGTCTCAGCACTGACGGCTGGCGCGCGCATGGCCGCGCGCAATTTCGTCAAATGAAATTGGCCTTTCACTTCTCGCGATTCACCCGGGGCAATTTGAATCCTGCCGGCGGAGGGATGGCGCTGCGCCTTGTGCCCGGCCGGCGCTTTCTTTCCCGCCTTTTTCTGTGGAGCAAGATGAACGCAGGGCACGGGCGAGGAAACGAGGCCCACGATCTGTACCGGCAACGCGCCATTGTTTTTCACCAACAATTTGAAGCCAGGCACCGCCGTGCTTCTATTTTTGGGTTTTAACGATTTTCGTTTTGCCGGATGGGCGTTATCAGGAGGAAGATAAACGGTGTCGCCCGCAAGGCGGACTTCGATTTCAAACAAAGTGCTGCCGCACCAACTGCAAAACTTGTCGGCGGCGGACGGCGTTCCAAGATTCCAGGAGTGGCAATTTGAGCAAATGAGGTTCACGGCATGAGCCAGGTGTTATAATTGAAAGAGCAAAAGCGTGGCAGGCTCCCCGGGCGTTTTGTTGTGCCGTACGCGCGCGGCGATCATATTGGTGACGCCGGCAACTGGCGCCGGCATCTGCGCCGCCTCGGGGTGCAAAAGCAACGGTGCGCCACGCTGGCCGAGCGAGAACAATGCCAAGCGTTCCGCGGGCCCGGAAGAGACGGAATTGCACACGGAAAAAATCAAATAATTACCCCATTGCTGCGGCTGCAACCGGCCGCAATGGATCAGGGTTTTGGCATGCTGTTGCGCATTCCAAATCGCCGCGCCGGAGGGATAATCGATCAGCACCAGATTGTCGCGGCAGAGCAAATAAAGATAATCGTCGTATGCGCTGAGGAAGAGGTGCACGAGTTCGTGCCGGCCGCGGCCGAAGACCGCCGGGGTGGCTTGGCCCTCGGCGAGATTGCAGCGGTACAGCATGCCGTCTAAGCCACTCAAAAAGACATCCCCGGTGCGCGCAAGGAGCCGCGGCCGCACATTGATGTCCAGCCCGCAAGGCGGGCCAGGCTGGCGGTGCTCGATGCCCGCGCGGGCGTCGAGCAGAATGATTTCATGCCGCGTGTGGTACAGCAGCTTGTCCGGCTCAGGCGCAGCAATCACTTCGCTCATCTCGCTGCGCTGTTGAAACGGCAGCGCTTGAATTTGCTCGGTGCGACAATCCATGAGCAGCCAGCGAGACCAGCCGGACTGGCGATGCCAAACACGCACGATCAACGCGGCACCTGCCAGCAACGAGCCGGATATCGTCCATGCCGGATCGGGCAGGTGAAAAAGAGTCTTGTACTGGAAAT
>JBIOXB010000019.1:0-29758 GCA_044869275.1 bacterium
GAGAGTATTTAAGGTGATGGAATGCTGGGCCCATTTCTCGTTCCAGCGCGCAGCGGTGGAATGCAGGCGATGAGGCTCTGCGTCTGGAAAAGTTAGGCTTTCGCAAGTATTACGAAAGCAAAATGTGATCGGACGAGAGCACATTTTCACCCATTCTGATTCAGACTGTGTGAAAACGCTTGGTTTCAACGCCGGCTGAGCTTGTCGAAGCCGGATGCTTGAACTTAGCACCCTTCGACAAGCTCAGGGTGCGGCATTCTCAAATTTTCACACATTCTGATTCCTTCGGAATGACAGGACCGAGTTTGAAAGTAAAATTGCGGTGATCACTCTTTTCAAAATCATGCTGCTCAGCTACGGGCTGGGCGCTGCGGCGGCTTTGGCGATAGGCCGCGGTGCGCTGGGCCGCGCGTTGACGGCAACTGGCGGAGTGATCGGCGCGGGCGCGAGCTTCCTGCTGGGCGCGAGCGTAATCAAAACCGGAACAGCCTTCGTATTCACGGCAGCAGAGGTTTTTCCGCTCACCGGGCTTGCTATTCACGTCGATGGCTTGAGCGCATTCTTTCTCGTGGTCATTGGACTCGTCGGCACGGCCGCGGCGATTTACGGCTTCGGCTATTCTGCTGCTTATCAAGGCCGTTATTCGCTGCGCTTGCTCGGCGCGATGTTTAACGTTCTGCTGCTCTCGCTCAGCCTGCAAGTGATGGCCGGCAATGCGCTCACTTTTCTCATCTGCTGGGAAGCCATGTCGCTCTCGGCTTATTGGATGGTGCTCACCGAGCACGATCAACCCGGCACTGTGCGCGCCGGTGTATGGTACATTGCCATGACGCATGCCGGATTCGCCGCCTTGGTGGCGATGTTCCTTTTGCTCTCTGGCGGCGATTTGTCCACTTCATTTGCGGGCATGCGCGCGATAACACTTTCCTCCGGCGCGCGGCATGCGGCTTTCCTGCTGGCGCTTTTTGGCTTTGGCGCGAAGGCTGGGATCATACCATTGCACGTTTGGCTGCCCCTGGCGCATCCGGTTGCGCCCAGCCACGTTTCGGCAATGATGTCAGGTGTGGTGATCAAGATGGGCATCTATGGTCTCGCGCGCGTAGTGATCGATTTATTGGGCGGCGGGCCGGTGTGGTGGGGAGTCACGGTGTTGGCCCTCGGTGCAATTTCCGCATTGCTCGGCGTGCTTTATGCGTTGATGGAACACGATCTCAAACGATTGCTCGCGTATCACTCTGTCGAAAACATCGGCATTATCCTCATCGGCCTCGGTGCGGGCATGATGTTCCAAAGCTACGGACTCAGCACGCTAGCGGCGCTGGGTGTCATCGGCGGATTGTATCACACTCTCAATCACGCCGCGTTTAAAGGCCTGCTCTTTCTCGGCGCGGGGTCGGTGCTGCACGCCACGCACACGCGCAATATGGAAGAGATGGGCGGCTTGATCAAACGCATGCCGTGGACCGCGTTTTTCTTTTTGATTGGCGCCGCCGCGATTTCCGCCTTGCCGCCGCTCAACGGCTTCGTCTCGGAATGGCTGGTGTTTCAAGCGTTGCTTGCCGGCTGGAACATCCCCGTGCCCGAAGTCGCGGTGGGGATGCCGCTGGCGGTGGGCATGCTTGCGCTCACCAGCGGTTTGGCTGTGGCCTGTTTTGTGAAGGCATTTGGCATCACGTTTCTGGCCATTCCGCGCTCATCCGAGGCCGAGCACGCGCACGAGGCGCCGTTTTCGATGCGGCTGGGCATGGGCATCTTGGCGCTCGCATGTCTCGTTTTGGGGCTGGCGCCGTTTGTGGCGGTTCCGATCTTAAGCAAATTGATCGCGGGCCTGGGCGGCATGCCCGATACTCAAACCGTTTTCGCGCTTGGCCTCGCACTGCAAACGCCGCAGGGTTTTGCACAAATGTCGCCGACGCTCGCCGGGCTGGGCGTTTTGGTGGTGCTCGTACTCGTGCCGGCGATCTTGTGGCTGGTGCGCGCCCATCGTGGTCTGCGCCTTAGCGATTCCTGGGGCTGCGGCCGCATCGGCCAGACGCCGCGCATGGAATACACCGCCACCTCTTTCGCCGAACCCTTGCGCCGCGTGTTCGCCGAGCTCTATCGTCCCAACAAGGAATTGACCATTGATTTTCATCCGGAGTCGAAATACTTCGTGCAGTCGATTGAATACAGAAGCGAGATCACGCCGTGGTTTGAAAAAGCGTTGTACCGGCCCTTTGTGGCAGTTATTCGCCTAGTCGCGCGCCAGGTGCGGCAGATGCAATCAGGGTCGGTGCATGCCTATCTCTTGTACGTGACCGGGATGCTGGTGATTTTGCTTTTGTTGGCGAGGTGGTTGTGAAGGTTGTTGCCTGAGGAATGTTGTGGTGATGGCCGCGCACTAAACGGCTTGCGATTGCATTTCTTGCCACTCGGGCTACCATGGAATCATCTTGCTTGAGGCTTTTCAATAGTTTTACCCGTAATCGTTTTGCCTTCTCAAAAAGAACACCTGAACAGTTACAAATTCTTCTAAAATTTTCTAAAACGAAGGCACATATGGGAAGAACGCTCCACGGAGCTCGAATCCTGATCGCGGCGGCCAGCCTGATGATGCTGTCGGCCCGTACGGCAGCGCAGTGGCTTGCCCCTGGACAGCGCATCCGAGTTACCGCTCCGCAACTCTCCCTGCATCGCCAGCCCGGTCAACTCCAGTGGCTCGACCGGGACTCCCTCGTACTGGCCGGCGGCTCTCAGCGTTGGGCCGTGCCTCGTGACCTGCTGACGCAAGTCGACTTATCGCGTGGCCACCGCGGCCACCTCTTCGCGGGGCTCGCCGTCGGCGCGGCGGTCGGCTTTGGGGTCGGAGCGATCCTCTTCCCCCCCAACTCCACCGGCTGTACCGGTTCAGGGGACTATGCGGAGAACTGTCACTTATATCGGGTAAAAACAGAATCAAGCGGACGCGGCTGTTGCGACAGCAAAAGTCTTTGAAAACTGCAACCTCAACAGCCACATCGACTTTCACAAGGGAGCGAGTATGATTTCCTTGGTCAAAACCAAGTCCATAACTCTCCTAGGCACGAAACACATTCTCTGTATCAGCCTCGTCGTCGCCGCGTCAGTGGCTGCGTTCGCCGCCGGCTCGCCCGACGACGCCAAGGCAGTTCAGGGAAGTTGGACGCCTGCCAAGGCCGAGTTGGGCGGACAGGCCATGCCCACCGCTGTCCTGAAGAGCATCAGCCTCAAACTCGAGAAAGGTAAATATGAAGTTTTCGTTGGAGACAAACCTGACAGGGGGACTTATACGATCGATTCCAAGACCAAGCCCAAGAGCATGACCGTTACCGGCACGGAAGGGCCTAACAGCGGCAAGACTTTCCCAGCGATCTACGAACTCAAAGGCGACACCCTCCGCATCTGTTACGACCTTTCTGGTGCGAAACGTCCGACAGAGTTCAAAAGTGTCGCGGGGACGCAGCTCTATCTTGTGACCTACAATCGCAAGAAGAAGTAGCTGTGGCGGAAGGATAAAACCATGATCGATGCGACTTCACCTGCTTCCACGAGAACCTCGCGAGTCATCAAGGCTTCGCGTGAAGTTCTCAAAAGCCCATCATAACGCGGTCTGGGCTCGTCTACACCATCGTCGCGAAGGGATCAGGTGCCGGAGCGCGGATCGGCCAACATGTACTCATCCACGAGACCGCGACGTTTACCGATGGCAGGCTTCTATACAGTACGCGCACCGCTGGACAGCCGTTGCGTTTCCTGCTTGGCGGCAAACAGGTGATTGATGGCGTAGACGAAGGCGTGACCGGGATGAAAGTCGGCGAGCGCCGGCAGATGATCGTACCGCCGGAACTCAGCAAACGGAACACCTATCCGGAGGGGCTGTCGCCCAAAGACACGCTCCATTATGACGTTGAGCTGGTTGGCATTGAGCCGTAGTAGGCCGGCGGCATGACCCGCGTTTTGCAGTCAGTGGGTGACAATAACCAAGATTCAGGCTGTGTGAAAGCGACTGGTTTCAACGCCGGCTGAGCTTGTCGAAGCCGGATTTTTGAACTTAGCACCCTTCGACAAGCTCAGGGTGCGGCATTCCAAAGTTTTCACACAGGCTGATTCCTCCTGGATGACAGGAACGGTGCGCGATTCGCTTCACGTCGTAGCGATAAGTATGACGACAGACATTTCGCCACTCGCGTGGCTATAACAGGAATTTTTTTTTCATCAATGCAGGATTCGTGCATGACAGGCTATTTCCTCGAAGTCGCGCAAGTAATCTTGGCGCTGGCGCTCGCGCCCGGGCTGGTGGGATTCACGCGCTGGGTCAAAGCGCGGCTGCAAAATCGTCGCGGCGCGGCGCCGTGGCAGCCGTATTTCGAGCTGCGCAAATTGTTCGGCAAGGAAGTGGTGATGTCGAACAATGCCTCGTGGCTGTTTCGCTTTGCGCCCTACCTGGTGTTCAGCAGCACGGTAGCCGTGGCCCTCATTATCCCGTTCTTTTTTGTGCCACTACCATTCGACGCGGTGGGTGATTTGTTGGCCGTGGTTTATTTGCTGCTCTTGGGCACCTTCTTCCTCGCGCTCGCGGGTCTCGACCCCGGCACCGCCTTCGGCGGCATGGGCGCCAGTCGGGAAATGACCGTCGCAGCCATTGCCGAGCCGACCATTGCCTTGTCCATCTTTGGTCTCGCCCTGGGCGCGGGCTCGACCAATCTCGGCCGTATCGTCATGGCCACGCTCGAACATCCCAATGCGGTCATCAATCCCGGCCACGTGCTCGGCTTTGCCGCGCTCTTCATCGTAACGCTGGCCGAGACCGGGCGGCTGCCGGTGGACAATCCCGCGACGCACCTTGAGCTCACCATGATTCACGAGGCCATGATCTTGGAGTATTCCGGACGCTATCTTGCGCTCATCGAATGGGCCTCCTGGCTGAAGCTGCTCATCTTCTTCACGCTGCTGTCGAATTTGTTCGTGCCTTGGGGCATCGCAACGGCGCTAAGCCCGGTGGTGCTCGCTTTTGCATTGTTTACGCTCGTGGTCAAGCTGGCGCTGTTGGCGCTCGCCGTGGCCTTATTGGAAACGCGCATTGCCAAACTACGCCTTTTCCGCGTGCCGGAGCTGCTGGGCCTGTCGTTCATGCTGGCATTGCTGGCCGTTACCTCTTCGTTTTTGTTGAGATGATGTCCATGGAAACCCAAAACTCAAAGCACAAAATCCAAAGAGCCTTCGAGTTTCTGATTTCGAGTGCTTTGCTAAGAGGGCAAAGATCCTACACGCAATGGACCTAATGGGCAGCATCCCTGACAAACAAAGCTGCGATTGCAAGAAAAGAAATGGAAAAGAGGCAAGCATGAAAATCAAAGCAATCATAACCGGAGCGACTGGAATGGTGGGCGAAGGGGTCTTACACGAATGTTTACTGCATGACGAAGTGGAAAAAGTATTGGTCATCGGCAGAAGACCTTGCGGCATTGCGCATGCGAAGCTGAAGGAGATTATTCACGATAATTTTTATGACCTTTCGGCTGTTGCAGGCCAGCTCACCGGCTGCAACGCTTGCTTCTTTTGTTTGGGTACTTCATCGATTGGGAAAAATGAGGCAGAGTTTTACCAGGTGACTTACACGCTGACCATGCACGTGGCTGAGACGCTCAGTAAACATAACCGGGAAATGACTTTTTGTTACATATCGGGAGCCGGCACCGATAGCACTGAAAAAGGAAAGGCCATGTGGGCAAGGGTGAAGGGCAAAACCGAAAATGATTTAATGAAAATGCCCTTCAAGAAAGTATATGCTTTTCGGCCGGGGTTTTTACAGCCTACAAAAGGTCTAAAAAACACTCTTGCTCTTTACAAAGTCTTTGGCTGGCTCTATCCTTTGGTGCGCGCAGTTCTTCCCAACCACGTTTCCACTTTACAAGAGCTGGGGTTGGCAATGATTCATTCTATGACCAAAGGATATGAGAAGCAGGTTCTTGAAGTGAAAGATATAGTGGCCTTGGCCAGAAAATAAAACAGCAACTGAAATGAGGAGACTTGTATTCATGAGCAGCGCCCTCTTCACACAACTTTCCACGCTCGGCGCGAGCCTGGTGTTATTGTTCGGCATGACGCTGTTGTGGCGACGCAGCCTGGGTTCCTACATCAATGCCTTTCGCTGGCAATCGATCATGCTCACCCTGCTGTTCGTCATCATCGGCTATGGTGGCAACGATCACGAGTTGTATTACGTGGCGGTCTTCTTCTTCGTGCTCAAAGTGTTGATCATGCCACGCTATCTGCAACGCTTGCAGGCCAGGATCGGCGCGTCGCGCGAGATCGAGCCGTATGTGAACGTCGCCACTTCGCTCATCATCGCCGGGCTGCTGGTTCTGCTGGCCTACGCGGTCACCCGGCCGCTGGTGGCGGTGAGCAGTTTGCCCACGCGCGGCGGCCTGCCGCTCGCGGTGGGACTGATCTTCGTCGGCCTGTTTGTCATCATTACGCGCAAAAAGGCGCTGACGCAAGTCGTCGGTTTTCTCGTGCTGGAAAATGGCATCGCCATGCTGGCAGTGCTTGCCACCTACGGCATCCCGCTGATCATCGAGCTCGGCGTCTTTCTCGACGTGCTCATGGGATTTCTGGTGATGCAGGTCTTCGTCTATCACATTCACAGCACCTTCGAGACGATCGATGTGGATAGGTTGAATCAGCTCAAACATTCGTAAAAACGAAATGACTTTCTTCTTTCTGCTCTTGCCTCCGGTACTGGCCGCGCTCGTGGCTTTGGCCGTGCGGCCTTATCGCACCATTGTCGGCTGGACCAGTGCTTTGCTTTCGCTCCTGCCCTTGGGCGCGGCGTTGGCATTTGCCCAACACGCCGTTGCCGGTGAGGCCGCGCCGGTCATGAGCTTGGTGCTGGGCACGTTCAAGCTCAAAGAAGTGTTGCGTGCGGACAGCCTTTCGGCCTTGTTGTTCGTTTGCGTCGCCGCCGTCGCCAGCCTCGTGCTCTGGCTCGGTCCCGGCCTCGGCGGTGACACGCAATATCAGCCCCGGCAGTTGCGCCGCTATCATGTTGCCGTCAATTTGTTGATTGCCGCCATGTTGCTCGCGGTTTCGGCCAACAACGTCGGCATCATGTGGATCGCCATCGAAGCCACGACCATCTCCTCCGCCTTCCTCATTCCGCTCGAGCTTACCGCCGCTTCGGTGGAGGCCTCGTGGAAATATATTCTCATCGGCTCGGTGGGCATCGCACTCGCCTTTGCCGGCACGGTGCTGGCCTATTTCGATTTCGTCGCGCTCGCCGGCCGCGCCGAGGATGCATTGAATTGGACCGTATTGCTGACGAGCGCGCCCGCGTTGCATCCCGAAGTCGTGCGGCTCGCGTTCATTTTCCTGCTCATCGGGTACGGCACGAAAGCGGGCATCGCGCCCATGCACACGTGGAAACCGGATGCCTACGGCGAAGCGCCGCCGCCGTTGAGCGCGTTGATGTCCTCGGCTTTGTTTGCGGTCGTCATGTATGCGGTCGTGCGTTGGAAAGTCGTAGCCGACGCCACGCTGGGAAGCGGCTATACCGATAATCTGCTGCTCGCATTGGGCATGCTCTCCCTCGTCATTGCCGCGTTCAGCGTGGTGCTGGCGGAGAATTACAAGCGCATGCTGGCGTATTCGAGCATCGAGCACACCGGTCTCATTTGCATGGGGCTCGGGTTGGGGCCGCTCGGTGCATTCGCCGCTGTGCTGCATCTCGTCAATCACACCGCGGCTAAATCGCTCATGCTTCTGCTCGCCGGCAACATCGAGCGCAGGTATGATTCGCCGCTCATTGCCAACGTGCGCGGCTTGCTCAAGACCATGCCGTGGACGGGAGGGCTGTTCGCGGCCACGCTGCTCATGCTCATCGGCCTGCCGCCCGGCGGAATTTTCATCAGCGAGTTTGCGCTGTTTCGCGCCGGCTTTGCGCTGCAGCGTCCGTGGCTGATGGCCGCAGCGCTCGCATTGTTGACGGTGATCTTCGTTTCTTTCATTCAACATCTCAATCGCATGCTCTATGGTGCGCCCACGGCAGGTATTGCTTATGGTGAAGTGAGCGGTTTGCGCATCGCGCCGCTATTTCTCGGCATGGCCGTACTCGTCGTGTTAGGGCTGAGTCTGCCTGCGCCGCTTACTACGTTACTCAATCAGATTGTGGCGATTGTGGCCGGTCCATGAAAGAATTTCCGCCAACGGATAGATTAAGACCAACGGATTTTATCCATCGAACTTAATCCTATGGATGCGGCCTCTCCGTTGTTTTTTTTGCTGTTTTGGCACGTTTTCGCAAGGGGGTACTGTGACGCTGCTGCACAAAGAGTTGACCTTCGAGCTGAGAAAATGCATGATCGAGGTGCACAACGAAATAGGTGCCGGTTTTGACGAGGAGACCTACCATCAAGGTTTATTGCGCCGCTTCATGAAAGTCGGAATACCTTATGTATCAAAGCAACAGCGCGAGGTTACACATCGTGGCGCATCAATCAAAGTATTCGAGCTCGACTACTTGGCCGACGATAAAGTTATTATCGAGCTAAAATGTTTGCGTTGCGGTTTCCTGCGCGCTAACTACGTTCAGATTCTTTCGTATCTCAAGCTTTGGCAGAAGAACTTGGGGCTTTTAGTCAATTGGGGCTTCCCGAGGCTGCAAATAAAGCGGATGTCATTTATGGCGGTGATCTCATTCGTTCGTTCCCACTTCGGTTTTGGCTGATTGAAAATCAAATTCTATGCGAAATTACTGCCTTGCAGACCAGCATTCTTCCCGAGCATGCCGTTCGGATGCAAACTTTTCTCAAGTATCTCAAACGCTCGACCGCCGTGATCGTGAATTTTGGTAACAAACACTTAGAACTGCGAGGCGTTCATTACTGAGCCTCGCAGTTGGCACCAGAGTGTAAGATTTCCTCCAACGGATGATGTATCCGTTGGTCTTAATCTATCCGTTGGTGAGTTTTTTGTTTTTCCCTACTCTGAAAGCTCAAACGTTATGCATGATTTCTCCCGTCTGCGCATGCTGCTCGCAGAACACTTCAAAGGCCGCGCCAGCAACCTTCGCGTTGTGCGCGGCAATGAATTGCATCTGCAAATTCTGCGCGGCAATGCCTCGCGCCTCGCTAAATTTCTGCACCATGAATTTCAGGCCGAGTTGATGCTGATGGTCGCCAACGATCGCCGGCCCGACAAGGGCGTATTCGAAGTGCACTATCTCTTCGCCCATAATCGCGAGAATTGGTTTGTGCACGCCACCAAAGAGCTGCCGCCCGAGCACGCGACAATTATCTCGATGGCGACATTCTATTATCCGGCTTCGCGTTTCGAGCGTGAGATCAGGGACCTGTTCGGCATCCAACCCGCCGGCAGTCCCGATCTGCGGCCGCTCGTGCGCCATGCGTTCTGGCCGGAAGACTTTCATCCGCTGCGCAAAAACGCCGTGCTGCCGGAGAAATTTGAAGACGATGGCACGCCCTTCCCTTTTCTGCCGGTCGCGGGTGAAGGCGTTTACGAGATTCCCGTCGGCCCGGTGCATGCCGGCGTCATCGAGCCCGGGCATTTTCGCTTCAGCGTGGTGGGCGAGACCGTTATTGATCTGAAGATACGTTTATACTTCACGCACAAAGGCACTGAGAAGCTGTTCGAAGGCCGGGCACCCGCAGCCGGTGTGGAATTGGCCGAGCGTATTTCCGGCGATACCACCATCGGCCATGCACTCGCGTATTGCCAGGCACTGGAAAAACTCGCCGGGACTGAAGTGCCGGCGCGCGCGCAATATTTGCGCGTCATTCTTCTGGAAATGGAACGGCTCTACAATCACGTCGCGGACTTCGGCATGATTGCCAACGACACCGGCTTTGCCGCCGGCCATTCGCATTGCTTCCGCATCCGCGAGCGCTTGCTGCGATTGAACAAACGCCTTACTGGCAACCGGCTTTTGCGCGGCGGTATCGTTCCCGGCGGTGCCGGACGTGAGCTCCCCGGGGATCTTGACCTCGCCAGGGAGCTTGACGCCATCATCACAGACTTCGATGAGATCGTCAAAATCAGCCTGGACAACTCTTTGGTGAGAGATCGCTTGGAAGGCACGGGACATTTGTCCCGCAAGACCGCGTGGGATCATGGGGTGTTGGGTTACGTGGCGCGTGCCTCCGGCATCGACGTGGACGCGCGGCGCGATCATCCTTTTGCCGCATATCCCAAGCTGCAATTCAGAGTGCCAGCCTTCGATTCCGGAGACGTGTATGCGCGCACCATGGTACGCGTGCAGGAAGCGCGCGAGTCCGTGGGTATGATCAAGCAGGCTTTGGCACAAATGCCCTCGGGGCCGCTATCTGTGCCGCTCGGTTCATTGCCGCCTTTTTCGCCGGCGTTCGGCCTGGTCGAAGGTTGGCGCGGTGCGATTGTGCATTGGGTGATGGTCGACGGTGAAGGCAAGCTCTATCGCGTGAAAGTGAAAGACCCCTCGTTCGTGAATTGGCCCGCGCTTTCGTTCGCTTTGCTCAAAAATATCGTGCCCGATTTTCCGTTGTGCAACAAGTCTTTCAATCAGTCGTATTCGGGGAATGATTTGTAATTTCAAAGCTTCTCGCCGGTTTTGAGGAAATGATTCAGCTCGTTTTCCCATTGCCGCATGAAATGTTGATAATGCGCCGCCGTAAATCCGGTCACGAACGCCTCGCCTTCACGGCTGAGCGCGGTGTAAGAATAGGTTATCTCGGCGTCGCTGCCACCCTCGGAATTCTGCCAGAGCTGAATCTCAATCTTGCCGGCGGTAAAGCCGGGGGTAATTTTGACAAATTCAATTTGAAAGCTATGCGGCGCGTAGCGCGTGATCATCCAAATGGCGTCCGCGGGCTCGCCGGGCACCACGAAAATGCAATCCCGTTCTGCCAGGCCGGAATCGCTGTAAACTTCCCGCGGCGCCCAACCCCCGGCCCATTCCACTTCGCGCGCGGGACAGAGCAAGGGGAAAACGGTTTCAGGCGGCGCCGTTAGTTTTTGGATGTAACTGCGCGTGACACGAACGGGGGAGATGATCTGCATGATTTGTCCTTGCTGGCGGTTTGGCGTCGAAGTACGACTCCAACTATTGTCATTCCTTTAGGAATCTTCCCGCGCACTTGAGAAAGCACTCAACTCCAAGCGAGGTCGCATGGGCTTGGGAAGATCCCGAAGCATCGGGATGACGGACTTTTCTTTTTCGCTTACGGTAATCATTTGACATTCTCATTTTTGTACACCACGCCTTCTTTCATTACAAAGGAGACTTGCTGCAAGACTTTGATGTCCTGCAGCGGATCGGCATTGACCGCAATGACATCGGCAACTTTTCCGGTTTCGAGCGTGCCCAATCGGTCGAGCATGCCTAACAGTTGCGCGGCGTGATATGTGGCGGACTTGATCGCTGCCATGGGCGGCATGCCGGCTTCGACCATGTATTCGAATTCCTTGGCATTGCGGCCGTGGCGAAAAACACCGGCATCCGTGCCGAAGGCGATCGCCACTCCGGCCTGGTAGCCGCGCGCAAACGTAGCTTGAATTCTGGGGCCGATTTCCAAAGCTTTGGGCACGACGAGATCGTGATAATATCCCAGAATCTTTGCGGAGTCGGCAACGGATTTTCCCGCGGTGATCGTGGGCACCCAGTAAGTGCCGTGTTTCTTCATCAACGCAAAAGCTTCGTCATCGAGATACGTGCCGTGCTCGATGGAGGCCACGCCCGCGCGAATGGCGCGTTTCGCGCCCTCAGCGCCGTGTGCGTGCGCGGCGACTTTCCTGCCGAAATCAGCCGCGGTTTGCACAATCACACGAATTTCTTCTTCGGTAAACTGTGGATTTTGCGCATTGCCCGAAAGCGACAGCACGCCCGCGGTGGCCGTGATTTTGATCCAATCTGCCCGGCGTTTGATCGCCAATAACGCCGCGCGTCGCGCGCTTTCCACACCGTTGACGATGCCTTCTTCGCTGCCGGGCACGCCCAAAATATCTTCGCGATAGCTGTTGGTGGGATCCGCATGCCCGCCTAGCACCGCGAGACTTTTCCCGGCGACGAACATGCGCGGTCCAATGATGTCACCGCGATGCACCGCGTCGCGCAGCGCCAGATCGACGCCTTCGCTGCCGCCCAAATCGCGCACCGTGGTAAATCCGGCCATTAGGGTATTTTTGAGGTATTGCGTTGCCGCCAGAGCCAGGTCGGCGGGATAAAGCTGAAAGCGTTTCAAGTACCCGGCTTTTTCAGTTTGCCCGGAAAGGTGCGTGTGCATGTCCATCAAGCCGGGCAGCAAGAATTTCTTTTTGAAATCGTAAATGGTGTCGTTGCCGCGGGGTGCGCTGAAGCCGGATGCGACGGCGGAAATTTTGCCGTGCTCGATCACCAGCGTGACATTCGTTCGGGGCGAGTCAGAGACCCCGTCGATCAGTGTGCCGGCGTGAATCAGAATGCGCTGCGCATGCAAAGGGGAGAAGCACGCGAAAAGCGCGCCGGCAATGAGTGCATGAATGCGGGCGAAGCGGCGTTGCGCCATCGTTCACTTCCTCCTCACGGTTTGACACATGACCAGATGACGGAGCATAATTGATTTTTCGCAAAGATGCAAACGAGGAATGGTGGCCACAAGTCAGCCCTCAAAATATTTGGAGCATTTGATCGCCAGACTTCTTATCTTCTTGTCGGTCCTCTTTACGCTCCCAATAGAAACTCTCTGTATATTAAGGAATTCCTTCATGTCCCTCAAAAAGTCCGGTGTTCTGGAAATGGAAGCCAAAGGATACGGCTTCTTGCGGCAGGTCTCGAATAATTTCGCGCGCATCCCCGGCGATGTTTTTGTCCCGCCGCCGGTGATACAGCAATTCCGTTTGCAGGGCGGGGAAATTTTAGAAGTCGTGGCCGAGGAAGAAAACGGCAAGCTCCGCGCGGCCTCCGTGGAAACGGCGCAAGACTTGCCGGTGGCGGAATGGCAAAGCTTGCCGCATTTTGAAGATTTGTCCGCGATTTCTCCGGAAAAAGCCTTATGGCTGGAAATGAAAGGAGGGGGGACCACACAGCGCGTCATCGATTTGTTTGCACCGATTGGCGAAGGCCAGCGCGCTTTGATTGTCGCGCCGCCGCGCTCGGGCAAAACCATGATGCTGCAGGAGATTGCCCGGGCGATCGCACACAATTATCCCGAGCACGATCTCATGGCCCTGTTGTTGGATGAACGCCCGGAAGAAGTCACGGAATTCCGGCGCAGCATGCAAGGCACGGTGTTTTCGAGCAGCTACGACGACAATCTCGCCAATCACCTGCGGCTGGCAAAATTGGTGCTGGATTATTGCAAGAGCTGGGTGCGGGTAGGCAAGAATGTCGTGTTGCTGATCGATTCGCTCACGCGCACCGGGCGCGCTTTCAACGCGGGCCAGCAAGGCAGCGGCCGCTTGATGACCGGCGGCCTGGATGCCCGTGCATTGGAAATACCCAAGAAGATTTTCGGCGCGGCGCGCAAGATTGAAAACGGCGGTTCCTTCACCATTATCGCCACGGTTTTGGTGGACACGGGCTCGCGCATGGACGATTTTATTTTTGAAGAATTCAAGGGCACGGGCAACATGGAATTGGTGCTGGATCGCAGTCTGTCGGACGAGCGTATTTTCCCGGCGATCAGCGTGCGCGAAAGCAGCACCCGCAAGGAGGAAAAATTATTTGGCGAGATGACGGAGGCGCATCAAAAGCTGCGGCGCGCGGTGCAAAATCTGACGCCGAAGGAGGCGATGCAAAAGGTTTTGCAGTTGATCAGAATGAATCCAACGAACAAGGCGCTGTTGGAGAAGTTTGCGTAAGAAAAGCGAAACGCCCATCATTGCTCGCCAATGAGATTGATGATAAGATTGATCATCACGTCCTTCTGCTTGGGATTGCTCTCTGCGACCAATAGCGTCAGGGCAACAAGGGCGCTGTCGTTGATCCTGCGCTCCCCGTCGGGCGCCAAAAGGAGATTGTTCTTCTCTAAGAACCAGATAAACAACAGAGAAGCAATGCGCTTGTTACCGTCAACAAACGGATGGTCTTTGATGCCGAAGTATAGAAGGTTCGCTGCTTTTTCTTCAACACTCTGGTAGAGATCCGATCCTCCGAATGTCTGTTCAATACTGCCAAGAATTCCTTTCAGTGCGCCTCGTTCTCTTTCTCTTCCAAACAGATCGCCGGCCTCTTTTCGCTCCATCAGTTTCTTCTTCAGTTGAGCGATGGCCTGCTTCGCGGCCTCTTGATCGATGCGGAACCGGATGTTGCGATGCAGTTTCTTAGATTCAAGCGTCCCCGAGTCATACTGATGCAGGAGCAGCCAAGAGCGCGTGTATTCGGTAATCACAGTCAGCAAGCCTGCGGCTTCCGGCGCAGGCAGTGCTTTTCCCGTTTTTACCGACGCCACCAACGCCACTGCCGCCTCCAATTCCTTTAGTCGTCGCTTGTTCTCTATGAGACGTTTCTCATTGAGCGTAAAGCCCCTGACAAGATGATCACGAAGGACCGTAGTCGCCCAGATCCGAAACCGCGTTGCCCTCGGAGAGTTGATTCTATAACCGAGAGAGAGAATGGCATCGAGATTATAGAATTTGGTTTGATAGGTTTTTCCATCGCGGGCAGTATGTTCCAAAATGGAACTAACTGAGTTCTCTCGCAACTCTTTACTATTAAAGATATTACGCAGATGCTTGGTGATCGCTGGCCGCTGCGTACCAAATAGAGAGGCAATCTGCTTTTGTGTCAGCCATACAGTTTCATCCTGCAGCCGGACATCGATAGCGGCCTGCCCGTCTTCGGTTTTGTAAATGACAATTTCGCCTTTTTGCTCTTTCATGTCCATAATTCATGGCTCAAGTGATTGAGAAAACCAAAAGTACAACCTTTTCCATTACGGAAATATTTGCCTCCAATTCATGTGCATCGATTTTCAGAGTTTACATTGAATTACCGAGTAAAGCTCGGTAGTTGTATGAACTCATGACGCCGAACTGCCAAAATCTAGTGAAGTGCCTTTTATCGTTTTTCCGCCTCTGCCACGATGGCAATCTCCTCCGCGGTCAGGCTGTACAGCCGATACACCAATTGATCAATCTTGCCCTGCAGTGCTGAGACCTCGCGGCTGAATTGGCGCGTTTCGCGGCGTGGATCTGGTCTACACTTGTTCGCACTGCCGCTCGTCTTCTGCGATGGCTGGTAGGTTTTTCCATGCTTCAAAAGCTCCAAGCCAGCCCCACTTGGTCTCTTCCAAAATACGGATGTAAAGATGACGCAGTAGCGGTGCCGGCATTGTGACGCACCAATGTGCTGGCGACCCAATAGCCCAAGGCGCCGCCCACGATCGTATCGGAGAACCAGTGATTGCGGCTCTCCATGCGTTGAAACGCAACTCCGGCACAAAACGTGTACGCCGGAATTTCCACCCACCAATGGTCGTACTGCTTGGCCATGACCGTCATGACTGCAAACACGCTGCTCACGTGCCCCGAGGGCATGGATTTGAATTCCTCGGCGCTGCTGAATTTGAAAAAATTGAAATCCGTTGCGCCGCGATCGGTATAAGGCCGCGACCGGCCCAGCACACCCTTTGCCGCCGCCGCGAAAACCTCCGTCAACACCGCGGACTCCACGAGCAAGCGCGTCGTGGTGAGAAGCTTTTTGTCCCGGCTGATCAGCCCGCCGACGAGAGTCACAGCGGACAGGCCGGCGGTGAAAGTGACAGGCGAAACGTCATCGTAGAATTGTCCGAGCTCCGCGAGCTCGTGGGCAAGATAGAATTGATTGTGGCCTTCTTTGGCATATTCATCATCGAAAGGTTCATCCACGAACGCGATCGTGCCAGCAGTCAGGGCGGTGAATGCGAGCAACCGCAGACCGCCTCTTGATGAAAGCCGGAAGGGAGAGGAGAACACATACGCCACATCGCTGCCGACATTTTTGATGAAACCTTTTGCCGGTCTTTGCTGATCTGCTCGGTTGCTTGTCTGCGACCAGCATTCGTTTGAATTGAAGCACAATATTGTCGCCAAGTTGAGGGCGAGCACAGCGAATTTGTTTTTCGTCAGCATCCATTTCTCAAAGTTAGGTTCGGAAAAGAAAAGAGAGGGAGGATGGCCGTCCGCCTCGTGGTGCGGGCCGGCCAGTTAGCCAAAAACTCAAAATTCAAAGCACAAAATTCAAAAAACCACTTTTTGAATTTTGTGCTTTGAATTTTGGATTTCCAACTTATCCTACGTTTTGAGGCATATCGCTGGTTATCGCCACGCCGGCGCAATGCTGCCATCTGCTTTTTGCCAATGCGGTGCCCACGCCAGACTGAGAAAACGCACGGAGATATTGGTCTTCTTCGGTCGAACGGTGATCGTTTCCAGGGTTTCATGCAGCGGGTCGGTGCTGGCCGCATAAGCTTCAATTTCGGTCTTAAGCTTGGCCTCCAAATCGGCGAGCTGCTGCTGCAATGCGCCGACGTTTTCTTCTGCGGCAGCGGCATCTTGGGACTCTTTCATGGTGCGGCTCGCGCCGCGCATGGCCGAGCTCGCCCGGCTCACGTTCGAGCGGCTCACCAGTTTGCGCCCAAACACCGCACCCAAAATCGTCGCACCGACATTGATCGCGGTTTGCATTTTTTGCTGGCTGGCTTGCGCCTGCTCGCGTTCCAAGCGTTCCTGCGCGCGGCGGATGCGGTCCTGCAAAGACGAGGTTTTCGCCGCGTATTTCTCGCGCAGCTTTTCCAGCCAGGAGTCGCGCTGCTCGCGGCCGTGTTGCGATAAACGAACGCGAAAGTCCCGCTCCGATTCTCCCGGCTGTGAAATCTCCCCGGCACTGGGGCTTTGCAGCAACTCCAATTTTTGCATGCGAAACAGCTCGTCGCCGAATTCCTTTTTCCAGCTGGCATAGCTCTTCGCCTGCCGCGCCGGCGCTGGAATTTCTGCATACGCACCGCGCGCTTCGCCTTCCTGGGACAATTCGGATTCCTCCAATTCAATGACCAATGCTTGTTCCCATTTCACCGGCACGGCTTCGTTTGCCAGCGGGATGAGCTGCCTCAAATCGCGCAACAGCTCGATGTTCTTTTTGGTCTCGGCGAATTGCACTCTGGCCGCGCCGAACAGAAAGGGATGATAAACCAATTGCGCGTTTTCCGGCTGCCGGCCGCGCACCGGCAGGAAATACTGCGGTACCTCCGGTGGCAGGACGACGCCTGCAGCTTTGCTCTTCGCGGGCGGCCTTGAAGCAATTGCTGCTCCTGCCTTGCGGCCCTCCATCAATGTTTTGATTTGTGTGCGCGTCAATGGACCGGCAAGGTAGCTCATGACCCAGCGTGTTTCGAACACCACCGGCGCATCTTCGTGCACGTTGTGCAGCAGAAAAACGCGATTGCCCAGTCCAGCCAAAATTTGTTCCATCTCACCGCGGTTGAATTTGCCCCCGCCACCGGCGGATGCGCCTTCCAGCCCTTCCAACACGCGCGCTTTGTCGCGTTCGGTTTGCAATCTTCCCAAAAACCACGTGCCGATATTGCTCAGCGCTTTATAATCCAGATCCACGGGGTTCTGTGTGGCCAGTGTGATGCCGAGACCGAACGCGCGCGCTTGCTTGAGCAGGGTGATCATCGGTGCTTTGGAGGGCGGATTCGCGACCGGCGGCAAATAGCCGAAGACTTCGTCCATGTAGAAAAGCGCGCGCAGGCTGGTGGTGCCGGGCTGGCTGCGCATCCAGCTCAAAGTTTGATTGAGCAGCAGCGAGACGAAGAACATGCGCTCGGCGTCGGCGAGATGCGCAATGGAAAAAATCGCGAAGCGCGGCTGGCCGGTTTTGGTGTACAGCAATTGTTGCATGTCCAGCGCCTCGCCCTCGAGCCAGGCCTGAAAGCCGGGCGCGGCCAGCAGATTGTTGAGCGCCATGGCCAGCTCGAATCGTTCCTTGGCAGGATAAAACGAATCCAGCTCGAACACGCCGACTTTGCTCATCGGCGGTTTTTGAATCTCCTGAATCAAACCGGCAATATCGAGATTTTCGCTGTTGCTCCAATGGTGATGAAGAATGTTGGAAATGAGAATGTGTTCGCGGCTCTTGATGGGATCGGCCTGGAGACCGAGCAGGCCCAGCAAGCTTGTAGTCGTTGACGAAACTCTTTCACGCAAAGCATCGCTGTCGTCCAAAATTGCCGCGGGCGGCGCAGCGAAAGATTGCAGGATCGAAAGCGGCAACCCGGCGTTGCTGCCCGGCGTGTAAATCGCAATGTCGACCGCGTCGCGAAATTTTTGGATGCGCTGGCCGTCTTGTCCCCAGCCCGCCAAACCGTTTTGCCACAGCCCGGCTTGTTTTGCGGCATAGTCTTCGGGCGAGAGGCCTTTTTTGTTCGCCTCGTCTTCATTGATCCAGGGACGAAAATCCTCGGGCCGCAATTCGGGGAAGGTGAGCATGAGATTGGCGAGATCGCCCTTGGGATCGACGATGAGCGCAGGAATGCCGTCGATCGCCGCCTCTTCCAGCAGCGCGATGCATAGGCCGGTTTTGCCGCTGCCGGTCATGCCCACGCACATCGCGTGCGTCACCAGGTCTTTGGAATCGTATAAGATCAAATCATCTTTGGATTTTTTGTTGCTCAGATCGTATTCGCGACCGAGATAAAAGACGCCCAGTTTCTCGAAGTCTGGCATGAGGGTTTGTTCCCAATGAATGAGTTGACAATGTTAAGTTAAATTCGCGCCCTCTCAATTTGTCATCCCGACGCTTCGGGATCTTCCCAAGGTTTGTGTGCAAGCCTCGTGGGAAGATTACAGAATGACAAAAACTAGGGGCTTTTTTAGCCAGGTTAACATTGTCAAGATGATTACGCCGGATTTAGTTACTGTCCGGATCCAGCATGAAAGGCAAAATTATTGAGGGCAAAACAATTAAATGATGGAACTATCTGATTGCTTTGGCAATAAAATGTGCCCATTCAAACAAGTGGCAGAGCCAACGCCCACCAGCGTTTGCGAAGCCACTCACGCTTTTTTGAAGCGTCGATAGACAAACAAAATCAGAACGGCGCCGAACACCGCGCCAATGAAGCCGGCCGGCTGGCCGACGGTGTAAAACCCGAGAAACTGGCCGAGATAGCTGGCAACCATGGACCCGCCGATGCCCAACAACGTGGTGATAATGAAACCGCCCGGATCTTTGCCCGGCATCAAAAGCTTGGCTACGACGCCGGCGGCAAGACCGATGAGAATCGTAGCAATCATTTGCTCCTCCAGACAATTGTTTCATTTCAAATCTCTGTCCGGCCGTTGCGCCGGTGCCGCGGCCAAGTCCACACGGTACGGCGCCAACGCGGCCACCAGCTCTGCGGGAACGGGGACGGGACGAAAATCCTTGCGGTTAATCGCGACGACCACTTCGTAGCCCACGGCTGTCACTGGGCCCTCCACTTTCTGTACGGAAAATTCCAGCCGCAGCGAGGTACGGCCGATGTTTCCGATCCAGACCTCGACTTCAAGCAGGTCGTCGAGCAGGGCTGGGCTGCGAAATTCGAAGTGCAACTGCACCCGCGGCAGCCAAAAGTCGAAGCGTTCGAAAAGAGCGGAATAGGGGAAACCCACGGCGCGGAAGAACTCGGTTTCAGCGATTTCAAAAAAGCGCACATATGCGCCGTAGCAGATAATGCCTGCCTGATCGATGTCGCCCCAGCGCACGAATTCGCGCACGCGAAAGTGCAGCGCTTCTTTGCGAGGGCGGGACGATGCTTGAATTTCTTTATTCATGGGGGTCATGGTTCACGGCACGAGGCCGGCTGGTGTTAAGCACTCTGCATGGTGTTTGGACAAGCGTGGCACGCGCCGGCTTGTTGCAATGTTGCAAAGAATAATCAAATCTCCTGGAAAAGTCAAGGTGAAGCCGAGTGTGACACTTCACGCCGTGATCATGCAAAACCTCTTGCAAAATATTATTGGTTGATTATCTTGGATGTGATTTTCAAGAAGCTAGCGTGTTTGCAACGGCGTCCGGTGTCGCTTTATTCACTTGTGGCTGACGGTCGCCTCAGATTCATGCACCGCACGCGTGCAGGCATCAAGAACGGCGAAGATTTTGATGTGGAGAGATGCAGTGATGAAATTTAAAGCTGTCATGCTGTTGCTTGTTGTGACCATCGCGCTGCTGCTTTATTCTTGCGCGCGCGATTATGTGACCGGTAAGAGAACGATCAGCCTGGTGAGCGAATCGCAAGAAGTGGCAATCGGCCGTCAGTCCGATCCGCAAATTCTGGCGGAATACGGCGTCTATCCCGATACCGCGCTGTCGCGTTTCGTCAACCGCATCGGCCAGGAGATCGCGCGTGTGAGCCAGCGCCCGAACCTGCAATACACGTTCCGCGTCGTTGATAGTCCGGTGGTGAATGCGTTCGCTCTGCCTGGCGGCTGGGTTTATTTCACGCGCGGGATTCTCGCGCATTTCAATTCGGAAGACGAATTGGCCGGCGTGATGGGCCACGAAGTCGGCCACGTGGTGGCGCGGCACGGCGCCGAAGCGGCGACGCGCGGCCAGCTCGCGCAACTCGGCCTGGGGGTCGGCTCGATTCTCTCTCCCCAAGTCGCGCAATTGAGTCAAGCGGCGGCGCAAGGCTTGGGTTTGCTCTTTCTGAAATACGGCCGGGATCAGGAATCGGAATCTGATCGCTTGGGCGTGGAATACTCCACCAGGCTGGGCTATGATGCGCACAAAATGGCGGCTTTCTTCCGCACCATTGCGCACCTCAGTGAGGGCGGCAAAGCTCTGCCATCCTTTTTGTCCACGCATCCGGATCCCGGCGATCGCGAAGTGAAAGTCAATCAACTGGCCACGCAATGGCAGGCAGAAGTTCCGTACAAGCCGCGCAATACCGAGCGCAGTGATTATCTGCGCCGCATCGACGGCATCGTCTACGGCGATGATCCGCGCGGAGGCTTTGTGGAAGGCAATGTGTTCTATCATCCGGAATTGCGGGTGCAATTTCCGGTGCCCAAAGGCTGGTTTTTGATGAACTCGGCGCAAGTGGTGCAAGTGGTCGCACCGGAGAAAAATGCCGTGGTGCAAATCACGATGGGCAAGGGCGCGTCGCCGCGCGAGGCCGCGGAATCGTTTGCGAAAAGCTCCGGCGCGCAAGTGGTGCGCAGCGACGCCAGGCAGGTGAACGGCATGTCCGCCGTGCGCGTGGAAAGCAATGTGCAGAATGAAAATCAATTGCTGCGCGTGCTGTCCTACTTCATTCAAAAAGACGCAAACATTTTTGTATTTCACGGCTTCACTTCCGCCCAGCTGTTCAGCCAGTACGCTGGCAGCTTCGAAGCGGTGATGGCGGGTTTCGACCGTGTGCACAATCAAGCCGTGCTTGCCAAGAAGCCCCTGCGCGTGCGCCTCGAGCGCGTGCGCCAAAGCGCGGATCTGGCGACGGTGCTGCGCAGCTTTAACATGCCCGAGAACAAGTTCAAAGAGCTTGCGCTTCTTAACGGCATAAATCTTGAAGACCGTTTAGCCACGGGTAGTCTGGTAAAAGTGGTGCGCGAGTGAGATCATGGCTTTTGGTGATCATTTGAATACCCTTGTCATAGTGGAATGTCTCGAGTTTACCAGAAGGAGCTTGTTTGCCTGACAGTTCTGCCATTGACGCCCAAGATTTATTCCACCATCTCGGAGGCGCGCTTTCCGAAGGATTCCCTGCTACTCATGCGGCAGCTTACAAATCCGAAGCCGGCACGCCCTATTTGACGCAGCCCGGCCTCGCACTGGTGGCCAAGCCGCACATACATCTTTCCGGCCTGCAGCCTTTTCTCGAAGGCTTTGATCCTGCGCTCGAATTCAACAGTTATTTGCATGATGCCACGCCTTTGTCCTCCGGCGCACAGTTGTGCAAAGTCGCGGGTCAGACCTGTTACGCCAGCTTCTCGCCCAAGCGTACGATGAACGCGCAAGCCGGGCGCTATTTTCAGAACATTATGAGCAGCGGCCACGGCTCGGTGCTGGAACACGCGAACTATTCCTTCTTTATTTACGGCGTTTCGCGCAGCCTGACGCATGAGCTGATCCGCCACCGCGCGGGTTTCGGATATTCGCAGCTTTCGCAGCGCTACGTTTCCGGCCGTGTGTTGCGCTTCGTCGAACGGCCGGAGTTTCAAGACGGCGGCGAATTGCATCAAAGGTTTTTGCAGCGCATCGATCGCGCGCACGCCGAATACCACCTCTTGGCGGAGAAATTACTGGCGGAACAAGGAGCCGGCGCGGCGCTGCTGACGGCCGAGGCCAAGTCCGATTTGCGCAAAAAAGTCAATCAAGCTGCGCGCGCCGTGTTGCCGAACGAGACTGAAACCTTGGTGGTGGCGACGGCGAATGCGCGCGCCTGGCGCCACTTCATCGAAATGCGTGCGAGCGATCATTCGGAGCTCGAAATCCGGGCTTTGGCGGTGCGCGTTTTTCTTTGTTTGAGAACGATCGAGCCGATTTTATTTGGCGACTATGAATTGCAAACGTTGCCGGACGGCACGCACAGCGTGTTGACGGCGACACCCAAAGTCTGAAATTGGCTCTCACGGCATAAGCCGGACAAGCTGGAACCCCAAAATTCAAAGCACAAAATCCAAAGCACAAAATCCAAGAGTAGTCTTAAGTTTTGAGCTTTGAGTTTTGGGCTTTGGAATTCTTTGTTCAAAAAGCACAGATTTCAGTTGTAATGGAATAAAGGAGCGATCCATTTAACCAGGAGAATCGTCATGAAAAAAACCTCAATGGTCTTGTTGTGTGCAAGCCTGCTGCTGGCAGGCGTGGGATGCGGCTGGAGCAAGAAAGCGCAGTATGGCACGGCGGGGGCTGCCGGCGGCGCGGTGGTAGGTGCGGCCATTGGTAAGGCCGCGGGTAACACGGCGCTCGGCGCCATTTTAGGAGCAGCCATCGGCGGCGGCGCGGGTCTGTACATTGGCAACTACATGGACAAGCAGGCTGCTGAAATCAAACGTGATATTGCCGGGGCCAAAGTCGAGCGCGTGGGCGAAGGCATTCACATCGTTTTCGACAGCGGCATTTTGTTCGACGTCAATAAAGCGACTTTGAAGCCGGCGAGCCAGCAAAATCTTGCCGAGCTTGCCGGAATCTTGAATAAATATTCCGATACTATCATTGTGCTGGAAGGGCACACCGATGCGACCGGCTCCGACGAACACAACCTTGAATTGTCGCGGTTGCGGGCACAATCGGTGTCCAACTTTCTCGCCAGCCAGCAAGTGGCCCCGAGCCGTTTCACCATCATGGGCTACGGCGAGGCCAATCCCGCTGCCAGCAATGATACCGACGCCGGCCGTCAGGCCAATCGGCGCGTCGAGGTCGCGATCATCGCGAACGACAAACTTAAGAAAGCAGCGAAAGAGCAGGCGGGTTGAAAATGGATTTGGTCTAAATCCTTCGGAACCGCAAAGACGCAAAGAACGCGAAGCTTGGGATAGGGAGTAGTGCAGAATAAAAAGTTATTCTCGGCGAACTTTGCGCCTTTGCGGTTTAAGCTTTGGAAAGCTGTCAGTTTCCAACAGGTATTATGGGAGCAGCCTATGCGTTGGCAAATGGGCCGGCGTAGCGACAACGTCGAAGACTTGCGCGGCTCCGGCGGCCGGATGCGCGGGGGTATGAAAATGGGATGCGGCACAATCATCTTGGTGGTCATTGTTTCCTTCTTGTTTGGCCAAAACCCTTTGCAGTTGCTCACCATGTTGAGCGGCGGCGGAGGTACAATGCAGATGCAGGTGCCGGAAAGTTACCAGCCCACGGCCGAAGAAAACCAGGCGGCGGATTTTGTCTCCGCGATTCTGGCCGACATGGAAGACACCTGGCCCGCCTTGTTGCAGCCGGCGGGAGCTCACTATGAGCCGCCCAAACTCGTGCTTTTCTCGCAAACGGTGGAATCGGCTTGCGGCTTTGGTGAGGCGGCTTCCGGGCCATTCTATTGTCCCGCCGATCAAAAAGTTTATATCGATTTGAGCTTCTTCAATGAGTTGAGCCGCTTGGGCGCGCCGGGGGATTTTGCGCAGGCTTATGTCATTGCCCATGAAATCGGCCATCATGTGCAGACCCTGCTCGGCACTTCCAGCAGAATCCGGCAAATGCAGGAGCAAACCGATGAAGCCGGAGCCAATGCGCTGTCGGTGGCGTTGGAGCTGCAAGCCGATTGCTATGCCGGCGTGTGGGCCTATCACGCCAACCAGCAAAGGCAGATGCTGGAGCCGGGTGACGTGGAGGAAGGCCTGCAAGCCGCGGCTTCGATCGGCGACGATCGCTTGCTGCGCATGGCCGGCCGCGCGGTACAGCCGGAATCGTTCACGCACGGCACCTCCGAACAGCGCGCACAATGGCTGCGCACCGGCTTGTCCACCGGCGATTGCGAAGCCTGCGATACGTTCGCACGCATGGCGCGATAATGAATTCTTTTTTGCTTGATGAAGTCTCGGTGCTACGCCCAAACTTGTGCTCCTGCTCGTACTCATACTTTTACTCCTGCTTGCTTTTAGAGCAGCTAAAAAGCGAACAGGCGTAAGAGTAAGTGCGAATAAATGTCATCGCAGCGTTTGGGCTTGTGATGAGGAGTCTGGCCTTGAGGAGAGGGGTCGCAGTCGCAGCTTGAAGATCTCACTAAAAACTCTTACCGCCGGTTTTGCCTTTATCATCCTTTGCACTTCTGCCCTCGCCCAGCAAGACTTTCCGGACACTCCGGATACCGCCGTTTCCAGCACGATCCGTGCCGTCATCGCCGCGACGCACCATCCCCGCATGAAAATGGCTGAAATCTCCCGTTGCGATGATAAAACGTTTGGAATTGATGAATTCCTCATTGTTACTTTGAAAAACGACACTCTATGTCTGAATTAAAACGCTGTCTAAAAATTTAATGAAGGGTGCTTCAAATCCATATGTGGAGGCTGTTATGGGACAACCAATCAGAATACTCGTCGCCGCAGTTTGCTTCCTATTTGCGGCAACATCATACTCACAGGATCGCTGCGATGCGGTTAAATGGGAGAAAGTCAAAAAACTCTATACGATGGAGGTGCAAAGATATGGCAAGGACATAGAGCAATTCAAGCATGAATCCATGCTTGCCTTAACCATAACCCTTGCGGTCGGCATACTTGGGGCGGTTGCGGCTCTCTTGCAGCAAATTCAGAGTAGTTGGAGGAAAACCGCTACCATGATAGCGGGCGGCGGTGTTACCATCCTTACCGTGATCAATAACAACGCTTTCGATGGTGATCATCGTGCGCTTGACAAGAAGGCGATAAAAATTGAACACCTGGCCACGCTCATTAACGAGAAGTTGGAAGAAGATTTTAATTTTGAAAACTGCGAAGATTTCAAAAAGCAGCGTAACGAGATTCGGAAATTACTGGATGAAATGCATGGAATCCGGGTAGGAGATGAGCAACGCACCGTACGATTCGATTCCCCTTTTTTGCCGGAAGTGGCATATGCTCAAGAGACCAAAAAAGACAACTTACCATCGTGGGTCATCAGTCCGCCACAAGAAAAAGACAAGATCAATTTTGTTGGAATCGGGCATGGGCAGTCTTTGCGTGATGCCGAAGATTCCGCTGTCAGCGATGGTCAAGAACAAGTGCGGGACTTCTTCGCTCAAGAGTTTGGGCGCAACCGCCGAGCCGATTCAACGGCTGCCGATTCCAAAACGGTCGCTGATTTTCTCGCAAATTATGCACAAACGGTCAACAAACATTTTGCCTACGATCCAAAGGAAAAAGACTATACTTATTATGCCCTCATTCGAGTGGATCGAGAGCTTGCAGAAGATTACGTTAAATTATATGCGGCACAGGAAGGGCTTGTCGATACTCAGCCCTATTCCGATGTTCTTCAAAAAACGCCCGGATTGTCGAACGAGTATTTCGCTCGACGCCGGGTGACATATGGAAAGCTTGCGGATCATGCGAAAAAAGAAATTCCCAAGGAAATTTATGCCGATTTCGAGCACGGCCGGCAATTGCGAAAAACCGGTCAGGCTGCGGAAGCTGCCAAAATCTTGACGGCCGTGACGCAAAAGCAGCCGGATTTTTACCTCGCCTGGTACAATCTCGCCTTGGCCTTCATGGCAATGGGCGCCGATAATCAGGCAGATGCGGCGTTTAAAAAAGCCGCTGCGTACGAGCAATCTCAGGCGTTGCGGGACGCTTCGATTTATAACTCTTACGGCTGGTTCCTTTATCTCAATAAGCGATATGATGAAGCGGTCAAAGCCTTTGAACAGGCACTACTCATCGACCCAGATCACCCCAAGGCCAGAAGCAATCTCGCTGCCGCCAAAAAAGCGAGCAGCGAATGAGAAAACAATGGAGTAAGGTGCGCCTTGTGCCTGGTGAATCAAGCCGGCCTGCTTTCACCACAACGGCTTCGAGGCGCTGCACGACAACACCGTGATCGGCCAGGAGACCACGCCGGACATTCTCAGCCAATCGCAGAACGGCGCTTTGCGTTTGAGAAAAAAGCCTGGACCAGCCAACGCGTTGAGGCTGGCACCTTTTGTCAAATGTTTGAATAGTCACCACAAATCAATCAATTCTTCAAAAGGCGAGGAGCAACCACATGAAAAAGCATGCACTGCTCAGTTTGACAATCTGGGCCATGGGTTGCGCGACAGGCAAAGAGCAAGCCGAGAAGCCAAAGCCGCTGCCCGCGCCTGCCGGGTTTGCCGTCACTGCACCCACGACATTCTCCGGGGTATTGCCCTGCGCTGATTGTAAAGGCGTTCGCTACACGCTCAACTTGCAGCCGGGAAACGTGTTCTATCTGCGCCAGACTTATCTCGGCAAAGGCCAGGGCGAAGGCGACAGTTTTTATGACCTCGGCTCATGGTCGCTTGCTGACGACGGTAAAAAGTTGATGTTGAGAAGCGGGCGCGAAGCGTCGCTCATGTTTACAGTCGAGAGCGCGGAGGTGTTGAAGAAGCTGGACCAGAAAGGCGGCGAAATCCAATCCCAGCTCAATTATAGTGTCCGGCGCACCGGCGAATTCGAATGGTTTGAGGTGCCGGCGTTCATGCGCGGCATGTATTCATACATGGCCGATGCCGGTGTTCTGGCGGAGTGCGGCACCAGCAAGAAATTCGCGGTGGCGCAGGAAGGCGACAACGCGGCTTTGGAAACGGCATATGCGCAAGCACGCCAGCAGCCGGGCGAGGCAGTGCTGGTGAATTTCGAGGGTCGCATCACCCGGCGGCCGAAAATGGAAGGTGAAGGCGAGCAGGAGGTCATCGTGGTCGATCGTTTCAACAAATTCCTGCCAGGCGAAACTTGCCAAGCGCAGACCGTGGAGCCAGCACTCGAGCAAACTTATTGGAAGCTCGTGGAGTTGGAGGGCAAAGCAGTAGCGGCCGGCGCAGGCGCGCGTGAAGCACATCTACTGCTTTCGCCCGGTGAAAAAAGGGCGGCAGGCACTTCCGGCTGTAATCGCTTGACCGGCTCCTATGAGTTGAGTGGCAGCAATCTGCACTTTTCAAAAATGGCGGGCACGAGAATGATGTGCGCGGAAGAGCTGATGCGACAGGAGGCGGCTTTTGTCAAAGCGTTGGAGGCAACTGCCGTGTGGAAGATTGCGGGCGGCCGGCTTGAATTGATAAACGCAGAAGGCGCCGTGCTGGCGCGGTTCGAACCGAAAAGCATGCCATGAGAATTGTGTTTCTTGAACAAGCGCAACGGATTCTTTTTCCAACAGCCTTCATCTTGGCGATAGCTGCCGCCATTTCCTCCTGCCGCGCAGCGGAGCCTGCTTTCGTCATTAAAATAAAAAATGAAATCAATCATCACCAAGTGTTCAGCGTATTTGTGCTGCCGGAAGAGGAAATCGAGATTGAAGCGCTGCAAGACGCCGCGTGCGAAACGCGGGCAGAAGCCGGCAGCCTCACCCTGGTCAGTCGCAACCAATGGCGGTATCGCGCCATCGCAACGCCCGGCAGATCTTTTTTGGAAATTAGCGTGCCGGCGACGTCGCAGAAAATGCGCATCGGAGTGTTCGTGCTGGTTCCTTTTGCGCAAGTACAGGGCGAGTATTTGAATACCTACCGCATCGGCGCATATCCCGAAAAAGCTTTGCACGGGGAGAGTGCTTACGGCGCACCCGCGGGTTTTGTCGAAGTCACGCCAGAGAATCAGGAAGCATTTTTGACGCCGCATTTCCAGCTCAAACAATTCTTGTGCAAACAAGCAGGCGCTTACCCGAAGTACGTGGTGCTGCGCGAGCGCTTGTTGCTGGCGCTGGAATTCATTCTGCACAACATTAAACAAGCGGGTTTCCGCGTCGAGACGCTCGCAGTGTTGAGCGGCTATCGCACACCGTTCTACAATGACAATATTGAAAACAAAGCCTACAGCCGCCACATTTACGGCGATGCCGCAGACATTTTTATTGACGCCGATGGGGACGACAAAATGGATGATCTGGATGACGACGGTGATATCGACCTCAACGACGTGAGGATTCTATACGATTTGATCGACCGATTGTCGGGGGGTGAAGAATTTCAGATCTTTACCGGCGGCCTGGGGTTGTACAAAAAAACAGCGGCGCACAGCGGTTTTGTGCACGTTGACACGCGCGGCGCAAAAGCACGGTGGTGAGCTTGGCAGCGAAGGCATACCGGAAAAGCCCGACTACCGCAGCGTGGCGAGGTGGAGCGTGAAAGATTTATCAACATTTGAAATCGTAAATCGTCAATCGCAAATCGCGGAAAGGGGGAGGAGGGAATAATGAGCGCGGGTGGATCGGCGATCCTAAACCTCGACTTTTGAGACGCGTCAATCGCAAATCAACGAACAAAAGAGGGAGCAAGCTCATGGAAAACGTTGACCCCAAACAAGTCACGAATTTTCTGGAAGCACTGGGAGGCATGGGCATCGTGGGTACGATTGTCATCGGTTTTTTAGCCGGTGCCCTGGCCAAACTCATCATGCCTGGCAAAGACCCGGGCGGACTGATTCTCACCACGCTGCTGGGCGTCGGCGGCGCAAGCCTAGGGACGTATCTCGGCCAGAGCCTGGGCGTATCCAGTCCCGGCGAGGCTTCAGGGTTCATCACCGCCGTGATCGGCGCTTTTTTGATTCTCCTGATTTATCGTGTGATTTTTAGGAGAACGGGTTGAAGCAGAAAAACAGCTCCGGCGAAAGCACTGCGCCGCACTCAAATCGGTACAAAGCAATCATGAGCTCAAAAACAGGGTGGCGAGATATGACAGCGCTTCTGTTGTTCGCGGCTTGCTCGGGCGTGCCCCGCGGCGATATCCATTTCAATGTTCGGCCCCATAAGGACGATGCCCGGATTTCGATCCAAGTGGAGGGCGAGCGCGCCCTCCTCGACATTTTCAGTGCCAGCGGCATCGGCAGTGCTGATCTCGAAATCACCTCCCCCAATCGCCCTCGACAAATCCTCCTGCGCTTTCATCTGAGCGGCTTGGAGGAGCTTCGTTTTGCATACCAAGACACCGTGATCACGGCCTCTTTATCCAGCACCAAAGAACAAAGCATTCGCCAGAGCTTCAGCAAAACCGGACCGCCTTCCGCTGCTGCGGAGGCTATTACGTCCGGGCATGCACTTTGGATGAAAATAAGAATCGTTCCGGGAGAAGGCATGCCGCCCAAGTTGCCGTTGCCGCAGGGTTATATCGAAGTCGAAGCGCCGGCGAGCTTTATTGCGGGTGACCATCGCCGCGTGACGATTCATTGGATCGATTTTTATCGTTGAGCGGCG
>JBIOXB010000020.1:0-34022 GCA_044869275.1 bacterium
CCGGGATTCAAGCCAAGAACCGCCGCTGCACCTGCTGGTCCCTTGATGCGCCAATTCGTCTTTTTCAAAACTTCAGTGATGTGCTTGATTTCAATTTGTTCCAAGGTCGCTCCATTTGACTGAGACAATGCCGTGGATTGTTCGGGCAATTGGATCTGCAGTGTTTTACCCGTGCTGATGATGAGAGCGTGCTCAATGACGTTGCGCAACTGCCGGATATTCCCTGGCCACTTGTAACCCTGCAACATTTCCATGGTCTTTTTCGGCACGGATTGAATCTGCTTCCCCATCTTTTGGCCGAGCTCATTGATAAAGGCCCATACCAGCAGGGGGATATCCTCGGCTCGTTCGCGCAACGGCGGCACTTGAATGGGAAAGACATTCAAACGATAGTAGAGGTCTTCGCGAAAATTGCCCAGCCGCACTTCTTCAGCAAGATCGCGATTGGTGGCCGCAATAACACGCACATTCACTTTGATGGTCTTCGGGCTCCCTAGCCGCTCGAACTCGCCTTCCTGCAGCACACGGAGCAACTTGGGTTGCAGCTCTAGCGGCAGCTCTCCGATCTCATCGAGAAAAATCGTGGAGCCCTCGGCGATTTCAAAGCGCCCGGCTTGCCGGTTCATGGCGCCGGTATAAGCGCCTTTCTCCCGGCCGAAAAGCTCGCTCTCGATCAGGGCCGCAGGCAACGAGGCGCAATTGACTTTGACCATCATTTTGTCCTTGCGCGAGCCATGATTGTGAATGGCATTTGCCAGCAGTTCTTTCCCCGTTCCGGTTTCGCCCAAGATCAGCACGGTGGCGTCGGTCGATACCACCTGCCCCATGCCGCTGACCATTTTCTTAATGGCTTCGCTCTGGCCCGTGATCTCGCCGAAGGTTTGCTCCAGCTTTATTTCCTGGCGCAGGTAAACATTCTCCGCTTCCAATCGTTCTTTGAGCTGTGAGATCTCGGCCAATGCGTTTTGCAGCCTCGTTTCCGCGTGCTTGCGGTGATCCACTTCCTCCTGCAACAGCCGTGTTCTTTTTTTGATGCCGCGAATCCGGGTTTGATGAATGAAAATAATCAGGACGATGGCGGCAGCCAGGCCGGCAACGCGAAACCACCACGTTTGCCACCAGGGCGGTGTAATGCTCAGCCTGAGTGAAGCGCCCTCCTCATTCCAAATACCGTCATTGTTCGAGCCTTTGACGCGAAAGGTGTATTCGCCCGGATCCAGGTTGGTGTAGGTAGCCTCCGGTCTGGGTCCGGCACGGATCCAGTCCGCATCAAAGCCCTCCATCAAAGCACCGCCCCGATTTTCGAAAATGGCCTGAACGTCGTCGTGGCTCAGGCTGTAAGGGTTTTGTGAATGATGTTGGTACCGGACAAAGGAATTGGTGGCGAGATCGTATCTGTTCAATCCAGCGGAATGGGTTCGCACCCAAAGGTTCCCCCGCCGGTCCGCATAAACCGCCCGGATGGCATTGGCAGATAGGGAGGTCGAATCTGCTGCATTGCAGGAGTAGATCTTGAAATGATAGCCGTCATACCGGTTCAACCCGTCGCGCGTGCCGAACCACAAGAAGCCTCTGCTGTCCTGGGCAATACCAGCCACAAAATTTTGCGATAGGCCGTTGTCGATGGTGAGTCGCTCAAAGTTGCGGAAATTGATTTGAGCGGGCGAAGGAGGGCACGCACAGAACACGATCGCTTGAATCAGCACGACGAGCTTGTAAGGCTCCTTTTTTGCTCCCATAACTCCACTACGCCACATTGTTGACTTGCCGTAGCTGCCTCTCCTGCGGGCAGCATTTTTGTCCGTTCTAAACGGAATCCTCGAGCAGCTCGCTCGCGGCAATGATTTCTAGGAGATTGTTACTTCAAGCTAACAAACATTTCCATGAGTGTCAAGACAACCACGACGAGCGGCCACCATTTTGACCGGGTGATGGGCGGGAGCGATTTCTCGTGTTCCTTCGCGCCGAAGCATGGTGGCGAGAATTGCGATCAGGGTTTCATGCGAGGTACTTAATGAGCAATACTTCGTTGCCTTGTTCATTGTGGATCAACTCGTCCACAAGCCGGCTCGCCAGCAATAGGCCGAATCCGCCGGGGCGCATGCCGCGGTGCTCCCGTTCTGACTGGTGGCGAAAGAGCTCGCCTGGCGGATTGGACACCGCCGCATGAGGCAATGCTTCGAAGGAGAAGCCCGGGCCGGGATCGCTGATGCGGTAGCCGATCAAACGATCGGTGCGAAGATAGCCGATTTCCACCCAGCGCCGGGGGTGGAGTTTGCCGCCATGCTCGATGGCGTTCATCAACATCTCACGAAAGGCGATGCCCATGTTTTCGCGCTCCTGGTCGGCCAGTCCAACTCTGAGCTCAGAGCAGAATTGGATCAGACGCTCCGCGGTCAATTGCCGGCAGCGCACGCGCAGGGTGATCCACTGGGGATGAGCCGAGAGGATTTCAATGCCATCATCCCATTGCGGCAGCCCCAGCGCCTGGGCGATCATCTCCCTCACCGCCTCGAGGTCGAAAGGCCGGGTGAAATAGCTGAAGGCATGTTCCCGTATCGCGTCTATGACGGTCTGCGCCGTGCCTTGGGCGGCCATCACAATAACCTTGGCCTCGGGCCGCATGCGGCGGATCTGGCGCAGCAGTTCAACGTCTTCTTCGGCAGGCGTGCGCAAGTCCGTCAGGATCACGTCGAACGCGCGTTCCTCCACGCGCCTCATCAGCTCCTGATGGTCCCGCACGAGCTCAAACTGGCAGGCGAGCGGGCGGTTCTCCTCGCTCAACAATTCGTCGACCCGGGGATCTCCGCCAACCGCTAGAAGGATCTTGTCATGGTTTGCGGTGCTCATGGCCTCATGCTTCAATTTCAAAAAATAAAAACCCCTCGTCCAGTCCGGTCTGAAGAGGGGTCGAAAGTAGTCCTCGGCGAGGCGGGAGAACAGCCTCAAAAAAACAAGTCGCGATGGTCTTTAATCTTGGCACTGGCTTTGACATGCGTGTACCATTCGTTAAACGCCTGCTGCTTGGCATTGTCGGCCAGTTGGCTGCGGATCGCGTCTTTCTTGGCGCTATAATCGGCTTCATCGAAGGGGTCGAGTTGCACGAGTTGCAAGATGTAGGAGCCGCGCAGGCCTTTCACCGGTTTTGAGAATTCCTGCCCTTTCAAGGCAAAAGCTGCCCCAATGAAAGCTTGGTCGCGTCCGATGCCGGGCACAAAGCCGGAGCGGTTGAAGGGCTGGTCCGTGTTCTTGACTTCCACCGTATCGCGCCCGGCCATCTCCTCGAGAGCCGCCGGGCCCTTTTGCAGCAGCTCGGCATAAAACTTCTCCGCGGCTTGCTGCGCCATCTGCTTCCATTTTTCGCTTTGCAGCTTGGATTCGATTTGCACCCGGGCCTCTTCCCGGGATTTCATGCGTTCGGGTTGCACTTCCTTCACGCGCAAGACCACGTATGATTGCGCCGCCTCGAACGGTGCGCTGATGCTGCCCGACTTGTTTTTGAAAACGAAGCGCGAAGCGTTGCGATTCACGCCCAGGCCCGGCACGAAGCCGTTGCCTTCCACGAACGGCGCGCTGGTTTGCGCCCTTACCTTTTCGCTTTTCAGCATCTCTTCCCAAGTGGCCTCTTGCGCCCCGGAGGAAAAATAGCTCGCGCTGTCGCGTGCGGCCGTCATGGTCTCATTTGAGGTGTTGAACTTCAACAGAATGTGGCTGGCTTGCACGGATTCTTCGTTGTTTTCCGTTTTCTTTGCCGCCACTTTGATGAGATGCACACCGAAGCTGGTCAGCACGGGCCCCACGACTTCGCCGGCATTTGCCGCAAAGGCCGCGTCTTCAAACGGCTTCACCATGGCGCCGCGCTTGAAAAAGCCCAAATCACCGCCGCGCTCGCGATTGCTTTCGTCCTCGGAATATCTCTTCGCCAGCTCGGCGAAATCCTCGCCGGCCAGAACACGCTCTTTCAATGTCAACGCCAAATCGCGCACTGCTTGCGAATCTTTAGGCGAGGGGCGCGTTGCGAACGTCACATATTCAATGACGCGCTTCTCGGCCTCTTTGAATTCTTTTTCTTTGTTTTCATTATAATACTTGTCGATTTCCGTGGCCTCGACCGCGCCACCGTTGTTGCGGTATTTGTCCATGGGAAACAAAACGTAACGCACCGTCACTTTCTGATTGCGCTTGAGATATTCGTCCTTCACCTGGCTTTCGGTGACCAGCACGGAAGCGTCGAACCGTTCTTGAAACTTCTGATACGGCAGGGCGCGGCGCAGATAATCCTCCAGCGGCTGCCAATTGGCTCCGGGGTCCCGCAACGCCGCTTGATATTTGCCATAGTCAAATTCGCCCTTCTCGTTGTGAAAAGTATTTTGTTGCTTGATGATTTCCGGCGGCGCCTCGAAAATATAATGCACGATCTCTTTGTCCGTGGCCTTGATGCCGCGCTTTTGAATTTCCTGCGAGATCAGTTCGTCGCGGATGAGATTCTCATAGACTTGATTGCGCACGAAGTCGAGCTGGCTCTCCGAAGGATCGCTGCCGGTGCGGCGGCGCAGATTCTCCAATTCCTGCTCGTACAGCTGCGAAAAAGCCTGCACCGATATGCCTTTGCCATTCACTTCGGCGATCTTGGTGTGCTGGGTTTTCTGTCCGGTAACGTCCATGCCCCAATCAAAAATAATTGTGCCAACGAAGGCCACCACCAAGAAAATGAGAAAAAACTTGGTGTAGTCCCGCATTTTTTCCATTACTGCCATGACTGCTACTCCAAATTTGTTGGGATGAGTAATCAAAAATCTTAGAAATATACACGGCGGAGCGGGAATTTGCAAGCTGTTTTTCCCGCTGCCAGGGCAGTTTTGCCGTGCTTGACATTGAGAGCGTCGAGGTTTATATTCCAAGATTGTTATTTCGCCGTATCTGCCAAATTTTCATTCCTGGCAGAATCTGAGATCGTCTTGGATTCCGATCACCGGCATCATGGACAAATTTGAACTGGTTTCTGACTACCGCCCTACTGGCGACCAGCCGCAAGCGATCGCGGCACTGGCCGAGGGCTTGCAAGGTGGCGCCGCGCATCAAGTTTTGCTGGGCGTCACCGGCAGCGGCAAGACGTTCACGCTGGCGAATGTGATTGCGCAGGTGAACCGGCCGGTGCTGGTCATTTCGCACAACAAAACGCTGGCGGCACAGCTTTACGGCGAATTCAAAAGTTACTTCCCGCGCAACGCGGTGGAGTATTTCATCAGCTATTACGATTATTACCAGCCGGAAGCTTATGTGCCAACTTCCGATACCTATATTGAAAAAGACACCTCGATCAACGACGAAATTGATCGCCTGCGTTTGAAAGCCACAAGCTCCCTGCTGTCCCGTCAGGACGTCATCATCGTCGCTTCGGTCTCTTGCATTTACGGCTTGGGCGATCCCGAAGACTATAAAGCCGAACTGCTCATGCTGCATCGCGGGCAGCGCCTCGAGCGTAACAAGATCCTCGAGCGCTTGGTGGACATGCAATATGCGCGCAACGATTTCGACTTTGCCCGCGGCACGTTTCGCGTGCGCGGGGACGTGATCGAGGTCATACCCGCGTACGAGCGTGAGGCCTATCGCATCGAGATGTTCGGCAACGAGATCGAAGCTTTTTCCCAGATCAACACCGTCACCGGTGAAATTATCGGCGAAGTGGACAGCGTCGCGATTTTTCCGGCCAAGCATTTCGTCACGCCGCCGCACAAAGTGGAACGCGCGCTGGTGGCCATTAAAGAAGAGCTGGCAGAGCGGCTGGCCTGGTTCCGCGAAAAGAACAAACTGCTCGAAGCGCAGCGCCTCGAAATGCGCACCAATTTTGATTTGGAAATGCTGCAGGAAATCGGCACCTGCCACGGCGTGGAGAATTATTCGCGGCATCTGTCCGGCCGCGTCGCCGGACAAAGGCCATACACTCTGATCGACTATTTCCCCAAGGATTTCGTCGTTGTCATCGACGAATCGCACGCCACCGTTCCGCAAATTAATGGCATGTACCACGGTGATCGCGCGCGCAAAGAAACGCTGGTCGAGTACGGCTTTCGTCTGCCCTCGGCGCTGGACAACCGGCCGTTGACGCTGCCGGAGTTCGAAAGCATGACCTCGCAAACGATCTATGTTTCCGCGACGCCGGCAGAATATGAGCTGCAAAAAAGCCAGGGCGTGATCGTCGAGCAAATCCTCCGCCCCACCGGCTTGACGGATCCCGAAGTCGAAATCCGGCCGATTCAAAATCAAATCGACGATCTCGTCGGCGAAATCAAACAGCGCGCGGAAAAAAACGAGCGGGTGCTGGTGACGACTTTGACCAAGCGCATGGCGGAAGATTTGACCGATTATCTCGCGGAAATGGGCATTCGCGTGCGCTATCTGCATTCCGAGATCGATGCCCTCGACCGCGTCGTCATCGTGCGCGATTTGCGGCTGGCGGAATTCGACGTGCTCGTCGGCGTGAATCTGCTGCGTGAGGGCCTCGATCTTCCCGAAGTTTCATTGGTTGCCATTTTAGATGCCGATAAAGAAGGCTTCCTGCGCAGCGAGCGTTCTTTGATTCAAACCGGCGGCCGCGCCGCGCGCCATCTCAACGGCAAGGTGATCATGTATGCCGACGTGGTCACCGGCTCGATGCGCAAAATGATCGACGAAACCAATCGCCGGCGCGAGGTGCAGCGCCAATACAACGAACAGCATGGCATCACGCCGAAGTCGGTCTATAAAAGCACGGAAGAGATTATGAGCTCCACGCGCGTGGCCGATGCCAAAACAGAAAAATACGGCGCGGAAGCCCAAGATCAGGTGTCCGACAGCAAGTGGCGCGACCTGACTCCGTTCGAACGCGAGGAGATGCTCGATCGCCTGGAAAAAGAAATGCTCGACGCCTCGCGGCAGCTCGAATTTGAACGCGCGGCGCAATTGCGCGACGAACTCGAGCGTTTGCGCACCGGCAAGAAAAAGGGCGGTGGAGGCGTGACTTACGCCGTGAAAGAAAAACGCCGCCGCGGGCGGTGAAGTTGCGTGGGAAACGGAGATGGTGGACGGTTGATCGTAGACAGTGGATAGTAGATCGTGGATCGTGGATAGGTGTCACTCACGATCTACTATCCACGATCTACTATCTACGATCCACATTCCGCTAGCTTGATTCAACTCAAAATGGCGATGACTTCACTTCTTCCTTCACATAAATTGCGCGTACTGGTGGTCGGCGCGGGCGGGCGCGAGCATGCCCTGGTCTGGAAGCTGGCGCAAAGCCCCCTGGTCAGCAAAATCTTTTGCGCGCCCGGCAATGCCGGCATTGCGCAATTGGCCAGTTGTGTCGATATATCATCTACTAATGTGAATGCACTGCGACATTTCGCGCAGGAGGCGCGCATCGATTTGACGGTGGTGGGCCCGGAAACCGCGCTGGTTGCGGGCATCGTGGATGAATTCGAGGCACGGGGGTTGCCCATTTTTGGACCATCGGCGCAAGCTGCGATGATCGAAGGCAGCAAGTCGTTTGCAAAGGAATTCATGCGCAAATACCGCATTCCCACTGCGGACTATCACATCTTCTCTCGCCTGCAAGATGCGCGGCTGTATGCGCAAAAATGCCCTCTTCCCGTGGTCATCAAAGCCGACGGCCTGGCCGCCGGCAAAGGCGCACTGGTGTCCCACACCCGGGCGGACGCGATCGCTGCCGTTGAAAAAATCATGGAACGCCAGGAGTTTGGCGAGGCCGGCCAGCGCATCGTGGTGGAAGAATTCCTGGAGGGGGAAGAGGTGTCGGTGCTTTGCTTGACCGACGGCATCAATCTCTGTATTCTGCCCGCGGCGCAAGATCACAAAGCCGTTTTTGATGACGATCTGGGCCCAAATACCGGCGGCATGGGCGCTTACGCGCCGGCACCCGTCGTCGATCGCACCATGCTGCAACTGGTGCACCGCTTGATTCTGCAGCCGGCCATCGAAGGCCTGGCGTTGGAGCGCCGCCCCTATCGCGGCGTGCTGTATGCCGGCTTGATGATCACCAGAGAAGGCCCGAAAGTGATCGAGTTCAACTGCCGTTTTGGCGATCCTGAGACGCAGGTGATTTTGCCGTTGATGGCCTCCGACCTTGCGGAAGCCATGTGGCTGGTGAGCCAGGGCGATTTGAGTGATTATGTGATGCGCGTTTCCCCGCAATGGTCCATGGCGGTGGTGATGGCTTCGGCGGGTTATCCGGACGAATATCAAGCCGGCAAAGTGATTTCCGGTTTGACGCACAGCTCCGATCCGCATGTCGTCATCTTTCACGCCGGTACTACGCGCGGGCCGCGCGGGAAATTGATCACCAACGGCGGGCGCGTGCTGGCGGCCACGGGCGTGGGCGATTCGTTCCAACAAGCGCGGGAGCGCGCCTATTATGCCGTGAGCAGAATCAATTTTGAAGGTGAGCACCATCGCAGCGACATCGGCGCGAAGGCGCTTAAGTATTTGAATATTTTGACGTAGACTTTTTCAATTGACCATTGATCGTTTGCCTTTGGCGATTGACAAAAGTGTTGAGAATGTCGCAATACTGAATCGTCAATTGTCAATGGTGAATGGTTAATGTGGAATTCTCAACGAAGAAGGATCGCAATAAAGACGACACTGCAACGAAAGGACAGGGTATGAAAATCTTGGTCACCGGCGGAGCCGGGTTCATTGGTTCGCACCTCGCCGATGCTTTTTTGACGCTCGGCCACGAAGTCGTTATCGTCGATAATTTGATCACCGGCCAGCGGGACAATATCCCTCCGCGGGCAAAATTTTACGAAGCCGATATTCGCAGCGCGGAAATGGCTGCCATTTTCGCGCAAGAAAAATTCCACGCCGTCTGCCATCAAGCGGCGCAAATGGATGTGCGCAAATCCGTAGCGGATCCGCGCTACGACGCCGAGGTCAACATTCTCGGCACGCTGAATCTGCTGGAACAAGCGCGTGAAACCGGCGTGCAGAAGTTCATTTTCGCCTCTTCCGGCGGCGCGATGTACGGCGAGCAAGAGCAATTTCCCGCGGCGGAAGAGCATCGCACTTGGCCGGCCTCGCCGTATGGCATCACCAAGCTCACTTGTGAAAAATATATTGCCTTCTTCGGGCAAAATTATAATATGAAGTATGTGCTGCTGCGCTACGCCAACGTCTATGGTCCGCGCCAAAGTCCGCACGGCGAAGCCGGCGTCGTCGCAATTTTTACCTCGCGCCTGTTGGCCGGACAGCATCCGGTGATTAATGGCGACGGCAAGCAAACGCGCGATTATGTTTACGTGCACGACGTCGTCAAAGCCAACGTTGCCGCCTTGAATTATGCGCGCAGCGATTATTTCAATATCGCTACCGGCGTTGAAACCGATGTGAACGAGCTGTTCCAGCTTTTGAATCGCGCCACCGGCGGCCGCGCGTCAGAACAACACGGCCCGGCGAAGGCGGGAGAGCAAATGCGCAGCGTGTTGGACGCGAGCAAGGCCAGACGGCTTTTGGGCTGGCAGCCCGCGATGCCGATCCAGCAGGGCTTGGCGGATACCGTGCATTGGTTTCAAAATCGCAGCCCACGAACGTGAGCGCATGATTGTATAAACTTTTCCGCGTGTTGCGCGGGCCGGCAATTTTTTGGCCTCATCATCATTATGCGACGGGGTGACGGATAGCCGAAGTGAAAATGAACGCGCTGGCGAATAAAACGGTAGAATTGGCCGATCCGATCGAAACCTTGCGCACCGAGCTGGGCTTGGTCGGCAATTCTCCGGAAATTCTGCAAATCCTCGAAACCGTCGAACAAGTGGCGCCGACGGAAATTCCCGTGCTCATTTTGGGTGAGAGCGGCACCGGCAAAGAGTTGATCGCCAATGCCATTCACCGCCTGAGCAAGAGAAAAGACAAGCCTTTTGTGGTGGTCAATGCCGGTGCGATTCCCGAAGGCATCATCGAATCTGAATTGTTCGGTCACGAGAAGGGCGCATTCACCGGCGCCGTCGGCGCACGCAAGGGCTATTTCGAACTGGCCGACGGCGGCACGCTGTTTCTCGACGAAGTCGGAGAAATGCCGACGGCGGCACAGGTTAAATTTCTGCGCATTCTGGAGGGCAAGGATTTCATCCGCGTGGGCGGAAGCAACACGCGCGCCGTCGATGTGCGCCTGATCGCCGCCACCAATCGCGATTTGCGCGAGGCCGTCGATCGCAGCGAGTTCCGGCAGGATTTGTACTATCGCTTGAATGCGATTCGCATTCGCATTCCGCCGTTGCGCGAGCGCGGCAACGACATTCCGCTGCTGGTGAAAAAATTCGTCACGGATTTTTGCCGGCAAAACAAGATTGAGTTCGAGGGCTTTTCCGACGCCGCGATGAAAATCATGCAGGGCTATCACTGGCCCGGCAACGTGCGCGAGCTGCGGAATTTTGTGGAGATGTTGATTGTTATCGAACGTGGACGCCGCATCGATGAAGCCACCTTGCTGCGCCATCTGCCGCGCAAGAACGATTTCGCACGGCCCCTGCCCGTGCCCACGAACCGTCTCAGTGAAGAAGTCGAACGTGAGTTCATCTATCGCGCGCTGGTCGATTTGAAAAACGAAATCGCGCAACTGCGCGAGCTGATTGTGGGCAAATACATTTCGCCCATGCGGCGGCTCAAGCCGGGATTCGAAGATCAGGCTTTCGTGCAAGAAGTGAGTCCGGCGGAAGTGGGCCAGGACGAAGAGCAGCTCGAATCGATTGAAAACATGGAAAAGCGCTTGATTGCCGAAGCCTTGCAGCGCACCAACGGCAATCGCCGCAAGGCCGCACAGATGCTCAAAATCAGCGAGCGCACGCTGTATCGCAAGATCAAGGAATTCAATTTGCCGTATTGAAATTGCCGAGGATCGCGGTTTAAATAACTTACCTGTTTTTTTGAAACCGCGAATTAACGCGAATGTACGCGAATAGGTTCTCAATTCGCGTTTATTGGCGTCCATTCGCGGTTTGAGAAATGGGAAAGTTATCCAGTTTTCAATCTATATGAAAACTCAAAAAAACTCCGTGCAACTCCGTGCAACGCTGTCCCTTTGTGTTGAAATCTCTTTATGGGTTGTAATAGTCGCACTGTTTTCAGGCTGCGGCCCTTATTCGTTTTCCGGCTCGACGACGCCGCACCTCAAAACCGTCGCAGTGCCGGTGTTCGAAGATCAGACCGCGGAATTCCGCCTGAAAGAGCAGCTCACGAACAGCATCATTCAGGCTTTCACGCGTGACAACACGCTCAAAGTTGTGGATCGCCGCGTGGCGGATTCCATCGTGCAAGGCACGATCATGCGCGTGACGGAGCAGGCCGGGATTTACACGCAGGAAGAGCAAGTCCAGGAAATTCGCGTGAACGTCACGGCGCAAATCAAGTATGAAGATTTGAAAAAGCGCAAGACGATTTGGGAAGAAAACATCACGCAATTCGGAACCTACACGCCGGGGAGCGCGGCTTCCGGTGACCGGCAGGCTGCGCTGGCTGAAGCGCTCGGCAAAATTGCCACGGAAGTCATCAATAAATCGGTGTCGAGCTGGTGACATTCCGGTAATAGTTTTTTTTAGTTCGATAAAGCAGTTGCGGATGAGGTTTGTTTTTTTTATTTTTCACTTGGATTTTCTCGAACTCAATGGAGGAGAGGAGAGAGCCGGCGATTGTCCATAGCTAGGCGCTGGCGCTGTCATTTCTCAAATTATGTCTAGTGTTATCGAATATTGCATTTTGGCAGTTTATTTCGTCTCACTGCTCATTCTCATGATTTTTGGCGCGCACGGCTTCGTGATGGTATACTTCTTCAGGAAGCATCGCGGCCTGAAAGGTTTGCGCCCCAAGCCGTTGCCGCGGCAACCTCGTGTGACCATACAGTTACCGGTCTTCAACGAGTATTATGTGGTGGAAAGGCTGATTCGCGCCGCCTGCCGCGTGGACTATCCGCGCGATTGCCTCGAGATTCAGGTGCTGGACGATTCCACCGATGAAACTGCCGCGGTATCGCGCCGGCTGGTGGAAGACTATCGCGCGCAGGGCTTCGATATTCATTGGAAGCATCGAGAGCATCGACAGGGTTTCAAGGCGGGAGCCTTGAAACACGGCCTGACCGCCGCCACCGGCGAGTTTATTGCCATCTTCGACGCGGACTTTATTCCGCCGCGTGATTTTTTGACGCGCACGCTGCCCTATTTTGCCGAGGCAAAAACCGGGATGGTGCAAACACGGTGGGGACATCTAAATGCCGACTATTCCCTGCTCACGCGCCTGCAGGCGATCGGCTTGGACGGGCACTTTGTCGTGGAGCAGACGGCGCGCAACGGCGCGGGATTCTTTATCAACTTCAACGGCACCGCCGGCATCTGGCGCAAAGCCTGCATCCTCGACGCCGGCGGCTGGTCGGACGATACGCTCACCGAAGACCTGGATTTGAGCTATCGGGCCCAAATGCGTGGCTGGCGGTTCAAGTTTTTGCACGATCCGGTTTGCCTTTCGGAACTGCCGGCGGAGATGAGCGCGTTGCGCTCCCAACAATTCCGCTGGACCAAAGGCGCGATCGAAACCGCCAAAAAGATTCTGCCACGGCTCTGGCGCGCGCGGTTGCCCTGGCGCATCAAATTGCAAGGTGCGGTGCATCTGACCAATAATTTGGTGTTTCCGTTCATTCTTATCGTCGGACTCCTGCACCCCGCGCTGGTTTACATCAAAAACGACGGCATCGGCGAGCACTCGCTTTATTTTGCAATTACAGGGGTATTCGTCGCCGCGTTCTGGGGGTCTTTTATGATGTATCTGACCTCGCAGAAAGAATTGTATCCGGACTGGCGGCAACGCATGTTGTATTTTCCGATATTCATGGCCGGCAGCATGGGGCTGGCTTGCAACAACACGCGCGCGATCTTGCAGGGATTGTGCAATCGCAAGAGCGAGTTCACGCGCACACCCAAGTATCGCATCGAAAGCGTCAGCGACCAGTTTCGCGACAAAAAATATTTCGAGAGCGAGGTCACTCATAACGGCGGTGTCATCAAATGGGCAAACGCGGGCCTGGGCGAGTTGGCGCTGGCCCTGTACAGTTTCGCGGGAATTTTGCTTTCGCTTTACTATTTGGAATTCGCAGCAATTCCGTTTCAAAGCATGTATTGTTTTGGTTACGCCTTCATCGGTTTTCTTTCGTTCAAACAAGTCCTGTGGCCGTACGGCAGGCAATTTTTCGAAAAGGAAGTTTGGTTTTCGGGGCGCGCCAAGCAGGCGGTGCCTTCGCATTAGTGCTCTGTCACCTTGATTTCGTCGGCTTTTTTGCCTAGGAGCCGGCCTCGCTATTGTGGGTCGCAACAGCGGCTCGTTGAGCGATGCTCCACCAAGGGCAAGGCTTCAGATCAAGGCAACGGTGCACGGTCCGTCCCGGAACAGATTAAAAAGGACAGTCGTGATGAACAACGCGGAAGTCGAGAATCTGGAAGCCTTGCAAGTGACCCTGCAGCAGAATCCTGACTCCCTCACCTTTGCGCGCGTCGCTGATGCGCTGATGATGAGGGGGCGCCTGGACGAAGCCATTCAAATCTGCGAAGAAGGGGTAAAGCGGCATCCCCAGTACGTCACCGGCCACATGGTGCTTGGTAAATGCTACATGCAGAAAAAACTGTATGAGCAGGCGGAAAAGGAGTTCAAACGGGTTCTGCTGTTTGATCCGAAATACATTGCCGCGCATCGTTACTATGGCGACCTCATGCGCGAAATCGGCTGGGAAAACACCTGCGAGATGAGCTACCGCAAGATTCTGCACATTGATCCGCTCGACGACAAAGTGCGGGGTGTGGTCGAAGATTTCGCGCGCAAAGCGCAGGCCACGAAATCCGTTGCTCCCGCGCCTGCCGCGAAATCACCCGAACGGCCGAAAGAAGCTCCGAAGCCCGCACCTGCACCCGCCAGCACCAGTGCTCCCTCGATCAAGAGAATGCCACTCGACGTCGATAATCTGTTCGAAGACTCGGATCTCGTTTTGCCGCCCGCTGCTCCCCCAGCACCGGCCTCGCCGAGTCCGGCCAAGAAGAGCGAGCCCGTGTTTGCCCGGAGTGAGCCGGCGAATGCCGCTAGAGCGGAGAAACCGGCTCCGAAAATCGAAAAACCCCCGACCGCTCCGGTGGAATCGAAAGCGCCGCCGCTTTCCAAGTCCGACGAAGCGCGTTTCTCTTCCATTCTCGATGATATTTTCCATGAAGAATTGACCGACGAAGCGCGCTTTTATGAGCGCGGCGAGGATGCGCCGGCCCAGCGGCCCGGCCCTCCTCAGGAAGAGGAGGACGATGACCCCGACCGCTATGCGTGGAAAAAGGCGGTGCGGCCGGCCAAGACCATGCCGGAGGAAAGGGGGGAAAAGCCCACGGTGGCTAAAACCGGAATCGAGCCGCAGGAGCCCTCCGGCAAGACTCCCTCTGCCAGCGCCTCGCTGCGGCGCGAGGTGAAGTTTGACGAAGCTTTCGATGAAGTGGTTGCCGGCGAACCCTCCTGGGAACAGGCCGAGCCGATTCACATCATACCGCCCGAAAGCTTTGCGCCGGCAGCCGAGCCGGTGCGGCCGTCGTCGGTGAGCGTGGTGCAAGAAGTGGAAGAGCCCGCCAAGCCGCCGGTCATGCTGCCTGCCGAAGGCGGCGCGCGCGATCGTATTGTCACCCCCACACTGGGCGAGATTTATGCCGCGCAGGGCCAGTATGCCAAAGCCATCGGCGTGTTTGAGTTGTTAAGCAAGAAGGATCCGGCGAATCGCCATTTCCGTGAAAAAATCGATTATCTGAAAAAGCGTCTGCAAGAGACCCAGAATGCGGGATAGAATCGCGCGCGTGCAACGCGGATTGCAAGAGCTGGATTTGCACGCCTTGTTTCTAAGCGCACCGCCGAGCGTGCGTTACGTCTTTGGTTTCACCGGCTCGAATGCGATAGGTCTGATCACGTCAGACCTATCTTTTTTTGCCACCGACTGGCGTTACCGCGACCAGGCGCAGGACGAAGTGCGCGAAACCGAAATCGTGACGGCTTATCGCGATCTTTTCGGCGCCTTGAAAGAGAAACGCGCGCTCGCGCCAGGGCAGCGTGCCGGCTTCGAAGAGCAGCATTTGACCTATCAGCATCTGACGCAGCTCCGCAAGCATTTTCCCGAGGTGAAGCTGACCACGACGGATCACCTGATCGCGAAGTTGTCGGCGGAAAAATCTCCGGAGGAGCTGAAGCTGATGCGGCGGGCGGCACAAATCGCGTGCACCGTCTGGGAGAAGTTACTGCCGCATCTTCGCCCGGGCGCGACGGAGGCGGAGGTCACGGCGGAGCTGAATTATATCGCGCGCAAATGCGGCTCGCAGATTGAGCCCTTCGAGCCCATCGTCGCCAGCGGTCCGCGCGCGGCATTGCCGCACGGCCGCAGTTCCACGCGTGCGCTGCAGCATGGTGATGTCGTGGTCGTCGACTATGGCTGCGTGGTGGAAGGGTATGCGGCAGATTTCACGCGCACCATTGCCGTGGGCGAGCCCTCGCCCAAGCTTAAAGACGCCTATCGCGCCGTGAAAGAAGCGGGCGAACTCGCCTACGCCGCGATTCGCCCAAACATGTCCGCCAGCGCACTCGATGCCGTCGCGCGCCAGCATTTGGAAAAATACGGGTATGGCCAGTATTTCAATCATTCTTTGGGCCACGGCCTCGGGTTGGACGTGCACATGCTGCCGCGCCTCGGCCCGGAAAGCAAGGATGTCATTCCCCTGCACGCCGTCGTTGCCATCGAGCCGGGCGTGTATTTTCCCGGCGAAGGCGGGATTCGCATCGAAGATGACGTCCTGGTCACGGACAACGGCTGCGAGATTTTGACGCCGGTCTCGCGCGAGCTGATCTGTATTGAATGATGATGGCAGGTCCCCCGCAGGAAATCTTCACCATCATCGTCACCTACCAAAGCGCAGATCACATTCAGGCGTGCCTGGCTTCCTTGCCCCAAGCCGAGGGCGTACGCCAGCTCACGATTGCCGTCATCGATAATGCTTCGAGCGACGGCACGCCGGCGTTGCTCGAAGAAACTATGCGCGCTTTGCCGCAGCCGCGTGTGCGCTCTAGTCATGTTCGCAATCCGGAGAACCTCGGCTTCACACGGGCCTTGAATCAAGGATTGGTGCCGCGTCCAGCAGGAGCTGCCGTGTTGTTTCTCAACCCCGATACTCTTCTGCCGCCCAACAGCCTCGCCGCGCTCATGCAAAAACTATACGCCGATGATCACACCGGCGTGGTTGCACCCCAGTTGCGCTTTCCAGCCGCATCACTTTACCGGTCACGCCTGCGCGCACCGGCCTCCCCTCGATCTGAGCGAGGAGATTCCGGCTTGAACGCCTCGCGAGGCAATGGCCATGATGATGCCGAAGCGCACATGATCCAGCCTTCCTGCCGCCGCTTTCCGATTTATTGGGATTTGTTCTGCGAATTCTCCGGCTTGGCGCTGTTGTTTCCGCAATCGCCTCGCTTCAATCGCTGGAAAATGGGCGACTTCGATCATCGCTCCTCGCGCGAAGTGGATCAGCCCCAGGGCGCGTTTTTGCTCGCCCGCCCGGAGGTCGTGGAGCAAGTGGGTATGTGGGACGAACGCTTCCCGCTTTTTTTCAGCGATGTGGATTGGTGCCGCCGCGTGTGGCAAGCGGGCTGGAAAATCCGCTTCGAGCCGGAAGTTTTCGTCTGGCATGCGCAAGGGGCCAGTGTCAAGAGATTCAAGCCGCGCGCGATTTGGAGTTCGCATGTTTCGTTCTGGCGCTATTTTCGCAAATGGCGACGGTCTTTTGCGGACGAAATGCTAAGCCTCATTGCCGGGCCGCTGTTGCTTGGCGCCGCAGTGTTGCGGATCATCTGGCACCTTCTGATGAGCTTGTTTCCCGTGGTGAAATCCGGCAAGCCCTAGGCTTGGCTCTGCTTGCATACCGTGTCGAACGCCGGAGGCGTGAAATGTTGCCAGCGGCAAATTGTTTTTCGTTCGGAAAACTGCGGAGGAGCGCCCTCTTCCTGCTGAATTGCTTTTTTTCGCTGGCCCTGCTCTTGGCCCCTCCTGCTGCTGCGCAACCTGCAGCTGCAAATGAAATCATCGTCAAAATCAAGCCCGCCGTTTCTGTGCAGAAAAAAGACCAGAGTGGCGTGGAGATTCTCCGCGCCGCCGTTGCCGCAACACTGCGAGCGGCCGGAAATTATCTCGCCCTGCCGGCGTTGCCGGAAGAGTTTCCCGGGGAGGAGGGCCGGTATGTGTTGTTGCGCTTCGATCAGCCACCGCACAATCTTTCTCAATTGCTCCAGGATTTGCAGCATCTGCCCGAAATCGAGGCGGTGCAATTCAATCACCTCATGTCCATCGATGGCCGCTTCCTCGACCCCCCTTCACCTTACACGCCCGACAAGACTCCCAACGATTCGTTGTTCGCGGCGCAATGGGGTTTGCAAAAAATCCGCGCTCCACAAGCCTGGGAAGTGACAGCCGGCTCGTCGGGCGTCTTGATCGCCGTCATTGACACCGGTCTGGAGTTTGAGCATCCTGATTTGCAGCCCAATCTTTGGATCAATGCCAAGGAAGACCTGAATCACAACGGCCGCCGCGACGCCAGCGACGAAAACGGCCGCGACGAAGACGGGAACGGATTCATCGATGATGTCATCGGCTGGGATTTCACCGACGCGCCGAATTTTTCCGATGGCGGCGATTACTTGCAGCGCGACAACGATCCTTCGGATGAAAACGGGCATGGCACCGCAGTGGCAGGAATCATTGCGGCCGTGGCGAATAATCATATCGGCATCGCCGGGCTTGCACCCGGCACCCGCGTCATGGCTTTGCGCGCCGGGAACAGTCAAGGCCTGTTGGAAGAAGACGACGTCGCTTCGGCGATTGTCTATGCCATCATGAATGGCGCTTCGGTCATCAATATGAGCTTTGGCGACGCCGTGGTTTCGCCCATGCTGCGGGATGTCGTGCGCTTCGCCCATCGCCGCGGTCTCGTGCTCGTGGCCGCGGCGGGAAATTCCGCCAGCGCGGCGCCGCATTATCCCGCGGGCTTCGCAGAAACCATCTCCGTCGGTGCGAGCACGATTTCGGACCGCCTGGCTTCCTTTTCGAACTACGGCGCAACGCTCGACGTGGTCGCGCCCGGCGAAAATATCTGGACGACGAAAATTGGAAAAACCTATGCTGCTTTCAGCGGAACTTCCGCAGCCGCGCCCTTTGTCGCTGCGCTGAGCGGCTTGCTGTGGTCGCGTTCGCCGGATTGGAACAACGAAATGATTCGCGCCGCGATGCAAAACAGCGCCGCCAATCCCGGCCCGGGTCATGGGGATAGATTTTTCGGCGCGGGCCGGATCGATGCCGCGGCCGCGGTGCAAAGCCATCGCGTCGCGCGCGCAGAAGTTCATTCTCCCGCAATGGACCAAGGCTTTTCCGCATTGCCGGCAGAAGGCGGAATCATCATTCGTGGCACGGCGCTGGGGGCGTTTATGACGGGCTACGAATTATCCTACGGCACCGGCGAGGATCCCACGGCATGGAGCACGATCGGCAAAACACAAAATCGCCAAGTGCTTGCCGATTCGCTCGGCTCCTGGCCGCTGCAGAACCTGAGCGAGGGTGTTTACACGCTGCGCCTGGGAGTATTTCAATCCTCCGGAGCGAATGTGGAGGACCGCACGCGCATTTTTGTCGATCGCACAGAGCCGCGTCTAAGTCGCCTTCGCCTGTTGCCCATGATCGACGGCAATCGCCACAGCGTGCTGATTGAATTTGAAACCGATGATCTTTGCCATGCCACGCTGTTCTGGCGAGCGGCAAACTCCACCGGCGATTTCAAACCGGTGCCATTCAACTATTTCACGCGCCAGCATCGGTTCAATTTTTCGCAAGATATTGCCGCGGGAGAATTGGAGTTTTTTCTCGAGGCCACAAATCGCGCGGAACTGAAAATCGTGGATAACAATGAAAACCGGCACTACCGGCTTCAGCTTGACCGGCCAGAGGTGTACATGACCTCTTTCGCCGAGCTCGCGGCTGCGCCTTTGCAAGCGATTCCGGCCGGGCATCTGCTGCCTCGCGCAAGTGATTTCAACGGCAACGGCTGGAGTGAATTGATCGTTGCGGTTTACGCTCGTCATCGCGCTTATGGTCCACTAACGATTTTCGAAAAAACTGCCGAAGGCTTTGCGCCGCGTTTTGTGTCCAGTTTTTCCGCGATTCCTCGTGATGTCGGCGATAGCGACGGCGATGGCAGGCTGGAAATTCTGGCCGGACTCGGCGCGCGCAGTTTCATTCTGGAAACGTCTGCGCCCGGGGCATTTCCGTCCGAAGTGGTTTGGGCGGATTCAAATGATTTTTGGGCGGCACGCTTCGCCGATCTGGATGCAGATGGCAAAAATGAAATCATCGGCCGACGCGGCGAAGTGTACTGCGTGCTGGAGAATGCGAGCGATCATTCTTTTGATGAAGTGGCGAGGCTTGAAAACTTTACCCCGGGCGAAAATTTGACGGGCGTGCCGCACGCCGAAATCGGAGACTTCGACGGTGATGGCCGAAACGAAATCTTGCTCGGAGACGCCGACGGAGATCTTTATATCTACGAAGCCATTCGCGACAATCAATTCGCCGCAACTTGGAAGGACAGCCTGCCATTGCACGATAGCATCGATTTCATTCGTGCGCTCGATTTTGATGGTGACGGCCGGCAGGATTTTGCCGCCGGTTGCCACTCTGATCCAGCGCTGAACAGCGAAAATGAATACGATGCGCGGCATTGGCTCTTTCGCCTCTATCGCGCGCGCGCAGACCAGCAATTCGAAATGGTTTGGGAGCAGCGTTTCTTTGGCATGCAATCACCACGCGACTTTGACGCCGGCCTCGGCAGCGGAGATATTGACAACGACGGTCGCGACGAGCTGTTTCTCAATTTATTCCCTGATGGCTATGTGGTGGACTACGAAAACGGCCAAGCGCGCGTGGTGTGGCATCAACAACCCGTGCAGAGCAATGCCACTGTGGTAACAACATTGGAGCCAGGCCAGCCCCCGGCATTTTGCTTTTCGGATGGCGAAACGATGCGCGCTTTTGCCGCTCCCAATAGACAAACGGGCCCGCCTGCGCCGCAGGATTTCCAGGCGCGGCCGCGGAACGCCAACACGGTTTTGCTTTCCTGGCGAGCGGTGGAAGGGGCAGAGGCCTATGCTATTCATCGCGCGGCGGGTGATTCTTCGTCCCGCTTGGTTGAGCTCGTGGCTGGGAATCAATATGTCGATCATGATCTCGTCTCCGGGCAGAGCTATTCATATACACTCGCTACGATCGATTCGCAAGCTGTGCCCATGACCGGACCGCACACGCGCGTGCGTACGGCTCAGCCCTCCCCGCCGCCGCGGGTGTTGAGCGCGTGGTTTTTGCCACCGTATCATGTCGCGGTTCAGTTCAACGAAAGAATGTCGGAATCCCTGCGTCGCACGGATTTTTACCGTTTAAGAAAAATAGCCTCCTCTCGAGAACTGCAACAGCCGGAAAGTATTGTGGTCGGGCGTTCGGGCAGCGAAGCCATTTTGGCTTTCCCAAGTGCAAAACTGGAGGTAGGCGAGTATCAGGTGCACGTGAGTGGTGTGGAAGATGATGGCCGTGTGCCGCTGGACACGGTGGCGGCGAACGCCAGATTCAATATTCTGCCGGAAATTCCACGGTTTTATTTGACTGCCGCAGAATTGGATTCTCCCCAAAGCTTATTGCTGCAATTCAATCTGGCGGTGGAAAAAAGCAGCGCGAGCCGGAGGGAAAACTATGCTGTCGCCGCCGAGCCGGAATTTACCAAGCCCATGCAGATCAACGCCGCTTTCGTTTCTGAGAGCCATCCGGCGGCGGTGCGTTTGCGCCTGCAACCGGGCATGATCGCACCTTTGGGCAGATGTTTCTTGATTACCGCAAGAGAGGTGCGCAGTGCGAACGGCCTCCTGTTGCAGCGCGGTGAAGGCGACGCCATAGGATTCGCACTCGTGAGCCCAAATCTCGAGCAGATCAAAATCTATCCCAATCCTTTTATTGCCGCTCAACATGGCAGTTTAACCTTTGCCGGTTTGCCGGCGCAGGCCACCATCAAGATTTTGGATGAAAATGGCCGTGTGCATGTCACTTTGGAAGAGCACGACAACAACGGCGGCATCGCTTGGGACACGCGCGACGTTCAGGGCAGGCTTTTGCCCTCGGGAGTTTATGTTTGCTACGCGACCGCAGGAAAAGAAGCAACCTGGGCCAAGTTCGTGATCGTGCGCTGAGGGCGAAAATAGCCATTGCTTCCTTCGGATTTCTTATTATCTTCACGCAGGTTTCGAGGGGATAGATTCGCCAAGACAACATGGCAAGACCACTCGATCGGCAGCGATTGTCGTCCGGCATTGGCGCGAGCAGGTGCATAATACCAAAATCAACAGGTGAGATCATGATCGTCGTCGGATTGACGGGCGGGATTGGCTGTGGTAAGTCGGAGGTTGGCAAAATGCTGGCGCAAGCAGGATACACCGTGCTCGACGCCGACAAGCTGGCGCGCGAACTTTCCGATGCCAATGCCGGCATCGTGTCCGCGATCAAAGAGGAATTCGGCGCAAACCTATATGGCGCAGACGGGCATTTAAAACGGAAAGCGCTGGCGGAGATCGTGTTCAACGATCGCAAGAAAATGGAGAAGCTCAACGGCATCATTCACCCGCGCGTCATTCGCGCGGTCGAACGTGAGCTGGAAGTGCGACAGAACCACGGCGAGCGTATGGTCTTCGTGGAAGCGGCCCTGCATTACGAGATCAAATGGAACGAGGCCATGGATGTCATGGTGGTGGTGAGCGCGCCCATGGCACTGCGCGTGCAGCGCATCATGAAACGCGATAATCTTAATGAAGAAGCCGTGCGCAAGCGCATGGCGCTGCAATTGCCTTTAGAAGAAAAAGTGAAGCGGGCGGATTATGTGATTGAAAACGATGGCGATTTGAGCCAATTGCAGGAAGCGGTGCACAAATTGATCAACGGGCTGGCAGCGCCGTCGGCGGTTCTTTCCCAAGCCTGAAAAATTTGAGCGGAGCTGAAGACGGCCTATCAACTCCGCTCATCACGACAAACGCTCGCATGAATTTCAGGGAAACGCATCTGGCTATTCCCAAAACTGCCGCACTATTCGGCAGCAATATAACCGGCGCAAGCACCGCCATCGGCGTGGCGGCAGGTGAATGTCCTTCCTTCGCCATTGTCTTCCGATACTTCGAAAGATTCAGCATCACAAGGGGCGGAGAAATTGCCCTTGTTTTCCATGGTTGATGCCGCCTGCAGGCTGGCACGCAGCGGGCAGGTTGCGGCGACTTGCCGCAGAGTCTCGCGCGCTTGATCGGTTAATGTGATATTCGCCACCATCAATTCCTCTGTGTTGAAGCGTGCAAGCCTGTCCTTGGCCGACACCATAGCCGCCTTGCTTGGCAACCCCGGCTGGCAATGCCGTTGTGAATTGGGCATAACAAAGTAAAATGTAAACATTCAAACCGTATGCCACTGCTGCCAGTAGCGCCGGAGGACAATAAATGCCTGTTTTTCGACGCGGATTTTGTGGCGGGCGAGCCTCAGAACTTGTACGGCTGTTACTTTTTGGAGATTGCAGCGGTTTTTTGTTTGTGAGTGAAACAAACGGTTTATGACCGCAAAATTTGAAATTGCCCCTGGCGCGCGCATCATTTCGGTGTCGCGGCGCACGGATATACCGGCCTACTACGCCGATTGGTTCATGCAACAAGTGGAGTGCGGTGAGGTGGTTTATCCCAATCCCATGAGCTTCAAGCCGGTGAAGCTCTCCCTGCGGCCGGAGCACGTTTTGTTTCTGGTGTTTTGGACGCGCAACCCGCATCCCTTGGAACGCCATCTCGCGCGCTTGGAAGAGATTTATCAGCGCGCGTTTTATTTCCACTTTACGATCAACGGCTTGCCGAAAAAGCTGGAAACGAACAATCCGCCGCTGGATTTCGCCCTGGCCACTTTTCAACGCTTCGCGCGCCGCTATCCGGATCAAGTTTTTTGGCGTTATGATCCGATCTTGCTTTCCGATCTCACCCCGCCGGATTATCACGTGCAGAAATTCGGCGAGCTGTGCGAGCGTTTGGCCGGTGCCACCACGCGCTGTTATTTCTCGTTTGTGAGTTGGTATCAAAAAGTGCGGCGAAATTTTGCGCAGGTGGAAAAAGCCGACGGCATCCAATTCCGTGAGGCGGAATGGGAGGAGCGTCTGCGCCTCACCGGGCAACTGGCGCAAATCGCCGCCCGCCATCACATAACCCTTTTTTCCTGCTGCCAAGACACGCTCTGCGCCGTGCCGCAGGTCGCCAAAGCGCATTGCGTGGATATCGAAACCATCCGTCTCATCGCCCCCGAGCGTTTTCGCAGATTACGCGCCGCGCCCACGCGCGCAGATTGCGGCTGTTACGAAAGCCGCGACCTGGGCTATTACGACAGTTGTCCGCACGGCTGCGTCTATTGCTATGCCAATTTGAACCGTGAAAAGGCGAGAAGTTTTTACGCCGAGTATTTGAAAGCGCGCACCTTGCCTCTCGACCAGCCCGGGTGTTGAGATTTTTTGCGTGCCAAGCCCGCGAGCGCCGGCAGCTCGAAGCCATTCACCACATACCCACACACGCCAAAAGCATGAGCCAAGATCGACAAAGAACGAATATTCTCAAAAAAGCGGAGGCCCGGGCGATACAGTTTTTTTGCGCACACATGCCCGGATGGGTCTATCCGGATCTGCTGACGATCTTCGGTTTTTTCGGCAGTTTGGTCGTATGCGCGGGATTGTGGCTGGCGAGGCACATTAACCCTCGCTTTCTGCTGCTTTCGATATTCGGCTTGGTGATTCATTGGTTCGGCGATTCGCTCGATGGCCGGCTGGCTTATTATCGCAACACGCCGCGCAAATGGTACGGCTGGGCGTTGGATATCAACGTCGATTGGACTTCTGCCTGTTTTATCGGCTTGGGGTTTTATTTCTATCTGGAGACTTTCAAAATCGTCGCCTTCGTTTTCGTCGTGGCCTATGGCGGATCGATGATTGTGGCATTGCTGCGTTACAAAATCACCGACAAGTACACGATCGATACTTTTATGTTCGGGCCGACGGAATTGCGTCTTTTGCTGGCCACCATGCTGCTGATCGAGTTTTACCGGCCGAAGACCTTGCTGCAATTCGGCTTTGCTGGTTCCTTGATTCTGGTCATCATCAACACGATCGATTCTTACAAAGTCTTGAAGCTGGCCGACCAGAAAGATCGTGAGCTGAAAATGGCGAAATAGGATTTTCACCACGCACGAAGAGGACGACATTTGGCTGAGCAATTACTCGTGCCCGAGACAAAATTGCTTGCGGCACTGTTGGGGCTATTTTGCCTGGTTGCCGGGCGGAGATATTTCGGAGTGGTCGTTGCTGCTCTCGGTTTTTTTATTGCGGCTTCGGCCGCGAAAGTGCGCCTCGGTGAGTCCAGCGCAGATGCGCGCACCACGATTCTGTTGTTGTCCACGCTCATTGCCATTGGCTGCGGCGCGTTCACGAAAATGTTCCGCAACATTGCCATCCCCATCGCCTGCTATACGATGGCAGGATATATTCTTTCATTGCACAGCAGCTCATGGGGATTCACGGCGCCGGGAGACGTGCGGTTGACCTTCGTTCTCGGCGGCCTCGCCGGCTCCCTCCTCGTTGCTTTCGCACCCGATGCCGGATTGATCGTGCTTTCCTCGTTGCTGGGCTCACATTTGATTCTGCAATATTTCACCCTGGAAGACGAATGGCGCAAGTGGTTGATGATCTTGCTGCTGGTGGCCGGCGCATTGATACAAGGAGGAATATTTCAGAAGATGGGAGGCGCTAAGGCAACACCGAAGAAATGAGGCGTCGCAACAGCAATCCCTTCACGGCCGAATGAAGTCCCGCCGGGTCCGCCAATTAAAGTTTTTGGATTTGGTACCCTTTCGCCTGCAGCAATTGCAGCACGCTGTCTTTGCCGATCAAGTGCCCCACACCCACCACGATCAAATAATCGTGCTCCTGTCTTAAGAATGCTTCGATCTGTGGCAGCCAGTTGTGGTTGCGTTCGGTGACCAGCTTCAGATAAATCTCCGGAAATTCTTTGAAACTTTCGAGAAGTTTGGCCTCCAGAGACTGTTCCTCGCCCATGGACCACGCCTGCACCAGCTCATCCAGCTCTTTGGCAATGAGTTCCCAATCTTTCAGCGTCTGCAGCAAAAACGCTTCCTGGAGTTTGGGTGAAAGGCCGTCAACTCGATCCAATTGATATTCTGCCGTTTCGAAACTCAAAACTTTTTTTTGATCTCGTTTGGCTTTGTCGAAAAAGTACTTGTCGACGCCGAGATTTGGATCGAGCCCGAGCTGCTGCAATTTCATTACGGTGACAGTAATGCCCACCAGCCACGGCTCGAAATTATTGAACAGCGCCAGGCTCATCCCCATCTCGCGCATGCGCTCTTCCGCCAATTTATACGTTTCCGCCGACAAGCCGGTTTGCAGAGTTTTGCCGCTCGCATACATGCCTTTGGCCAGAGCGAGCGCTTGCATCCGCACCGGCGACAGGCTATCGGGATTCAATTCCAGCACGACGATTTCGGCTTCTTGAAAGGCACTCTCGAAGGCTTCGGGCAGGGGGTAGTTTTCTTTTTTGAGAAGATGGATCGAGCCCAGAATATAGACCGTATTCTTGGCCGAACTCACTCTCCAGAGACAATGTTTTTGATTTCTGCCGGTGTCGGCTTGAGCCGGAAGAGTGAGCACAAACAGAACAACGGCGAGAAAGATGCAAACCTGCTGCATCTTTTTGCAGCACAGGAAGAACATGACTGCTCCGATTCAGTGTGATGATATGTCCACTTGAAATTCCGAAACCTCGGCATGGGCAAGACTGCGCACCAGACTCGCGCGCCACCCGGTTTGCCTTCTGAACGGCATGAAAAATTGCCGGGTCGCATGTGCCGGCTCTCCTCACTTACACCAAGGCCCCTGTTGCCAATATGATGATCATTGCACTGCCGGTCAAGAAAAAAGTAGCACCTTGCTTTTGCGCCGGGATTCCACTAATTTATTCAAGTGTTTTCTCTTGAATTGGGTGCACGAAATTCAACGCCAAGGAGATCTTGTATGCGAACTGCTCTGGGTTTACTTTTTGTTGCACTTTTCGTTTTTTCCTGCAGCAAGAAAGAAAATGAACAAGAATCAACAACTTCCGTGCCTGAGCCCGATCGCATTGAAGTGCAGCATATTCTCATCGCTTTCCAGGGGTCGATAGCCGGAAAAAACATCACCCGCACGCAGGCCGAAGCCGGTGATCTGGCCGAGCAAATTTTGGAAAAAGCGAAAAAGGGTGAGGATTTCGATGCATTGGTGAAGCAATATACGGATGATGCTTTCCCGGGCCGCTACAAAATGACGAATTACGGCATCCCGAACGATGCCGGCAAGGAAGAATACGAGCGCCGGCACATGGTTCCGGCCTTCGGCGACGTGGGCTTCAAGCTCAAAGCAGGCGAGACGGGCCTGGCCAAATACGATCCGGCCACCAGTCCCTACGGCTGGCACATCATCAAACGTTTGCAGTAAACAAATTGCTTGAATAAATCCTCCTCGTTGAGTAGTTTATATAGATTTTCCTGCCTCCGCGAGAGTGGTAGGTGATGCAACCCCCATTTTGACATACGAATTCTGATGAAGCCTTCTCACGCACCGGCTGCTGCATCTTCACACCACCAGCGTCGTTTACAGCCGGCGCGAAAGCTCGCCTGCGAGATCCTGGCCGAAGCCGAGAAAGAAGAATTTTATCTCGATCAGATTCTCGAGAAGCGTCTCGCGCGTACGCCATTATCGGCCGCCGACCGCGCGCTGGTTACGGCGCTCACGCACGGCGTGATGCGCTGGCGCGGACGCCTGGATTTCGAGCTCAGCAGGCAGTTTCGCAAGAATTATGCCTCCGCTCCGCCTCTGTTAAAGAGTATTCTGCGCACGGCTCTCTTTCAAATGCGTTTTATGGATCGCATTCCGGCGTATGCCGCGATTCATGAAGCGGTGGCTTTGGCGCGGGCGAAATTCGGCGAGAATCTCGCGCGCTTGAGCAATGCCGTTTTGCGCGGCGCACAACGCGCACCTTATGTTTGGCCGCCGGTGGAAGCCCAGCTCGCCAACCACGATCTTGCGGGATTGTCGCACCGTCTGAGTTATCCGCTGTGGCTCCTGGCACGCTGGCTCGAAGAAAAAGGCGCACCAGAGACGCTCCTGCTCGCACAGGCGTTCAACGAAATTCCCGATATTCACCTGCGCCTCGTGCGCCCGGCACAAAATGCTGAAATTGTCTGGCAAGAACTGCGGCAACTTCATATCACTTACGCGCCGATTCCAGGCATGTCGCATATTTACAAACTTTCTCATGCCGATGACATTGCCGGCTTGCGGGCTTTCCGCGAAGGCGCTTGTACGGTGCAAGACGCGAGCACATGTTTGCCCACGCTCTTGGCCGCGCCGCATGCGGGTGAAACGATCATCGATCTCTGCGCTGCGCCCGGCGGCAAAGCGCTGCATCTCGCGGAAACGGTGGCGCCAGCAAGGGTCCTGGCAGTCGATATCCGCGCCCGGCGTTTGCGCTTGCTCACGGAATCGGCGGCACGCATGAAACTTTCCGTGCATGCGATTGTGAGCGACGCGCGGTATTTTTTCGCGCCGCCGGCAGACGTGGTCATAGTCGACGCGCCCTGTTCCGGTTTGGGCGTGCTGGGCCGCCGCAGCGACTTGCGCTGGCGGCGCAAGCCGGAAGATATTCCACAACTCGTGCAATTGCAAAAAGAGATCCTCCATAATGCCGCGCGACTGGTGAAGGCCGGGGGGCGGTTGATCTACAGCACCTGCACGATCGTGCCGGAAGAAAACGAAGAAATCGCCGTATGGTTTTTGCAGCAACACCCGGCATTCGTTCTGCAACCGGCGCACAACTTTTTGCCGGCGACTTTTTGCGACGAAAGCGGTTTTGTGAGATCCTGGCCGCATCGGCATCAAATGGACGGCAGCTTTGCGGCAAGGTTTTTGAAAGCGAGTTGATCGAAATGGAAAACGGCTCTTTTCTCACGCAGGAATCCAAACTGGACAAAGTGCGGCATGCGCTCGGGATCGTGCTCACTCATCGCTTGACGCATTTGCTCGGCATGGCGGCGGCGTTCTTGCTGGCCGGCTTTCTGATCATGGATTGGATCTTGATGCCGTTGTACACGCGGCACAACGAGGAATACGAAATGCCGAATATCACCAAGATGCGCTTTGAAGACGCGCTGCAGCCGCTGGAGGAAGGCGACTTCGTTTTGATCAAAGAAGAAGAGCGTTACAGCGATCAACTGCCGTCCGGCTACGTGATCGAACAAAGTCCATTGCCGCACACCAAGGTCAAGAGTGGCCGCCGGGTGTACGTGGTGGTGAGCCGCGGTGAACGGCGCGTGCTCATGCCCAGCGTGATGGAGCGGTCGAAGCGCGACGCCGAATTGATATTGTCGGGCCAGCGTCTGGTCCTGGGTGAGGTCGTCTATCAATACTCCGGCATGCACCCGGACGGCGTGGTGATCGGCCAGTCGGTTCCGCCGAACGCGGAAGTGGCGGTCAATACGCGCGTGAACCTGGTTGTGAGCATGGGTGCCGAACCGTCGATTTTCATCGTGCCGGCGGTGGAAGGGCGCACGTTCAGCGACGCACTACAGCACCTCAAGCGGGCCGGCCTGCAGATCGGCGAGATCACTTACACCGTGGCGCCGGCGTTATTGCCGGAAACCGTGATTCATCAGTCCATTCCCGCCAATACGCAAGTGGAGAAAGGCGCAGCGATCGACCTGGAGATCAGCCGTTTGTCCAGCGAGGAGAACGGCAATCCGTAACGCTTGAAATCCGTCTTGACAAAGAACACAAAACTGCATATTATTTTGCGCGGCTCCTTAGCTTGACGATGTCGCATTTGGAATCATAACCTCACCCAACACGGAAATTGAACGAGGCCGCCCTTGATGCTTGATGCCAGTGCCGTGCAAAAAATCGCCGAGGCGTTGCAAGTGGAAGTCAAGCAGCGCGGTAATCATTACCGCATGGTGCTCGATCACGCGGAATCCGGGCGGCGCTTGTCATTGGAAATCTATCTCGATATCCCGATCGGCAAGAAAAAAGGCAATCTGATTTCGGTGTTCACTCCCTCCTCGCATCTCCAGCTCCATTTTTGCAGCGGGTTTGTCGTGAGCCACGCGCTGGGCGAGGTGACGTTTGTGGCGATAAACAAAGGCAAGCTCTGCGGCCTCATCATTGAAAAGGAGGCCGGTTGTTCGTTGTTTGCCAACGTTGACACCGGCGTGCTTTCGGGCGATTTTACCGCGCTCGGGCCGGAAATCATGCTTTCGGGCATCGCGCTTTCGCTGACCGAGGGCATGCTGCCCAAATCAAAAGGGAAACCGGCAAAGAAAACTGCTCAGAAATCCCGGGGCCGGCGTTCCCGCTGAGGGCGCGACCATGCAAGACTATCTCACCGAATTCCTCGATTATTTGCAAGCCGAAAAAAATGCTGCCCGCAATACCATCGCTTCCTACCGCTTCGATCTGGAACGTTACTTGAGTTTTCTCGCGCACCGCGGGATTGAAGCGTTGCCACGCACCGCGCCGCAAGACATTCGCGCATTTTTGGTGGAATTGTCCAGCATGGGCTATGCGACCAGCAGCATCGGCCGCCAGCTCGCCGCGATTCGAATGTTCCATCGTTATCTTGCGGGCGAAAAATATTGCGAGTCTGATCCGTCCGCCCACATTAGCCTCCCCCGCCAAAGCCAGAAACTGCCGCAGGTTTTGGATATTGCTGAAATCGAATGCGTGCTCGAACGGCCGGACACGACCACGGCATTGGGTATGCGCGATCGTGCGCTGCTGGAGTTTTTGTACGCCACTGGCGCGCGCGTTTCCGAAGCCATAATATTGAGCTTGAGCGATTTGTTCCTACGGCAAAGCTTCGTGCGCATATTTGGCAAAGGCAGCAAAGAACGGCTCGTGCCGATCGGCGGCATTGCCATTGAGTGGCTGAATCGCTATCTTGCGCAAGTTCGACCCGCACTGGCCCGGGGCCGGCGCACCCAGGAAAAGGTATTTTTGAACCGCCGCGGCGGCATGCTTTCGCGCATGGGCGTTTGGAAAATTTTGCGCCGTTATTTGGCGGAGGCGGAGATTTCCAAGCCCGCCTCACCGCACACGCTGCGCCATTCTTTTGCCACGCATTTGCTGGAAGGGGGTGCGGATTTGCGCGCGGTGCAAGAAATGCTCGGCCACGCCAGTCTGGCCACGACACAGATTTATACGCATCTCGATCGCGCCTATTTGAAGGAAGTGCATAGGCAATTTCATCCGCGCGAAAGCGGCTTTCGCGTGCATTCGTCTTAATTCATGACTTTCTTGCGGTGATGGCATGATGAAAACCGATGCCGGCATCGAAATCAAACCGTTCTATACCGTGGACGATTTGCCCGTGCCGCAAAGCGTATGCGAGCAGCCCGGTGACTATCCTTTCACGCGCGGAATTTTTGCCGATATGTATCGTTCGAAATTGTGGACGATGCGGCAATACGGCGGCTACGCTTCGGCGGAGGAATCCAACGCGCGTTTTCGCTACCTCATTGCGCAAGGGCAAACCGGCCTGTCCGTGGCGTTTGATTTGCCCACGCAAATGGGTTATGATTCCGATCATCCACGGGCACAGGGCGAGGTCGGGAAAGTCGGCGTGGCGATTTGCAGCCTCGACGATATGGCGCGGTTGTTTGAAGGCATTCCGCTGCAATCCGTAACCACCTCGATGACCATCAACGCGACGGCGGCCGTTCTTTTGGCCATGTACCTGGCGCTGGCGAAACGGCAAAACCTTCCTTGCAGTGCCATTGGCGGCACGGTGCAGAACGATATTCTGAAAGAGTACATCGCACGCGCCACGTACATTTTTCCGCCGCGGCCTTCGCTGCGCCTGGTAACGGATATATTCGAATATTGCTCGCAACACGTGCCCAAGTGGAACACCATTTCGATTAGCGGCTATCACATTCGTGAAGCCGGAGCGGATGCCGTGCAGGAAGTGGCGTTCACACTTGCCAATGCGGTCGAATACGTGCGGCAAGCGCTGCAACGCGGCTTGGATATCGACGTCTTCGGTCCGCGCCTCTCATTTTTTTTCAACAGCCACAATAACTTTTTTGAAGAAGTGGCGAAGTTCCGCGCGGCGCGGTGCCTGTGGGCGAAAATCGTCAAAGAAAAATTCGCCGCCACCAACCCCAAAGCCATGATGTTGCGTTTTCACGCGCAAACCGCCGGCAGTACGCTCACGGCGCAGCAGCCTGATAACAACGTCGCGCGCGTGGCATTGCAGGCGCTGGCGGCGGTGCTTGGCGGGGCGCAATCGTTGCACACCAATTCGCGCGATGAGGCGATGGCGCTGCCGACGGAAGAAGCGGTGAGCGTCGCTTTGCGCACGCAGCAAATCATTGCTTATGAAAGCGGTGTGGCGGCTGCCGCCGACCCGCTGGGCGGAAGTTTTTTGGTGGAAAAACTGACCGCGGAAATCGCGCAGCGCGCACAAGCTTACCTCGATCGCATTGAAAACCTGGGCGGCGCGATTGCGGCGATCGAGTCGGGCTTTTTCCAAGATGAAATCAGCCGGCGCGCGTATGAATATCAGCAAGCCATCGAGCGCGGGGAAAAAATCATCGTCGGGGTCAACAAGTTTCAAATGGAAGAAAAGCAAAACCCTCGTTTGCTTCGGGTCGATCCCGAAGTCGGCCACACCCAGGCCCGCCGCCTGCAGGCGTTGCGCACACGCCGCGACAACGACAAAGCCAGCGCGCTGCGGCAAAGGCTCGAACAAGCGGCCAGAGGGGCTGAAAATCTCATGCCGCATATCCTGGCGTGCGTCGAGCATGACGTCACACTGGGTGAAATCTCGGATTCGCTGCGCGAGGTGTTTGGCAAATACGAAGGGCCAAAAACAATTTGAGCCACCGCACGGAAAAAAGCTTTTGGGAGCCGGAGGAAATGCAAGCACTGCTGCGCACCCGCATGCTGGGCAAGAATCTGATCGTCTTCAATCGCATTGGCTCCACGAATGAGTTTCTCAAGCGCCTGGGGCGCCGCCGCGCGATTGCAGGAACCACCGTCATCGCGGACGAACAAACCGCCGGCCGCGGGCGTCTGGGACGGCGCTGGCATTCGCCGCCGGGAAAGGGTTTGTGGTTCTCTTTTCTGTTGCGCCCGCAAATGCAAACGGAAAAAGGTGGATTGATTTCGCTGGCGATCGCTGCGGTGATCGCGGAGACGGTTTCGCAGATCTGCAATTTGGAATGCACCGTGAAGTGGCCGAACGATATTCTAATTTCGGAAAAGAAAGCGTGCGGGATTCTCTGCGAAACACAGCTCTCGCCGGCCGGTATCGAAAGCGTGATCGCTGGGGTGGGGTTGAACGTGAATCAGCGCTATGATGATTTTTCGCCAGATTGGCGCGCGCACGCCACTTCATTGTTTTTGGCCAGCGGAAGCATGTGGGACCGCCAAACGCTTTTTGTGAAACTGCTTACCGCGTTGGAGCAAGAGTTATTTGGTGATTTTCAGGAAAACCTGCCGTATTTGCTGGAAAAATGGTGCAGCCGGTGCCCCGCCCTTGGCCATACGGTCACGGTTGTTCCCGCACCGTTGGGCCGGCGCCAAAATGAGGAAGCCATGACCACGGGAGTCTTTGCAGGCCTGGGCGAGAATGGGGAGCTGATCTTGCGCATGTCTGCCGGCGATCTGCGCTTCTTTTCCGCAGGCGAGATCACGTTGCCAAAATGACGCTGGAAACACGCTGCATGAGGTTCGTACGCTTACTCGTGCTCCTGCTCTTACTCGCTTTTAGGAACCCTCAAAAGCAAGCAAGAGCAATAGTAGCAGTAAGAGCAATAAAGCCGCATGAACGGATCAGGCGTGGAATTTGTTCATTGTACTTTGTGAGGCAGCTATGCTTCTCGTTGCAGACATCGGCAACACCAATATCACCATCGGGCTTTTGGAGAAGCGCAACTTGAAAGCGAGTTGGCGCTTGAACAGCCGCATCATGCGCACGGAAGACGAGATTTGGATTTTGTTGAAAATGCTGCTGGAGTCGGAAGGATTTTCCTGGGCACACGTTGGCGGCTTTGCGCTGGGTTCCGTCGTGCCCAGCCTGACGCCGGTTTTCGAGCGCGTGGTAAAAAATCGTCTGCACGTGCCTTATGTGAACGTGACGCACAACCTGCAAACGGGCATCAAGATTTTATACGCCAATCCGCAGCAGGTCGGTGCCGATCGTTTGTGCAATGCGGTTGCGGGATTCGAGCGTTTCGGCGGGCCATTGGTGATCGTCGATCTCGGCACCGCCACGACTTTTGATTGTATTTCGGCGAAAGCAGAGTACCTCGGGGGCATTATCGCGCCGGGGCCGGAAACTACCGCGACCATTTTGCATCAAGCCGCCGCCCGCCTTCCCAAAGTGGAACTGCAATTCCCGCCTTCGATCATCGGTCGCACTACCGAAACCAGCATTCAATCCGGCTTGATGTTCGGAGGCGTGGAAATTGTTGACGGATTGAATCGCCGCTTGCAACAGGAAATGGGAGAGAACACGAGAATCATTGCCACCGGCGGGCTGGCGAGTGTTTTGATGCCACATCTCAAAACCGTCGAGCGCGTGGAGCCGAATCTCACGCTGGAAGGATTGGGCATCATTTTTGAGCGTTGCGCGACAGCATGACAAGCAATCCCCATCGACACTGCATTCTGATCGCTGATCACCGCACACAGACTTCACTTCTGGCACTCATCCTCGCCCAACGACCGTCCCGGCACCAGCGTGCACAAATCCGGATGTGGCATGCCTTGCAAACAATAAAGCTG
>JBIOXB010000021.1:0-33238 GCA_044869275.1 bacterium
AGACCGTGTCCATAAAAACAAAATGGATTGCTGGATCAACAGGCTTCGGGAGTAAAAGCAGGGATAGATGGATTAATGAATAGATGGATTAATGGATTGCTGGATTGTTCGGAAGTCTGGATCAATAATCCATCAATCCATCAATCCATTAATCCATCTATTCATTAATCCATCTATCCCTGCTTTTACTCCCGAAGCCTGTTGATCCAGCAATCCATTTTGTTTTTATGGACACGGTCTCGAACGATACCATCGTCGCCCTCGCCTCGCCTCCCGGCAAAGGCAGTATTGCTTGCCTGCGCATTTCCGGCCCGCAGTCTTTCGCTTTGATTCACGATTTATTGCCCGCCCATAAACCGCTCCAGGAATTTCCCATAAATAAAATCGGTGTGGCGTGGTTACGGAATGAACGAAATGAGAAAATCGACCAGGTGACGCTGGTGCGTTACCAGGCCCCGCATTCCTATACGGGTGAAGACGTTGTCGAAATTTTTTGCCACGGTGGCAAAATTATTCCCAGCTTGATCATGGAAAGTTTGTGCGCGCGGGGTGCACGCCCGGCCCGGCCCGGTGAGTTCACGAAACGCGCATTGTTGCACGGCAAGATGGATTTGATTCAAGCCGAGGCCGTCGCTGAAATCGTGAATGCAGAGTCTCCCGCATATTTGCATGGCGTGGTGTCGCAGCTCGAAGGCGCATTCTCTAAAAGAGTGGGTGATCTCAGGCAACGCTTGCTGCATGCTTGCGCGCTCTTGGAACTGGGGCTCGATTTCAGCGAAGAAGATCTCGAATTTGCCGATCGCGTCCAGCTCGCACGGGAATTGCGGGAAGTGGATGAAGTGCTGGCGTATTTACTTGCCGGATTCAACCGCGGCCAGGCGTTTAAAGAGGGGTGGCGCGTGGCGATCGTCGGCAAACCCAATGTCGGCAAGTCGAGCTTGATGAATGCGCTGCTGAAGCATGATCGTGTCATCGTGAGCGACATTCCCGGCACCACGCGGGATACCATCGATGAGCGCCTCATGATCAAGGGCATGCTTTTCCGTGTGATCGACACGGCGGGGATCCGCGCGCATGCCGAGCAGATTGAAAAAATCGGCATCGAACGCTCCCGCCGCGCGGCGCGCGAGGCGGAGGTGATTCTGTTCGTCTCCGATCGTGCCAGCGAGGCGAATCAGGACGACCTGGCACTGGCCGAAGAATGCGCGCAAATACAGTCCGCCGAGGGCAAGCCGGCGATCATTCACGTCTGCAATAAATCCGATCTCGAGCCCTCACCACGAGCCTTTGTTTTTGAGAATGGCCGCGCGCAAACCATCAGCCTCTCTGCCGCGACTGGCAGCGGCATCGCAGAGTTGGAAAAAATGATGGTGGCAGCAGTAGCGCCCGAGCCGGCGCGTGCTTCTGAAGAAGCCTATTTCATCAACCAGCGCCAAAAGCTCGCACTCGAACGCGCGCGCGCCTCTTTGCAGGCCGCGCAATCCTCTCTCGCCATGAGTCTCTCCGCTGAATTTGTCGTGGTGGATCTAAGGGAAATGATTCGCCAGCTCGAAGCGCTGGTGGGTGAAGTCACGAACGAGGACGTGCTCGGCGAAATTTTTGCCAATTTTTGTATCGGGAAATAGGATTAGTTTTTGTATTTTATACCTGGTGCGGTGAAACTCGAAGAGCGCAGCGTTTTTTTGCGCGGAAAGGCGCCGAGTTTCGCCGCGGGCATTGTGGCCAAATTATTTCATGTTTTAATTATCTGTATTTTAACATTTATGCACGAAACCTACGAGGTCATCGTCGTCGGTGCCGGCCACGCCGGTGTCGAAGCGGCCTTGGCAGCGGCGCGCATGGGTATGCGCACCATGCTGCTCACGATGAACGTTTCGACCATCGGACAAATGTCCTGCAACCCTGCGATCGGCGGCATTGCCAAGGGCCAGCTTGTACGAGAATTGGACGCGCTCGGTGGAGAAATGGGATGGGCCACTGACGATGCCGGCATTCAATTCCGCATGCTCAACAAGAGCAAAGGACCGGCAGTTTGGTCGCCGCGCGCGCAAGCCGATCGCGCGCAATATGCCGCACGCGTCCGCCTGGCTTGTGAACGGCAGGAGAATTTGGAAATCCGCCAAGACATGGCCTGCGGAATTGTGGCGAGCAGCCGAAAGATACAAGGCATCAAAACCCGAACCGGCGGAACGATCCACTGCCGCAATCTCGTCATCACCGCTGGAACTTTTTTGAACGGCGTGATTCATATTGGCTTGACCAATTATGAAGCCGGCCGTGCAGGTGAATTCGCTGCGAAAGGATTGACCGAATCTTTGCTAGGGTTCGGCATTGAAACCGGCCGTCTAAAAACCGGAACTCCGCCCAGGCTCAATGGTCGCACCATCGACTACTCTAAAATGGACATCCAACCTGGAGACGAACCGCCTCCGCCATTTTCATTTCGGCATGATTCCTTGCAGCTCGAGCAACTACCCTGCTATCTCACTTATACAAATCAGGCCACGCATGAAATTCTGCGCATGGGTTTGGATCGTTCGCCGATGTACACCGGGAGAATTCAAGGTGTTGGTCCGCGTTACTGTCCTTCGATAGAAGACAAGATCACGCGCTTTGCTGAGAGAAATCGCCATCAGATTTTCATTGAGCCGGAGGGGAGGCAGACCACGGAAGTTTATGTCAACGGCTTCTCTACGAGTTTGCCCGAAGAAGTGCAATTGCAGGCGATCAAAACCGTGCCCGGTTTGGAAAATGCGCAAGTCACGCGCCTGGGATATGCTGTTGAGTACGATTATTTTCAACCGACGCAGCTTTATCCCTGGTTGGAATCCAAGCTCGTTGAAGGACTCTTTCTCGCGGGACAAGTGAACGGTACGACGGGATATGAAGAAGCAGCGGTGCAAGGATTTATTGCCGGCGTGAATGCTGCGCGCAAGAGCGCGGGATTAGATCATTTTGTGCTGAATCGCAGCGAGGCATACATCGGCGTGTTGGTGGATGATCTGGTGACGAAAGGAACGATCGAGCCTTATCGCATGTTTACCTCGCGGGCAGAGTATCGCCTGTTGCTGCGGCAAGACAACGCGGATTTGCGTTTGAGTGAATATGGGCATCAACTCGGCTTAATCGATGACACCATGAACGCCCGTGTGATCAAAAAGAAAAATGAAATAGCCAAAGTGATTGCAGCTCTACGCGCGACCATCGTGAGCCCGGAAGAACTCAACGACAAGCTGCGCGCATTAGATACCACTCCCTTGACCGATCACGAGAGCCTGCTGAAAATCCTGCGGCGTCCGGAAGTTGCTTTAAGAGATCTGCGTGGCATTGGCCGCTTTGAAATTTGGGAGAATTGGCAGAGCAGCTTTTGGCAGAAAATCGCCGAGCAGGTTGAAATCGAAGTCAAGTATGAAGGTTTCATTGCCAGGCAAAAGCAGGAAGTCGAGCATTTTGAGAAGTTGGAAAACAAACGCCTGCCGGCTGAAATTGATTACATGTCCTTGACCGCGCTATCGAAAGAGGCGCGAGAAAAGCTGCACCGGCTTCGCCCGATCTCTTTTGGACAGGCCGAGCGCATTTCCGGCATTTCACCCGCAGACATTGGAGCCTTGATAGTGTATGTAAGGAAGGGATTCCCCACTGTTTCACGTGAAACAGTGGAGGAAGAAACAGACTGTGTGAAAACGCCTGGTTTCAACGCCGGCTGAGCCTGTCGAAGCCGGATCTTTTGCACTAAGCTCCCTTCGACAAGCACCCTTCGACAAGCTCAGGGTGCGGCAATTCCGAGTTTTCACACAGTCTGAAATCTAGTCCGCGAACGAACGGAATCGGGACAGCCTGCGGAAGCGGGAGAAAGCCCCAGATGTTTCACGTGAAACGGTGGAGGAAAAAACAGACCGTGTGAAAACGCTTGGTTTCAACGCCGGCTGAGCCTGTCGAAGCCGGATCTTTTGCACTAAGCTCCCTTCGACAAGCTCAGGGTGCGGCAATTCAGAGTTTTCACACAGTCTGAAATCTAGTCCGCGAACGAGCGGAATCGGGACAGCCTGCGGAAGCGGGAGGAAACTCCTGATGTTTCACGTGAAACACGGGACGATTCCAGATTCCCGTCCTGCCGCTGCGGGATGAATCCATTCGCGTTCCTTCGCGGTTTGAGAAAAGGGAAAGTTATTTGATTCTCAGTCCTTAATACGCTTACTTCAAGTATTTAGCATGACCTTCCAGAATCCAAAAGTCAGCACAGAACTCTTGCCAGAGTTGCTGCGCTCATTGCCCAAAGATTTCCGGCTCGATGATCTCCAAATCCAGCAATTCGGAACTTATCTAGATCTGATTCTGCAATGGAATCAGAAAGCCGGGTTGATCTCTCCGGCTGATGAAAGCAGATTGGTCAAGCGCCATATCATCGAATCCTTGGGAGTGTTGAGCGTCAATTTGCTGCAGCCATCGGCGTCAGTCCTGGACATGGGTACAGGCGGTGGCTTTCCGGGTGTTCCAGTCAAGATCGCGATGCCGTCTTTACATATGACGCTTTTGGACTCGAGACGCATGAAGGCCCTGTTCCTGGAAGAAGTGCTGCGCAAGCTGGCTCTGAAAAACACCACGGTCGCGCACCAGCGTGCAGAAAAGGCCGCGACGGATTTCTCTCAGATATTCGATTTCATTTTGGCGCGCGCGGTAACGGATTTGGAAACTTTGTGGACTTGGTCTTTGCCGCTTTTGAAGAAGGGTGGAAGGCTGCTGGCACAAAAAGGCGGTGAATTGAATGCAGAGCTAAATCAGCTCCTGAGTTCATATTCTGAATTGCGGCCCACCAAATTGTCATATCCAGAAGAGTGGCCCATAGAGCCTTCGCGCTTTATTATTGTCCTTCGGAAGGATTGAATGAGCAAGAGAGTCTTTGACGAAATTGAGGGGCTGGTCACGGAAACGCCCAATCCGCGCTCAGTGGAAATCGACGCCAGGAGTACCCTCGAAGTTCTGCAAGTAATAAATGAAGAAGATCAGCAGATTCCGCTCGTCGTTGCCCAGGAGATTCCCTACATCGCACAAGCGGTAGATTTGATTGTGAATTGTTTTAAGCACGAAGGCAAGCTCTTTTATATCGGCGCCGGAACGAGTGGAAGGCTTGGCATTCTGGATGCTTCCGAATGCCCGCCGACTTATGGCACTGACCCGGAAATGATACAGGGCGTCATCGCCGGCGGTTTCAAAGCTTTGGTGCGTTCGCAAGAGGGCGCGGAAGATGACGAATGCCGGGGCGCAATGGATTTGCGTGAAGCGGGATTCTCGTCGCAGGACATTGTCCTGGGTATCGCAGCCAGCCGCCGAACACCATACGTGCTCGGCGCGTTGAATTACGCCAAAGGAATTGGTGCGAAGACGATTTATCTCACCTGTAACCCGCGCTCAGAGCTGACCATTTCCGTTGATGTTTCCATCTGCCCGGTGGTCGGACCGGAAGTGATTATGGGCTCGACGCGCATGAAAGCCGGCACGGCCACCAAGTTGGTGCTGAACATGATTACGACCACGGCCATGATAAAACTTGGCAAAGTCTATGGCAATATGATGGTCGATCTGCGCCAAACTTCCGAAAAAACCGCAGAACGCTCCAAGCGGGTGGTGATGATGGTGACCGGCTCAAGTTATGAACAGGCGGGGAGCTTACTCGAGAAAGCGAATGGGCACGTCAAAACGGCGCTGGTGATGGCGCTGGCAAATGTGACTGCCGCAGAAGCGCGAGCTAGATTGTTGAAAGCGGATGGGTTCATCCGAAAAGCCATCTATTAAAATGACAGTAGGCAGATAGCCGGAGCATGGCAGATCGAAGTATGGAAAGTTTGGCGCAATCTGGCATTCTGGTGGGTGCTGCGTTGATACCCATTATCCCAAGTGCCGGCGACGATGAGATTCATTTATCCGATGCCGTGCGCGCAACAAAAGATTATGGCGGTAAGTTTGTCTTGGCCCGTGGCTTCGCCTTGCCGGGCGTCGGTCCGGGTATTGCGGCGGAAATGGTCAATTGCTTCGAATTTGAAGTGCATCAACCCTAGTTAAAGCAAAAATTAAGAGACATGAAGCCATGTCTGCCACGGTTCCGATCTCTGTTCCTGAGCTTAACGAAGTCCAGGCGTTTGCCAAAAAACGTCACACAGAAGGCAAGGCCTGGAAAGGCGAGGCCTTTGGCTGACAAGCGGAATACAATCCCGAACGAGCCGAGGCACCGTTGGATTCTAAAATGACTTCTACGCCGGCGGATTTCTGTATTGGCGAGAGCGGCATCTGGTTCTTTTCGCTGATGTGGGAGCACGGCAAAAACGCAGAGCCGCGCATGAGCGCATTGCTTACTTCCAACGCCTGCTTGCGCAGTTGCGGGTGACGGCAAAGCCAGATGAATTTATGGCCGTGTCGAGCGGCTATCACGCGGAGATTCAGCGCATGCAGAAAGAGAAACTGGATTATCTCATGCTTCATGCCAGTGAAACGAAGTCGCGTGAAGCGGCATGATGAACATTGTTGAAGTTGATGAAGGAAAAGTGTTCGAACCCATCAAAAAAATTCTCCAATTCTCCTCCGCCGTTGAGCAAATCATTTCCGCTGTGCAGGCGAAGGAGAAAGTCACGATCAAAAACGCCGCCGGCTCGCTGTCAAGCATGCTGGTTTCGATTTTGACCGAGCGCAATGCCGCCCCCGCGTTGTGCATCGTGCCTTATCTCGATCAAGCCGAGCACCTGCGCGACGAACTGGCGGAAATGCTGCCGCAGCGCCGCGTGGTACATTTTCCTCCCTCGAAGGCTCTGCCCTGGGGACACCGCGATGTGCCCACGGTGACGCAGCAGCTCGAAGTCGTGGAAAGCCTGCTCAGTCTTTCCCACCGGGAAGCCGCGACACAGGAGTCTTCTCCTATTGTTGTTGCGACGGTGAAAGCGTTGTTCACCGCGCTGGTGGAAATGAAGTCGCTCGCGGCGAGGAAGATTCAAATCAAAGTCGGCGACGAGCTGCCATTTGAGACCTTGTTGCAGCAGCTTGTGGAAATGGGCTTCGAGCGCCAGCCCGTAGTGGAACAGGCGGGCGAGCTGAGTGTGCGCGGCGGCATTATCGACTTGTTTCCCTTTTCCCGCCCTCTGCCGTTGCGCTTGGAGTTTTGGGGCGACCGCGTTGAATCCCTCCGCGAGTTCGACGCCGCGACGCAGCGGTCGGAAAATGAAGTCAGTGGCGTGCTGCTTTTTCCGCAAAATATTGAAGAAGACGACGGCCACGGCAAATCCAAAACCAAAACAGAAACCACGCTGTTCGATTATCTTCCGCATGATACGCAAGTGCATCTGCTGCAAGCCGAACACCTCGCGGCCGCGCTGGCGGATAAAAACGTGGACAGCGACGAAGAAGAATGGCTGGAAACGAACGTCGCGTTTGAGGAGGAGGGCGATCGCTGGCAGGAATTTTCAGCGCGCCTCAAAAAATTTCCGCAAATTGTCTTTTCGAATTTTCAAGCCAAAGAAGCCGGCAGGGTTTTCGATCTCAAGGCCGTGCATCAACCCGCCCTGCACGGCGACTTGAAGGCTCTGCGCCGCGAGCTGGAAACACTGCGCAATAAAGCGTTAGGCGAAATTCCGCAAATGTTCTTGATATGCGAATCTCCTTCGCATGCCGAGCGCCTCGCCGATTTGTTGCACGAAAGCGGCTTCGATGAATTCCGGCTGCAGTTTCTCGCTGGCATATTGTTTCACGGCTTTGCCATGCCGGAAATCGGATTGGTGGTTTATACCGATCACGAGTTTTATGGCCGCAGCCGCCGGCCGCAGCGCCGCCGCAAGCTCAAAGAAAGCCTCACTTTCCGCCAGCTCAAGACGCTGGCGAAGGGCGATTTCATCGTGCACGTCGATCACGGCATCGGCGTGTACCAGGGCCTGCAGCATATCAAGGTGGGCCGCCACGAGCGCGAATGCATTGTGATTCATTATGAGGGCAACGACAAGCTCTTTGTACCGTTAGACAAAATGGATCGCGTGCAGAAGTATACCTCGCGGGAGGCGGCCGCGCCGAAGATTCACAAACTGGGCTCGCCGGATTGGGATCGTCTCAAGGCGCGCACCAAGAAGCGGCTGAAAGACATTGCCAAGGATTTGATCTCGCTCTATGCCCTGCGCAAGTCGCAAAAAGGCATCGCGTTTCCGCCGGACACGTTGTGGCAAAAAGAGCTCGAGGCTTCTTTTGAGTATGAAGAAACGCCGGATCAAACGCGCGCCATCGAAGAAGTCAAAAGCGACATGGAGACCGAACGTCCCATGGATCGCCTGGTCTGCGGCGACGTCGGCTTCGGCAAAACCGAGGTTGCGATGCGTGCAGCATTCAAAGCGGTGCAAGACGGCAAGCAAGTCGCGATTCTCGTGCCGACCACGCTGCTGGCGCAGCAGCATTTCAATACTTTCACGGAACGGCTGAAAAAGTATCCCGTGCGCGTCGAAATGATCTCACGGTTCCGCACCACGAAAGAACAAAAGGAGTCGGTTGAGCGTCTTAAAAATGGGGAAGTTGATATCATGATCGGTACACACCGGCTGCTGTCGAAAGACGTCGGCTTCAAAGATCTGGGCTTGATCGTGATTGACGAGGAGCAGCGCTTCGGCGTGCGCCACAAGGAAAAACTGAAAAGTCTGAAAGTCAATGCCGACGTGCTGGCGCTTTCGGCCACGCCCATTCCACGTACGCTGCACATGTCGCTCATGGGAGTGCGGGACATGACCAACATTAACACCCCGCCGCGTGACCGCCAGCCCATTCAAACCGAAGTGGCGCAGTTCGATCACGATTTGATCCGCCAGGCGATTCTGCGCGAGATTCATCGCGGCGGCCAGGTGTTTTTTGTGCACAATCGCGTCAGCTCGATTTACCGCATGGCCAGCGTGCTGCGGCGCCTGGTTCCGGAAGTGGAAATCGGCGTGGGGCACGGCCGCATGAAGGAGCACGAGCTGGAGCGCGTCATGCTCAGCTTCATCAATCGTGAATGCAACGTGTTGATTTCGACGATGATCATCGAATCCGGGCTCGATATTCCGAACGTGAACACCATGATCATCAATCGCGCCGACCGTTTCGGACTGGCGCAGCTTTATCAGTTGCGCGGCCGCGTGGGCCGCAGCAGCCAAAAGGCTTTCTGCTATTTGTTGATTCCGCCGATTCGCAATCTGTCGGTGGAGGCGATCAAGCGTCTGGAAACCGTGGAAGAATACACCGATCTCGGCAGCGGCTTCCAAATCGCCATGCGCGATTTGGAGATCCGCGGCGCGGGCAATTTGCTGGGCGCGGAGCAAAGCGGCATGATCGACGCCATCGGCTTCGATCTTTATCAACGCATCTTGGAAGAAGCCGTGCGCGAAACCCGGCGCGAGACCTTCCCCGAAGCCGAGCCCTTGCCCGCGAAATACGACGACTGCAAAGTCGAGTTGGAAGGCGATGCGTTTTTGCCGGACGATTACGTGAGCCTGCCTTCCGAGCGCGTGGCGATCTATCGCCACCTCGCCGAGGCGAAGAAGTTATCAGAGATTGAAGCGATTGCCGAGGAGCTAAAGGATCGTTTTGGCCGTTTGCCCGTGCCGGCGCAAAATCTGTTAGGCCTGGCAAGCGCGCGCTTGCTGGGCACCATGCTGGGCTTGCGCAGCCTGCGCATTCTTTCTCGTGAGAGCTTTGCCGTGTTCGCACCGGAAGTCACGCCCGCGCCCGGGGAACCGTTCAAAAAATGGGTCGGTTCAATCCTCAGCCGCGCGCCGTACAAGCTTGAATTTTTTCAAAATGGCGGCTTGGGATTTCGGCTGCGCGTGCCCAAGGGTGAGACCGGTCTGCCGGCGACGGTGAGACTGTTGGCGAGCTTGACGGAGGGCTGGCGGGAGCAAGAGGCGCCGAAGGTAAATTTGTTTGGGTAAGGTTTGGGCTGTAAACATTTCAACCCTGAAAGAGCGAGTGGGCTTGCGCGTGTTTTTAGATTGACGCCGGTTGCGGCCTAACATGGCTTCCCAATAACGGGTTCATCGGCGAAAATAAAAAATGGACGATTAGACGAAGAAGGGGCCGTGCGATTTCTAAGCTAACTTCGAGAATGATTTCTCAATCGCGCGTGATTGCCAAAGGTAATCGCATTCGCGATGTGCAACGCCTGATCGTTACTTACGGAGGCCGAGAGGTTAAGTGGGTCAAGAAAAGCAGCCCGCGTTTTGAGATTGACAAATACCAGTATGAGTATCACTGGTACGAACATCCCGGCATCGGCCGCGTCGAACTCAAACTTTTGCAAATGAGTTGAATTATGATCGTGAAATTGCGTCGGAAAAACTCACGCTACCCGGATTTGGCGCCCGGACAAAATTATATGGTGATCGGCATCGAAGCCAATGATTTGCGGATACTGAACGACCAAGGCCGGCCGTATTTATATCCGGCGCGATTATTCGAGATTGTCGATGCTCGCGAACCACAAGATTGGGTGACGGAATTTGGTGATGCGAATGAGCGCTATGCCTATCCCCATCCGTTAAATGATACTGGCTTCTTCGAAGATTTTTTTGATGATAAAAAGTATGCTGTCGCCACTTTTTGGCGGGTTGTCAACCAACGCCTCGCGGGACTACGCGCAATTGCTCCGGCGTTCCGCAAAAAATCATCTTCACAACCAAGAACCAAATTGGCATCACGGCCAATCCGGCCATCTGCAACGTGATAAAAAACCATGACAAAAGGGAGCATATTAAAATTGTTCACGAAGGAAGTTTTGCCACCGAAATGGATATTGAATTGCCCTATGCATATAGCGGTTGGTCGCTCAAAATTTGTTTGTGATTTGCAACATAAAGACCTGTGGGAATGAAGCACCTTGATTTTGATTATGAATTGAAGTAAATCCCCTTTGATGGCATGTGGGTAATCAAAAGAAGTTGAAAGAGTAATGACATTTTAAAGCGCATAAATACGCCGAGAGGATTCTTGCGGCATGACGGATTTTTGTTTGTGCCCGCACTGATTGGCTTTTGAAATTGCATCTGCATCCCAACGCAACTGAAGAGGAAGTGTGAAAACAGCGGTGAAGAAGATCTTGGTGATCGCCCTGGTTTGGGCGGCGATGTTTTCCTGCCGTAAGCCCGAGCCCGAAGTCAAATCCGAAAACGTGATCGTGCGCGTGGGCGAGGCCGTGCTCACGCTCGAGGATCTCGCCGTGGAGATTCCAGCAGGCATGCGGGATCGCATCTCCAAGGAAGCCATGCAAGACTACGCCGTGCGCTGGATCAATTCCCAGGTGTTGTATCAAGAGGCCAGGCGCCGCGGCCTCGATCAAAATCCGGGCATTGCCAAGGAGTTGCAACGCGTCGCGCGCGAGCTGGCGGTCAATGCGCTCTTGCAGAGCGAAGTTTACAGCGACACCGCACAGGTTTCCGAGGCGCGCATTCAGGAATTTTACAACAGCAACTTGGAAAGCTTCCGCCGCAACGAGCAGGAGGCGCGTGTGTATCACCTCAGCGTGCCCACGAGAGCGGAGGCGGACTCGTTGCATCGCTTGTTGCGCTTCGGTGGAGACTTCCCCCGCATGGCGCGCGCGCGTGCCCTGGTCTCCGGCGACACCAGCGCGTGGCATTTGGATATTTCTTATTCCGAGGCGCCGGAAGCCATGCGCCCGATTTTTCGCTATCGCGAAGGCACGCTTGCGCCGCCGGTGGAATTGGACGACGGGTTTCATCTGTTTTATATGGTGCAGAATTTTCCCAGCGGCACGATCCGTGATTTGAGCGTGGTGCACGATGAAGTCGCTCGCAAGGTGCGCGCGCGCGTGCGTGATGATCGCTACCGCACGCTGCTGGCGGAATTGCGCGCCGGCGCGAAAATCGAAACCAATTTTCAGATGATTGAAGATACCTCGATGGATTCCCTTTTGGCGCGGGCGGCGAAAGCAGCACGGTAAGCGTGGATTTATGCCAGCGTTCTGGGCTTGAGCGAGCTGGCATTGCACCAGCGCCATGGCGATTTTTCATAAATCGACACTAGAGTTGTGAACACGGAGGTCATAATGCTTAAAGCGGTGATGCAAGGGATTTTCGCCTGTCTGTTGTTTTGCGGCCGCAGTGATGCGCAAGAAATCGTGGATCGTATCGTGGCAGTGGTGGACGACAAGATCATTCTGCAATCAGAACTGGTGCAATTTACCACGCAAACGGCGTTTCAGTTGGGCCTCAATCCCCAGCGCGAACCGGAGAAATTCAATGCGCTGCGCGCGCAGGCTTTGCAGAACCTGATCAATCAAAAAGTGATGCTCACTCAAGCGCAAGAAGACAGCATCACCGTGGACGAGCGGCAGATCGAGCAAGTTTTGGAAGAGCGCATGAAGGCGATCGTGCAGCAGCTCGGCTCGGAGCAGAAGGCCGAGGAGTACTTCGGCCTGCCGCTGCGCAAAATCCGGAAGCAATTCCGCGACGACATCGAAGAGCAATTGATGGTGCGCAACCTGCAGCAGAAAAAAATGCGCGAGCTCAAAGTCTCACGCCGCGAGGTCGAGCAATTCTATCAGACGTATCAAGACAGCCTGCCGATGGTGGAAGCGTCCGTCAAACTCAGCCATGTCTTGTTCAATATCCAAGCCGGCGACGAGGCGGTGCAAGCGGCGCGCGAAAAAATCGAGTCCGTACAAAAGAGAATTCGCGAGGGGGAGGATTTTGCCAAGCTTGCCGGGGAGTTTTCCGAGGACCCTGGCTCCGCCAAGCGTGGCGGCGAGCTGGGTTTGATTCAACGCGGCGATTTTGTGCGCGAGTTCGAGGAAGCGGCCTTTGCGCTGGAGCCGGATCAAGTCTCCGAAATTGTGCGCACACAGTTTGGATTTCACATCATCAAGCTGATCGAGCGCCGTGGTGAAAAAATCAACGTGCGCCACGTTTTGATCCGCGTGCCCACGGTCGCCAGCGACGAACAGCGCACGCGCGAGCAGGCGGCGGCGATTCGCGCCGACATTGTGGCGGGCAAAATCACGTTTGAAGACGCGGCCAAAAAATACTCAAACGATCAAACCACGAATGAAAAAGGCGGCGACCTGGGCTGGTTTGAGGCCACCCAACTGCAAGTGGAGGCGTTTCGCGAGGCCGCGCGTACGCTTCAACCTGGCGAGATTTCCGAACCTCTCAAAACCGAATTCGGCTACCACCTTGTGCGGCTGAATGAAAAACGCGAGGCGCGCAAGCTCTCGCTCACCGAAGATGCGGACCGCTTGCACGAAATGGCGCTCAATCACAAGGCAGAAGAGCAGCTGCGCCGCTGGGTGGAGTCATTGAAGCAGCAGATGTATGTGCGGGTGGCGGAGGGCAGCTGAGCAATGCACTCGTTTCCGATGCGCTTATTGAGTTTGGCGGGACCACTGGTCTCGTCAGCCATTTTTGCGCTTTGTTCTGCCAGCCACGCGCAGGAAACCCCCAGCAACGCATTCACGCTCGCGCGCATCAAATATCGTGGCGGCGGAGATTGGTACAATGACCCCTCCTGCATTCCGAACCTGTTGAAGTTCATGAAGCAAAATACGGCGATGCAACTGGGCAGCGAGGAGCGGCACGTCGAGCCGACCGACAATGAACTTTTTGCCTATCCCGCCGTCTTTATGACCGGGCATGGCCGCATCGTGTTTTCGCCGGAAGACGCGCAACAACTTCGCACCTACTTGACGACGGGCGGTTTTTTGTATGCGGACGACGATTACGGCATGGATAAATTTTTCCGCGAGGCCATGAAACAGGTTTTTCCGGACAAACAATGGGTCGAGCTGCCATTCAATCATCCCATCTATCACTGTCACTTTGATTTTCCCAACGGCGTGCCCAAAACCCACGAACACGACGGCGGCCCGCCCAAGGCCTTCGGCCTATTTCATGAAGGCCGGCTGATTGTGTATTACACCTGGAACACCAACATCTCCGACGGCTGGGCCGATCCTGAAGTGCACGGCGACACGCCCGAAGTGCGCACGCAGGCGCTGCAGATGGGGACGAATATTGTGGTGTATGCGTTGATGAATTGAAAACTTCGAATTGACAATTGATGACGATCAATTCGCAATTGTAATGAACATGTCCAGCAATAACTCAGGATGGTAATGAGAATCATGCCCATCCAAGAAATTTATCTCGACCTCAAAAGCCGCCTCGCCAAAGTACGGCGCTCGGAGCTGAACCAGCAAGGGCTGGCGGCTTTCGGCGTCTTGCTCATGGGTTTATCGCTTCTTTTTCTCTGTGCACCAGTTCTCGTTCATTGGAAGAGCGACAGCGCAATCTGGCGCTGGTTGCTGGCAGGCTTGAGCTTGGTGGTCGCCGGGTATTTTTCATGGCAAGGCTTTTTGCACCCTCTGCTCAAGCGGTTTGCCGTGGCGCATGCGCCCGCGGATGCCGCTCTGGCATTGCGCGTTGGCCATTTGCGCGAAGAAGTGCGGGATCGTTTCGCCAATGCTTTGCAGGTTTATGATGAAACCACGCATGAAAACGCCAGCGAGGTGCGGCGCGCATTAGCCGGAACGGCTTTGCAGCAGGCCTATGCATCTGTGCGAAACCTGTCATTCGAAGATATTATCGATCGCGTCACGCCTCGCCGCCGTTTGATTCTCGGCGGGATGTGTTTTGCTCTCTGCCTTCTCGCGTGGGGTTTTGCGCCAAATTATATGAGCGGCGGCCTGCGCGCGTTGCTTTCTCCGCAACGCCCTCCTCATGCGCTCGTGTTGCGCCTGGAGGTTTCTCCGGGAAACACCGAGATAGCAAAGGGAAATGATCTTCGCGTGCAGGTCACTATTTCCCCGGCAACGGATGATGCCGCAACGCTGGAGTGGCGTTTGCCGGACCACAAGACCATCCATCAAATTGGCATGCCTCGGCTTGAAGCAGCCTCTGCTTCGAGTTTTGCTCACACGTTGGAACGCGTGCGTGAAAACTTGAGCTACCGCGTACGCGTGAGCAAGGAAATCAGTTCGTGGTACGAAGTCGCCGTTATCGATCCGCCCGCGGTTCAGTCGCTGCAAGTGACCATCGCTTCTCCCAGTTATACGCGGCGTGCGAAAATTGAATTGGAGGAAAATCTCGGCGATGTTCAAGCTTTGCCCGGCTCGAACGTGTCGTTGCGCTTACGCTCGAATAAGGAGTTGGCAAAAGCCGAGCTGCGCTTCGAATCCGGAGCGGTATTGCCCTTGCGTGTTGAAAAAGACCACGCGACGATAGAGTTTCCGATTCGCAAGCCGGAGGTGTACGCCATTCACTTGGTTGACGCCAAGGGACTGTCAAACCCCGATCCCATTCGTTACCGCATCGAATTGGAGAACGACCGTGTGCCGGTGGTGCGTCTCGTCGAACCGGGCCGCGACGTCGATCTCGACGAAAGCATGTTGTTGCCCCTCACCATCGAAGCGGAAGACGATTTTGGTTTTTCGAATCTCGACATCGTCTACGAATTAGTGCCGAGCTACGGCGGTGAATCCAAAAGCGGCCGCTGGCCGCTGGCGCTCGTTGCGGCGCACAGCGACAAGGTGCGCGTGCAAGCCGCGTGGGATTTGGGCAAGCTCGGCATGGGCCCGGAAGACGTGGTGCGCTATTTCGCCGAGGTGCGCGACAACGACAGCGTTTCCGGCCCCAAGTCCGCGCGCAGTGAAATGTTTCATGTGCGCTTTCCTTCGATCCAGGAAATCTATGAACAAGTTGCGACGCAGCATGACGAGGCCACACAAGACTTGCAAGCCATGCGCGAACAGGCCCAGAAAACGAAAGAGAAAGTCGACGAAGTTATTCAGCAACTGAAAAAGGACCCTCGTCTCAATTGGGAGCAAAAGCAGAAAGTCAGCGAGAGCGCCGGTGCCACGGAAAAAATTCGCGAGGAATTGCAATCGCTGCAAAACAAGCTCGAAGAAATGGTCAGCAGCATGGAGCGCAACGACCTGCTGAGCATGAAAACTCTGCAGAAGTACATGGAACTGCAAGAACTGCTGCAAAAAATGGATTCGCCGGAACTGCAGAAGGCGCTCGAAGAATTGAAGAAATCGATGGAAAACATCGATCCCCAGAAATTGGAAGAGGCACTGAAGAATTTTCAATTTTCACAGGAAGAAATGCTGCAAAGCCTCGAGCGCACGATGAACCTCTTGAAGCAAATTCACGCCGAGCAAAAACTGGACGAGGCCATCAAAAAGGCGGAAGATTTGCTCACACGGCAGCAGGCCGTGAATGAAGAAGCAGCCAAGAAGCCCTCCGCGGAGAAGCGCAACGAACTCGCCGCCGAAGAAATGCAGATGAAGGGCGATACCGAAGCGCTCGAAAAGGCGCTGCAAGACTTGAGTAAAATGATGAAAGAAATGCAGCAGCAGTCGCCGGCGGAAAAAATAGACGCCGCGGCGCAGCAGATGAATTCGCAAGACCTCGCCGGTGAGATGCAACAAATGGCGAACCAGATGCAACAAGGGCAGATGCCGCAGGCGCAACAAACCGGCCAGCAGCTCGCGCAAAATTTGCAGCAAATGAGCGCGGGCTTGCAGGGGGCGCAACAGGAAATGCAGCAAAGCCAGCAGCGTGCGATCATCCAGGCGTTGCAGCGCAGCTCCGCGGATTTGCTGCAGCTTTCCAAGCAGCAGGAGCAGCTTGGCATGCAATCCGGCAGCATGAATCGCGGCGGCAGCGAGTTCAACCATGCCGCGGACAAGCAACTGGAAATGCTCTCGGGTTTGCACCGCGTCGGCGAGCAGTTGTTTAGCCTTTCGCAAAAGAGTTTTGCGGTCACGCCGGAAATCGCACGCGCGCTCGGGCAGGCGATGAACAGCATGCAGGAATCATTGCGCCAGATGGAAGATCGCAACGGCCCGGGTGCGGCGCAAGCGCAGGGCCAGGCCATGCAAGGCTTGGATCAGGCCGTCGCGGGTCTGCGGCAAAGCCTGAAGCAGATGGGCGGCTCCGGCGGCATGAGCATGGGCATGGATCAATTCATGCAACGCTTGCTCGGGCTTTCTGGCAAGCAGCAGGGCATCAATCAGGAATCGCAGCAGCTCGGGCAACAGGGACTCGAGGGCATGCGCCAGCAAGCGGGCATGGCGCGACTCGCGGCCGAACAGGCCGCGGTACAAAAGAGCTTGGAGCAATTGCTGCAAGAGTTCGGCAGCCGTAAAGAGATTTTGGGCCGCCTCGATCAAACTGCGAAAGATATGGAAGAGGTGGTGAAGGACTTGCAGGAAAATCGCATGGGCCGGCAAACGCTGGAGCGGCAGCAGCAAATACTTTCGCGCATGCTGGACGCGCAGCGCAGTATGCGCGAGCGCGACCTCAGCGAAGAACGCCAGGCCGAACGCAGCAAGAATTATCGCGGCCTGGATCCCGGACAATTGCCTGCCGATCTCGGCGAGCGCCGCACCAAGATGCAGGAAGATTTGCTGCGCGCTTTACGGGAGAAGTATTCGCGCGATTATCGCGATTTGATTCAGAAGTATTTTGAGGCACTGGCGAGGGAGCAGCAGAAAGAGGAGGGCGTGCGGCAATGAGCAATGGGTCCGTTTGCCCCGCATCCTGTCGTTGTGAAAGAATCAGGCTGTGTAGAACCGCTTGGTTTCAACGCTGGCGGAGCTTGTCGAAGCCGGATTTTTGAACTTAGCACCCTTCGACAAGCTCAGGGTGCGGCATTCCCAGGTTTTCGCACCGGTTGAATCCTGGAGGAGTGGTGCAGGGCGCTTGCGCCGCACCAAATTCATTCCGCAAGACCCCGGGCAATTTTAAAACTGAATTTGACAGAGCGTAATGTATACCGTCAAAAATTTCTGCACGAAAGTTTTATTGTGTTATGTGACCGCGCAGGTGGCGGCCATGGCGCCCATGCTTCTGCCAAGTCTGCACGCCCAAACGCCGCAACAAAACGCCGAACGCTTGCGCCAGGCGCAAAATTTCGAGCGCATGGGCCTGTTCGAGCAGGCGGCTGGCATTTATCGCCCGCTTGCACAGCAGGAGCCGCGCAATGAGATCTATTACCAGGGGCTCAAACGCACGCTTGTGCAATTGCGGCGGTACGAGGAGCTGCTCGCGATCATCGACCAGCGCCTTGCGCTCGTGCCGGAAGTCAGCTTGCGCAGCGATCGCGCGGATATCTTGTACAAGCAGGGAGAGCGTGAAGCGGCATTCAAAACCTGGCAGGATTTATTGCGCCAATATCCGGTGATGGAAGTTTTTTCCGCCGTGGCGCTGGCGATGGAAGAGAATCAAGCCTTCGATGAGGCCTTGCAAGTGTATCAATCCGCCCGGGAGCAGTTGCAACAACCCGCGCTTTTTGCTTTAGAGGTTGCCGGGCTGCAGGCGCAGCGCTTGAATTTCGCCGAAGCCACGGCTGAGTACGTGCGCCACATGCAAGCGGATCCACGGCAGTTTCCGCTGGTGCAGCGCCGCATTTTGGAAATGGCCGAAGAAACGGAAGCCACAGCCAAAATCACCGCCGCGCTGGAGAGTATGCTGCCCGCGGCGCGCGAGCCGGAGAGCCTTCATCGCCTGCTGGCCTCGCTATTCGTGCAAGAGCAGAATTTTGCACGCGCTTTTCAGGAGTATCAAACGCTGGACCGTTTGACCGCAGCCGCCGGCAAAATCAGCGCCGGGCACGAGATCTATAATTTTGCCGAAGAGGCGCGCCGGGCCGAGGCGCTCGAATATGCCGAGCAAGCGTATCGCCTCGTGCTGAGCAGTTCGGAAAAATCACCCTATCTCTTTCCCGCGCTATTCGGTCTCGGCGAAAGCTTTCGCGAGCAGGGCAAGTACCGCGAAGCTCTGGAGGTTTTCGAGCAGTTGATTCAAAAGAATGGCAACAATCTGCGCAATCCCTGGGCGCAGCGCGCGTTGGCACAACAGGGCGAGATTTATTATGAACACTTGGGCGAGCTTTCCAGTGCGCTGAATGTCTATCGCCAAATTTTCGACTCGCATCCCGACCCCAATAGCAGCGAAAGAATCGATGCGGTGTTTCGTTTGGGGGATTGTTTCCTGGCACAAGGCGACGTGCCGCAGGCGCTGCAGTGGTACGAAACCGCGCGCAAGACCGGCAGCCGGCAGCCCCTGATACGGGACAAGGTGAATTATGCTTTGGCGCGTGCGGATTTTTATTTGGGCCGATTTCGGCCGGCTCTGCAAAAACTGGAGGAAGTGAGCGCTTCGCTGCGCACGCCCTCCGGCAACGAAAGCATGGTCAATGACGCCTTGGAATTGCTGCTGTTGATCGAAGGCAATTTTGCGGACAGCGCCGGCGCGCTCTTGTCTTACGCGCGCGCGGAATATTTAACCATGCAGCACCAGCGCGCCGCCGCCATTGACACACTGGGGAACTTGTTGAAAAACCATCCGGGCGCGAATCTCGTGCCGCAAGCCTATTTCAGTTTGGGCGGGCTGTATGCCAAAGACGGCCAGTACGACAAGGCGGCGGCGGCATTCCGCAAGATTTTGGAGCAATACGCCGGCAGCATTGTGGGCGATCGCGCCATGTTCTCGTTGGCGGAGATTTGCGCCCAAAATCTTCACGATTATCCGCAAGCGCAAAAGTGGTACGAGCAATTGTTGCAGGATTACCCGAACAGCTTGCTGCTGGAACAAGCGCGGCGGCAGGCGCGGGCTTTGGGAGAGAAGAATAGGTCGTTGTAAGAGAGAGGTGCCCATACACGCACTTGCTCTTACTCTCACTCTGGCTCGCCTTTAGACTTGCCGACAGCTAAAACGAAAACCCTCATGAAAAAACAAATAGGATTTCTTGTCGCTTGTTGGTGTTGCGTCGCCACGCCGGCGCTCGCGCAGAAGCTGCTGATCTATATGGATCTCAAGCAAACCGATCATCTCAAAGCGTACGGCGTCGCCTATTGGGCGCTGGAACGCGGCGTGAACACTGAATGGCTGTTGAATTACCGCGGCGGCTCGTTCATGATGGATTACCTGCCGGAGGTGGAGCGGGAGTGTCGCGTGCGCGGCGTGGCTTTCGATGTTCTCAGCGGCGGACAGGCGGCGCAAGTGTACGCCGACATCGAAGGCGGGAATATGGAAGTCACCTTTCTCGAAAAAGCGCCCGCGATCGCGATTTACACCCCGCAGAATAAACAAGTTTGGGACGACGCCGTCACTTTGGTTTTGGAATACGCCGAAATTTCTTATACGAAACTGTGGGATGAGGAAGTTCTCGCCGGAGAACTGCAAAAATACGATTGGCTGCATTTGCATCACGAGGATTTTTCCGGACAATACGGTCGTTTTTATGCCAATTTTCATTCCGCCCCATGGTATCAGGAAGAAGTGGCTAAGAATGAAGCGTTGGCCAAGAAATTGGGCTTCGCAAAAGTTGCGGATTTGAAAAAGGCGGTGGCACTCGCGATCAAGGAGTATGCCTTGCGCGGTGGATTCTTGTTTGCGATGTGCTCTGCCACGGATACCATCGATCTCGCCCTTGCCGCCAGGAACACCGACGTCTGCGCCGCGATTTTTGATTACGATCCGCCCTCGCCCCATGCGCAAGAGGAGCTGGATTTCTCCGCGACTTTTGCCTTCGAGAATTTTGTCTTGGAGATGAATCCCCTGGTCTATGAGCATTCAGATATCGACTTTCCACCGAGCAACAGCCCGCGCTTGCGCAGCGCCGACGCTGACTATTTCACGCTCTTTGAGTTCTCGGCAAAGTATGACCCTGTACCCACGATGCTGACGCAAAATCACGTCGCCATTGTGAAAGGCTTCATGGGACAGACCACGGGTTTCAAGCGTGCAGTGATCAAGAAGTACGTCACTATTCTCGCCGATGTGCCCGGTACGGAAGAGGTGAAATACATTCACGGCAATGTTGGCCGCGGCACATTCACGTTTTACGGCGGCCACGACCCGGAAGATTACCAGCACATGGTCTATGATCCGCCCACGCAATTGTCGCTGCACAAAAACTCGCCGGGATACCGGCTTATCCTGAACAATATTCTATTTCCGGCGGCGAAGAAAAAGAAACGTAAGACTTGAGGCGATAGACGTAAGACGTGAGATGTGAGACAGGTGAGATGGCTTTGTGGAAACATGTGAGGTTACGAGTTTTAGGGAAGCTTGCTTTGCATAGGCATAGTATTCACTGTCATGAGCGTGGGTAAGATTACAACTATAGCCATTACCATTGGTGATATTAACGGCATCGGCCCGGAAGTGGTTTTGAAGGCCCTGCGCATTTGGCAACCGCCGGAAAATCTTCGCGTGGCGGTGATCGCACCGGAAAGCGCGTGGCATTTTTGGCAAAAACATCTCCGGCTCGACTTCCCGCTTCCGCGCGTCGCGTCATTATCTGAATGGCCGAAGCAAGCGCAGATTGTTTTATGCGATGCCTGGCAAGAGCCCTTTCCCGTCGAAATCGGAAACTGGTCCGCCCTGTCGGGCAGGGTCGCGGGTGAGGCATTGCTTTGCGCCATGCGCTGGGCAAAGGAGGGATTGATTCATGCCCTCGCCACCGCGCCGGTTTCGAAAGCGGGGTTGCATGCCGCTGGTTTTCATTATCCCGGCCAAACGGAATTCATTGCCGGACAGTTGGGCGTGAAAGCATTTGCCATGATGATGCTGGCCGGCGGGTTTCGCGTGGCTCTGGCCACCACCCACCTGCCCCTGCGGCAAGTCGCGGAAGCCCTGCACCGCGAAAAGCTTGTTGAAACTTTGAGGGTGGTGCACGGCGAATTGCAAACGCGCTTTCGCATCTCTCACCCTCGAATTGCGGTGACGGGGCTGAATCCTCACGCCGGCGAAGGCGGCTTGTTTGGCGAGGAGGAAAGTGTTATCATTGCACCGGCGATCGCGCGCGCACGGGCCGAGGGTATTGACGCGGCCGGGCCTTTTTCGGCTGATGCGCTGTTCGGCAAATTTGCACAAAAGCAACGCCTCCAGACGCCGGAAGCCGAGGAGACCGATGCCTTTTTTGTCATGTACCACGACCAGGGGTTGATCCCGCTCAAAATGATGGGATTTGGCCGGGCCGTGAACTACACCGCCGGTTTGCCGCTGATACGCACCTCGCCGGATCACGGCACCGCTTATGATATCGCCGGCAAATCCGTGGCACAACCCACCAGCATGATCGAGGCGCTCGAACTTGCAGTTTCGCTTCTCGCAAAAAACAGATGAAGTGCCCCCGTACAGCCTGGTGGCGCAGTTTTATGATCACTTGATGCGCCACGTGAATTATGCGCGCTGGGCGAATTACGTGATTGATCTTTTCGATCTGGCGATTCTGCGCGGCGGCCCGGCCTCGCCAGACGCCAGGCCGCGGAAGGTTCAAACGGTTTTGGAGCTGGCCTGTGGCACCGGCAAGCTGCTGCTGGAATTGTCCCGTGCGGGCTTTAGGATGTATGCGCTGGATCGCTCCGCGGCCATGGCGCAATGCGCGGCAACGCGAAGCCACGCCACGGGTGCGCAGATCTGGTGCGGCGACATGCGCGATCTCGCCTGCAAGGCGCAATTCGATGCCGTGATATGTTTGTACGACAGCATGAACTATTGCCGCACGCCGGACGAGGTGGCGGGCGTGTTCGCGCGCGTGGCTGAGGTGCTGGCTCCGGGCGGCGTGTTTATTTTCGATGTGTGCACGCGTTGGAATTGCTGGCGAAATTTTCGCAACTATACGGATCAAGATGGCTTCGATGGCGTGAGGTATCATCGCCATTCGTATTTTAGGGCTATCGGCAGCTGGCAATACAACGAGTTTTTGATCGAAAGCGAGAGTGATCCCGGCCGGGCCTTTTGCGAACGGCACGTGCAGCGCATTTATTCGTTGCAAGAGATTCGCAAAATTGCGGCCTCCGGGCCGTGGGAGGAGGCGGGTTGTTTTAAAGACATGTCGCGCCGACCGGGCGGCGAACGCGCCGAGCGCGTGCATTTCGTTTTTCGAAAACCGTAGGTCGAGATGAACCTCATTCGATTGTCGAATGTCTCCGTAAAATACTCCGGCGGCGACGGCCTGAAGAGCGTGAATTTGCTCGTACGCAAGAGCGAGTTCGTTTTTTTGGTCGGGCCGACCGGCGCGGGCAAGAGCACGGTGTTGAAGCTGATTCACATGGCCGAGAGACCGAGCACGGGCACCGTGGTGGTTGGCCGCTTCAATTCGGACAGCATCACACCGAAGCAAGTTCCCTTGTTGCGGCGGCAGTTGGGGGTTGTGTTTCAGGATTTCAAACTGTTGGAAGATCGCTGCGTCTATGACAATGTGGCTTTTGCCATGATTGTGACCGGTGCGAAACCGCGCGAGATCAAAAAGAAAGTGTTGCGTGTGCTGGCGCAAGTGGGCTTGAGCCACAAGCGCTACAAAATGCCGCACGAACTTTCCGGCGGCGAGCAGCAACGCGTGGCGATCGCGCGCGCGTTAGTGAATGGCCCGTTCATTCTGCTGGCGGACGAGCCGACGGGCAATTTGGATCCGGCGACGGCCGCGGGCATCATGGAATTGCTCGACAAAATCAACACGCGCGGCACGGCGGTGTTGATGGCCACGCACAATTTTAATCTCGTGGAAAATGCCGGCCGGCGCGTGGTAAAAATCGACGGAGGAGTCACGCTGAATTGATCTTGCGCTACGCGATTAAAGAAGGCTTCGACGGTCTGCGGCGCGCCAAGATGGCCGCATTGATTGCCGTCTTGACCATGGCCGGTGCTCTGATCGTCACGGGCGTTTTTCTGCTGGTGACGATCAATCTCGCCGGCATCGTCGATACGCTGCGCAGCCGCATTGAACTGGAAGTATTTGTCGACAATGCCCGCGACGAACCCGCGATTCAGAGCTTGCGCAAGCAAATCGAAAAAATTACGGGCGTGGCCGCGGTGCGCTACGTTTCCCGTGAAGAGGCCGTGGAAGTTTTCCGCCGGGAATTTGGCAAGGGCTTCATCGAGCTCTTGCAATCCAATCCCCTGCCGCCGTCTTTCCGCTTGACTTTGCAGAAGCCATATCAATACGGCGACGCGGCGCAGCGTATTGCGACGCAAATTCACTTGCTCAACGGCATCGACGAAGTGGTCTATCGCCAGGATTTTTTGCGCGTGCTCGACCGTTATGTCAGTTTTGCGGTGGCCGTGGATTTTTTGATTGGCCTCGTGGTTTTTCTCGGCGTCATTTTTGTCGTGGTCAACCACGTGCGCCTGGTGGCATTTGCCAAGCGCCGCATTCTCGAGACCATGCAGCTCGTGGGCGCGACGCGCACGTTCGTGCGCACGCCGTTTTTGCTGCAGGGATTTTTGCACGGCCTCTTCGGTGCAGCCCTGGCAGGCGTGTTTTTCTATTTTACAGAGAAGTTTTTGCTGGCGTATTATCGCGACCTGTTTTTTGTTCCACAAATGTTTTACGCGGGGCTGTTCGGTCTGGGCGTTTTTCTGGGGTTGCTGGCGGCATATATCGGCGTGCGGCGGTTTGTGGGATAAGGTTGCACTAATTTATTTGATGAGGTGAAGGTATGCGACAAGTCATTGTTTATCCCGGCGAGGACGGCTATTGGGTCGCTGATTGCCCCAGCCTTCCCGGCTGTATAAGCCAGGGGTTAACGCGAGAAGCAGCTTTACTGAATATCAAAGAAGCAATTCGAGGGTATATCGCGGCTCTTGAGGAAGATAATCTACCTATTCCGGAAGAAAACTTTGAAGCTCTATTGGTTGCCGTATGAGCAAGCTACCACGAGTTTCCGGGCGTGAATGTGTTAAGGCTCTTGAGAAAGCCGGTTTCCATTTGAAGCGCCAGGAAGGAAGTCACATGATCCTTCGCCGGGATGATCCATTCGCTCAACTCGTTGTCCCGGATCACAAAGAGTTGGATCGAGGAACCTTGCGGGCTATTATTCGCCAAGGAGGTTTGAGTGTGAACGAGTTTGTGAATTTGCTATGATATTTTCACAAAAGAGCAAGCGACCTGCGTGAGGAGTGAAGCATGGATTATCGTATTGAAACCGACAGCATGGGTGAAATCCAAGTGCCGAACGACCGGTATTACGGCGCCCAAACCGCGCGTTCGTTGATTCACTTCAGAATCGGCAGCGAGCGCATGCCGCGCGAATTGATTTGGGCATTTGGTATTCTGAAAAGAGCCGCGGCCTTGGTCAACAAAGAATTAGGGCTGCTTTCTGCTGAAAAAGCGGATTTGATCGTGAAGGCTGCCGATGAAGTGATTGCCGGAAAGCTGGACGATCATTTTCCGCTGGTGATTTGGCAAACCGGCAGCGGCACGCAAACGAATATGAATGCCAACGAAGTCATTTCCAACCGCGCCATCGAAATGACCGGCGGCAAAATGGGCAGCAAGAAACCCATCCATCCCAATGACGACGTCAACAAGGCGCAATCTTCGAACGACACTTTTCCCGCGGCGATGCACATAGCTGCGGTGCATGAAATCCATCGCCGCCTGGTGCCGATGGTGAAACATTTGCGCGACACGCTGGCGCAAAAGGCCGAGGCGTTCAAGCACCTCATCAAAATCGGCCGCACCCATTTGATGGACGCCGTGCCGCTGACGCTGGGTCAGGAATTCTCCGGCTATGTCGCACAGCTCGATCACGATTTGAAGCGCCTGCTCATGGTGTTGCAGGATCTTTACGAATTGGCGCTTGGCGGCACGGCGGTGGGTACCGGGCTCAATACACATCCCCAATTCGCCGTGAAAGCCGCGGCCCAGATTGCGGAATTGACCGGCTATCCCTTTGTCACCGCCGAAAACAAATTCGCGGCTTTGGCTGCCCACGATGCCATGGTGATGGCGAGCGGTGCGCTCAAAACGCTGGCATGCTCCTTGATGAAAATCGCCAATGACACGCGCTGGCTGGCTTCCGGCCCGCGCGCCGGCCTGGGTGAGCTCTCGATTCCGGAAAATGAGCCGGGCAGCAGCATCATGCCGGGCAAGGTCAATCCCACGCAGTCCGAGGCTATGACCATGGTCGCGGCGCAAGTGATGGGGAACGACGTTACCATCGGTATCGGCGGCGCCTCCGGCAATTTTGAATTGAACGTGTTCAAACCGGTGATCATTCACAATCTGCTGCAATCCATTCGTTTGCTCGCGGATGCGTGTGAGTCCTTTAACGAGCATTGCGCGGTGGGGATCGAGCCCAATCAGCGCAATATTCAAAAACACGTTGAAAATTCTTTGATGCTGGTGACGGCGTTGAATCCGCACATCGGCTACGACAACGCCGCGAAGATCGCGAAGAAGGCACACAAAGAAAATCTCACCTTGCGCGAAGCCGCCATTCAGCTCGGCATCTTGACCGGTGAAAAATTCGATCAACTCGTGCGCCCGGAGAGGATGATCGGGCCGGAGGGGTGATGGGGGAGAGGGAGACTGGGAGAGTGGGAGACGGGGAGAGTGGGAGACGGGGAGAGTGGGAGACGGTTTTCAGTTAATTTGGCAAATGAATTATGGCAGACGAGTTTTACCAGGAGGGCTTGCGTTTCGCATGCCAGCCGAATTGCGGCGCGTGCTGCAGCCAGGCGGGCGAGGTCTGGGTCAGCGGTCCGGAAATCCACCGGCTCGCGACGTTTTTGCGACTGCCGCAGCCGCAATTTCGCAAGCGCTATTTGCGCAAAATACATGGCAAACATGCCTTGATCGACAACGCCCACGGCGGCTGCATTTTTCTCAGCCCGGATTTGAAATGCACCGTTTACGAAGCGCGTCCCGACCAATGCCGCACCTATCCGTTCTGGCCGCAGATTTTGCGCGATAAAACCTCGTGGGAATGGGAAAGCTTGAAGTGCCCCGGCATCGGTAAGGGCGAGATCATTCCGCTCATACAAATCAAAAAACTCAAGGAAGTATTGGAAAGAGAAATCGTCTGACTGACTTGACAATAGTGGCTTAGCTTGACAATGTTAAGTTAGTCCTCAAAGCCCCCGTTCTCTGTCATGCTGTAAGCATGACAGATTGAGAGAGCGCGAATTTAAGCTAACATTGTCAAGTTAAAGCAATTCAAATTGACATTGGCAAACCAAACCTCGCTGAATCTTGCAACAGTGAATTCGATTGCAGAAAGCGCCCACCTGCTTCTGCGATCGTGAGATATTGTATTTTACCCGCCAGTGCATATTTCTGCGTGACATGTTTCAGCGCGTCAATGACCTCTTCAATATGTCCGAATACCTCGCCGAAACGCGGATCCCCGCCTGATTCAAGATGAAAGCCCAGACTCACATACACATCTGATGATTGTTGTTCTGCGACGGCAACGGCGCGATCGATTTGCTCTTTCATGTAATCGGCGTTGACATAGTCAGCCAGTATCGCAGTGTCGGGAATTTCAAGCAGTTTTTGGAGGCGCTGCGGCTGCGCTCCGGCCACGTCGTTGGACCGCGCATGAATGTTTATCCCGTGCGGATATGCCGACAGAAAAAGTGTATTGGCCAGAAAGGAATGCTCCGGCTGCTGATCTGCGCCCCAAAGTTTTGCGAGCCATTGCGCGAGCATGCCGTCTTTTTGCGAAAAAAACCCAGCGTCCACGGCCGAGGCCTCAAATTGAAACGGCGGAATAACCATTTGCAGCGCCTCGAACACCGCGTCATTCGCCATCCAGCCGCCGCAGCGAAAGCTGATGCACTCCGCACGCGAAGGGATGATGCCATTCGCGACAAAGAGCTCCCGCCCTGCTTCTACGAGTTGTGTGATTTCTTCCCGGCAGTATACGCCCAGCGGCACGCCGTGGCCATAGTCGATTCTTTGTTCGCCGGCGTCACTCCCATAAGGCACACTTAGGCCTTGGCGGTTGCCATTCTGCTCGCCCCATTCCGGAACGGAATCGTCTTTCACCGGATCTCTCGGCGATACGCCGCAGGCGTGTATCAAGCTCACCCAGCCGTGCAGGTGCAGCCCGATTTCACAGTTGCTGTTTTTGATCAGTTGGGAAATTCTGTAGGCGTAGTATTCCGCCAAGAGCTTACTGCGCGTAAAGTAAACCGGGCAAATGAAATGCGTGAGCGGAATGCGATTTTTGAAAATCTCATTGAAGTATTGAATCGCCTGTATGCCACGCGCAAAGCGCAAGTGAAGATCTCCCTCTGGGTTGTACGATCCATGTAAAGGATAGTCCAGTCCATCCCAATCGCAGGTCACGGTAACGATGACTTGTCCCATTCAGAACTCTTCCGACAATAAGTACGCCATGATGGCCATGGCCGCGGCGCCCAATTCGAGCTCGCGCGGGTTGACTTTGTCTATGGTATCGTTGTCGGAATGATGATAATCGAAGTAACGATGTCCTTCCGGCACCAAGCCGAGGCCGGGGACGCCTTGCTGCACCAGTGGTGAAATATCCGCGCCGCTGCCGCCACGCCGGAGGCGTTCTGCGCCGATTCTTTCGAAGAACGGGCTCCATGCGGCGATCTTCTGAACAGTTGTGGAATCCGCTTCAATCGCAAAACCCCGCGGCGCGAAACCACCGCGATCGGATTCCATGGCGGCAATGTGTTTGATTTTCTTTTCTGCCGCCTCCCGCGCATATTCATTCCCGCCGCGCAAGCCGTTTTCTTCATTCATGAACATCACGGCGCGAATCGTGCGCTTAGGTTTGAGGCCGAGGACTTTGAGCAGGCGCACGGCTTCGATGGACTGCCCACAGCCCGCGCCGTCGTCATGCGCGCCACTGCCTTTGTCCCAACTGTCTAAATGTCCACCAATGACGATGATTTCCTCCGGTTTTTCGACGCCGAGCAATTCGCCCATTACGTTTGCCGAAGGCGCATCCGCCAAGGTTTCACAGGTCAGTCTTATTCGCACCAGCGTATTTTTTTCACGCGCAATTACTTGGCTCAAGAAATCCGCGTCGACCGTGCTGATCGCAGCTGCGGGAATTTGGGGTACGTTGGCATCATATCCCATGCCGCCGGTGTGCGGCACGTCATCCCAGGCCGTGCTCATGGAGCGCACCAAGGCCGCGACGCCGCCCACGCGCGCGGCTTCGATGGCGCCATTGCTGCGCTGATTTACCGCGCCGCCGTAACTGGAAAACGTATCCAGCGAGGAGGGATCAATCGGGCGATTGAAAAAAATGATCTTTCCGGCTGCTCTTTTACCGAGCGCTTGCAGACCGTCAAAATCTTTCACTTCGATCACTTCCGCGACGATCCCGGTTTCGGGCGTGGCGATGCTGCCGCCGAGCGCGCAAATCGTAAGTGAAGCAGTGCCCACGGCTGGAGAATTGATGATGGCCGCTTCTTCAACCGGCCCGCGCACCCAGTGTGGCACCATAATCGGCTGTAATCTTACATTGTCGAAGTGTAAGCGTTCCATCAGTTGCCGCGTTAGCTCGACTGCTGCCGCGGCTTGTGGCGAGCCGCTGAGGCGCGGACCGAGGCCAGTAAGCTCGTGGAGCATTTGAAAAGCCTGCCCTTCGCGTAACGCATGCGTCACGATTTGTTCGGCGATTTTATGGTAGTCTTTGCCGTTGTTCGCCGGCGGCTGCGCTGGACAGGGCAGGCAGAGGCAAAGAATGAAAACCAATGCGAGTTGACGCACACCCTTCTCCCTTCTGGTTAATTTCGGGCATCGCTCCATCTCATGTAGTACACTGTTACCATAGTTTTTTAGTCATGGTGAGCGGTGTCGAACCATGCCGCCCTTCGACTTCGCTCAGGGTGACCTTCAAAGATTAAGGTTACAGTGCAGTAGAAGGCTTGAAATCTTGGAAGGCCCGCAAGCCTTGATCGACGAACCTCTGCACGGCCGCCACAAAGGGCTCGACCGCCTCAAAATGAATCCAATGCCCGGCGTGGGGAATCATCTCCAATTGGCTATGGGGAAAATGCTGCAGCAATAAATCCTGATCGTGATCGAGGCGATACTCGGAATTCGCGCCGCCCAGGAACAAGGTTTCGCCATCGTGGCGCGCAGGCAAGGGCGGATGGTATGCGGCGGCTTCTTGTTGATAAGCCTGCAGCACCGGCAGATTCACGCGCCAATGATAGGAACCATCTTCTCGCCTCACGAGATTGGTGAGCACGAATTGTCGCACCATGGGGATGGCGATTTTTTTTGACAAAAGCTCGTCCGCCTGCTGTCGCGAAGTGATCCTCGGCAAATCCAACCCGGCCATGGCCGGCAAGATCTCCTCCGATGAGCTGCGATAGCCGCGCGGGGCAATGTCCTCGATGATCAAACCGTGCAATCTTTCCGGATAGTGCCACGCAAATTCCATTGCCGCCATGCCGCCCATGGAGTGGCCGAGTAAATAGGCTCGCGCGAGTTGCTGCTGATCGAAAAAGGCTTTCACATCTTCGCGCAAATCTTCGAGCGTGTGCGTGGGCGTGTGCGGCGACTGGCCGTGATTGCGCTGATCCACGACCAGCACGCGATGCTTTTCTCCAAGAACATTCGCCACGCGCTGCCAGTTTTGCGAGGAGCCCAGCAAGCCGTGGAGAATAACGAGGGTTTTATCCCCATGGCCATATTCGCGAGCATGCAGACGCAGATTATGCATTCGAGTCCGCCCCCGCTTTCCACAGCGGCCGTCCGGTTTGCTGGTCGAAGCCGGTGACAAAGATGTTTTTCGCACGTGCGGAGTTGTTCATGTCCGACCCGCGAAAGACCGGCCACGAACTTTTGTCAGCGGAAGTGGCTGTTGGCAAAGATTGGCTGCTGCTGGATTGCTGTAAAATCAGTAGTAGAATTGTGAACAAGGCCGCTGCTTGCTTGAGGTTCATGCATTCGCTCCGAGAAGTACATTGGCGTATTGCCGGTCATGAAGGGCTATGCCTTTTATGACGCATTTTGCGGAGGAATGTTTAGCCTGGTCAATTCATAAAATCAAACCGCGGAGCCGCTGAGATCGCAGAGAACATCAAGTTATCGAATGCGCCCAGGTTCGAGGTGAGAACAATGTGCTCTTGAATCTGGTCACCCTAATCTCAGTTCTTTCAGACTCTGTGATACAAACTTGTAGAACTTCGCTTTTTTAACAAAGTTTTTGGTTACGACTCTGCCGGCCTGTAGGTCTCTGCGAGTCTTTGCGAAGCTCTGCGTGAGTCCTTTTTTGGTTGCGGCTACGCCGCGCTGTGCTCTCGGCGACTCCGCGGTGGTGCATCATTCCGATTAGCACGATGAAGCCGTGTCCCAATCCTACGGTTTGTGAAAACTGGCGCCGATGAATTTCAACGCCTCCAGCAAGCCGCTGCGCCAATACGACCAGGCATGGGCGCCGTCGCGCACGCGATATTCATGCGGAATCTGTTTCTGGGTGAGCGCCACATGCAGCATGGCATTGCCAATGGTCAGATAGTCATCATCGCCGCAATCGAGAAAGAGTCTGACACTCTTGAGCTTTTCGATCTCTCCCGTTTCCACGAGGTGAATAGGATGGTACGACAAGAGGTGCTCCGTGAGCCGTGCCTCTCCGGATCCAGGTCCATAGACAGTGGCTGGCCATCGGCTCCAGGCACGCTCGTCCATGGCCACCAATTGTTCTTCGGTATTGACGGCGGCGCTCAAGGCTGCAGCAGCGGCAAATTGATCCGAATGGCGAATGGCGTACACCAGGGTTCCAAAGCCCCCCATCGAAAGACCGGCAACGCCCCGATAGTTCTTTTCTGAGCGAATGCGATAGTGAGATTCAATGTACGGCATAAACTCCTGAAAGAAGAAATCCTCGTAACGAACCGAACCGTTATAGTTGTTTATAAACCAGCTCGCGCCGGCATCGGGCATGGCAATAATCATGGGCGGGATTTCCCGTTTGGCGATGCCTTCATCCGCAATGAGATTCGCCTCGCCAAACTGGATCCAGCCCATGTCGTTGTCGGTATAGCCATGCAGCAAATAGACCACGGGGTAGAAACGGCTCGAAGTCTCGTAGTCAAATGGCAGGTAAATAGAGTAGCGCACTTTTGTGCCCAGTATTTTGCTGTCGAGGGTCAGCCCTTCTTTCACCACGCCACGCGAGATTTGGGCATGAGAAGCTGCAGTCACTGCCAGAAGAAATGCCAACGCCGTGAACGGTTTCATTGCAATTTTCTTTCTCGCGTTTGGGCATTGAATAGCTTTACAGTTGTCAGAGGCTTGATGGTCATGAGGCATTTGATTTTGGTGTCTTCGGCTTTGGAGAGCAGCGATTGGGGTATTTTCAATAGCGCTGCTTGCGCGCACATGGTCGCGCACGCGGAATGGGCAAGGAAAATCATAACCCCATCAAAATTCGAAGCCGATCTTCAACCGCAGTCAGAGTAGCAGGAGATACTTTTCCCCATCGGCTTACGAGACGCTCCTTGGCGATTGAGCGAACGGCCTCGCATAAAATCATACTGGGATTTTTCAATCCACCTTCCGGAGGTTTCATGGGAACATGCGAAGGCACCCCACGATCGGTTGAAGTTATCGGCAAAATGATAATCAAGTCAGCCGGCCCTTTGTTAAAAATGTCTTCCGAGATAACCAGAACGGGGCGCTGGCCAGCTTGTTCATGGCCTCTGGTGGGATTCAGATCTGCCGACCAAATTTCTCCTCGAGCCGGATCAGCCACGTTGCCTTCTCCTGCTCCGTGGATTTGTTTGCCCATTTTGGGTCGAGTCCTCAACCGATTGAAGTCCATCCTCGAGTGCGGTGTCCCACGCGGCGCGCTCTTTCTCGATTTGCGACCAAGCCCTCGTCTCTTGGTGAAGTGCAGCATAGGCTTTGTTGACCTCTTCGAGAAAGAGTTGTCGCCGATATGACTCGACGGCCTTATCGAGAATCGCCTGCATGGAAGCGCCTTCTTTAGCGGCAAGCGCTCGAAGAGTATTTCGGCTGGTGTCACTGATGCGGACGGTCATTGTGGTCATATTTGTTCTCCTTTTTGAATACAATTTAGTATACACAATTGTTTTCTGATTTTCAATATTTTTCTTTTGGATGAATTATCCTTTTCGCTGCCGTCGCGATCAGCTTTTGAAAACAAAAAAAGGCGATCCCAAATCAACGAAATCGCCTTTTTTGCCAGGGCTCGTTTTGCGGTAATGTAAAACTTCTCGGTTTCGCGCTATGCCTCAATTTCCAAGAGGGCATGACACCGAGCTGTTGCAGCATGCCCAACCTCTCCCAGTGGTTCCAGGTTTCCACAATCTTGCCGCTACTGCTGCGATGAAGCCAGGTTCCCGTCACTTTCACCTTAGCTATCAGAGTGCGCAGGCCCTTGATTCTTTACCGAGCTTTCAACAGATGAAACGCTAGCGGGGTGCTGAAAAATTTTCTTGTCATGTCATTGCGATCCCGAAGCGCGCGGGGATGAAAT
>JBIOXB010000022.1:0-19907 GCA_044869275.1 bacterium
TTAGATTAATTTCCCTGAATGACCTGGATCAAGATAACATATAGGATTAAAAAACGACCAACGGATCATTCTGAATCCGTTGGTCGCTGCTCATCCGTTGGCGAAGAAATTTTCTGACTTTGAGTGCTTTATAGCCTACGCCAACACCATTCTGCGGCAAGATGGTTTGAGGTGTCCAATTCCCCGGCGGAAAGACAAAAACCAACGGACAAGAACCAAAAAGTCATCATCCCTTGGTCTTAATATATCCGCAGGAGTTGTCCAATTGGCCTGAATTTCTAGCATCTGTTTCTTTTCCTTGAGAAAACTCGCATGCCCCGCCTCGTCCGCATCAGCACGATTCAATTGGCAACAGTGATTGCCGGCCGTTCGTTTGCCGAGAAACAAGCGAACAATCGCAAACATTTGCAGACCATGTTGAAGATTGCCGGCACACGCGCTTCTGATTTGGTGCTGTTGGGCGAGTATGCCAATCTGCATCATCGCACGTGGTCGCAAAACCTGCGCGAATATGTTGCTGATCCGATTCCGGGCGCATGCACCCGCATGGTGGCGCGTTATGCGAGGAAATACCACATGAACATCGCGCTGCCGTTATTCGGCCGGTATGGCGGCAGCTTATCCAGTTACGTCGTCCTCTTCAATCGCGGGGGTAAAATAATCGGCTGCTATCAGAAGACGCATCCCACCATGCCCGAGCACAAACTCGGTATCCAAGCCGGAAACGATTTGGCGGTTTATGATCTGGACTTTGGCAAAGTCGGGATTATGACTTGCATGGATATTGAGTATCCCGAAGTTGCGCAGATTCTCATGCTGAAAGGAGCGGAGATTCTGTTGTTTCCTCATGTGCAGGCAAGTTGGGGAGAGGTGGATTGGGAGATTCGCTATCGTGCCCGCGCCATCGATACGGGTTTATACGTCGTTTCCGCCTGTTACGGTTATCCTGAAGGAAAGTGGATGCCCGGCATGATGATCGGCCGCAGCAGCATTGTCGGGCCGGATGGATTGGTGCTCGCGGACATGGGGCGCGGCATCGGTGTGTTGACACACGAAGTGGATTTGGCGCGGAAGCGGGTCACGCAGTTTTTCTTCGAACAGAAATATGACCGCACCCTGGCCGTGACCGCTTCGCGCCGCCCGGAGATTTATGGTGATCTAGTCGAGGGCAGTTACAAGCAAAAGGCTCTGCGCGAGATTAAGCGATGAGCTCATCAAACTGAGAAAAAATCTGCAAGTCTTTATGATCAACTGATTGTTTGAGAGCAACAGATGATTTGGTAACATAGAAGCAATTTCTATTCGTTCTGTCCGTAACGCACGTTATCTGTTGTTTACAGTCGAGATGCCGCAGCGTGATCATTCCACTTTTATTTCAATGAACAGATCATGCTCCGGCCAGGGCAGCGTGAAACCGTCAGGCGAAAAGGGGTGATAGCGCTCGTCGAGCCACAGCCCGGTCTGTTGTTTGCTTTCGACTCGTTCTATGCTCATTTCCAGTTTTATGTTTCTCAACCGCAGCGCAACTTCCATCCAGCTCACACCTCGCAACAAACGCGGGCGCAAATGCAAGCTCTCCCAGCCCGGCCGTATGCCCAGCATATGATGTATGAAGAGAGTAATGATTTCTGCCCACGTCCAGGGAATGATGCCGATTTGCGGACAAGGCGGAATCGGCCGCGGCCCGTAAAACTCAAACCAAGTGCCGGCTTTGCTCCCCGGTACCCCCATCAACCAATTCAAAATGCGCCAGACCTTTTCATCATTGCCAGCCTCAAAATAGGCACGCGCGACGAACAACGAAGCAAATGGCCAGGGGCCGGGCGAATCCGGCTCGGAAGTCACATGATAGCGGCTGTACCCGCCGATGTCCCAGTGCGAATTCCAGAGTTGTTCCAAGTATGCAAGCGTATTCTGCGCCAGCTCGCCGCGAGGGTCGATGAACTCCAAAGCAATCGGCAAAGCGGCGGAGCTGTCCGGATTCAAATAATGCGGACCGGGCTGGCGCAGCGGAATGCCGGACGGGAAGGCCTCTGCCTCGCGCAAAAATGTCTCGGTTTGAATTTCGCCATTTACTTTACGCCGCTTGATGAAATGGCCCTGATCGATCAGCGCGTATTTTGCGTCGTGCAGCATCGCATGTTTGATGGCATCGGCTGATTCCTGCCAAATGCGCGCCTCTTGTTCCTGTCCGAGCAGTTTCGCCAGATATGCCGCGCAGTGCAATCCCAAGGAGGGATAGAACTGATACATCAATTCCATGCCATCTTCAATCCCGAACAAGCTGTGCCGCTCCCAAAACTCGCGTTGATTGTGAAACAAAAAAACCTCAGAATGGCGAAAGACGGGATTGAGCGGAAAATTGGCAATGGCGCGAATGCGCGGCCAGTGCGCGCGCACCAATTCGAGATCGCCGGTCCAATTAACATACGTGCTCAGGGTGTGTAGCAGCGCGCCGTTTTGATCAAGCTCGACTTCCTCCGGCGGCCGCTTGCGGCCGGAATCGACGGTGTCGCCCTCTTCCGTCACCAACTCCTGCAGAATGCGCTGCAGCATGGTGCGGGCGCGCTTAAACTGGCCAGAGTAGATCAAACCCAGCACCAGCATGGCTTGATCCCGTGCCCATTCCAAATTGTATTGCCAATAGCTCGCGTCCGAGCGTCCGGAAGCGGCGATGGTGGCTTGTAGTTGATTGCGCGCAGCCAGAAAGAGATGGTTCAAATTCGCGGAATCGCTGTGCACGGTTGCGACTTCCCGCCAATAGCTTAACTCATCTTTCTCAAGAGCAGCTTGCGCAATCCAGTTTAGTTGCACTGCGGCCTGCGCAGAGCCATCTTGCTTGAGCCGATATTCCAAAAAACAAGTATGCTCTTCGCCGCCTGCCAGGGTAAGTTCTCTCTTGACTTGATTGGCGAGCACACCGGTTTGCACGCTCAGGGATTGTGCTTGGGTGGAGTTATTCTTGATCGAAAGGGCGCGAATCAGGCGAGGGGCGAGGCGATCGAGACAATAGAAGCGTTCACACACTTCAATATTTGCGCCTCCCCATGCCACCCGCACGACGGGAATGTGCTCTTGCTCTTCCCATGAAGCGGCAACATGAGAGGGCAGTGCAACAATGATTTCGCCGCGCACGAGCAACTGCACCATCGTTGCCGCGAGGCCAGCCTGCGGATCGAGACTCAGAGCTTTGCGTTTGGGGCCGAAGGCTTCCGGCGACATCAGCAACAGGCCAAGTGGCGTGCCCTGTCCCGAAGTGCAAACTTGAATCGCCGCGGTGAGGTGGCCATTTCCGAGGAAGAAATAGTCAACTCCCGCCAACATGGTGCGCACATCGGGGTGGCCGGCGGAGGGATCATCGGAATAGAAATGCTCGGAGGCTTCCATGGCTGGTGAAATCTCAAAGTCCAAAATTCAAAATCCAAAACTCAAATTTCAATCTACTATGGTCGCTCTGGGGCATCATTGATTGATTCCTGATATTCAATTGAAATTTGGATTTTGAGTTTTGGATTTTGGGGTTCATCGCCTAATGCTTCATCTGCCCAACAAACAAATCCCGGCCTTTGACGAGATTGCGCAGCTTGGCATCCGCGACCGAGCGCGGCAACATCCACAAACCGCAATCCGGATGCACGTATTGAATTCTCGCCGCACCGATCATGTTGGCGGCGGCTTCTATGCGGCGCGCGATATCTTCCGGCGATTCGACTTGATTGTCCTTGATATCGATGACGCCCAGCCCAATGCCCATTTCCGGTTTGAGCTGCGCCAGCATCTGTTTGTCAGATTCCGGCCGCCGTGCCATTTCCAGCACGACATGATCGCAGCTCAGGCTGTTGATGAAATGAACCAAGCGCTCATATGTTCCCTTTTGCACGCGCTGGCCGCCGTAATTGCCAAAACACAGATGCACGGCTTTGTGAGATTTGATGTTTTTGAAAATGCGGTTGATCGCAGCAGCGGCTAAATCTGCATCATCGGGATTGCCGGTGAGATTGGCTTCATCGATCTGAATAACCTCGGCATCGATTCCCTCGACTTGTTCGGCCAAAACCTCTGCCAGCGCCATGACGACTTCTTGGAAATTTTTGTAGTGTTGATTCACCAATACCCGCGCCAGCATGTAGGGGCTGGTGAGGGTGAATTTCAGCGGCTTGGCCGTGAGCGGTCGCACGAACTCAAAATCCTTCAACAGATTCAACGTGCCCGCGCCCAGCGCCTCGATCACAATGCCGGCGGGCTCGGCGCGATAGGCCATGCCGCTGTTCCGGCGAAACGCTTCCAGCGTTTTGCGTGAAAATGAAGTCTGCACTCCCGCCATCGGCCGGATGAAATAATCGATCATGCCGTTGGTTTCGGGATGATTGAGATCCCAACGATACAATTCGCCGTCCACCACCAGATCGATACCGGCGAGCTCCTGCGTTTTCAGCACCACCATGATGGCGTCGCGCAAATGCTCCTTGGTGCCGAAGGTTCTGAGCCAGAGCGGCACCGGATAACTGCCGACCGTCGTCGTTTGCATGCTGGGCTTGGGCATAGAGTATTCCACAGTTCGAGGAAAAGGGCTTGACATTCTTTCTGTAAAGATTACATTATCCTTACTATTTTCTTGGTATCGCAGGACTTCTTTATTTGCAATTTCGGCATCGCCAGGATGGGCGCAACGAAGCGTCTCACGGTAGGTGGTCGGGAGATTGCGCTATGATGGGTATGCCCGTTGCATCCGAGGAATCTGTACGTCTCACCAGAAAACCAGTCAAGATCGTCATCCCCCCTTATGGCATTAGCATCGCTGAGAGCCACCACGAACGCGGTTTTGTGATGCCGCCGACGCGCAATAACTATACGAAAATTTATTACATTCTCGACGGCACGGCGAATTGTTTTATCGAACGGCGCGCGGTGCCTCTGGAGCGCGAGCAGGTGCTGGTCATTTCCCGCGGCGCAACACATTTTCTGCGCGATAAGGAAGGCGCACCGCTCTCACTGTACATTCTGGCTGTGCGCAACAACAGCCTGGAGCATTTGGCCACGTTTAACGAACAGATCGAGCAGCTCAACACGCTGGCGGGCAGACATCTCAAACCACTGACCTCACACGATTATGCCGCTTATGATCTGCCGCGCAAGATCCGGAAAATTTTGTACGAGCAAAGAATGCAGGCGGCCGGTTTCGTTCCGGCCATTCAAGCCAATTTGTTGAGCCTGGTGGTCGCGCTCAACCGTATATATCTCAACATCCCGGTGGAACAGCAATTCCCCGGCGACAAGCCCACCGTCAACCGCATCCAGCATGTCGCGCGCTACATCGAGAAGAACTTTTTCGAGCCGGTCTCCGTCGAAAACATGGCGCGCATGGCGTGTTTGAGCGTACGGCAATTCACCAATCAATTCAAAGCCGTGTATGGCGTGACCTTCATGCAATATCTGCACTTCCACCGCACGCGCTATGCACAGCGTTTGCTGGCGGAGACCGATCAAGAGATCATTTCCATTTGTTTCTCCTCCGGCTTCAATGATCTCGCGCATTTTTATCGCATCTTCAAGCGCTATACTTCACTCTCCCCCCGACAGTATCGTCTCAATGCCGGCTATCATTCGGCGAAGGCGGCGAAGCACGAGCATTGAACGCGAATTGTAGCTGGGCCTCGAGACGCTCTTGAAGAAGTTCAGTGTTTCGACCCTGGCGGGTCAACTACAGAGCCTCGCGATATTCCGCATTCTTCTGTTTGCACCGCTGATTCCACGCTTGCCAATCTTTGAAAGGCATGTGCCTGCCCTTTACATATTCGGGCCAAGGATTATATTCGTTCACGCCGCTCACCGCCTGGCCGCGCAGCATGAAAGCGCTCGGAAAGGTTTTCTCTGTGATGATGCGCGTGGTCGAGGGAATGTAACGAATGGTCAACCCCCGGCGCCAGCGCGCCGAGGTATTGGCATCCGAGCCGTGAATGACGTTGGGATGATGCACCGAGACTTCGCCGGCTTTGAGCACAATATCCACCACTTTCGCTTCGTCGATTTGAGACGTATCTATTCCTGAGCCGAGCACGTTTTGGCCGTCGTTTTGTTGCATGAGCTCATCCGGAGTGAGCAGGCGCATGTGCTGCGTGCGTGGCAGCACGCGCATACAGCCGTTCTCCGCGTCGGCGTCGTCAATCGCCAGCCAGAGCGTGACCACTTCCATCGGCTCCAACGGCCAATAAGTCCCGTCTTGATGCCACAGCACGGCCTGCCCGTCGTAAGGCCTTTTGCAAATGTAGTGCGAGGCGAATAGCGCAATGTGGGGGCCAATGAATTGCTCGGCAATGTCGAGCAAGCGATCATCGCTGATGAGCCGCACCCAAAACGGATCATCAGTCATCAAGAAATGATGAAGCTGCTCCGGTCGCGTATCCGGATTTTTTTGCAGGAGCCAATCCACATGCTGCCGGGCTTCGCCCACCAAGTCCTCATCAAGCACATGGTGAAAGATCGCGTAGCCTTCGCGCTCGTAATGTGATTTGCCGGCGCTGGATTTAAGATGAGAAAGGGGAGCGGGCATAAGCATTTCCTTGTTTCTATCTGCAAACTGCAGGCTCTCTCAAAAAGTTTCACGCAAAGGTGCAGAGACGCAAAGAAGAAACTTTGCGGAATCTTTGCGTCTCTGTCCCGCCACGGCGGGATGCGCTGTTGTGCTTTTGAATCTGGTTGCTGAAAATTTAATTTTTGATGATTCGTTATGCGGCCTGAAAATCCCGCGTGTGCATGGCCTCTGCACGCAGCAATTCCTCGTGAGAATAAAATTTCGCCTCTGAAGCCGCGGCACAATCCAAAATTTCTTCGGGTTTGCTCGCGCCGGAGAGCACGAGCGAAATTTCGGCATGATCCAGCACCCAGCGTATGGCGGCCTGCGGCAGGCTGCGAATATCGCCGCGCACCAAGAAACTGAGACGTTCGATTTGTTCGACGCGCGCGATGATTTCTGCTTTCGCATAACGCGCATTGAGATGGCTGGGCGGAAAAACCGTTTCGCGCGTCACCGCGCCGGAAAGAAAGCCATTCGCCAATGACTCGCGCGCCACGAGGCCGATATGGTCCTGCCCCAGGTCATGAATGACCTGGCGTGCTTCGCGATTCAACAAGCTGTACACAATCTGAAGCACGTCGATTTTTCCGGCCGCCGCCCATGCACGCGCCATCTGCTGGGTGTTTTCAAACTTGGAGATCGAATGCCCAACAAAGCGAATCTTGCCTTCACTCTTGAGCTGGTCCAGCGCTCCCCAAACGTCATCATGAATTTCGTCCGCGCTGAACGGCGAATGAAAGAACAGCACGTCGATATAATCTCTGCGCAAGCGGCGCAAACTCTCCTCCACCGAGGCGCGCGCACGGCGGGCATGAAAGTTGGGCGCATTGCCTTCGGAAGAGTTCCTCCCGAACTTGCTGGAGATGATCACGCTTTCGCGATTTGCGCCCAGGCCTTTGCCCAGAATTTCTTCGGCCACGCCGTCGCGCTTGGCTGTGCCATACAATGGCGCCGTATCAAAAAAGTTGATACCGCTGTCCAGCGCGGCCGCAATGGTATTCAAGGCCTCGCGCTCGGATACCTCGCCGTAAATCTGCGCCGCCAAGGCCCACGTACCCAATCCGATCTCGCTGCAGCGCAGGTTCGTGCGTCCCAAGGTACGATATTTCATCAAGCACACTCCTGAAGGAGTTTTCGAATTTTGGGGAGGGCATTTTGCAAAAACACTTGCAGCATGCTTGCACCTTCCGCCGCGCTTCCCTGACGGGGGTCTTCGCCCCAAACGCCGTCATCTTCGAGCGTGGTTTCACGCCCGGCCGGTAGAGCGCTCAAATCTACCAGCTCCGGCTTGAATAAAAGTTGAAACGAAGTCTCGCCGCGCGCTGCATGATTTTTAGGATAGGCACCTTCGAGCGGTTCAGAATCTGGAAAAGCCCATAGGCCAAGGTGTGGATGGCGTGCCCGAAAAGCCTCGGCGGCGGATTGAATTGCTTTCACCTGGCCTTCACCATAGTGGCCAGTAATGAGCACGATGACTTTGAAATTCTCGTCTGCGATTTGATGAAGAAACTCCAGGCAAAGCTTGGTCACGGTTTCAGCGCCATGTTCAATCGTATGATGAAAACCCTTGTATGGCTTGATCGTGTCCGTGCCCACGTACACCGCGGGCAAAACCACTCCGCCGATTTCCTTGGCCAAAGCTTCGCAGAGCCCCTGGGCCTTGATGCCATCCAGGCCGATCGGTGCGTGATAACTGTGCCATTCCAACGCGCCCCATGGCAAATAGGCGACGGGCGCATGCCGGCGTATTGCTTCAATCTGCGCCGGCCGCAGTTGTTCATATTTTCCCCATAGAGGTTGTGACAAGGGTGCCTCCACGTGGCCGCTCAAAAATGCCACTGTTTGGCCACGAAATACACTAAATACACGAAATGTCGGCAGTCCATTTTCGTGTATTTAGTGTATTTCGTGGTATGTTACAAGGCAGGCTTCAATCGAATTATGGAATTACGATAATTTCACTTGCTCCAAAATCCGCTGCATATTCCTGCCGAGAATATTGCGCTTATCCTCCTCGGAAATATTCGCGTAAGCCACCCAGCCGAATTGCGGAAAAGGATCGCGCATGGGCGCATCTGATCCATAGAGCACGCGTGCGGAACCCAGCTCGCGCACCATGTATTCGATCGTCCCATTTGTGACCGAAGTGAAAGTGATTTCCAAGAAACAATTGGGAAATTCTTTCGCCAGCGCCACGTGATGCCGCGCCACTGGCCAAGTCCAGCCGGAATGCGCCAACACGAAATTGACGTTGGGATATTTCCTGGCCAAGTCCGGCATTTCTTGCTTGAAGTTATCCGAAGGGTGCATGAGCGCGAACAAGTGATGCGCGTTGCCATACTCCCACCACACCTCAAAGCGCGGATCATTGTACGGCACGCCCATGCGCGGAAAATACGGTTTCATTCCGCGAAAGCCGCATGTTTCGTAATAGTAACGCAGCTCGCCCTCCCAATCCTTGACGTAATTGGGATCCAGGGCAGCATAGCCGACAATCTCCACCGGAAATTCCATCATCGCTTGGCGCGTGTCTTCATTCCCCAAGGCGTAGTCGGTCCAGATCGCCGTCCAGGCACTGACGCAAGTTTTCTGGACGCCCAAGCGGCGATTGCGCTCGACCAGGGCTTTGCCATCGCATTCATTCATGAATACCATCGCCGCGCCGCGCGTGCCGCGCTGGCCCATGTGCGCGTGCGCATCAATGACAATTGAATCGGTAATGGGCTGCCCTTGCAATGCTTTGTAAATGACGCCATCTTGGGGTGCGTGCGCGGGATAATCGGGAGGAGGTTCGGGCAAACGCAGCAAGCGCTGCAAGTTTTCACCGGCAATGGCGCGACGCTGCTGGGCGCTGAGTTCGGAATAATCCACATAAGCGCGCGCCGCACCAATGCTTTTCTCTACAGCTTCCGTGCCAAACAGCAGCCGTTCGTGGCCGATGCGCCGGCACCAGAATTCCAACATGCGATTGCCTTGATAGTTGGAAAATTCAAAATGCAAATTTGGAAACCGATCGGCCAGTGGAATGAGCATGCGCGTGGCCTCCCAGCGCACGCTGTGCAAGAGCAACGGTAGGCGCGGATAGTTTTCGCATATCCACGCGATTTCCTGCCATTCGATTTGCACGGCCGGCCCATATTCCCCACGATCGACAATCAGCAGTGTACTTGATGCTTGCAGGGCGGCGAGCACGTCGCCCAGCGTGTGATGATCGACTGCATGCTTGTAGATGCGTGGGAAGAGTTTGAGCGCGCGCACACCCTGTCTTTCCATCTCCGGCAAAAGCTCGTGTGGAGGTGGAAATTCTCCCGAGTGATGCGGCATGGCTACCCAGCAGGGATAGAGGCGAGGGTGTTTGCGGCATTCCGCGAGCACGAGAGGATTTCCCACTTCGGGATGCACTTCTTTGGCTTGATGGGCATACACCAGCGCCCCGTGCACACCACAGCGTTCCATTTCCTCGAGCAATTGCGCGGTGGTCCAAGGCGCCTCAGGATCTTTACCCGCGCGCCGGCCGATCGCGGCGAAGCTGTCGAAGTAGCGAAGGTTGTTGGTTGTCATGATGAAGAAGCCATTGGAACGAACTCAAATCGAAAACAGAAGTGGCATCCCGCCGCTGAGGTAGCTTCCCAAGCATTGGGCACATTCCCAGTATCGAGCTTTGCTCGAGGTCCATGAGAAGATTCAGAATGTGTGAAAGCTTGGAAATTCCGCACCCTGAGCTTGTCGAAGGGAGCTTGTCGAAGGGTGCTAAGTTCAAAAATCCGGCTTCGACAAGCTCAGCCGGCGTTGAAACCAAGCGTTTCACGCAGTCTGATTCAGACGGAATGACAAACAATGGGCACGCCCATCCCATACTTACATAAAAAACAATAAATCAGCAAATCACTCGCGCCGCTTCGTGTACTATTTCCAATGTCTGATCAATATCCGCGGCCTGATGCGAATAATTGATAAACCATCTCTCGCTCGGAAAAACCCCTAGCGAAAAAAGCCGCGCAAACAAGTGATTCTGCCATTCGATGTTTTCCTGTTCGTTTGCCCCTTCGAATTGAATGAAAGGCGCAGGCGGCAGGCCGGCCGCATGTGCAAGCAACCCGGTGGCTTTGATGATCTCTTGAAACCCGTCGCGCAATCGTTTTCCCATTCTGTGAATATGATCGTGCACAGCATGCTCGCGCATGATTGCCATCGTGGCTTTGCATGCGGCTAGCGACAATGTCTCGCCGGCGTAAGTCGTGGTGATGATGGTCTTTTCGAGCGTTTGCATGAACTCACGCTTGCCGGCAAAAGCAGAAACAGGATAGCCGTTGGCCATGGCCTTCGCAAACGCCGCGAGATCCGGTGTGATGCCGTAGTACTCCCGTGCGCCGCCGCACGCCAGGCGAAAGCCGGTGAGCACTTCATCGAAGATGAGCACGGCGCCGTGTTGATTGCATTTTTCGCGCAAAAGCGCCAGAAAGCTTTCCCCCGTGTCTTCATTCCATTCGTAGGGCACGGTGATCGCGCCGGCAAGCTCGTGACCATGTTCGTTGAAGACGCGCTCGACGGCGTCGAGATCACCATATTTGATCTCGTGCACATAATCACGCACCACCTGGGGCACACCGGGATTGGGCCAACTGAGAGCGGACCAATCGTGGTAGCCATGATAGCCGCAGGTGAGAATGTGCTCGCGGCCGGTATAAACGCGCGCCAGCCGCACGCAGCTCGTGCAGGCATCGGCGCCGGTTTTCATGAAGCGAATTTGTTCGGCCCACGGCACGTTCAGACAGAACGCCTCCGCGGCTTCAAGCTCCAGCGGGCTGGCCATGCTGAACAGCACACCGTTTTCCATTTGCGCGCGCACCGCGGCTTCGATTTCCGGATAGCGATAACCCAAAATAATCGGGCCGAGGGCGCAACGAAAATCGATATACTCGCGCTCATCCAGATCCCAAATACGGCAGCCATGCGCACGTTTGATAAAGGGCGGCATGCCCGGGCCATATTCTTGCCGCCAACGTTTGGCATTGGTCTGCGTAGCCCACGGCATCAGCGCCGCAGCCCGTGTGTAATGGTCGGTATGTTTTGGAGTCATAAAAAAGTTGGTAGTAGTCCCTTTAGGGATTGAACGTTTATCAGGTTCTTTCGATTTCTGCGCCTTAAGGCGCGACTACGAATTCTAAGCGCAGCGAAATGATTTGAAATGGCGCAACCTCAAACTGCGCTTGCTTCACATTTTCGATTTTCAATTCCTGCAAATTTTGTTCGTTGAGTTGCGTTAAACTAACAGATTGCAGCGCGCAAGCAGAAGACAATTCCCCCCGCACGCCAACGGCAGTGGGATTGTACGCCCGCAGAATGAATCCTCGTCCATCCTCAGCAGGCTTGCATGCTGAGACGACGAGCGATGACGGCGACAGTTCCATGCCAAATTGTGCAAGATCGAGGGCGGGCGCGCCGCCGCGCCGCGATGCGCGCATGAGCAGATGAAAAGCCTCCAACTGCTCATTTACATAACCGTAAGAAAAAAAATCCTGCGCGGAGTGCGGAATCACGGCATAGCGAAAGGTACGCATGCCCGGACATTGCGCTTCCGGCGTGTAGGTGATCCAACCCGCCTCGCCGCCGGAGCGCGTGAGCAAATCCCCTCCGGAAAGCCGGCCGACGCAGCGCAGCAATGTGATTGCCAGTGCACCGGGTTCATCCAGTTTTAATTCATACTCTGGCAAACCGGCGGTGGCAACGGTGAGTCCGCGCTCGCCTTCCAAAATTGTAACTCCGCGTTGCATGGGATGGACGGAAGCCGGCACTTCGATTTTGAATTCCGCGGGATTGATGGGATGATGCTCACGCCGCGTGATCCCAAATTGACCATCGGCATAGCTGACATTCGTGCGCAGTCCCGTAGGAAATAACACTCGCAGGCGATGATCTTGCGCAGTGTTCTCCACGGTCGTGTGAAATTCCACCCACGGCTGGTTATAATACACGCTCACGCGCGTGCGTATCGGCAACGCGAGGCGCTGCGACGAACGACGCTGATAGGATTCTTCCACGCAGGTGGGCACAAGCAGTTTCAGATGAATTTCCAGAGCCGCGCGCAAAGGCCCTGCCTCCACCAAGGAAATCTTTGCCTGCACGTTTTGAGAAGTGATGATTTCGTCTCGTGGCGGATAGGAATAGTTGTATTCATCGCCGGCATCTCCGCCATCTTCGAAAACATGCAAACCTGCAAAATGCCGGCCGGTGCGCTTGTCGTGAATGTCAACACTGCCATTGGGTTGAGCCAAAACGCGAACGAGATCATTCTCCAAAAAATTCTCACCCGCGTGCAAGCTGCTGCGATAAACAGGCATCTTCTCCGTCGAGGCAACGCGGTACCGCGCAAAACCCAGGCCGGGTACTTTCTGGGCATCGATCAATAGATGAAAGCGCTCGACCAATCTTTTGGAAGGATAGGAACAATCACTGTAGCGCAAGCCGTGGCCTTCGGTCTCATGCTGCAAAATCTGGAATGGAATTTCTCTGCCGCTTTCGTCGAGCAAACGAAAGCCCGAGATCAACGGCAGCGGTTTTTCCGCCTGCACATGGGCATTCAATCCCACGACGATTTTTTGCCGAAAGAACTCGATCTGCGCCGCCACCGGCTGGCTGATGCGGCGCAACATGGGATTGAAAACGAGCACGCTTTCCGCGCCTTCCCAGGCATCAGGATGGAGGTGGCGCAAGGATTTTTCAATTACAGACTCGCCGACTTGCTGCACGCGCTCGAAGCGCGTCATCATCTCCCGGTGCACGGCATCTATGCTGCAGCCGCAAATCGAATCATGAGGATGATTCTGCAGCAACAGCTTCCAGCCGTGTTCCATCATAGGACAAAGCTGCTGGCGGCCCGCCAACCGCGCCCACATCGCCAGCGGCTCGACGTAACGCGTGAGCAGTTTTTCAGCAGCGTTATTCGCTTGCTTGATATACATACGCGACGAATATACTCCCGACTGCACGGCAAATGCATAGCGAAAACCCCAATGCAATTCGCCCTCGATTCGCCGCAACGCAATTTGATGCTCGTACAAGTAGCTTTTGACGGCTGCGACATAAGCCGCAATGCTGCTGTGCATGAAGTTGCCGTCGCTGGTGGCAGACATCACACGCAAAGCCTGCGGCAGATATGGCTCGGGAAAATGATGATCGCCACCATTCATGCACAAACGATGCGGTGTGCTCGCGCGCGGATCAAGAATCGCCTTGAGCTCGCGGCCTTTGCGACGAAAAGCGTCTTCATTGTTTTCGCCAATATAGGCATCGCCATAGCCATTCGGCGGCAAATGAATCATCATCACTTCGGAGCCATCCGGTGCGCACCAGCGATATTCGGATTTTTCCTGTCCCGGTTCGCCCCCAAAGCCGCGATAGACGATTGCGGTATCCATATCGAAACCGCGCAAGATCGCCGGCATCATGGCGAGATGGCTGAAAGAATCCGGAATGTAACCGACCGGCATGACCGGGCCATATGCTTCCCCCACTTTTTTTCCCATGAGCAAGTTGCGCACCGTGGATTCGCCCGAAACGAGAAACTCATCTGGCAAAATATACCACGGCCCGATGGAGATTTTTCCCGCGCGAATCAAACGCCGCAGCTCCTCGGCGCGCTCGGGCATAATCTCGGCGTAATCTTCGAGCACGATGGTTTGGCCATCGAGTGTGAAATGCTTATACTCCGGGTCGCGCGCGAAGATCTCGAGCAGAGAATTGATCATATCCACGAGATCGAGGCGAAAGGTTTCGAAGGTTTTATACCATTCGCGATCCCAATGGGAGTGGGAGATGAAGTGATAGACAGGTTTCACGGCGCAATAAGCGATCGGCTAACTAAACGTAGAATGAAATTCCAAAAATTTCTTCACCGACGGATGAAATACGACGAACGGATTTCATTTTGTCTCCGTGTTGAAAAGCTTTGGCGTCATCATTCCACCCCAGCAAGAATTTTCCGCACTGCCTCCAAATTCCTCTTCGAATTCTCGAGCAACGGCAAACAATGCGTCTCAATCGTAACATGCTCAATGACTTTGTCGCGCGCCAGCGCTTGCAATTGCCCGCGCCAATCCACCTTGCCTTCGCCCACCGGCACGCATTCCACCAGAGAGCCCATGACCGTATCCTTGACGTGCACGTTGCCGATCCAATTTTTCAGCGCATTGTAGCCGTCGGGGAAGGGCGTTTCCTCCGTGCCCACGGCATTGCCGGGGTCCCAATTCGCGCGCAGCGAGGGTAAATTTGCCTGTGCCAGAATGCGCGCAGTGTTCACACCGGTATCGCACCAAAAGCCCGGCTCGTTTTCGATGGCCAGAACCAACCCATGTTGTTTCGCTGACCGCGCGGCTTGACGGAAAATATCCACGGCCTTCTTTTCATCGTCAACGACATCACGGGATGAGCGTTGAAAGCCGAAGACGATAACGGTCTTCGTATCAAAAAGCCGGGCGAGACGAAACGTCTCCGGCAAGGTATCGTGCAACTCGCGCATGAGCAAGGCGTCATCGTGCAGCGTGCCCTTGAACACGCCAGGTGAAAGCGCGGTGAGGCGCAGCCCATGCTTTTGTTGTAGGGCAAGCACCCGTTGAATATCCCCGGGATCCACCGCCGGCACACGGCGCTCGCCGATCATGCGCAATTCAAAATCTTGAATGCCCCATAATACGCCAATGTTAATGGCCTCGTCGACATTGGCGGAGATTTCGTCTGTCACAAAGCCGATGCGCATGATTTCCTTTGCAAAATTTGTATTGACGAATTTTTGAAGAACGGGGAGCGGGGGGATGGGGAGACTTGGGGGACTTGGAGACGGGGAGAGTTAGTGTCATCTTCACCCGGTCACCCACTCACCAAGTCACCCCGTCACCCACGCGCCGCCGTTTGCACGCCTTCCAATACCCTGTCAACGTCCGTGAAGGAATTGTACAGATGCAGCGAGATGCGAATTGCATCCAAGCCGCCTTCATAAATGCCGCGCGTGCGCAGTTTGTATTTTTCCGACAAAAATGTTTGCAGTTTGTTGCGATCCATATTCTTCAAAGTGAAAGTGATGATCGCGCTGTGCTCTTCGGGATGCTGCGGCGAGTTGACTTCAACGCCGAGCTTGTTCAGGGCCTCTTTCAGGGCGGAGGCCATGGCGAAGTCGCGACGCCAGATGTTTTCCGTGCCGATTTGCAATAAGAAGTCCATGGCAGCGCCGAGTCCAACGAACAGCGGCGTGCTTACGGTGCCGTATTCATATCTCTGCGCCGTGGGGTGAAATTGAAGCGCGCCGGTGACCATGTCGAACTCGCCGGTATTGGAATAGCCGCCGAGATGCTTGGCCGCAATCAGATCGAGCGCATCTTCGCGCACGTACAGCAAGCCCGTGCCTTTGGGACCCAGCAGCCATTTGTGTCCGCTGGCGGCGTAGGCGTGGCAGCCGATCTCATGCATATTCATCGGCAGCATTCCCGCGGCCTGTGCGCCATCGACAAAGTACCAGAGCTTATTTGCTGCCGCCCATTCGCCGATTTGTTTGACCGGAAGAATTTGTCCGGTGGAGGTGGTGATATGAGGGATGCTGATGGCACGCGTGCGCTTGGTCAGCAATTTTTGCATGCGTTCCAAATTTTCCTGCGCGGATTTCGTGGAAGGCTCAAACGTCTTCATCACAATGCCGTCGCGCTTTTGCCGGGCTAGCCAGCTGAGAGTATTGCCCACGTGCTCATGCGTGGTGGTGATGACTTCATCACCGCTTTTGAGTGGCAGGCCGTTGCAGACAATGGCAATGCCCTCAGTCGCATTCCGTGTGTAGGCGATCTCTTCCGGTTTGCAGCCCAGAATTTGACCGGCTTTCACTTTGATGTCATGCCACAGCTCCTCGCTGTGCCCGGTCTCGCAGAGACGCTCGAGCTCGTCCATCTTGCTTTGCGCGGCCGCAATAACCGCAAAGGGGGAGGCGCCCAGCCCGCCGGTGTTGAGATAGATGCGGTCGCGCGTGAGGGGGAATTGCTCGCGCACCAGGGCCCAGTATCCTTCATCGTGCGGGTCGATTTCACGGTCGGGATCGCTCAGGGTCGGCACGTTGGAATGAGGTGATGATCTCGAGAAGGCAGATAAGCCAACCACCCCAGCCAGATATTGACCTGTTGATTTGAGAAAATGGCGTCTATGCATAAGAAAGCCTATAAGAATACTCCCAAAAATTCTTTGCGCAAAAGGCGAAAGTTCTTTTACTTTTACCAAAGGAAGGGTTTTGACTTTGGCAAAGGCTTTCTTATTTTCCCGCTGCCGGTATTTTCTCTGCTTCAAATCCCGGATAGCTTACAACCTGGAGTCTTGCATCTATGGCCCGCAAAAAGCCTTTCCCTTACAAAAAAATCCCAAGAAACAAAAACTGAGTTTGCAAAATTTAAAATTTGTGCTATATTTAATGATAGAAAAGCGAAGTTTTCGTTCCAGAGTTAATTTTAGACGAGATAAATCATGATGACCCAATCCAAACTCATCACCAGTGACAAGGAAATTTTGGGTGGGATTCCCGTCTTTACAGGTACAAGAGTTCCAGTTAAAACACTCATTGATTATATTAAACACGGCCACCCGCTGAATGTGTTTCTAGATGATTTCCCAACCGTCAAGCACGACCAAGCATTGGCTTTGTTAGAGTTGATAAAAGAGAAACTGCTGGATCAAACAATATATGAAAGTGTTGCTTGACGAGTGTTTGCCCAGAAGGCTAAAACGCGAACTACCAGGCCACGAGGTGACGACAGGCAAGAAATGGGATGGGCGAGCATCAGGAATGGGGCTTTGATTGGCTTGATACAATCCGCCAATTTCGAAGTATTTGTGACGATCGATGGGAATTTGGAGTATCAACAAAACTTGCATGCGATAAACTTTGCCATTGCTGTATTGAAGGCTCCAGATAATACTTTTGATACATTACGTCTGCTCATACCAGCATTGCTGAAAGCGCTGCAAACGATAAAAACAACCGAGATCGTTCACCTCACCGCTTGAACCAGAGTGAGGTTCGGCAAGTCGTGAAAAAGACTGAGTTGTTGCGCCTAGACTTTGGTATGAACGTTTTCGCTATTTTCCCACCCCATCCGTAGCCGTCAACGTATTAAAATCCAACACCCGCCGCAGCTTACCGTAACGCAACTCCAGCTTCCGACCATTTTTGTCCGCGTGCATGAATGGGCCGTCAAACAAAGGCCAGTTGTCATAATCCACAGCGACGCCGTTCACGCGCGGGGTTTCATCATAAGTAAATGCCATTTGCGCGCCGCGCAACGAAGTGAAGCGCACCCCGGGCTTGGGTTTGGTCGAGGTGGAAAGCGGCAGAGCTTTCACCGCTTTTTTGAATGCCTCGAAGGAAACATGCTCCGAAACCGGCGCAACTTGCACGACCCCGCCATTTTTGAGTTGCTTGCTCAACAAACGCCAGTCGCCGTCTTCGTCTTTTTGCCATTCGTATTTGGCCAGAGGATAATAGGCAATAAACGCCTCGCCACCTTGCGCAAAAATCCATCCGGAGGGATCTTCTTCGCGGCGCGACAGATCTTTCGAGAAAAAGCCGCTGATGTGCGGAAAGCGCGTGCCCGGAGGAATGTCGAAGAGCGTGATCAGCGCGTCTTCGTGCTGAAAGACTTGTTCGTAAGGTGAGCCGCCGGTCCATTTATCCCAGGAATCATAGGTGGTTTTCGAACGCACGACGAGTTCGGTGATCGGCCCGAGATGCTCGGCGAAATACATGCCCAGCTCAGCGGGGGAGGAGTAGGGATGAATCGTGAAAAAAGTATTATGCTTGTCTCGCGCATCGTCAACTGCCCAGGTGAGATCCCACGTGTGTTGCTGAATCGGTTGCAACAACCCGCCCTGGCTGGAGCCCAGCGCATATTCTTTGCGCATGTATGAGTATTTGTAAACCGGTGCGTTTTTCATTTCGCTGAATCGAATGCGATTCCGCGTGCGTTTGCGTTCTCTGTGAACGTAAGGTGTCGCGCGATTGGTGCCGATATGATGAATGATCTCAGAGGGCTGGTATCCGCTCAGCGCGAGAATGGCGGCCTCGCCGGTGGGATAGAAAGAGGTGTTTCCCCATAGCAACCATGCGAATGCCGTCGAACCCACACGCCATTGCTCTTTCACTTGCTTGGGATACGTACGGCTGTGCGCACCGGTGTAAAGTCCATTGAGATTGTCCACGGCAAAATCCGCAATGATCCATTCCAGCATCATGGCGGCGCGTTGCTTCATCTCTGGTGCTTCGGCCCAGGCGTAAAGCTGGGCCATGGGTACGATGAATACGCCGAGATAGTCCGGCGAGTCGTATTCGCCCTGGCCGATGGTGGTTGCAATGTCCATCCAATGGATCAAATATTCGCGCGCCTCCTCGAATGTCTCTTGCGAGCTGCGGCCGTTGTACCAGCGCTCGCCCGGTTCGTTGGGATACATTTGCGTGATGAGATAAAGCGCGGTGTAATACATAGCCCAATGGTTTTCAGTGTCGCCGCGATAGGGATGATACGTGCGCCACATCTCGCGCATGCGTTGTTGATATTCTGCCGGGAGATTTTGCCGGCCTGCATAGGTAACGGTGATGAAGGGGTACATCCAAAACATATCGCCGGAGGGCTTTTGCATGAGCGTATCGAGGCGCGCCAGCACCCAGGGCATGTCCTCGTTGCGATGTAGGCGCGCAGCGATTTCAATGTAACCGCCACGGGTGAGATCACTTGCGGGCGTGGCCTGGGCATAGTAGCGCAGCAACGAATCCACGCGGGCTTGATAAGCTTGCAACTGTTCCGCGCGGTTGAGCTGCTGCTGGCTGAAGGCAATCGTTGGAGTTGCCATGGCAAAAAGGATGGCGATGAAGTAGAGTACCGCGTTGGAGGCAAGATTTGAATTCATTGTTATCGAGGTCTAGGAAAAATCCCGGTAGAGTATTTTTTGATCCTGTCATTCAGCAGGAATCAGACTGTGTGAAAACATGAGAATGCCGCACCCTGAGCTTGTCGAAGGGTGCTAAGTTCAAGAATCCGGCTTCGACAAGCTCAGCCGGCGTTGAAACCAAGCGTTTTCACACAGTTTGATCTTCCCAAATGCAACGATAGCGCCTCATTTTGGGAATTGTGCTCAATGCTTGGGAAGATTCTTTCAGAATGACAGTGGTGGCGACTTACCTACCTTGACTATGTCACATTAGTTTAAGACGAATTCGCGTTTTTCAAATGCGCTTGCCTGGCGTCGAAACGTTGTTGATGCTTTCGTCGGATGATTTCGATCAAATCCTTTTCGGTGATTTCACGCTTGG
>JBIOXB010000023.1:0-16491 GCA_044869275.1 bacterium
TTTGGCGAGACATTCCTGATAAACTGCTTCCAAAAAACCGCATCCCATTTCCCGATAGACTTCAAAGATAGCGCCTTGAATGGCGTAGCACTCGTCTTTGTACAGTATCTCACCCATAACGCCTCCCCCCTATATCGATTGCAGAAGCCTTTTGACCACGAACCACACGAAATACACGAAATTCTTTGTTCGTGTGTTTCGTGCCTTTCGTGGTTTATACAAACAATGCCGGTACACAAACACAAATCAATTGCTCACGCCAGTTTCTCCTGCATCGCTTTAATCACCGCTTCCGTGCGGGAATTGACGTGTAACTTGGCGTAGATGTTTTTAAGGTGAAAACGCACCGTGGGCAGGCTGATAAAAAGCTGCGCGGCGATTTCTTTGTTGCTTAGGCCGTCGGTGAGCGCGCGCAACACTTCTAATTCGCGGTCGGAAAGCTCGGCGGTGTATTTCACATTCTTCTTCTGGCCCTGAAAATAGGCCAGCACTTTTTGCGCCACTTCGCCGGACATGGGCGCGCCGCCGCGATGGGCTTCTTTGATCGATTCCGTCAGCTTTTCCATCGAAGAATTCTTGAGCAAATACCCCACCGCGCCCGCGCGCAACGATTCGAAGATGCGCTCGTCATCGCTGTAGTTGGTGAGCATGAGAATTTTCAAGTCGGGAATTTCCAGGCGCAGCGCTTCAACGCATGCGATGCCCGAACGGCCGGGCATGTTGATATCCATGAGCACGACGTCAGGCAATTCCTCGATCATGTTCTCCAGCACGTCATCACAACTGGAATAGGCGCCGGAGAAATGCAACCCCTCGGCGTTCTTAAGCAGCGCGGCGATCATGCCGCGCACGGCTTCATCGTCGTCCACCAGGGCAACCTGGATGTCGGGTTCAGTATTGGGCATGTCCGTCAACGTGTCTTGGTTTAGGGCAGCAGCAGCATTTTGCGAATGGCCGCGAAATTGCCGGCGGTGAGTTTGTAGAAATAGACGCCGCTGGACAAGCGTCGCGCATCAAAAGTAACGGAATAAACACCCGGCGGTTTTCTTTCATTCACCAAGGTGGCGATCTCATTCCCCAGCACGTCGTACACTTTCAAGTTGACCAGCTCCGTGCGCGCCACGGCGTACTGCATCCTGGTCACGGGATTGAACGGATTGGGATAATTGGCATACAACGCAAACTCGCGGGGAGTGCCGGTTCCGCGATCGGCCACGGCGGTTTGCGCGATCAATCTATGAGAAATGCCGCAAGATGCAATAAAACTTTTTCTCAATATGGGACCGTGGCAATGATGCGCGTGCCCTGCCCCGGCGCGGAAACGATTTCGCACATGCCGTTGATTTTTTCCGCGCGCGCCTGCATGTTGATCAAGCCGTTTCCCGTTTTTGCTTTATCCTTCTCGAACCCCCGGCCCGCATCCGCCACAGTCAGCATGAGATTTTTGCCGTTGACCTGCAGCGCTACTTGCGCCGTCGGGCTGGCGGAATATTTCGCCAGATTGTGCAGCGCCTCCTTGGCAATCAACAACAAGTTTCTGCGCACTTCGGGGTTGAGCTTCAGGCCGGCGATTTGTTTGGAGAATTCCATTTTCAATTGAATGTTTTTTGCGTCGCACGTTTCCGCAGCAAAAGCGCGCAAGCGCCGCTGCAGCGCCTCGACGGAATCGTGCCTCGGATTAATCGACCAGACCACGTCGCTCATCGCGGCAGAGAGCTCGCGCGCAATGACGCCCACGCGCGCCACCGTGGTGGCGAGCTCACCGGCTGCTTCTGATGAAAGAACTTGGCTGCCATTGGTTTCCCTCTGCACGCTGCTCCCGAGCGCCGCGCCGGATTTTTGCAGCGCGACTTCCGACAGCAATCCGATGTGCGTCAAGCCCGCGCCAATGTCGTCGTGCAAATCGAGCGCAATGCGCGAGCGGATTTTTTCAATCTCCAAAACGCGGCGCAAGCGCAGGCGATGCAACCCGTAAAAGATGCCCGCGAGTGCGAGGGCGCTGCTCGCGATGAACCACCAGCGCTGCCAAAACGGCGGCAAAATCTCAAACGCCAAGCGCGCGGGCGCTGTGCTGGTCACGCCCTCCACGTTAATCGCGCTGACTTCGAAAGCGTAAGCGCCCGGCCGCAGCGAAGCAAAGGTCACGGTGCGTTCTTGCACGGGACCTTGCCAGCTTTCTTCCAGTCCTTGCAGCCGGTATTTGAAGCGCAAGGATTTTTCATCCTTGAAGCTGATGCCGCCGAATTTGATGATGCAAAGATTCTGATCATGCGGCAGCTTCGCGTAAGGCGAGATCTCACGCTCGACACCGTTGACGCGCCAGCCGGTGATATAAACCAGCGGCGGCACCGGCGGCGGGCCGGCTTTGTCAACTTCATAGACTATGAGATTGTGGTTGCTCAAGCCCCAAACCATTCCGCCCGGCGCAACGCCTACCGAGCCAACCAGCTCTCCAGTGAGTTTTCTATCCGTGATCAGCCGGGAGGAATCAGGCAGATAGTATTGCATGCCCACCGTTGTGCCGATCCACATGCCGCCCTTTTCATCCTCCGCGAATCCCCACACTGCATTGCTGAGCAAGCCGTCGCGCGTCGAGAGCGTGTGCATTTTGCCATCCCGCCAGATTCCCACACCGCCAAAACGCGTGCCGATCCAAACCTCGCCGTTGCGGCGCTCCATGATCATGCGAATGCTATTGTCCGGCAGCCCATCGGCGGTGGTAATGGTGCGCAGCAATTTCAGCGCGTGGTTTTCCAAATGGAACAGCGCAATGCCGCCGAAAAATCCTCCGAACCACATCTGATCGTTGCGATCGCGCAAAATCGCACGCACGGTGTTGGTCGGCATGCCGTCGGCCGCCGTATATAGCTTGCGCATCCTCCCCGTGTTCAAATCGAAATGCACAAGACCCAAGTACCGCACGTTGCACCAAAGCTGATTGTGGCGATCCACCATGAAAGCCAGCGGAAAACCCGCGGGGAGATCGCGTCCAGGTTTCAGCATGCGCGTTGCCACGAGCCGCGAGGGGCCTTCCCCCTCCGGTTTGATTCTGTATCCGCATATGCCGCCCGAGCGCATGGCGATCCACAGCGTACTATCTGGCCCGAAATCCGCCTGCCACATGGGGCTGGGCCGATGTTGCGGCTGGTGCAAATACTGCTGCCAGCCGCCGTCACTCCTTCTCCAGATTTCCCACAGCCCTTGCTCGGAAACGACGAACATCCGCCCGCGCGCATCAGCCACGGCGGCCCGATTCATGACATCGGAGCGCAAACCGGGCAAGGGGAAACGCAAGATGTTTCTGACCGACAATTTCGCCATGCCATTGCCTTGCGTGCCGAACCAGAGGTTATGCTCGCGATCAAGCTCGCAGGAAAGCACGTCGTCCTTGGGCAGGCCATTTGCGCTGGAATAATGCACGATCGCGCCGCGCGGAAAATCCCGGGTTGGTATGTTCATTATTCCGGCAATGGTGCTGGCCCACAGCGACCCGTCATAGTCGAGCAGCAAGTCGTGCAGCTCCGCCACCGGCAAAGGTCTTGTGGCGATCACGCGGTGGTCACGCCATTGTAAGATCTCCCCCTTCTCCGTTGCCAGCCACAACGTGCCGTCGGCGTCTTCGATCATGCTCCTCTTGGGTGTGTCTGCAAAAGGCAACACCATGGGCTGGAGTTTGCCTGTTTTGGGAAAATAACAATAGACGTTTTGATCGAGGCTGATCCATATGGTGCTGTCACGCGTCTGTACGATGAAACGCGCCCAGCCCGTGTCATTGCCGGTGGGGAAAGAAGTCACGTGTCCGTCGCGCACTTGGCAAACGCCCTGGTTCGTGCCGCACCAGAGCACGCCTTCATGATCTTCGAACAGTGTGCCCACGGTATTGGAAGGTGGCGTCGAACCCAGTTGAATGGCCGTGAACTTTCCGCCCGCCAGTTTCACCACGCCTTCCAAGTGCGTGCCGATCCACATCGTGCCTGGTTCCGTCCTGCTCTCGATGACGTTCCAGACGTGGCTCACGGGCAGGCCGTCGGCGAGACCGTAATTCTTGAAGCTCACGCCGTCGTACATGGACAGGCCTTCATCGCTGCAGATCCACAAATAACCGCGGCGGTCTTGATAAATCGCCGTGATCCATTGCGAAGGCAGGCCCTCTTTGGTTGAGTAATGCTCGAAGGGAAGGATTTGCGTCAGCGCCGGAAAAGGCAACAGCGCCAAGAACAGCGCGAGCAAGCGTATGGAAGAGGAAAGGGCTGGCATCGTGCAACTGTTAACAAAATTTTTTTTGCTATTCGATGTTCACAGGCATTATATTGTTGCATGCTTTTGTGTAAAAGTTAAAATCACAGAAGTGTCAAGCGCTCCAGACAATGTCAGCAGACGCCAGCGCAAGTCCTTCGCGCCGCCGGGGCTCACCTAAGCGCGCCAGATCTTCCCATTTCGCTTACCTCTCTTGGCTGATTAGCCCAGCCGCACCTCACACTGTTAGTGTCACGCTCATGCGGCGTGCCTTTCGCATTTTCCCGCCCGGCGTGGGCGGTATTATCCTGACGTTTGAGAAATATGTCAAAAAGAAGGCGCAAAAACCAGTACAATCGCCAGGGCAATCGCCGGGGCGTCTCACCGCCTCCCCCGCCGCAGCCGGAGGCCAGCCGCCCCTCGCTCTCGTTGCGCCTGCGTATGCCGTTTTCAAAAGGCGGCACGAAATTGCTTTTGCAGGCTAGAAAATTTCCCAAGACTTCCGGTGTTTTAATCGTACTGCTGCTGTCTCTGTCCCTTTTTCTGAGCAACTTTGTGCAGGCAGTGGAAGTGGTCAAAACAGCGGCAACGGTCATCATCAATCTATACAAGAATGTGAAGGGGACAAGAAAAGTCGAAGAAATCACCTCGCAAGACCGGGCCAGCCAGACGAATCTCGACAGGCACCTCAAGGACCTCGAAGATTTGCGCCAGCGGGCCCAGGAGGAGTTGAACGAGTTGGAGTTGCGCATCGTGAGTCTGGCGCGGACGTCGAGCGAATATGAAGCCGTGGAAACCCTGATCAAAAACGAAGAAGAAAAGCTGCGCCGCATCGATTCGCTTTTGACGAAAACTCTGAATGCCGCCAAGGATCTCAACTCGCCCAAGACTTCCCCACCCGCAGGGCAGCGCGCCGACTCCACACTCGTGCCTGAAGCAAGCACGAAACCTGCACCGCAGCAGCAGGAAACCCATGCAAAAGCATGGCCGCATGGCGATCGCCCTCATCCCGGCAGCCGTTCAACAAAAGTGAGCGCGGCGGAAATCAAATTGGAGGATCTCGTCATCGAAGAGGAACCACACGCGCGCGCGGCGCGCCCATGGCCGGAGCGCGAGAATCTCATGGCGGGCAGGCGTGACAGCTCGGCATTGCTCGCCACGATTTCCGAGCAATACCAGGAGAAGCTGCAAAGCATTTACCGGTACGAGCTCAGGAAGAATCCGGCGCTGACAGGCAGAATCGCCTTGCGCATCACGATAGATGCCCAGGGGCGGGTGAAAGAACGGCCGGAAATCATGCAATCAACCTTTGGCGCTTTCGCATTGCAGGACAAAATTTTGGACAGCATCATGAAATGGGATGGGTTCGGTGAAGTGCCGGAGACGCAAGGGGACACTGTTTTCCGCATCACTTTCAATTTCGTGGAGTAGGATTTTCGCCAACAGAAGAACCGCCGCCCGCAGCACCGGCACAACCTGGAATGAAATCATGCCATTCCTCAACACTTCAACTCAGGCCTCGAGCCGGAGCAAAAGCGAATCTGCGCGAGCCACGCGATCAAAGCTTCGAACGGCCATGGCATGGGCGACGCTCCTTCTCGGCGTGCAAATGGTGGCTTCTTCGGAAAGCGGCGCCGGGCTCAAGAGATTCCTGGCGGAGAAAGCCGCCGATTTACGCCGCCGGAATCAAGCGCTCCACGAAAAGGTCGGCGCCTTCGAGCACCGCATGAGAATCCGATCCGCGCTGGCCTCCGATCTCGAGCATGCGATTCGATCCTTTTCCGGTTTTTCGGATTCTTTGGCAGGAGCGAGTTCTGTTGCGCTGCCGCTACAGCACCTGGAAACGCGCCCTGTGCGCAGCGCTCCGGCAACTGGGCATGCCAGCCTCCCCTCGAGCCGGCCACTTGAGAAAGTTGTAGTGCGGCCCAAAAACGATTTCCACACCAGCGCGTTCGATCGCGCTGCAAACGGCCAGATTTTGATGGCACCACGGGACCGGCACATTGACGCCATTAATGCGGTGTTCGACCGGCACCGGCCGGCGTTGCAGTATTTGTACCGTCGCGCGCTCAAGCGCGATCCGGGGCTAAAAGGAGGTGTAACCCTCCGTTTCAAACTCACCGCGGCAGGGTGCATCAAGGATTTGGAAATGCTTGAGTCCAGTTTGAGTTCTCAAGAATTGCAGGCGGCGATCCTGGAAAAAGTGCGCCGTTGGAAGGATTTTGGTGAGGTGCCTGGCAGCAATGAAAATAAGGTTTACGTCAAAACTTTCCGATTTGGCGATTGAGCGAGATGCCGAATCAACCCGGCGGGCTGAAGCCGTTGCCGGGCGCTATTACTCTTCTTGCTCTTGATGTTGTGGTCTGTCAAAAAACATCAAAAAATCTGTGGGCGCCGGCACCTGGCCAAGCTGCCGCAACATTGTCGCAATCTGTCCGCGATGGTAGGTGGAATGATTCACAACGTGCTGCAGCATCTGCCCGAGCGCATATTCCCACCTCTCACCCTTGGTGTTGAGATACGATATCCGTCGCACCAGCATCTCCTCCGTCAAGGAATCGATGAAATCAGTTTGTTCGCGCTCAATTTCCGCCCAGCGTTTGCAGACGGCCTCCGGCGCGGGAAAATCTTTCGCCGGCAACATGGCCGGCGGCGAAATGCCGAGCCAGCGCTTGAGCCAAATCCATTCCGCAGAAAGAATATGCACCAGCGTATCACGCACGGAAGGGAAGCTGCTCGAAAGATTTCGCGTGAATTGTTCGGCAGTCAATGCCGATACCGCGGCCAGCGTTTGCGCGTTGGCCCAGCGGTTGTACTCGTATAATACTCGAATGTCTTGCGTGCTCATGGCTCCTGTGGTAATTTAAATAGAGTTTTTTGCGGCTGTGCTTTTCATATTTGATACGATCAAGACATTCCGCCCAGAACTACAATTCCTGCCGTAACCACACGAATCAAGGCAAAATAATCCGGATTAAAAACAATTGCTATGAAAATCTTAAACCGCTTTATTCGAACTATTTTGCCTTTTTACCGTGTTCTATCTCGCCGCCATTCCACCGCTTTGCGCGTTGGCCTTGATAGCTGCTCAATTGCGGCACTTGCGCGGACGCGTCTAGTGCCAGGATGGACACCACTATAAAGGCAGTGACAATTCTGATATTTCCATTCATGTTCTTCCTCCAAAAAATGGATGAACAGTTTCGCCGTTTCTGGCGCGTTTATTTTTCCTTTCGCGCGACGGCAATATAGCTGGCGGACGAAGGTTCATCAACTCCATGAATGTGTGGGAAGAGGCCACATTTTGATGGGGGGATTTTTTACCCGGCGGCGGGAAGAAATTTTCATTTTCCGTCGTCTAAACAATGAAAAGTAAACGAACCGATCGGCAGCAAGCATGCCCCCGCAGCTCGCACAAACGGCAACGGAGTGTAGCCTGGATTTACGCGCGATTTTTCTCTCGCACCACCGGCAATTGTATCGGGTGGCTTATCACCTCACTTTGTCGCGCCACGAGGCGGAAGACGTAGTGCAAGAAGTCTTTGTGCGCCTGCATGACAAGCTCGCGCAGTTCCAAGGCGAAGCCAAACTCTCGACCTGGCTGTATCGCATGACCGTCAATGCCAGCCTGGATGCGCTGCGGCGTTTCAAACGGAGGCAAAAATGGGAAATGTCTTTGACGTTGATCGTGAATGAGGGGAGCTTGGCGCGGGAGAGCTCCGGGCAAGCGGATCATGCGGAAATATCAGAGAAGCTCGGAACCGCCCTGTCACGTTTGCGCAAGCCCTTCCGAACCGTCATTGTGCTGCGCGACCTCGAAGGACTGGCTTACGATCAGATTGCAGAAGTTTTGCAAATCGACAAGGGGACGGTTGCGTCGCGCCTGCATCGTGCCTATGCCAAATTAAAAAAAGAGCTCATGGCCTTGGGTATCGATCACGACTATATAAAATCGTAACGCCGGTTGCCAGCCTGCGAACCAAATGTGCAACGGATGATCAGCGGCCAACGGACGGCAAATAGATTAGAAAATGTTCCAGGGCAAGCGCATTGAGAAAAATATGAACAAGATCAGCACTTTTCTGCAGCACCGCCGCTTGCAGCGCATGCTGGTGCTTTACGTTGATAACGAGCTGCCGCAGAGTGAACTGGCACAGATGCACCGGCATGTTGAGAATTGTGCTGCCTGCCGCCAAAGGCTCGCAGAGATTCACGCGTGCCGCGAGCTGTTGCAGGCAGGCAAGACTTCGCCCATTGTTCCAACGGAGCAGTTGTGGCTGCGCCTCGCCAGAAGAATTGTTGTTCCTTCACCAAAACGAATCGCGCTCTCCGCTCCAGCCCAGTTGCGTTTTCAGCGTTGGGCAGTGGTAACCGTCGTGCTTTTGCTATTGAGCGTGGCCATCTGGAAGAAAGCCGGCTGGCGCGAAAGCACCCTCCCGCTCCATGCACAGGCGGCCATCGATTACGGCATTTTTTTAACTGATCTGCGGCAGGAAGTTGCCGAGCCCAAATTCTACAAACGCTATCCCGCGCAGGTCGTCAAGCTGGCGGAGGCACAACAGGCGATCGCATTTCCTCTCGCCGACATTGCAGCATTACCGCCTTCCTTTAGCTTGGACTGCGTGCGGGTACTCGAATGCAACGGCAGAAAATGCATCCAATTCACCTACCGCAAACCGGATAAAGTCATCAACATTTTTCAACATGCCCTGGGACAACCCTGGACGTTCGGACCGTACGCCCAGGCACGGACACCGATTTGCAATGTGGAGTGTTTGTTGGTGAATGCCAGGAATCTTGCAGCACTGAGCTGGCAGGGGAAAAACTCAGAGTATCTGGCGGTGGGGGAGCTTACACCCGAGGAACTCGAACAAGTCGTGCATGCTTTGCGATGAAAGCCAAGGTGGCTTTTGCCCATTCAACTTCAAACCATTTAAAAAGGAGACAAAACGTGAAGAGAACCCTTCTGGCGTTCACAGCGCTCGTGTTGCTGGCGTTGGGCAGCCTGGCGATGTCGTCGGAGCAAAAGGCAACGGAGCAGAATTGCCCACCTGGTTGCCCGCCCTCCGACAGCTGTCCGGCTTCGTGCCCGAAATAACCGCTTAGAGTGCATGGGAGGCGAAGCTTGGCTTCGCCTCCCATGTTTTTTATCGCACTTGAGTAGCAGAAGTTTTCACTGCCCAAACTCAGGCTCCGCGGCGCAGCAATCGCCATTTGATGCGCGTGTACGCGATGCGGAACCCATGCCGCTCGGCGTTGCGCTGCGAAGCGCTGCCCGGCGCGGCGCACATCATGGCGAGGTCGCTACCATGTTCCGCGCCGTAACGCAAGCGGCTTTCCAACAGTGCTTGTTGCGCGCCTTGCTTGCGCGCTTCGGGGATGGTGCATGCCCCGCCCAGCAGCGCGATACCATCCCAGAGCCATAACACGCCCGTCGCGATCGGCTGCCCCTCTGACTCCGCGAAAAATGAAAGCGCGCCCGCGCTCTCTGCGCTGATTTGCCCGATCTCCAGCAGAAAATTGGTGAGCTCAGGATGCTCACTCCATCCCTTGGCCGTGAGCTTGGCGCAAAGCTCCCGCTCTTGCTTCTGCACCAACCGTACTTTAATTTTTTCGTTCCGTGACGATGCCAGGAGAAAGTCTTGACGAATGGGGCGATACATCACGCTGGTGAACTCAAAGGGCTGATAACCGCGCTCGATTAACAGCGCCGGCAGCGCGGGATCGGCGAGCGGGCTGATTTCATGAAACACCGGTGCGTCATGCTCAGCGAAGAACTTTTCGATTCGTTCCAGCTCGGCGCTGGTCACCTTGTCAAACACGCCCAGCCCAAAGGTTTGCGTCAACGGCGATGACGGAGTATCGAACATGGCGTAGGCGCCCGCCACCTCAATCCACTGCGCGCCACTCGCCGGGAAAAGTTTGGCGCGTGCCTCAACGAATCTCGCGTTGCTTTGGGCCTCCGCCCTTTCGAGTCGCCGCGCCAAGTTCAAGTCGGAAAAGAGAAACGGTTCGGTATTTGTGGTGGCCACTTAACTGTTCCTCGAATGTGATGGAACGCTAACAGAATGGTGAAAAACCACTTTGCCAAGTATAAACAATCAATTTCCAAATTTCAAATTAAGCAACCATTCTGAAAACTTCATGCAGGTGAATCCAATTCATTTTGCTTCTGCTCGACCCTCTTGCGGCGAATGCTTCTGCGGTTCGCTAGCAACGGCGACAGTTTTCTTTGCACCCTGCGCACGCATGCAGTCGCTTACGGCTTGGCCGTTCGTGAGCGTCGGCGGGCAGCAATTCGCCATCATGAAAGCAAAGACTAACCCCAGGCCGACGAGCAACCACGGAGGGTTTCCGGACTTGGAAATGGACAATCGAAGCATTTGTTGTTCTCCTTAAAGAATGTGTTACGGGATGATTGATAGCTAGCCTATTAGCATTGCAAAAGCTCTTTTGCGCCTCCCACGTTTTGTTCGGCCACCTCCTCTGTCACAGCGGCAAGCCCAGGCCAACTGCATACGTCAAGTCCCTGGTTTTGGCGCTCGGCGCGCCCTCGTTTTTTGCGACGTTCGTCAAGCCCAGGCCGTAGCGCACACTGGCGGTGCCGTGAAATTTTCCCAATGGAAACGAGATCCCACCGCCGAGCGTGAGACCGATATTGGTCGATTTCTTTTGATCCTTGATATCGGATTCGTCTTCGTTTTCCTGGCCGTTGAAAGTGGTTTTCGTTTTGCTTTTGGCGGAAAGCAAAATGCCGAAGGTTCCGCCGCCGCGCACGAATGGACGGATATTGCCGGCGCCGAATTCATATCGCGCTTCCAGCGGCACGGTGAGATAATTGAGTACTTCCTTGTTCTCGAAGGAATAACTTCCGCCTTCTCCAAAGTCCTCGCCCGATTTATACTTGCTGCCCGAACTTTGATAGTACAGGCCGGTCGAAAAGCTGAGCGGGCGGTTTGGGCACAAGAGGTAGTCCGCCCCGAAGAACAGGCTCCGCAGGCATTCCGCTCCTGTGTCGTTTTCCTCGGAGAAGCGCGAGCTGTTGGTGCCGCCCGTGAGAAAAAGGTTGGGCCGATTCCCGGTTTCCTGCGCGCAGAGTGAGGCTGCGAGCAGAAAAATAAGCGCGAGGCTGGTTAAAGCTCTCTTCATGAGATTTGCTCCTGTAGAATTGATCTGATCGTGCTGGACTACCGAAGATTGCCGGCGTCAACTTAACGAAAGTTGCTGCGGCCAACAACTCCATGAGAATGTGGGTGAAGACTGCATGAAGATGGGGGAGGAGAAAAAACAGCGGAAGGCGCACAAAATCAAAAGTGAAAACGGTTTGGATCAATACACTTGAGTCGCTCGATTGATTCGATTTTATAGTGGCAGAGGAACACTCTTACTCTTGCTCCTGCTATTACTCGCTTTGGAATATGACAACAACCGAGAATGGGTATGATCAAGAGTAAGGAGTGAGAATTTCCGTTCAAGCTCCCCAATCCGGCTTCACTTGCAAAAATACGGATCTTGCCGACTACTGGCCGCGGCATCACCGCAACGATTTCCCCACCAATCCGACCGCAACGCCTCCCTCCATTTTCACCTCCAGCTTCGCGCCGAGGCGTTCGGCTCGCATTTTCATATTGCGCAGTCCATGGCCGGTTTTGCGCGGCTCCTCGCGGTTTTCTTCGTCGTCTTCGATGATGGCAACGTTTATCATGTCGGAAGATACATTTTGAGACATAAGCGTACAACCCCATAAAGATGTGGTTTGGTGAAGGTTTACAGTGTATTTTGTGTGGTGGAGCAAATCCACACGCATGTCATGCCGCGGCCTCTTGCTCAGATGAGGCGCAAGTTTGCGGCACGGTGCCTGCGGCAAGATCACGGGCGGAATACCGCCGCTCATGCCTATAAAAATCCCATTCACGACAAAGCGCACAACCAGAAGGATTGTTTTTCGTATGCTGGAGCGAAATTAATGCGGCAACAGCAAAAATCCAAACGCGAGGCGCGTATGAAAAAACCCGGTCTTTCCTCGGAATGGTCACTGCTCCTGGGCTTGGCGGCGCTCAAGCTGGCGATTCATTTTTCCACCAGCGCCAACTACGAACCGCATCGCGACACCTATTTGTTTTTGGCCTTGGGCGATCATCTCGCTTGGGGTTATGTGTCCGTGCCGCCCGCCATCGCTTTTTTCGCGAAGCTCACGCAGATCCTTTTTGGGGACTCTGTCTTTGCTCTGGGCATTTTCCCGGCGTTGCTCGGCGCGCTCTCCGTTATTTTGATCGGATTGATCGTCAAAAGCCTGGGCGGAAAGAGCTGGGCCATCGCGATTGCCGGTACTGCCTTTATAGTATCGCCAGCTTTTTTGCGCAGCAATTCTCTTTTTCAACCGGTCTCTTTCGATCAGTTCTATTGGCTGCTCGCGACGTTTTTGGTGCTCAAGCTGGTGCAAACACAAAATCCAAAATTCTGGCTGCCGCTGGGCGCCGTTTGCGGCCTGGCATTTTTGAACAAATATGCCATTGCCTTCCTGGTCGTCGCCGTGCTGCTTTCATTCTTATTCACGCCAGACCGCCAATTGTTCATTTCCAAATATTTCCTGTTCGGCTTGCTGGCGGGATTCTTGCTCATCCTTCCGAATTTGTTGTGGCAGATGAATCACAACTGGCCGGTGTTCTCGCACATGGCAGAACTGCACAGAACCCAGCTCGTGCATGTAGATGCGGCAAATTTTCTCGTCATGCAACTGTTGATGAATCTGCCCGGCCTTTTCGTGTGGCTGGTGGGGCTCGCCTTTTTCCTGTTTTTTAAAGAAGGGAAAAGTTTTCGTGCGTTGGGCTATACCTATGTGGCAGCAATTCTCCTCTTCATACTGTTGCGCGGCAAACATTATTACACTTTGGGATTGTACCCTATTCTCCTCGCTGCCGGTGGATTCGTGCTCGAAGGCTTTTGGGCTGGCCGCCGGCGATGGCTGCGACCCGCACTCTTGGTTTTCATGCTCGTGTTGGCGCTGCCGGTTGTTCCCTATAGTCTGCCCCTACTGCCGCACGAACAAATGCTCGCGTACGCGGAAAAATCCAAAAGCTTCGGGCTGTCCAATGCCCTGCGCTGGGAGGACGGCCGCCTCCACCGTCTGCCGCAGGATTACGCCGACATGATCGGCTGGGAAGAGCTGGCGACCGTGGTCGGCGCAACTTATCACAGCCTGAGTGATTCAGAAAAAGCGCGTTGCGTCATTTATGCGGAGAATTACGGTCAAGCCGGTGCGATTAAATACTACGGCAAAAAACAAGGTTTGCCCGAACCGGTCAGCTTCAACGAGAGTTTTGTCTTCTGGGCGCCGGATAGCACGAACATCACGACTCTCATCTATGTCAACGACGAGGTGGAAGAAATTTCCCACTTTTTTGCCGAGGTGCGGCAAGTCGGGCAGATTACGAATGAATATGCGCGAGAGAGCGGCTTGCCGGTCTTCCTGTGCCGGAATCCGAGAAACGGTTTTTTCGAGTTTTATCGGGAAAAAGTGCGAGAGTTGAAAAACGGTTTTCGTTCGTAGGCGGATTTCTTGTCATTCACCACGATTCAGACTGTGTGAAAACCTGAGAATGCCGCACCCTGAGCTTGTCGAAGGGTGCTAAGTTCAAGAATCCGGCTTCGACAAGCTCAGCCGGCGTTGCAACCAAGCGTTTTCACACCGTCTGATTCATCCTGTGTGAAGACTCTCCTTCCACCGCTCACCCGTGGAATGCATGCGAAGATGCTCTGCGCATGAAAATAAGCTCCGATTTGCATATATTTTCCGCAGCCGCTCAGCATCTTTTGCAGCAGCATCGAGAAGCAACGCCATGTTTGAGAGTGATGGTACTGGACAACGAGGGGTCATGAGCGAATCGAGCGACAAAAAACCGTGGCAAAAATGGCTATTTCTCCTCGCCATTTTTACTTTGATTGCCGCGTTGAATCTCACGCGTTACATCACCAGTGAGCTGGCCGAAGGCGAGCCCGGGAGATTTCAGTTCTATCTGATCATGGAAACGACCGGGGCTTATGCGGTCTTACTGTTGTTGCCGTTTTTGCTATGGTTCTTTGGGAAATACCCGCTCACGCGCGAGAATTTAACTGCACGCCTCCCGGTCTATTTGTTGGCAAGCGTGATCTTTGGCGCCAGTCACACCTTGCTAATGTTCGGCAGCCGGCGTTTGATCTATTGGCTTGCCGGCAAGGGCAGTTACAATTATGGCCATTTGCCCTACAGATTCTTGATGGAATACACCCACCAATTTTTCGCCTTTTGGTCCATTTTGGCAATTGTGCTGCTCGTCGATTATGTGCGTGAAAACCAAAGGCAAAAGCTGCGTGCGGCTGAGCTGCAGCAGCAGTTATCCCATGCCCGGCTGCAGGCGCTGCAAATGCAGCTCAATCCGCATTTTTTGTTCAACACCCTCAATGTGATTTCTTCCACGATGTACGACGACGTCAAAGCCGCGGACCGCATGATCGCGAGCTTGAGCGATCTTTTGCGCAAAACCTTGAACAGCGCCAATTGGCAGGAGCATCCGCTCAAGAAAGAGCTCGAGCTTTTGGAGTTGTACGTCGATATTATGAAGGCGCGCTTTGACGACAAGTTATCCGTGAAGCTGAATATCGAGCATGACACTTTGGCTGCGAAAGTGCCGGGTTTTATTTTGCAGCCGTTGGTGGAAAACTCTATTCGCTACAGCATGGAAACTTTACAAAACGCCGAGATTGAAATTCGTGCGCAGAGAGAAAGCGGCAAGATAAAGCTGATCATCACCGACAACGGCCCCGGCCTTCCCGCCGCGCCGGCGCAGATCATGAAGAATGGTATCGGCTTGTCGAATACTGCCGAACGGCTGGAAAAGCTCTATGGCCGGGAACATCGATTGCATCTGCAGAATATTACAGGAGGCGGGTTGCAGGTGGTGATGGAAATTCCCTTCCGGCCGGATGCCGATTAATGATCAAATTACCTTGGTGCAGTTCAGTTGGCGTGGACAACAGTCTTGCAGAGACCAAGCCATCATCATCTTGGCTTATAGAAGGCCAGGACAGAAAAATGAGAGACAGAAAAATCGCATTTGGCAGCGCATCAGAAAAGTTGACGATGACCAGATGAACCAGGCGACAAGCATTTTTCTGTCCTTCATCTTTCTGTCTTTTGATTTTTTCGCAGTATGATTCTGCTCGGCCGAGAGAATCTCAATCCATGATCTCCAGATTGCAAACATCCGATTAGGCTCTTTCATGCAAGGTATGACCATCCTCATCGTCGATGACGAGCAGCCTGCGCGCAGAAAGATTCGCACTTTTTTGAAAGAGGAGGCCGGCATCGCCGCCATTTTCGAGGCCGGCAACGGGATCGAAGCGGCAAAATTGATTCACGAGAAAAAACCGGACCTGGTGTTGCTGGATATTCAGATGCCGGGCATGACCGGCTTTGAGGTGATCGAGGCCATAGGTGCGGAAAAAATGCCGGCGGTGATTTTCGTCACGGCGTATGACCAATACGCGCTCGCGGCCTTTGAAGTGCACGCGCTCGATTATTTGCTGAAACCGTTTGATCAGGATCGTTTTCACAGGTCCTTCAGGCGCGCGCTTGAGCAGATGCGCTTGAAAAATGAGCACACCGGTGTCTTGCAAAGGCTGCTGGCGGAAATCAACAAAGAACAAAAGTACTTGCACAGAATCCTGGTGAATTCCGGAGCGCGTTACTTCTTTGTCAAAACCGGCGAGCTCCAGTATATTTCTGCGGAAGAAAAATACGTCAAGCTGCACACGGAAAAAGGCGGCTATCTCTTGCGCGAAACAATGAACGAGATGGAACAGCGCCTCGATCCCTCAAGATTTATTCGCATTCATCGTTCGCATCTCGTCAATCTCGATTACATACAGGAAATCCAGCCCGGCTCGCACGGCGATTGTGTCGCGATTCTGAAAAACGGCGTCAGGCTCACCGTCAGCAGGCGCTATCGCGAGCGATTGTTGGGCAAAACCTAACCCGGACAAGCCGGGAACCAAAAACTCAAAGAACAATGCCCAAATGTGGTTTTGAATTTTGAGCTTTGGATTGTGGATTTCTTTGCTCAAAAAGCGCAGATTTCACTTGTAAGCGTCTACGCCAGTTGTCGGCTGCGCCGCCAACTGAAGCCGCTTCGCGGCGGCTTTGGTTTAAGCCAACGGATAGAAAAACCCAACGGATGCCCTGGAGCATTTTCATGCGCCATGCTGAAACGAGCATGC